>NZ_AKJA01000026.1 GCF_000282575.1 Herbaspirillum sp. YR522 | reverse complement strand
AGCCGCCGCCACGGCCATCGGCGTGGGTGTCGGTGCGCTGGCGGCCTGGATGGGCGGCTGGATCGAAGAACTGCTGATGCGCGTGACCGAATTGTTCCAGATCATTCCCAATGTGGTCTTCGTCCTGACCGTGGTGTCGGTGCTGGGGCCGCATATCGGGAACATCACCCTGGCGGTGGGCCTGGTGTCCTGGCCGCCCATCGCGCGCCTGACGCGTGCCGAGTTCCTGTCGCTCAAGGAACGCGAATTCGTCCAGGCGTGCCGCGCGGTAGCGCTCAACCCCTGGCGCATCGTGCTGGGCGAGATTTTGCCCAACGCCCTGCCGCCGGTGATCGTGATGGCGTCGCTGGTGGTGGCCGGCGCCATCCTGTACGAATCGGTGGTGTCCTTCCTCGGCCTGGGCGACCCCAATATCGCCAGTTGGGGCCGCATGGTCGGCGAAGGGCGCAGCCTGATCCGGTCCTCCTGGTACCTCAGCGCCGTGCCGGGGGTGGCCATCATGCTGGTGGTGCTGGCGCTGAACCTGGTCGGCGACGGCCTCAACGATACCCTCAATCCCAAATTGCGAAAACGCTGACTTCAAATCAATCATGACCGACTTCCTGCATAACCTGGGCGATCTGAACGACCCGGCCCTGTCGCTGGACCTGCCTGCGATCGTCGACCTGTCCCACGCCAGCGGCCCCCGGCGCTACAGCCATGCCGAGGTACGCGCACTGGCCGGTGGCGTGGCGCACTGGCTGCAAGGCCAGGGCTTGCCGCGCGGTGCGCGCATTGCCATCGCCGCCAGCAACCGGGCCGAATACCTGATCAGCTACTTCGGCATCATGCGCGGCGGCTATATCGCCGTTCCCATCAACATCAAGCAGCCACGGGAGACGCTGGAGTACGTGCTGCAAGACGCCGAGATCGCCCTGGCCTTCACCGACGGGGCGCGGCGCGACCTGCTGGCAGCGCACGTGCCGCTGCTGGACTTCGACGCTGCCGGGCCGCAGGGCTTCGAGGCGCAGATCGTTGCTGCCGAATTCGAGAGCGTGCGCCCTGGTCCCGATGAAGTGGGCCAGATGCTCTACACCTCCGGCTCGACCGGCAAGCCCAAGGGCGTGCCGCTGAGCCACGTCGGCCAGCTGTGGGCATTGCGGACCACCGCCGGCACCGCCCGGGTTGCCCCCGGCGACGAGCAGCAGCGCTACCTGCTGGCGCAACCGCTGTTCCACATGAATGGCTTGTTCATGGCCAAGCGCGCCTTTGCGGTGCATGCGCAGCTGGTGATCTTGCCGGGCTTCGACGTCGACAGCTATCTCGATGCGCTGGAACACCATCGCATCACCATCCTGACCGCCGTGCCGACCATGTTTGCGCGCCTCATCAAGGACCCGGCGCGTTTGCAGGGACGTGATTTCTCTGCCCTCAAGCGCGTCATGCTGGGCTCGGCGCCGATGACGATGGAGTTGCTGCAACGACTCAGGAATGCGTTTCCGGGTACCCAATTCAGCCATGGATACGGTACCACCGAGGCCGGTCCGGCAGTATTCGGCCCCCACCCCGAGGGCATCCCCACGCCCGGGTTGGCGCTGGGCTATCCGCTCGATTTGCGGCAGGTGCGGCTGGTCGATGGCCCCGACGACAACCAGGGCGTGCTGGCGATGCGCAATCCGGCGGTGCTGGCCGGTTATCACAAGCTGCCGGCAAAGAGCGCACAGGTACTCGACGACGGCTGGTACTACAGCGGCGACGTGATGCGCCGCGATCAACAGGGATTCTTCTATTTCGTCGGCCGGGCCGACGACATGTTTGTCTGCGCCGGCGAGAACATCTACCCGGTGGAGGTCGAGAAACTGCTGGAACGCCACCCCGACGTGGCCCAGGCCAGCGTGGTGCCGCTGCCCGACGAAGAACGCGCGCATGTACCGGTGGCCTTCGTGGTGCGCCGTCCCGGCAGCGGGCTCGATGCCGAGGCGCTGAAAGGATTTGCCCTGCAGCACGGCCCGGCCTACCAGCACCCGCGCCGGATTCGCTTCGTGGCCGAGCTACCCTGGGCCGGCACCAACAAGGTCGACCGCAACGCACTGATTCAACTGGCGCGCGAGCTGGAAGCAAACCAGGGCTGGCACATCTATGAAGAGGAGTTGCAACATGAGCCGATTTGACCTGACCGCGAAGATCGCGCTGGTGACCGGCGCCAGTCGCGGCATCGGCCGCGCCATCGCGCAGTCGCTGGCCGCCCAGGGCGCCAGCGTGATCGTCCATTACAACCAGGCGCAAGAGGCCGCCGATGCGCTGGTGGCCGAGATCCGGCGACAGGGTGGCCGGGCCTGGACCGCCCGGGCCGACCTGGCCCTGGCCGACGGCGCTGCGCGATTGGTGCACGCCGTGCAGGCCATCGTCGGCGATGCCGGTGCCGAGCGGATCGATATTCTGGTCAATAACGCCGGCGTGGGCTTGCGGGCCCGGATTGCAGAGGTCACCGCGGGCGACTTCGACCGCGTGCTGCAGGTCAACCTGAAGACGCCGTTCTTCCTGATCCAGGGCCTGTTGCCACTACTGCGCGATGGCGGGCGCATCGTCAATGTGTCGTCCATGGGCACCCGCGCGGCATATCCGGAGATGAGCGTGTATGCACCCGCAAAGGCGGCACTGGAGGCGCTCACGCTGTTGCTGGCGGCCGAACTGGGTCCGCGCAACATCACGGTCAACGCGGTACTGCCGGGCGCCACCGCGACCGACCTCAACCAGCGCGCCAGCAACCCCGATACCGCGCGCGTGATTGCCCAGAGCATTGCACTGGGACGGGTGGGCCAGCCGGACGACATCGCCGGCATCGTCGCCTTCCTGGCCAGCGATGCGGGACGCTGGGTGACTGGCCAGCGCATCGATGCCACCGGCGGACAACGTCTCTGACCCATGAATCGACAGCCTGCCATGAACGCTTTGCTTTCCATCCAGAATCTCACCATCGACCTGCCCACCGGCGGCGACCGCGCCCATGCGCTGGCCCGCGTCGAGCTTGAAGTGCGTGCAGGCGAAATACTGTGCGTCGTGGGCGAGAGCGGCTCCGGCAAGTCGCTCACGGCGGCGGCCGTGCTGGGGTTGCTGCCGGATGGGGTGGAGGTCGCTGGCGGTCGCATCGACTGGGATGGCGAAGACCTGTTGACGGCCAGTCCGGAGCGGCTGCGCCGACTGCGCGGCAAGGAGATCGGCATGATCTTCCAGGAGCCGATGACGGCCCTGAACCCGTTGCATACCATCGGCGACCAGATCGGCGAGTTGCTGCGTGCCCATACCCGGCTGGGGCGGCGTGACATCCAGGAGAAGATCCTGGCGCTGCTGGCCTCGGTGCATATCGCCTCGCCGGCACAGGCCGCTCGCGCCTATCCGCACCAACTCTCCGGCGGCCAGCGGCAGCGCGCCATGATCGCCATGGCGCTGGCGTTGGAGCCGCGGTTATTGATTGCGGACGAACCGACCACCGCGCTGGATGTGACCACGCAAGCGCAGATCCTGAAGCTGATTCACGACCTGCAACGCCGCCGCGGTACCGCGGTGCTGTTCATCACCCATGACTTCGGGGTGGTGGCGGACATTGCCGACCGGGTGGCGGTGATGCAAAAGGGCGTGCTGGTGGAGACCGGACCGGCGCAGCAGGTGCTCGATCAACCGCGCCATCCTTATACCCGCGCCTTGATCGCAGCCGTGCCGCCGCTACGGCCGGCGTTGCGCAATCGACCCGACAGCCGCGCGGCGGCACTGACCATCACCGGCTTGTCGAAGACCTATGGCAAGCGCGGCTGGAGCGGGCGCGAGCAACGGGTCACGCATGCGCTGGACAATGTATCGCTGGACCTGCCGGCCGGCAGCACACTGGGCATCGTCGGCGAAAGCGGGTCGGGAAAATCGACGCTGGCGCGCAATGTGCTGGGCCTGCTGTTGCCCGACGCCGGTGAGATCCGCGTCTTCGGCACGCCGGTCGAGCTCGATACGGCAGCGGGCCGGCGCCGGCATGCATCGCAGGTGCAGATGGTGTTCCAGGACCCGTATGGATCGCTCAATCCGAGGCGAAGGGTGGGCGACATCGTCACCCAGGGTCCAATTGCCCATGGCAGCACGCACGCCGCGGCGTGGAAGAAAGCGCGCGAATTGTTCGACCTGGTGGGGCTGGCGCCCGATGCGCTGGAGCGTTATCCGCACGAGTTCTCCGGGGGCCAGCGGCAGCGCATCGGCCTGGCCCGGGCGCTGGCGATGGAGCCCAGGATACTGGTGGCCGATGAACCGGTGTCGGCCCTGGACGTGTCGGTGCAGGCGCAGGTGCTGGCGTTGCTGGCACGGCTGCAGGACCAGTTGCAGCTATCGATCCTGTTCATCACGCATGACCTGCGGGTGGCGGCCCAGGTATGCGACCGGATTGCCGTGATGAAGGCCGGGCAAGTGGTCGAAGTGGGTGACAGCAGCGAGATCTTCGACCATGCCTCCCATTCCTATACCCGGGCGCTGCTGGCGGCGGTGCCGGGTCGGCATTGGACGCCGGGGGCACTCGAGCAGGAGCTGGTGGTCAACTCCTGATCGCGACCCGCCGCCATCGGCACACCCCGTGCATCACCGCGCAGGTGCCTTGGGGCTCCACAGCTTCATGCCGCCGCGGCGTTCGTAGCCCTTGCCTTGCGGGTATCCCACCAGTTCCATCTCGGCGCCCCACGGTGACTGGAAATGCACCCAGGTCTCGCCTTCGGTGTCGCCCGACGCCATGGTGACCGGTTCGCCCAGTATCTTGATCCCGCGCGCCTTCAGATAGGCCGCACCGGCTCGCACGTCGTCGGTGTAGAAAGCGATGTGCGAGGCGCCGGCATCCTCGGCGCGCGGCATTGCCCGGCTACCGCTCGGGTTGCCGTATTCGAACAACTCGATATTGGCGCCTGCGCCACACCGCAACATGGCCAGCCTGACACTGTCGGCGCGCGGCGTGGGCCCCGCGGCGGCCAGGTCCTTGAGCTGGAACGGGCCGATATGGGTCAGCGCGACGCAGCCGAAGGTCTGCGCGAAGAAATCCTCGGCCTGCGTCAGGTCGGGCACGTTGATGCCGACATGGTCGATGCCGGCGATGCTGACACCCTGGGCCTGGACCGGGCCACCCAGGGCGATGGCCAGTAGCGTTGCTGCTAGATATTTCATGATGGGTTCCGTGCTCGAAGCGGCTCAGGGTTTTTCGATGAAGACGTGCAGGCTGGCAAGCTTGCCGTCGCGGATGGTGAAGATGTCTTCGCCTCTCACCAGCGCGGGCTGGCGGTCCGGGCCGTAGCCCCAGGTCACGCGCCCCAGGCCATGGTTCCAGGTAGCGGCTTGCGGGCTGAAGACGAAGCCTGCGTGCTGGCCCTGCACACGCTGCAACAGCTGCGCCACGCTGTCGTAGCCGCGCGCCATGCCGGCGTAGTCGGCCACGATGATGTCAGGGGTATAGACCTGGGAAAACTTGTCGCGCCAGTGCTGCGGGTCGGTATCGTTCCAAAGGTCGAAATGCAGGTCGACCAGCCGCTGTACGGTGCCGATCTCGACGGTCGAGGGTTCCATTGTGTTCTCCTGTGCCTGGACCGTTCCCGCCGCCGTGAGCGCCAGGAACAGCCCGATGATTGAAACTGCTTTCATGAAGGCCGCAGCTGCTTCAGACCTGCGCCATGCCGCCGTCGACGAACAGCTCGACGCCGTTGACGAAGCTGGCCGCATCGGAGGCCAGGAACGCCACGGCACGACCGATTTCCTGCGGCTCGCCCAGGCGTCCCAGTGGCACCTGCGCTGCCAGGAAGTCGTACAGGCCCTGGCGATGCTCGTCCGGTACCAGGCCACCCAGGCCGGGGGTACGTACCGGACCGGGGCTGACCACGTTGACACGGATGGCACGATCCTTCAGGTCGAGCGCCCAGGAGCGGGCGAAATTGCGCACCGCGGCCTTGCTGGCGCTGTAGACGCTGAAGTTGGCGGTGCCCTGGATCGATACGGTCGAAGCGGTCAGGATCACCGAGGCGCCATCGACCAGCAGCGGCAAGGCCTTCTGCACGGTAAACAACACGCCGCGCACATTGGTGTCGAAGATACGGTCGAAGTGTTCTTCGGTGATGGCGCCCAGCGGCATCATGTCGCCGCCGCCGGCGTTGGCAAACAGGATGTCGAGGCGGCCGGCGCTGCCGGCGATACTGGCATAGACGGCGTCGAGCTCGGCCAGCACCGAGGCGTCGGCACGGATACCGGTGGCGGCAGGGCCGATGGCGGCCACGGCGGCGTCGAGTTCGGCCTGGCGGCGCCCGGTGATGAACACCTGCGCGCCCTGTGCCACCAGCTCTTGCGCCGTTGCCAGGCCAATGCCGGATGTGCCGCCGGTCACCAGTGCGATCTTGCCATTGAGTTGCTTGTTCATGATTGACTCCTTCAGATGAGATAAGGGGAAACATCCTGGCCGGCCCGGTGCGCCGCTTGGCGTTGACTTGCGGGACTGGCATGGGACGAACTTTATGCCTTGATCATTCTTCGAAAAAGTAGTTAGAATCGAAATTACTATCCATCCATATGGATAATAAAATCAACCGATGGAGCACATTGCATGGATCAGCTACAGGCCATCCGGGGTTTCGCCCGCGTGGTGGAAGCAGGCAACTTCACGCGTGCGGCGGATTCGCTGGACATGCCCCTGGCCACCTTGAGCAAGCTGGTGCAGGACCTGGAGGCCCATCTGGCCGTGCGCCTGCTGCAGCGGACCACGCGCCGGGTGACGGTCACCCCCGAGGGACGCGATTACTATGACAAGACCATGCGCCTGCTGCGCGACCTGGAAGACATCGATACCTCGTTCAACCTGGCCCATGGCAAGCCACGCGGCCATCTGCGCATCGACGTCGGGGGGTCCACCGCCAGCGCGGTGCTGATTCCGGCCTTGCCTGACTTCATAGCACGCTATCCCGACATTCGTCTCGACCTCGGGGTGTCGGACCGCTCGGTCGACCTGATCGGCGACAACGTCGATTGTGTCGTCCGCGGCGGCCCACTGGACAATTCATCGCTGGTGGCACGTCACCTCGGAGAAGCCACCATGGTGACCTGTGCCAGCGCGGGCTACCTGAAGTTGTTCGGCGTGCCCGCCTATCCTGACGAACTCAAGAATGGCCACCGGCTGGTCAGCTACGTGTCGGCGCAGAATGGCCGCGCGGTACCTTTCCGCTTCGAGCACCAGGGCGCCAGGAGCGAGATCAAGGTCGAGCACCGGATCGGGGTCAATGAAAGCAATGCCCACCTGGCCGCGGCCCTGGCCGGCCTGGGCATCATCCAGACCTTCCGCTACGCGGCCGGCCCGGCGCTGGCCGACGGCGCGCTGGTGGAGATCCTGCCGCAATGGCGCCCGGCGCCCTACCCGTTCCATGTGGTCTATCCGCAGAATCGCCATGTCACGCATCGGCTGCGGGTATTCATCGATTGGCTGGTGGAGTGCTTTCCGGCGCGGGTCGGCATCTGACAGGGCGGGCCCGCGCCGGCGTTCAACCGTGCTCGGCCACCGGGGTCGGGGATTGCACCGGCGCCGGCTGGTTCAGGTGGAACAGGAGCTTCCTGACCATGGCGATGACCACCAGCCCGACCACCACATAGAACACCGCCAGCGGGGTGAGACTGTTGATCGAGACGAAGCCGGCCAGGCCCATCATGGCCGAGGACACCATCACCAGGGCGAAGCCGAGGATGGCGCTGGTCAAGCCCGCGATGTGCGGAAAGATCGAATTGCCCTTGGCCATCAGCGTGGGATACATGGCCCCGGCGCAGAACCCCATGAACAGCACCGGCGCGGTCAATGTCCAGACCTGCAGGCCCACGCTCAGCGCCAGCACCAGCATCACCACCGCCGCAGCCGTCATTGCATAGGCGCCGATGCGCAGGCGTTGTTCCGGCGTGGGCAGGCGCGGATGGTGTATCCGGTTCGAGATGCCGCCCAGGAAGTACATCAGGCCGATGGCCAGCGCCTGGTAGCCGAAATAGGTGGGCGGCTTGTGCAGCGTGCTTTGCACCATGAACGGTCCGACGATATTGAACACCAGCAGGATGGCATAGCACAGTCCCTGGGCCAGGAAACAGCTCTGGAAGACGGGGCTGGCCAGCACCAGCCGGGCATTGCGCACCAGCGTGCGGGGGTTGAGTCGCACCGGCTGCTTGAGGGTTTCGCGATAGCGCCACAGCAGCGCCCACATCAGCAGCGAATAGATCAGCAGGAAGGTCAGGCAGGAGCGCCAGCCGAAGGCGGTCTGCAGGTGGGCGCCGATGACCGGTGCCAGGATCGGTCCCAGGCCCCAGGCAATCGACATGTAGGTAAAGGCGTGCATCAGGGCCATGCCCGAGAAGGAATCGGTGATGATGGCCTTGGCCAGCAAATTGGTGGTGGCAATGCCGAAGCCTTGCAGGCATCGCGCCAGCACGAAGGTCTCGAGATCGGAGGCGGTCAAGGTCAGCACGCAACCCAGCGTAAACAGCACCATGCCAAGCGCCAGGATGCGCTTGCGGCCGTAGGCATCGGCCAGCGGTCCGAATACCAGCTGCCCTGCCGCGTAGGCTGCCATGTAGCCGGTCACGGTCCATTGGATGGCATGCGGGGTCGCGGTGAAATACTGCGCCATGGCCGGTAGTGCCGGCACATAGATGTCGATGGCCATCTGGCCGGCAGACGCGAAGGCACAGACGAAAAACAGCAGGAAACGGGGGTGGTTGGCGGCGATAGTCATGACAGTCGGATGGGGCCGGGGCCGGTAGGGCGGTGTCCCGGTACGGCGCCGGCGAACGGCGAAACCCCGTATTCTGACCGTTTGCGGCGATGTCTGCCGAAGGCACCCGCATTTGCGGGCGGCGTGATCCCACCTCATGGGCCGGCACGGCGCTGCAACGATGGCATCGGAGGTCGATGAGATCGATGCCTTCGATGTCGGCGCGCGGGGCGCCTTGCACCAGGCGCGCTGGCAAGCGGATCAACGGTAGGTGCCGACCCTGAAGAACCTGACCCGGTCCGCACTCAGGCATTCGGTCGACAGGTGTACCTCCTGTTCGGCCTCGGCCAGCATCTGGTTGCGGCGCATGGTGCGCTGGCGCGGCTGCGCAATGTGATCGGCCGCTCGCGTCAACGGTAACCTGAGCGATTCGAACAAGGGATTGTTAAGCCGGTTGTCCTGGAACGACGACGCCCGCAACCCGTCGGCCTGGATCTGGTAGATGCGATAGTTGCGCAGTGGCGTGCGCTGGGCCGCTTCGACGGCGGCATCGACGCTATGGTAGGTACGCAACATGTCGCCTTCGATCATCTGCGCGATGCCATCGGTCTGGCGCGTCAATTCCAGGCCTGCCACGGTGCGCGCCAGCCGTGCCCCGCCGAACGACTGGAAGCCATAGAGCTGCGTGAAGTCGTAGCGCTCCCTGAAGCCCAGCGGGTTGACCTGCGCGAGCGGCACTGCCTGAGCCATCGGCGCGGCATCAGGCACCTGGGCAATGGAAACGGGCTGCGCAACGGCCTCTGTTTGCGCGACCCGATTGGAGAGGTCGAGCGGCTCGACCACCTCGCCATCGAATGCGTCCGGCCCCGGCAAGTCGCCCCAGGGATCGGTGCGCCCGTGCGCGGGCTCGCGATAGCGATGCGCGGCATCCCGACGCAAGTCGAGCGGCTGATCGGAGCCGGTGGTGTCGATGCCGGCCGCCGAGGGCCATTCGAGCTGGTTGCCGCGGGGCGACGTCATGCGACTGCCCGAAGCGGACGCCAGCTCGCCGCCCGGCGACAGCCGCGGCGAGCCTAGCGGCCCCAGCGGATAACCGATGCGGCCGTCGGCCAGGCGGGTCGGGGGCTTGTAGAGCGGGGGCGAGGACGGCTGCGCCACGACATCGGGCTCCATGGCGCCCAGCCGCCGCCCGGCGCCCTCGAGCACCGCCATGACCGCTGCGCTGACCCCGGCGAGCCAAGCCTCGGACACGGCCTGGCGTCGGTCCTGCAACCAGCCTTCGGTCTGCGCGGCATAGAGCGCATACCCGGCCTCGGCCAGTTGCGTCATCGGGTTCCCCACGATGTCGTTGAACGCGCGTAGCGCCTGCAACATTTCTTGCTTGCCGATATCGGCGTTGGAACGGATCTGGCGCCCGACATCGCCCAGTGCGGCCTGCCTGGAACGTTGTGCCATGTCGGCGAACAGCTTGCCGCGGATAGGCTGCGCACGCATCGCGATGCGGTCGTCGTAGCCGCCCGCGGCAATGTCGCCCAGCCATTTCTCGATGCCCTGGTAGATGAGGCCATCCTGCTGGTTATAGAGTGAAAACCCGCGCAGCAGCTCATCGCGCCCGGTCTCGGTGCGCGCCAGCACGGCGATGCCGCGTCGCATCTCGCCCAGATTGGCATATTCGCGCAGCGGCTTGCTGGCGTGGGGCATGAGCAGCACCACACGGCCGTCGTCGGCTCGCAGCCATGTCATGTTGCGCGACGCATAGCCGTTGATGTCGAAACCATAGGCGCCCCAGTGCGCCTGGCCGTCATCGCCATATCCTGCTGCCTGCGCCAGCAGCGTGCGCGCCTGGTCGGACAGGCTGCCATCCTGCGCGTGCCGTAGCGCCTGGGCTTCGTAGTACAGTGCCACGGCATTCTCGTTGCGCTGCCAGTAGGCTTTCAGGCTGTTGCGATAGGCCGACTGGAAATCGCTGTCGCGAATGGCAGCCTTCAGGTCGCTCGACAGCAGCCGCACCTCGTTGCCACTGTCGAAACGTGTCGCGCTCGCACCGTCGCGATAGACCCCGCTGTTGGCATCGAGGCCGTTCGGGTCCTCGCCGAAGTCGGCCGGAAAATTCTGTAGCTGCATGTCGGTCAGGCTGACCGACGTCAGCGGCTTGCCGATATGCGCCCAGCCGTTGTAGCTGCGTGGATCGCTGGCACCGCCGGCGAAGGTATTGAACCAGGTACGGTCGGCGTCGACCTCGATACCGTATCGACTGCGCAGGCTTGCCTCGATGGCCTTGCGCGCCTCCTGCCGCAGGTCGGGATATTCGTCCCCGAGTCGCGCCCTGAGTTGCACCAACAGCTCAGGCGCGGCCCCACCGGTGGCGGACGCCAGCATGCCTTGTGCCCCATACAGCGCCGGCTTGGCCGTGGCCGCATGCAAGCTGACGACACTGGATTCGCGACCGATACTGCGCACCGTACGCTCGTGCGCGCTGCGCGAGGCCCGGGACGTGAATGAGTCGTTTTCGGGCCGGTACTGCTGGAGGCGGTTGAGGATTTTCATGGGCGTCCATTCACATTGATTTGGGTTGACAGCCCGGCGCAATGCCGGCGTCGCGATCGCGAACAAGGCCGCCCGCCAACACGATGCGACCAGGGCTCGACGCCGATTCTGTTGCCAGGTGCCGGGCAATGTATGGCCCGCGCCGGCAATTCACTTATTTATCCAAAAGCTTTGAACGTAACGGGGCTCCACCATGCGCAGGTGCCCGATGCGGGATGCGGGATGCGGGATGCGGGATGCGGGGTCTTATTTTCGTACGGTGCCCGCTTGCATGCCCTCTTGCCGTGGCCTCTTGCTACGGCTTCTGCGCTCTGCCAGCGTTGTCCATGCCGACGCGGGCAATGGGCAGCGCGGCGACGGCATGGGCGCTGGTTGGCCAGGGCCGGTACGATGCGAGGCGGTTCGGATCCGGGACCAGCAACGCCAGTGACGACAAGCGCTGCAGACTATCCTGCCAGGCCGGCTGCAGCGGTGCGCCACGGGCATCGCTGCGAGCGGCGCCGGACTGCAACTGCGCGGTCAGGTCGCGCACGATGCTGGCTTGCAAGGGCATGACGTCATGGCGCACCCGCCGGCCCAGTACATACTTGCTCACGGTCGTGTGCTGGCTGGCAGACTGCTGCAGCGATGCACGCGTGAGCAACCCGTCCTGGTAACCCAGCCGCAAGGTGCTCGAGGCCTGGTCCTCGATCTGGTGATAGGTGTAGTTCTGGGATTGGCGGTCGGTTCCGAGCGTGAGCGGCAGATCGGGCTGCAACGCCTCATGGTAGGACGCACTGAGCGCGCTTTGCTGTCGCTGCTCGATCATGCGGTCGGCCCGGCGCCTGCCAGCGATGGTGGTGCGTTGCGACACCTGGTAGGAAAAGCTGTCGGTTTCGCGGCTGTCGAGCGGATTGGGGGAGCCGATGGGCTGCGTCAGCGAGGCGGTGTAATCCAGCAGGCCGCTGAGCACGCCGCGGTCGGTGGCACTGGGCAACAGGGCCTGCGCGCGCGTTCCCGGTGCCGGCGTCGAGGCCTGGCTACCCGCGCCATTGAGCTGGGCAAAGCCCTGCTTGAACATCGCCATCAGGTCGATATCGCCATGCCCATGGCGGGCCGCATCGTCGAACTGCTCCAGGGCGTGTCGAACGGCCTGTCGCTGCTGCTGCGCAGTGCCGGCCAACTTTGCGGTGGACATGTCGACCGACAGCTTCATATTGCCATTGCTGCCACTGGTACGGAGCTCGCGCTTGCCGGCGTCGATCTGCAAATCGATCTGTTGCATGTCGCCGCCCAAGGCGGCATGCAACGACAAGCCGGTCAGCAGCGACGAATGCGCCTGCTGGGCCTGCAGCAGCCTATCCAGGTCCAGTTGCGCCGGCTGCCGCGCCAAGCCATCGATGGCGTGCTGGAAGGCGTCGCCCAAGTCGGACAGGGCGGCGCGCTCCGGGTCGCTCAATGTCCCTTGGGCCAGCGAGACCTTCAGCGCCACGCCATTGAGATCGGACGACAGCTTGATGTCGACTTGCGCCCCGCCGGCGGTGACGATCGACAGCTTGATGCCGTCGGTGGCAAAGTCGTGTAGCTGCAGCCGCTGGGCGGCCTGCACCGCCTCGTCCGATTGCATCGACTGCACCGAGGAAAGCAACGATTGAGAATAGCTCGCGGCGCCGTGACCCAGCTTGTCCAGCATGGCACGACCAAGACCTGCAAAGCGGGCGGCCAGGCCCGTTGCCATGGCATTACGCGCCAGCAGCGCGTCGAGCTCGCCGCCGGGAGAATGTTCCCAGGCCGGGGTAGCGCTGCCGGCAAGGGCGCCGTCCCGGATGGCGTCGTCGCTCATTCCGGCCGCCGAATAGAGTGCCACCTGACGGCTTGCATCCTAGGACAGCGTCACCCGGGTCGAGGCCTGGCTTGCCTGGGTCTGCATCAGCATCCGAGTCTGTGCCGGGCGAGCGCTGCACTCGCCCACGGGCGGCACCGTCGCCGCACTGCTGCGGGTATAGGCGAACACTGGCGAGGTCGTTGCAGGCACGGTCATGTTGCAGGTCGATGGGTGGATCATCCCGACAGGCGTCGGGTCCGGCATTCGGCCGCAGGCGAGAGCGCCGTTTGCTGCACTAACGGCATCGCCTACCAAAGCTTTAGATGTGCATGCCGTGTTGGAACGCGGCGTTCCGATACAGTGCGTCTTCTTGGCAGGCGTCACCGGTGAGCGACCGTCGTTGCGGCTCAGATCGTGCGATGGATGCGGCTGGGCGTGACGGCACGATTGTCGAGGAAGACATGCCCGCGTTCGTAGCCGACGATATCCTCGGGCTCCAGTGCGACATATCCTGCCGGCACTTCGCCCGAGACCGGCGGCGCGACATGGACATAATTGGCAAGCCAGTCGACGTCAGGCGTCACCAGCTGGCCCGCAGCGCGTGCCTCGACCACCGGTCGCGAGGCGTTCCACATGTCGTAGTTGATGTTGAGCCGATACGGCATGGCCGGGACGCCCTCGGTATCGATCCGGAACACCGCGAAGTTGCCGGCGCCGAAGGTGCTGTTGCCGTAATCCACCGCGGCCTGTTGCGTTTCGAGCGAGAACAGGTAGCGATCATGCACCGTGGTGCCACCGCCACCGATGAACATGTCTGGCTCGAACCCCTCGATCTCGGGTGAACGCCCGGCCAGCTCTTCGATGGATTGGACACGATACACATGCGGGATGTCGAGCCGCTCGATCCAGTCCAGCGCATTGAAATAGGGCAGCCCCTGGTGATTGCCGACCTCACCGAACCCCGGCACGGACACGGCCGGAGACGACGGCGGCGTAGCCGGTGCCGAGGGTTCGCCCATCACCGGCTCCTGGCCTGGTGCCCCCCAGCCACGATCGGGTGCCGAAGAAGGCGAGGATGAGCGGGTCGAGGCGGGTGAGACATCATTGGGCTCGGAGGCCGTGTCGGTCGTCGGCGTGCCTGAACGCGAGGGGCTGGGAGAAAGCGTCAGGGTACCGTCGTCCCAGTCGTCGATAGGGTTGTGGGCCCGCTCGGCTTCATCGAGCAGGTCGTCGAACACCGACGGCGGTCGCGGTGCCTCGATCGGGCCCAGAAGGTAACCGATGCGTTGGCCGCCGATGCGCCCTGGCGGATTGAAGAAGGCACTGCGTTCAACGGCGCCGGTCGCCGGCGGACTGGCACGGCGAATGGGGGCGGACAATGCCCCGATCGCGACCGCCACGGCGAGGTTGATACCTGCGCTGACGGCATCCCTGGCGGCGCTGCGACGATCCTGCGCGGCGCCGTCGGCCACCGCCTGGTGTACATCGAGCGCCAGTTCGACGGCCTTGGCGGGAATGAAGAACTCGGGAAACAACTGGCCCAGTACGCGCACGAACTGGGTGCTTTCTTCCTCGATGACCTCGCTGTTGCTCTTGACCAGGCGCTTGATGTCGTCGAGTTCGGCGGCCCTGGTCCGCGCCGCCTGGTCGGCGAAGATATTGCCGTCGATGCGCTGCGGCAGGTAGGCGATCCGGTGCCGCCAGCCACCGGCGGCAATGTCGCCCAGCCATTTCTCGACACCCTGGTAGGTCGATCCGTCCTTGCGGTTGTACAGCGAAAAATGCGTGGTGAGCTCGGCCCTGCCCTGCGCCGTCCTGGCCATGGCCTCGATCCCTTCGCGCAGGGCGTCGAGGTTTGCGTATTCGCGCAAGGCCGGTGCGCCACCTGGCATGATCAGCACCACCCGCGGCCCCGCCCCCTTGAGCCAGGTCATATCCTTGGACGGATAGCTATTGATATCGAACACATGCGCCGTGACCTTGGGCTGCACAGCCTTGCCATCGGCCCGGCGCAACACCTCCTTGAGCATCGCACGCGCCTCGACCGACAAGCCTGCGTGGCTGCGCCATTTGCGAACCTGGGCCTGATAAAGGGTGGCTACGGCCTGTTCGTTGCGATTCCACCAGGCGGTGAGCTTGTCACGGTAGGTGCCGCCGACATCATTGGCGCGAACGCTGCGCTTGAGTTCGCTCGACAACAGGCGTACTTCGTTGTGGCGGCCGAACGAAGTACGGCCTGCACCTTCGGTGTAGACGCCGCTGTTGGCGTCGAGACCATTGGGATCCTCGCCGAGGGCAGCGGGAAAGTTGCGCATCTGCAGGTCGGTCAGCGACATCGAAACGAGCGGGGCACCATGATGCTGCCATCCGTTATAGCTTTCACGGCTGCTGCTGGCACCGCGGAACACGTTGAAATAGGTGCGATCGGCATTCACCCGCAAGCCATGGTCCTGCAACAGCCTGGCCTCGATGGCAGCCCGCGCCTCGTCGCGCAGGACCGGGTGTTCTTGCAGCACGCGCCTTTGCAGGCGGAGGATGTAGCCGGCAGGCTCGCCGCCTGCCGGTTGACCCGCGCGCGTCAGCGGTCTCGAAACAGGTGGTAATCCTTTATGACGCAGGCGCCGATGTGCCAGCTCGGCATAGGCGACCACCTCGCGCGAGCCTGTCGTCGGGCCGGGCCGGGCTGCACCCGACGAAAGACTTACCTGCACGCCCGGCTTTTCCTGGGATGCGCCCCCGCCACGTGTGGCGCGTCCGGACGGCTTGGCCTGGGCAGGTTCGCCAGAGATAAGGGGGCGTTGCGTCGCGTTGATCGGAATGCGCATGGTCATCTGTCCTTTCGAGAAATGGCGCCATCGGTGATTCCCGGCATCACGACGTCGGCAGGCAGGACGCTACTCGTCGTTCGGCACGGCGCGATAGTCTCATCGGCCCATCGGCCTGATCGGCAGGCACTGCGGCCCTGCCCGTTACAGTCCGCCGCGCGGCGTTGTGCTGGCGACCTGCATGCCCGCTTCGATGCGTACCGTTCGAAGATGCTCGACGATATCAGGGCGCTGGCCTTCGAGGCTCAGGTGCACCAGGTCGTCCTGTTCTCGTTGGAAACGCGACCGGATGAACTGTTGCACGCCTGCCGGGTAATCATCGACGATCGGCTGCAGCTGCTCCTGCTGCAGCCGCTGGTAATCCGCGTTATGCCTGCGGTTATTGCCGAACGACACCGTGCGCATGCCAGTGGTATCGACGCGCAGCAAGCGAAAGAACCCATCGTCGCCGTCCAGGCTCGCCCGTATCGCCGATTCTTCGCTCAGGTAGGCCTCGATCGCATTGCCATTGACATCGACCGAGTTGGCAATGTGCCAATCGTCAAGTTGTGGCGCCAGTACCATCGGAGCGGGATTCTCGATGCTGTCTGGCGTGTAGCGTTGCATCAGGTAGATCGTATTGATGTGGCGCCCCTCCAGGAAACCGAATTCGTTCGGTGTATCCAGCGAGGCCAGGTCCAGCTCGGGGCAGGGATGTGGCGGGATCATGCTGTCGGTCTCGACGGCCTGCGGCACTTCGTGTGGCGCGGGTCCCCGTTCGTCACTGCCGGTGTCCTCCTGCGGGCCGAGCAGGTTCAACATCGCCATGTACAGGCGCGTACAGAGGGATTCGCGCCACCCAGGCAACACGTCGCGGTGCGAATTGCTGCCCTGCCTCGGCGCGCAGGCCTGGGCGCCGGCTGGCCAGCCGAAAGCGCGGCGCTCACGTTGCCGGCCGTCGCCGATGGCGCCGCCCTGCAAGGTCTCGACCATGCTTCTGCCATCACGCAACCTGGCAAAGATGCTGTTGGCGGCGCCGAACGACTGGATCCAGAGGTCCAGTTCGGCATCGGTCCGGGCTTCGGCGACCCTCATCGCATGCAGCTTGCCGAGATCGGCGTCCCTGGCCCTGTAGAGCTGTTCGCGGAAGATGGGCTCGTTGATCTGCGTGGCCTTGTAGGCGATCCGTTCATCGTAGCCGCCCGCCTGTATGTCACGCAGCCATTTTTCGACACCCTGGTAGGTTTTCCCGTCGCGCTGGTTGTAGATCGAGAAGTGGCTGTCCAGCACGGCCTGGCCCGCGCCGCTCTGGACCATCTGGCGCAGGTCGGCGCGCATCGCGTCGAGGTTGCGATATTCGCGCAACGGCTGGCGGCTGCCGGGAATGATCAGCACCGTGCGGCCGTCGTCGGCCTGCAGATAGGTCATGTCACTGGAGGGCCAGGTGTTGATGTTGAAGACATAGGCGCGGGCGTCCTGGCCGCCCAGCGATGGGTCGGGATAGCCGGCACACTTGGCCACCATGCCCAGCGCCTTGTCCGATAGCAGGCTGCGGTCCGGCTTGCCGATGAAGCCGGCCAGGTCGCCGGCATAGGCCTGGCGATAGTAGTTGATACGGTCTTCGTACTGTCGGCCGTGGGTGCCGATGTCGCCCAGCCATTTGCGCACGCCCTGGTAGGTCACGCCATCGTTGAGGTTGTAGTCCGAGAAGTGTTGCGACAGCGCACGGCGCCCGGCCGCGGTGGTGGCCATTTCCCGGATATCGGCACGTAGCGCGTCCAGGTTCGCGTACTCGCGGATCGGACGCTCGTCGCCGGGCATGACCAGGATCGCATGCCCGTCGTTGGCCTGCAGCCACGCCATGTCGGTAGACCGTTAGCTGTTGATATCGAATGCGTAGGTGCGGGTGCCATGCGACTTGTGGTCCGGATCGGGATTGCCGGTGGCTTCGGCCAACATGTCGATGGCCTTGTCGGACAGTTTCAGCCTGTGCACCATCTGGTCGGAAATACCCACCGCCCGGGCCGGTGCTTCGGCGCGTCGATGGGTCTGTGCGTAGTGCAGCATTTCGGTCTCGGTGGCCGTTACCAGATAGTTGAAGTTGTCGGACCAGAATTTGCTGAACTTGGCCTGGTATGCGCCAAGGAAGTCGGTTGCCTGGACCGCCTTGACCAGCTGCCCCACCGACAGCGGCACTTCGTTGCGGGCATCGAAACGGTCGGCCCATGCGCCCTCGCGATAGATGCCCAGCTGATGGTGGGGCGTGGCCAGCAAGGCGCGGGTCTGCCTGCTGGAAGCATACAACTGCAATTCCGCCAGGCTGCGCGAGGCCAGCGGGCTGCCGTTATAGGCCAGGCCGCTGCCACCGCTATCGGCGCTGCAGGTGTTGCCGATAGGCTTGTCGAACTTGTTGAGGTAGGTCTGGCTGGCCTGCACATGTACCCCGTAGTCCCGTTTCAGGCGCGCCTCGATGGCCTGCGCCGCGGCATTGCGGATGTCGGGAAAGCGCGACCGCAACGCCGCGATGACCTGCTGCTGCAGGCCCATGAGCGAAGGCGGTCGGGCCGGCCGCGCAACGCCGGTGTTGGCGTAGAGCTGCGGCGCCTCCATGCCGCCGGCGCCGATACGGACCAGGCTGCCGACGGGCGGCGGCGCGCCTTCGCGGATGGACACCGCTTGGTTACCGCAGCCGCCCCGTACCGACGGGGCGGGCTGATGGGTAGGCGAGATCGGGCTGCTGGGGACGGCGATACTGGTCATGGCTTCTCCGGGGACGCTGAAGCGGCGGTATGCACTTCACGGCGGCCATTGTGTTGCGCCCATGCAGGGCGACCGAATCCACACGGCGGTGTTGCGGCGTTTTCCAGAGATTTGTTATTGCGTGCGCATGTCGCAACGAGGTGCCAGGCGGCGATGCGGCGCGCAGCGCCGCGCTTGCCATAACGACAACGGAACCTTGGATTTAGCGACAGAACTTGTGCTGCAGGTCAATTTACTGGATCATCTTGGCACCATACAATGGCAGGTAGCGGGCGTGAGGGAACGACGACAGGATCCGTCGTCGCCGCGCACCATCCCATGTGGCACGCCGCCGGGAAGCGACGGTGGCGGGTAATGCAGCATGGCTCATGCCCACTGCCGTGACCGCGCCCCGCGCGGCCCGATCGTGTACCTGCATGACAACCGACAAGAGCAGCAACATCGAGGAACAGCATGGAACAGGCAACACCGCAACCGCTGTCGTTCGCGTTCGACAGGGCCAGCGGCGAACTCAGCGCAACGTTCACCCCGACACCCGGTTTTCCACCGTTGACACTGGCGTCACTGAAGCAGGCAATGGCGGACAACGGTCTGACCAAGCTGTTCCACCAGGATTCGGTACTGAACGCTTTCGTACGCAAGCTCGACGAAACCAAGCAGCCGCAGACCCAGGTGATTGCACATCGACGCGATGGCGAATTCGCGCTGGAAGTCTCGGACGACCTGATGACCGCTTCGCTGACGCTGGTGGCTCCCTTCGGCGGGCGCGCCAAGAGCGTCGATGTGGTCAATGCGATCCGCGCCCAGGGCATCACCTACGGCATCCTGCACGAGCAGCTGCGCGGCGCGCTGTCGACCGGGTTCTGCAACAAGCTGGTCATCGCGCAGGGCCTGATGCCGACGCCGGCCGAACCGGCCCGCTTCGAAAGCCTGCTCGAAGAGAAGCAGGAAGAGCTGTCCGAGATCGATGAAGATGCCGTGGTCTCCTATGCCGATATGGGTTATCTGCTACTGGTGTCGGCTGGCGATCCGCTGATGCGGCGCATCCCCCCGGTACCCGGCAAGGACGGCATCGATATCAAGGGCGGCAAGGTACCGGCGCGCCCGATCGCAGATATCCAGTTCGCCAAGGAATCGATCGGTGCCGAACCTTCCGCCGATGATCCGGACCTGCTGGTGGCGATGGTGCCGGGCCAGCCCACGGTGATCAAGAACGGCGTCAAGATCAACCCGATCATCGATGTCGAGAACGTCGACCTGTCTACCGGCAACCTGACCTTCGAAGGTACCGTACGGGTCAAGGGCGATGTGATGACCGGCATGAAATTGCACGTCGGTGGCGATGTGATCGTCAGCGGCACGGTCGAGGCGGCCGAGATCGTGGCCGGCGGCAATGTGGTGGTCAAGGGTGGCGTCATCGGCCACAGCGAAGGCGTCACCGCCACCGCCGGCACCACCGCGATTGCCTCGCGCATCAGCGCCAAGGGATCGGTGCAGGTGATGTTTGCCGAGAGCGCCCACATCGAGGCGGCCGACAACATCCTGGTGCTGGGCAACGCCCGCCAGTGCGAACTGCTGGCTGGCAACGAGATCACGGTGGGCAAGGGCAACCCGCGCACCGGACAGATCATCGGTGGGCGCATCGAGGCCACCAATGTCATCCGCGCCAATACCATCGGCGCCTCGACCGGCAACTTCACGCGTGTGCAGGTCGGGCTCGATCCCTACCTGGAAGAAAAGATCGCCATCAAGGAACAGGAATATTCGCGCAAGGTGGCCGAACTCGACCGCACCATCAAGCAGCAGGGCTACTACAAGCTGAACCCGGACAAGGCCACGCCAGAGATCCTGTTCGAGACCAGCGACAAGCGCAAGGCGCTGGCCTATGAAGTCAAGGTGCTGCTGGAAGAAGTGGCCCAGATGAAGGATGGCATGGTGGCCGCCGAGGACGCGCGCATCATCGTCGCCAAGGCAGTCTATGAAGGGGTCGAATTGCGCATCGGGCATGAGGTGTGGCCGGTGCATTCCAACCTCACCGGCGGCACCGCACAACTGTTTGAAGGCGATATCCGCTACAACCCGAAGAAATGAACGACCTGCCCCGGCTCGACGACGAGCAGTTGCGCCAGCTGGCGCAACAGAGCGCTGCCATCACCCAGGCCTGCAACTGCGTCAGCGTCGATGCATCCGGCTGGACCAGCCTGCCCCTTTCGCTGCCCGAGCAGCAACTGCAAGACATCGGCACCCTGCTGCAGGACCCGTACATCGAACCGACCTTCGCCGAATACCATCCGGAGGCGACCCGCTACGCATCGCCCCAGGCGCCGGTGGCGCCCCGCCATTTCCCCTACAACCGCTGCAACCTCGCCCGTTGCACGCGCTGCGCCCGGGTCTACCTGCGCTATACCGAGGCCGGTGGCTATTTCGTCGACCGCCGCATCCGTGCGCTCAACGCCCCCGCACTGATCCACGATCCCACCTGATCCGGTACCTGGCCCGGCGCCTGGTTCAGGTGCGTCGCAACCTGCTGTCCATCAGGATCTGGAACAAGGTATCGGCGGGCCGCGACAGGCGCCGTGCCGTCAGCGCCACATATTCGATATCGGGCAGCGCCGGCAGGCTGGCGTGATTGGTCGGCTGGCACAGGTCGCGCGACGCCAGGTGCTGCGGCAATACCGACAACCCCAGCCCGCCCCGTGCGGCCGCCATGCACCCGGCGTGACTGCCACTGGTACAGACGATGCGCCAGTGATGCCCGCTGCGGCCCAGGGTCTGCAGCGTGGCTGCGCGGGTGATGCTGGGTTCGGGCAACAGGATCAGCGGCAGCGGCTGGCCCAGGTCGACCTGCGTCTCGGGCCGCGTGAGCCATAGCATCGGTGTCGAGAACATGCTGTGGCCGCGCGCTTCGCCGCTGCGTCGCTTGCCCACCAGCAGATCCAGCTTGCCCTGGTCCAGCAGCGCATAGAGGTCGCTGGTGAGACCGATGGTGATTTCGAGTTCGACCTCCGGGTGCTGGGCGCGAAACGCCGCCAGCATATCGGGCAGCGGCCCCATGGCAAGATCGTCGGAAGTGCCGAAACGCACCCGCCCCCGCAACCGGGTGCCGCTGAACTGGGCTTCCGCCCTGGCATGCGCCTCCAGGATCAGGCGCGCATGCACCAGCAAGCCCTCGCCGTCCGGCGTCAGCGCCAGCGAGTGGGTATCGCGCACGAACAGCCGGCGTCCCACGGTTTGCTCCAGGCGGCGGATATGGTCGCTCACGCTCGATTGCGTCAGGCCGAGCTGACGCCCCGCTTCGGTAAAACTGCTGGAAGCGGCGGCCATGGTGAAGGTCTGGAGCCAGGTGGGGTTGAGCATGCTCGATTATCATCGGCATTTGCGTTGACAGTCAACGCTATCAAAGGGGTTCCCGATTACCACAAGGTTTTCTATCATGTGGGCATCTCATCATTGCCACTGCCCGACGTCATGAAACGCTTTCTTCCCGACCGCTTTACCCAACTGCTGATTTGCACCGTGCTGCTGGCGACCTTCCTGCCAGCCACGGGCCGTTTCGAGAACTTCATGCACGTGGCCAGCAACGTCGCCATCTCGCTGCTGTTCTTCCTGCACGGCGCCAAGCTGTCGCGCGAGGCGGCGCTGGCCGGCGCCAAGCAACCCCGGCTGCACCTGCTGACCCTGAGTTCGACCTTCATCCTGTTTCCGCTGCTGGGCCTGGCGCTCAAGGCGAGCGTGCCGGACCTGCTGACGCCGCAATTGTGGATGGGGGTGTTGTTCGTGTGCTGCCTGTCGTCGACGGTGCAGTCGTCGATCGGCTTTACCTCCATCGCGCGCGGCAACGTGCCGGCGGCGATCTGCGGCGCGACCGCGTCGAACTTGCTGGGGATCGTGGTCACGCCGCTGCTGGTGACGCTGCTGCTGCATCGCCACCATGAAGGCAACGGCCTGCAGCAGGTGTTGAGCATCCTGCTGCAGTTGTTGCTGCCGTTCGTGCTGGGCAACCTGCTGCGGCCCTGGATCGGTGGCTGGATCGGACGCCACAAGGTGATCGTCAACGTGGTCGATCGGGGCGGCATCCTGCTGTCGGTCTATGCCGCCTTCAGTGCGGCCGTGGCGCAGGGGGTCTGGCATCTGTTCCCGCCGGCGCAACTGGCGCTGCTGGTGCTGGTCAATGCGGTGCTGCTGGGTTGCGTGCTGCTCATCACCACCACCGGTGCGCGCGCGCTGAAGATGCCGCGTGGCGACGAGATCGTGCTGGTGTTCTGCGGCTCCAAGAAGTCGCTGGCCTCGGGCATCCCGATCGCATCGGTGCTGTTCGCCGGCAGCGGCGCGGCCATCGTGCTGTTGCCGATCATGCTGTTCCACCAGATGCAATTGATGCTATGCGCCATTCTGGCGCGCCGCTACGCCGAGCAACAGGAGCGCCTCGAGGCCCAGCCACAGCCGGTCCTGGCGTCGCAGCCCTAGCACGCCATCAAAAAGTGCATATCCTGATGATGATTCATTCGTTCGCGCAGGGCGTCGCCGCGGTTAGGCTTGTCTGGTCCCAGCCAACCGGCCAAGCCCATGCGCAAGTCATCCGCCCTTCCGACGGCTACGGCCGTCCTCCCTGCCGCCGCCGCGGCATCTTTCTCGCTGGATGACCGCTGCGTGCTGTGCGTGGGCGGCCTGACCGGCGCGCGCAACCATTACCGGGCCGAGATCGAGACCCGCTCGGGCCGCTTCATCCACCACGATGGCGGGCGCGAGGACAACCTGCACCGGCTCACCCCGATGCTGGCGGCGGCCGATATCGTCATCTGCGCCTCCGGCAACATCAGCCACAATGCCTACCACCTGGTCAAGACCACCTGCAAGAAGCTGGGCAAACCCTGCGTACTGGTCAAGGGCACCGGAATCGCCTCCTTCGTGGATGGACTGGGCAGCCTGGCAAGACGCTCGGCACCAGCCGCAGGGCCGTCGCAACGGGGCGAGCGCATGCTCAGGAGCAGTCGCTAGGCGATTACGGCGATTGGAAAAATCACCAAAGCCCCCTACAATCGACTCCCAACGGCGCCGTTGCGGCGCACCACCGGCAACTTGACAGGCCGGCATCCATCCTGGGAGTCCGTTTGCACATCGTAAGTCGTCTGGCCGGCAGCCTGCTGGCATCGGCCTCAATCCTGGCCGCACCGCTGGTACAGGCCGCACCGCAACCGACCTTCGGTTCGGAAGTCGGCAATGCATTGCTGTGCCTGAACCAGCTCAATAGCAAGTATTTCTTCGATTACCTGTATGAAGCCTTTGGCCCGCCCTACAAGACCGAAGGCGGCGCCTACTGGTTCAAGGCCACCAATGTCAGCCTGTGGGGCATGCAGGTCACGGATGTGCTGGTCAATGACGGCAGCAGTCCGGCCGACTTCATCGGTGCCTTCTTCAATACCACCCCGGTCAAGCTGGTCGATGCCATCAGCGGCGCGGTGGGCATCCGCTTCACGCCCGAGGACAACACGCAGTACCCGATGCGCCAGTCGCAGGCCGGCAGCAAGATCGTCTACAACGACGTCAATGCCAAGATGTACTGCGCCAAGTCGAAATACCTGGTGCCGGGCACGCCTGCCGCGCAATAAAAAACCGCGCATCGGCGCGGTTGCTTGCAAGCCGGTTCCGATCCGGGATCAGGACTTGAGCAGGCGACTCCAGATGGCCTGGGTCGGCCCGGCCTGGTTGAGGCTGTAGAAATGCAGGCCGGGCGCGCCGCCCTGCAACAGGCGCTCGCCCAGCTGGGTCACGACGTCCAGCCCGAAGGCCCGGATCGACTCCACGTCATCGCCGTAGCTGGCCAGCTTGAGCCTGACCCAGCGCGGGATCTCGGTGCCGCACATGTCCGAAAAGCGCATCAGCTGCGAATAATTGGTGATCGGCATGATGCCGGCCACCACCGGCACCTGCACGCCCAGCCTGGCGGCGTCGTCGACGAAGCGGAAGTAGGCATCGGCATTATAGAAATACTGGGTGATGGCCGAATCGGCACCAGCCTTGACCTTGCGGACGAAATTTTGCAGGTCATCCTGGGGCGACTTGGCCTGCGGATGCATTTCGGGGTACGCGGCCACCTCGATATTGAACCAGTCGCCGGTCTCGGCACGGACGAATTCGACCAGTTCGTTGGCATAGCGGAATTCGCTGGAAGCCTGGTCCATGGCGCCGTAACCGCTGGGCAGGTCGCCGCGCAGCGCCACCAGGCGCGACACGCCATTGGCCTTGTAGTCCTGCAGTATCGCCCGCAGGCTCTGGCGCGAACTGCCGATGCACGACAAGTGCGGCGCGGCCTCGAAGCCTTCGCCGATGATTTCCAGCACCGTGTCGCGCGTACCCTGCTGGGTCGAGCCGCCGGCGCCGAAGGTGACGGAGAAATACTTGGGCTGCAACGCGTTGAGCTTGGCGCGTGTCACGCGCAGCTTCTCGGTGCCCTCCGCCGTCTTGGGCGGGAAGAATTCGATACTGAAGTTATGCGGCTTCATGATTTGTTTCCGGATTTGAGCAACAGCGTCGACAAAGCCCACGAGACGATGCTGTACAACAGCGCGCCGCCGACTGCCGACCAGAATCCACCCACATGAAAACCACCCACCAGCTGCGCCACCACCCAGAACATCAGTCCATTGATGACCAGGATGAACAGGCCCAGCGTCAACAGCGTTACCGGAAGGGTCAGCACCACCAGGATCGGGCGCACGATGGTATTGACGAAACCGAGAATGAGCGCGGCAATCAGGGCCGCGCCGAAGGTATCGACCTGCACCGAGTGCAACAGGTAAGGCACGGCCAGCAGGGCCACGGCGTTGATCAGCCAGGTCAGTAACAACATCAGCATGGCAATTCCTTTTTTTTCCTCTAGGCTTGTCGATGGGTAAGGCAGGATCATCCGGCCGGGGCCGGATGATCGGGGACGACGATCAGTAACGGTAGTGGTCGGCCTTGTACGGACCTTCCAGCTTGACGCCGATATAGGCCGCCTGCTCTTCGGTCAAGGTGCTCAGCTGGGCGTTGAGCTTCTTGAGTTGCAGGCGTGCGACCTTCTCGTCGAGGTGCTTGGGCAGCGTGTAGACGCCCACCGGATAGTTCTTGGTGTTGACGAACAATTCGATCTGCGCAATGGTCTGGTTGGCGAACGACGAGCTCATCACGTACGAAGGATGGCCGGTGGCGCAACCCAGGTTCACCAGGCGTCCTTCCGCCAGCAGGATGATGCGCTTGCCGTCCGGGAAGATCACGTGGTCGACCTGCGGCTTGATGTTTTCCCAGGTGTACTGCTTCAGCGCGGCGACTTCGATTTCATTGTCGAAGTGACCGATGTTGCAGACGATGGCCTGGTCCTTCATCTTCTTCATGTGCTCATGCGTGATCACATGATAGTTGCCGGTGCAGGTGACGAAGATGTCGCCATGCTCGGCGGCGTAATCCATGGTCACCACGCGATAACCTTCCATGGCTGCCTGCAGCGCGCAGATCGGATCGATCTCGGTGACCCACACCTGCGCCGACAACGCGCGCAAGGCCTGGGCCGAGCCCTTGCCGACGTCTCCGTAGCCGGCCACGATGGCGACCTTGCCGGCGATCATCACGTCGGTGGCGCGCTTGATGCCATCGACCAGCGATTCGCGGCAGCCGTACAGGTTGTCGAACTTGGACTTGGTGACCGAGTCGTTGACATTGATGGCCGGGAAGGCCAGCTTGCCTTCCTTGTGCATCTGGTACAGGCGATGCACGCCGGTCGTGGTTTCCTCGGTGACGCCCTTGATTTCCTTGAGGCGCTTCGAGTACCAGGTTGCGTCCTTGGCCAGGTAGCGCTTGATCGAGTTGAACAGGCACACCGCTTCCTCGGAGTCGGGCTTGTCCAGCACCGAGATGTCCTTCTCGGCACGCGAACCCAGGTGCAACAGCACGGTGGCGTCGCCGCCATCATCGAGGATCATGTTCGAATAGCCGCCATCGGCCCATTCGAAGATGCGGTGGGTGTAGTCCCAGTATTCATCCAGGTTCTCGCCCTTGACCGCGAACACCGGCGTACCGCCTGCGGCGATGGCGGCGGCTGCGTGGTCCTGGGTTGAGTAGATGTTGCAGGATGCCCAACGGACCTTGGCGCCCAACGCTTCGAGCGTCTGGATCAGCACGGCGGTCTGGATGGTCATGTGCAGCGAACCGGTGATGCGCGCGCCCTTGAGCGGTTGCGCGGCGGAAAATTCCTCGCGAATCGCCATCAGGCCCGGCATTTCGGTCTCGGCGATCTTGATTTCCTTGCGGCCCCAGTCGGCCAGGCCGATGTCGGCGATGATGTAATCCTGGAATGCAGCGGTATTGGTAGACATGGCAACGGCGTTATTCACGCCCTCCTTTCGTGTAAACAGAAAAAAAGTAACGTGAGCGCGGTTGCAAGGAACCTCGTCGCGACGAAGCCCTGCTCGCCGCAGCAAGCCTGGCAGGGTGGAATCCTGTCGCAACGCTCCTTGCTGGGACGATACATTGTGGAGTAACTCATCCGTTGCATGCAATGCCACATGCAACGGCTGCCAACATCGTTGGCGGGAGCTGAATTCTAGCGCGCGCCGGGCGAATGTGAAACCCTTGATGTCTTCACATCGGCCGGCGCCGGCTATTTATCCAGTTACAGCCCGGCCGACGCCCGCAGGGCGGCAACCTTGTCGGTACGTTCCCAGCTGAACTCGGGTTCTTCGCGGCCGAAGTGGCCGTAGGCGGCGGTCTTGGCGTAGATCGGGCGCAGCAGGTCGAGCATCTTCACGATGCCCTTGGGGCGCAGGTCGAAATGTTCGCGCACCAGGTCGCCCAGTTGCTCGTCGCTGATCTTGCCGGTGCCGAATGTGGTGACCATGACCGAGGTCGGCTTGGCCACGCCGATGGCATACGACACCTGGATCTGGCAGCGCTCGGCCAGGCCTGCGGCCACGATGTTCTTGGCCACGTAACGACCGGCATAGGCCGCCGAACGGTCTACCTTGGAAGGATCCTTGCCCGAGAACGCGCCACCACCGTGGGGCGCCGCGCCACCGTAGGTGTCGACGATGATCTTGCGCCCGGTCAGGCCGCAATCGCCTTGCGGACCGCCGATGACGAAACGACCTGTCGGGTTGATCAGATAACGGGTGTTCTTGATCCACTCGGCCGGCACCACCGGACGGATGATCTCTTCGATGGCGGCCTCTTCGATGGCCTTGTGTTCCATCTCGGGCGCGTGCTGGGTCGACAGCACGATGGTGTCGATGGCGACCGGCTTGCCGTCGACGTACTTCAAGGTCACCTGCGACTTGGCGTCCGGGCGCAGCCATGGCAGGCGGCCGTCCTTGCGCAGTTGCGACTGGCGCTCGACGATGCGGTGCGCGTAGTAGATCGCCGCCGGCATCAGTTCTGGCGTTTCGTTGCAGGCGTAGCCGAACATCAGGCCCTGGTCGCCGGCACCCTGGTCGAGGTCCAGTCCGCGGCCCTCGTCAACGCCCTGGGCGATGTCGGGCGACTGCTTGTCATAGGCGACCAGTACCGCACAGCTCTTGTAGTCGATCCCGAAGTCGGCGTTGTCGTAACCGATACGCTTGATGGTTTCACGGGCCACATCGATGTAGTCGACGTTGGCGCGGGTGGTGATTTCCCCGGCCAGCACCACCAGGCCGGTGTTGCACAGTGTCTCTGCGGCAACGCGGGACTGCGGGTCCTGGGTGAAGATGGCGTCCAGGATCGCGTCGGAGATCTGGTCGGCTACCTTGTCGGGATGACCCTCGGAGACGGATTCGGAGGTAAAGAGGAAATCGTTGGACATGCAAGCCTCAAACATAAATGATTTAAACGATGTCGCGGCCAATCATCTAGTCGAGCCTGCGACGCTTTAGCGATATTTATACCCCGTCTCGCAAGTTGTCATTAACTCGACGGCATGTGCTATTTTACGCGTCTTGCGTTTTTCTGCAATTTGGCGGTGGTTTTTTCGCCCCCCACTACGTTCGTTATCGGCAAGTATGCTCGTTTCTTTATTCCGTCTTTTGTCATTCCTGCCGTTGCCCGTATTGCATCTGATCGGCATAGCGATGGGATGGCTGGTATTTCTGGCCTCACCGTCCTACCGCCGACGCTTGATCGATAACCTCGGCCGTGCCGGCCATCGCACATATTTATATAAAGCAATCGGCGAAGCCGGCAAGGGCATCTTCGAGCTGCCCTTTATCTGGTGCGCCAATCCGCAACGGGTATTGCGCACCGCGCGCATTGAGGGCTGGGAACTGGTGCAGCAGGCCATGGCCGGTGGACGCGGCGTCATCCTGCTCACGCCCCACCTGGGATGCTTCGAGATCACCGCCCAGGCCGTGGCCAGCAAGACCGCATTGAGCGCGTTGTACCGCCCGCCGCGCAAGGCGGCGTTGAAACCATTGATCGAAGGCGCCCGCGCACGCGCCAACCTCAAGCTGGCGCCTGCCAACCTGGCCGGGGTGCGCATCCTGCTCAAGGCACTGAGGAACGGCGAGGCCATCGGCCTGTTGCCGGACCAGGTCCCCCAGAACGGCGAGGGCGTGTGGGCCGACTTCTTCGGCAAGGCGGCCTACACCATGACCCTGCCGGCCAAGTTGCACCAGATGAGCGGTGCGCCGCTGATCCTGGTCTACGCCGAACGGCTGTCATGGGGACGCGGGTTCGCGACCCGCTTCGTGGCCTTCGATCAGGAACTCGGCGACACGCCCCAGCAACAGGCGCGCGCCATCAACACTGCCATGGAACGACTGGTGGCTCGTTGCCCGGCCCAATATATATGGAGCTATAACCGCTACAAGACCCCGCCGGGGGTCAGTGCGCCGGGAGCATCGTCATGAGGGCATTGCTGCTGGTCATGTGGTTGCTGCACTGGTTGCCGCTGCCGGTGCTGGGCCGCATCGGCGTAGCCCTGGGTTCGCTGCTCTATATGTACATGCGCCCGCGGCGCCGGATCACGCTGATCAACCTGCGCTTGTGCTTTCCCGAGAAAACCGAAGCCGAGCGCCGCGTCATCGCCAGGGGCCACTTCCAGGCCTATGCGCGCAGCGCGCTGGAGCGCGGCATCCTGTGGTGGGCGCCAGAAGCGCGCCTGAAGCGCCTGATCAAGGTCGAGCCGGGGGTGCCTTTCGAGACCATGGACGCCGGCCCGGTCATCATGCTGTGTCCGCATTTCGTGTGCCTGGAGATTCCGGGCATCGCCCTGGTGCTCAACTCGCCCTACTCGGTATGCACCGTCTATGCCCGCCAGCAGAACGAGATCGTCGACCAGGCATTGCTGCGCGGCCGTTCACGCTTTCGCCCGGTGACCCTGCTGTCGCGTGAAAAAGGGATCAAGCCCATCCTGCGCGCAATGCGCGAAGGCAAGCCGTTCATCATGCTGCCCGATATGGATTTCGGCCTGAAGGATGCCGAGTTCGTGCCCTTCTTCGGCGTCCCGGCCGCCACCCTGACGGCGACCGCACGCATTGCGGCAGCCACCGGTGCCAAGGTGGTCCCGGCCATCACCACCTTCCTGCCCGACTACCAGGGCTGGAAGACCACCTTCTACCCGGCTTGGGAGGATTATCCGGGTGACGACATCAGCCTTGCCACGCGCCGCATGAACGCCTTCATCGAAGCGCGTGTACGGGAAGCGCCGGAACAGTATTTCTGGGCCCACAAGCGCTTCAAGACGCGCCCGCCCGGCACGCCCGACGTCTATGCCAAGCCGCCCAAGGCATGATCGCTGCCGCCCGCGATCTGGCAGTCCTTCTATAATGAAGTCATGAAGATCAAATTCACCAAGATGCACGGCGCGGGCAACGACTTTGTCGTGCTCGACGCCACCCGCGCGCCGATTGCGCTGACCCCGGCGCAATGGAAATTCATTGCCGACCGGCATTTCGGCATCGGTGCCGATCAGATGCTGGTGGTCGAGCGCGCCCGGCATGCGGGTATCGATTTCCGTTACCGGATCTACAACGCCGATGGCGGCGAGGTCGAGCAATGCGGCAACGGCGCGCGCGCCTTCGTCAAGTACGTCACCGACAAGGGCTTGACCGACAAGCGGGCCATCCGCGTCGAGACCATGTCGGGCGTGATCGAGCCGCGGCTGGAAGACGATGGCCGCATCACCGTCGACATGGGTACGCCAGTGCTGGACCCGCAGCAAGTCCCGTTCGACAACAGCGGGCTTGCCGGGCGCAGCGAAGGCAGCGACACCTTGTGGCCTCTGGAGGTGGCCGGCCAGCAGACCTGGATCTCGGTGGTATCGATGGGTAACCCCCATGCGGTGCAGGTGGTTGCCGACAGCCAGGCCGCACCGGTGCTCACGCAGGGGCCGCTGATCGAGCGTCATGCGCGCTTTCCCAAGCGCGTCAACGCCGGCTTCATGCAGGTGGTCGATCGCCATCACGTGAACCTGCGAGTCTACGAACGGGGCGCTGGCGAAACATTGGCGTGTGGCACTGGCGCCTGTGCGGCGGTGGTGGCCGGCATCCGGCGCGGCCTGCTCGATTCACCGGTAGCGGTGCAGACCCACGGCGGGGTGCTCAGCATCGCATGGCATGGCGCTGGCCAGCCAGTGTTGATGACAGGGCCCGCGGTGACGGTGTTCGAGGGCGAGATCGACCTGCCTGACTGAGCACGTCAAGACACGTCAAGATACGTCAGGGCACGTCACTGTCGCATCAGCGCGAAACGACAAGGGCTCACCAGCGGGTGAGCCCTTGTCGTCTACAACGCCTGATCCGGTGTCAGACCGTGACTTCCTGGTCTTCGCCCTCTTCGACGGCCGCCTCGGGCAGCACCGTCTTGAGCCGATACAGCCGTTGCCGGTAATTGCCTTCCGGTCCGCTGGGGCTGCAATCGACATCTTCGAACAGGCGCGCAATACGGTTCAGTACGCCACGCTGCTCGCCAGTCTCGACCAGGATCAGGCGTCGCTTGCTGCGCGCATAATGCGGCCGGATATCGACCATCAGGCAATGGCCGCAGTCGGCCTGCTTCAAATCGATCAACAGCGCTTCGGGACGCGTCAGGCCGAATATGGATGCCAGTTCGATGCGCGCCACCAGGAACGGGTAGGCGTTGCTCAACTCCCGTGTGAGCTGGCCACGTGCCTGCATTGCCCAGGGCGCAGGCAGCGGCAGGTCTGCCACCTTCGCCAGTAGCGACTGTGCCTGCTGATTGCCCTGGCTGGCGGCCTTTTGCAACCAATACAGCGCCCGTACATCATTGGCTGCGTCGTCGCGCCGGTTGCGCCAGGCCGTCACCCCGCACTCCAGCTGGGCGGTGGCATGCCCCATTTCGGCGGCGCGCTCCAGATGGTGCTGGACATCGACCAGGTTGCGCTGGGAGAACTCCGGCTTGAGGTAGATCCGGGACAACGCATACCAGGCACTGGCCAACCCCTGCTCGCCTGCCAGCGTCAGCCAGCGAACCGCCTTCTTGTAATTGGCTGAGCCCTGCCCAGGGAAGCTGCGCGCGCCCGTCGCATCCATGCGGGCATACAACAACCCCAGCGCCAGTTGCGCGTCCCGGTCACCGGCCAGCGCGGCCAGTTCCAGCATTTGCTGCACATGGGCCAGGTCGGCACGCTTGTCGTCCAGGTGCAGTTGCGCCAGCCGTACCAGCAGCTGGATATTTTGCGCTCCCAGGCTGGTCGCCAACATCTCGGCCGGGGCATTGAGTTGCCGCAGCAAGGCATCGTACTGGCGCAGCAGGGCATCGGCCAATGGCTGGGCGCGCAGGCGGAATCCGGGAAAATCCGATTGACGCCAGGCCGCATCGGCCAGCGCATGCTGCGCCTGCTCCACCCCGGCGTCGGCCGCGCGACGGGTCCACTGCTGCGTATCCTCGGCAGCGCCCGACATGGGCGACGGCCCTGTGGCCTCGGCCGTCTCCACCGTGGCCGACTGCTGGGCCAGCAGCCACTGGGCATCGGCATCGCCTTCGCGCGCCACCGCCTCCAGCGCCCTGATGGCCTTCTTCTTGAGCTCGGCGCTGATGTGCGCCACATTGCCCAGCACCAGCCGTGCAAACACCAGGCCGGCCTTGGACAGGCCGGCGTCAAAGGCACGCTCATACCAAAGCGCGGCTTCGTGGGGCTGGGACAGCGGTACCACCACTTCATAGGGGATATGTTGCGCAATCAACATCCAGGCGTCGGCCAGGCCTTGCCGCGCGGCACGCTCGAGCCAATGGAATGCGGTACCCAGGCTCTGCGGCAAGCCGTTGCCGCCAAACAGGTAGCGCTTGCCCAAGGTCAGCTGCGCATCGGCCTGGCCGGCGCGGGCGGCCCGGATAATTGCCAGATCTTCTCTATTAGCCATCAACCTTCCAGATAGATCAGAAAACCAAAATTATGCCCCACAATCCAGATTTTTTTAAAATCGATCCCAAATACCGGGAAATGAATCGTTTTAACAACATTCCATGAAGCTGGCCACTCGACTTCAAGTTGTGGGCGGCGAGGCCGATAACATGGAGGCCAGGTAAACAAAAAAGTGCCTTTCGAGCATTCTCTCGATGGAAAGCGTTTGCAAAAAACAACACTCAGCCGGTTGTTTCGCGCTTTCAACCAAAATTTCAGCCGCCAAACGACCAATCTGCGGCCATGCCAAATGAGAACCCTTAATGTCTCACCATCCGACAAGAAGTACGGATCCTCAAGACTATTTTTATAGAAGGATGTCAAATGAAAAAATCTCTGCTGGCACTGGCCGTTCTCGGCGCGTTCGCAGGTGCTGCTCAAGCACAAAGCTCCGTTACTATCTACGGTATCGTTGATACTGGCGTTGTGTACCAAAGCAAGGTTGCTACCAATGCAACTGGTGGCACTGGCAGCAAGTTCGGCATCAATTCCGGCGTGATCCAAGGCTCGCGCATCGGTTTCAAGGGCGTTGAAGATCTGGGCGGCGGTCTGTCGGCCGTGTTCAACCTGGAAACCGGTTTCAACAATGACAACGGCGCCCTGAACGGCCAAGATCCAGGTTCGACCAACCTGTTCCGTCGCAAGTCGGTCGTTGGTCTGGCTGGTGGCTTCGGTACCGTGCTGCTGGGTCGTCAAACCGACTACGCTGACACCATCTCGGCTTACACTTCGGTTGCTGACTTCGGCGGCCTGACCGGCAACGTCGGCCACAACCTGGACCGCCTGGAAGGTACACGTACCAACAATTCGGTTTCCTACACCACCGCTAACCTGAGCGGCTTCACCGGTAACCTGATCTACGGTTTCGGCGAAACTGCAGGCAAGACTTCGGCTGGTCAATCGTACGGCGCTGGCCTGAAGTACGACAACGGTCCTCTGGGTCTGGGCTTGAACTACTACCAATCGAAGGCTGGCACTACAGCCTCTGACACTAGCCTGCTGTCGACCGCTGCAGCAATCGCAGCCGCCAACCAAGGCAACACCGCATACAAGGGCTGGAACGTTGTTGGTTCGTATCAGTTTGGCCCAGCACGCGTGTACGGTAACTGGTCGCGCGTCAAGCAAGACCTGAGCACCCAAGCAAACATCGGCGCAGCTGCTCCTCTGTCGGCAGTGAACAACCGCACTCTGGCTCGCACCAACAAGGCTGACATCTACGAACTGGGTACCGCATGGTCCCTGACTCCTTCGCTGAAGCTGCTGGGTGCAGTTACCCACACTCGCGCTCAGTTCGATGGCGTCAACGGCAAGGGCAAGCTGACCCAAGTGTCCCTGGGCACCGACTACTGGCTGTCGAAGCGTACCGACCTGTACGCATTCGTGGCTAACATCCGCGCCAAGGACATGGTCAACACCGGCGTGTATGACAGCCCAGCTAACGACAACAACCAAACTGCTGTCGCTGTTGGTATCCGTCACAAGTTCTAATTCGAGGAGTTGAAGTCCGGCATGCAGATGCCGGGCATCAGGACTTGAGTTAAAGCTGAAACGGGCCTGCATGAGAAATCATGCAGGCCCGTTTCGTTTATGGCGCCGCTTTGCGCACCAGCAATTGTCAGCCCCCCTTTAAGCGAGGATAATCTCGCCATATTTATCGCATGGACCCGGCAATGGCCGCCATGCAGACCACACACCTAGAACAAGATTGCGATGACCACCCCACTGGACTCAGGACTGATTGCCGAATACCTGCTCGACCACCCTCACTTCTTCGAGGAGCACGCGGAGCTGCTTTCGACCGTCAAGTTGACCAGCCCGGTCATGGGGCGCGCCGTGTCGCTGCAAGAGCGCCAGATGGAAATCCTGCGCGAGAAGATCAAGGTGCAGGAACTGCACATGTCGGACCTGATGCGCATCGCCCAGGAAAACGACGAAATCACCAGCAAGTTCCAGGCATGGACCCGGGCCTTGCTGCTGGCGCGCAACGAAGCCGACCTGCCGCGCGTGCTGTGCGAGCGCCTGCAGGAGATCTTCCATGTGCCGCAAGTCACGTTGCGTCTGTGGAACCTGGCCCAAACCGGCGGCGACGCCTGGTTCACCCAGTCGGTCTCGGAGGATGCGCGCATCTTCGCCAATGGCCTGACCGCACCGTTCTGCGGCGCCAACAAGGAATTCGAAGCCGCCGGCTGGCTGGAAGACGCCGCTTCGGTCAAGTCGGTCGCGATCCTGCCGCTGCGCGGGGGCGCCTCGACCGAGACCTTCGGCCTGCTGGTGCTGGGTTCGGCCGATCCGGGCCGCTTCACCGCCGACATGGGTACCGACTTCCTGACCCGCATCGCCGAAACCGGCAGCGCTGCATTGGCTTGCCTGCTGCGCTGAACCCGATGGCGCCATGGTCAAGCCCGGATCTGCACCCCCAGCGCCAATCCAGCACTACCTGGACATGCTGCGCACGCAGCGCAAGCTGTCGCCCCACACGGTAGAGGGCTACGGACGCGACCTGCACGAATTGCAGGCCCTGCTGTGCGCGGCCAGCGCGCAGCCCCCGGACTGGCTGGCCGTGCGCCAGTTCCAGATCCGCAAATGTGCCGCCCAGCTGCATGCGCGCGGCCTCAATGCGCGCTCGATCTCGCGCAAGCTGTCTGCCTGGCGCGGTTTCTTTGGCTGGCTCTCGAGCGAGCACGAGATCGCCAGCAATCCTGTCGATGGCGTCAAGTCGCCCAAGAAGAGCAAGCCCTTGCCCAAGGCAATGGGCGCCGACGACACCATCCGCCTGGTATCGCACCGCGACCCCGCCAAACCGGATGATTCCACCCTGGCCGCCTGCAACCAGGCCATGTTCGAGCTGCTCTACTCGAGCGGCTTGCGGGTCTCGGAGCTGGCCAGCCTGGACCTGGTCGATGTGCGCGCCAACGGCTACCAGTCGGCCAGCTGGATCGACCTCGACGAAGCCGAGGTGACGGTCACCGGCAAGGGCGGCAAGCAACGCAAGGTGCCGGTCGGACGCGCTGCCCTGCAGGCCATCGCGCATTGGCTGCCCTTGCGCGCCAACCTGGTCAAGGCCGATAGCGGGGCCCACGGCCATGCCCTGTTCCTGACCGAGCGCGGCACCCGCATGTCGCCGCGCGTGATCCAGTTGCGCCTCAAGGCGCACGGGCGCGGCGCCGGCATGGCCAGCGATGTCCACCCGCACATGCTGCGCCACTCGTTCGCCTCGCATGTGCTGCAAAGCTCGGGGGACCTGCGGGCCGTGCAGGAGATGCTGGGCCACGCTTCCATCAGCGCCACCCAGGTCTATACCGCGCTCGACTTCCAGCGCCTGGCACAGGTCTACGACCAGGCCCATCCACGGGCCCGCAAGACGGGTGGCAAATAATCGGGGCGCCGGCAGGCAAGGACCGGCATGGGCTAGAATAGCGGGTAGTCCGGCCGCTCCCGGCCAGCCCTGTCCCGACCTTGCACATGAAAGCCAAAGCCATCACGCACCCTGCCAGCCACGACCACGGCGCCGCCTCGACCCAGGCCTTGGCCCAGGCCCAGCTGCGCGAAGCCGGCGTGCGCGTCACCCAGGCCCGCGTCAATGTGCTGGGCGCCTTGCTGGAAACCCGTAGCGCGGCGTCGCACCAGGACATCCAGGACCGCTTTGCCGACATGGACCGGGTCACCCTTTATCGGGCGCTGGACTGCCTCACCGAGGCCGGCCTGGCCCACAAGATCTCCAGCGACGACCGCATCTTCCGCTACAGCGTCGGTGCCGACCATGGCGAACATGGCCTGCATGATCACGCGCACGGCAAGCAGCACCAGCACGGCCATTTCAAGTGCACGCGCTGTGCCCGCGTGTTTTGCCTCGATGGCAGCGACGGCTCTGAATTCCTCAACACCGTATTGGCCGACGACGGCCGCCAACGCCCGCCGGCGGCACAATTGCAGAATGCCTTGCGCAAGACCCTGGGCCGGGGCTTCCAGAGCCATGAGGTCGAACTGACCATCAAGGGCTGGTGCGCCGACTGCGCCGACTGAACCCTATTTTCCTCGCACCACGCCCAAGGCCGCCAGCCGGCGCGGCAGCTGGCGCACCGAACTGACCTTCACATCGACATAGGCCGGATGACGATCGCGCACGCGGCGCGCGCTCATGTGCGCCAGGTGCGGGTCGCCGATCATGTACTGGGTGACCCAGGCGGTGCGCACCCCCAGTTCGCGCGCGGTCTTGAGGTTGGCCACCGTGTCTTCGACCAGGATGCAATCACGCGCCCTGACCTTTTCGCGGGCCAGCAGCTTGCGCAGCATCAGGCGCGACGGCTTGGGGCGCAATTGTCGATGCACCTGCATCGATTCGATCGAGATGTGCTGCGAAAAATGGCGATGCAGGCGCAGGTGGCGCACCAGTTGCCGCGAATAGCGCTGCGGAGCATTGGTGAGCAATATCTTGCGACCCGGCAATTGCCGCAGCCAGCGCCCGATGCCACGCTCGGCCCGGACCATGCCGGGCAGATCGTCGAAGCGATGGGCCTCATGCAGGAAGTCATCGATACGCACACCATGATGGCGCACCATGCCCAGCAGCGTGGCGCCGTACAGCCGCCAGTAATGGCGGGGC
>NZ_AKJA01000025.1 GCF_000282575.1 Herbaspirillum sp. YR522 | reverse complement strand
CCGCCTGCGCCATCGGCAAGGTATCCCCGGATGGCGTGTTCAATCGCGTCTGGGGCTACCTGGCAGCGCTGGTGGTGGCCTTGCTGGTGGTGGCCTTCGTGCCGTGGATTTCCATCGGCTTCCTCTGAATTACCTTGCCTGGCCCGTGAGAGGCTAGCGATTCCAAAGTGGCGGTCCCCTGTCCGGGGCCGCCCACATCCTCGGAGACAACATGAACCAAAGCGATAACGGCGCCCGCGTGGCGCTGGTGACGGGCGCAGCCATGGGTATTGGCGCGGCCATCAGCGGCCAGCTGGCCGCACGGGGGTACACCGTGGTGGTGGCCGACATCGACCTGGACGCCGCACACACTGCCGCCGCCTCACTGCAAGCAGCTGGCCACCGCGCCACCGCCCTGCGCATGGATGTGGGCGACCCCGGCTCGATCGCCGAAGGCTTCGCCGCCATCGAGCGCGACCACGGCCGATGCGATGTCCTGGTCAACAACGCCGGCATCGCCAACACCGTGTCGTTCCTCGATTTTCCGGTCGACACCTGGCAAAAGACCATCAACATCAACGTCACCGGGGTACTGGTGGCGGGCCAGCACGCCGCGCGCCTGATGCTCAGGCACAAGTGGGGACGGATCATCAATATCTCGTCCATCTCGGGTATTCGCGCCGGCGCCGGCCGCACCGCCTATGGCACCTCCAAGGCCGCCGTGATCGGCCTGACGCGGCAGATGGCGATCGAGCTGGCCGAGCACGGCATCACCGTCAACAGCGTGGCCCCGGGGCCGGTCGATACGCCGATGACGCAGGCCTTGCATTCGGAGGCCACCCGCGAGAGCTACTACCGGCTGGTACCGATGCGCCGCTACGGCAGCACCGACGAGATCGCCAGTGCGGTCAGCTTCCTGGCGGGGGACGACGCATCCTACATCACCGGTCATGTGATTCCGGTCGATGGCGGCTTCGTCGCCGGTGGCGTCTTGAGCATCTGAGGAGAACGGCATGGACAAGCAGATGCAGGACAAGGTCATCATCGTCACCGGCGCCGGTTCGGTGGGCGAGGGCTGGGGCAACGGCAAGGCCGCCGCCGCCCTGTATGCCCGCGAAGGCGGCAAGGTACTGGCGGTCGATCGCAGCATCGAAGCGGCGCAGCAGACGTGCGATATCATCCGCGCCGAAGGCGGCATCTGCGAGGTGTTGGCTGCCGACGTATCCAGCTCGGCCGACGTGAAGGCCATCGCAGAGGCCGCCATGGATCACTTCGGCCAAGTCGACGTATTGCATAACAACGTCGGCATCGCCGAGACCGGCGGCCCGGTCGAGACCAGCGAGGAAAGCTGGAACCGGCTGGTGGCGGTCAACCAGACCAGCCTGTTCCTGACCCACAAGCATGTGCTGCCGATCATGGAGCAGCAGCGCCGGGGCGCCATCGTCAACATCTCGTCGCTGGCCGCACTGCGCTGGATCGGCTTTCCCTATCTGGGCTATACGGCGACCAAGGCGGCGATCCTGGCATTCACGAAGAACGTGGCGATGCAGTATGCGCCGCTGGGCATTCGCGCCAATTGCGTCCTGCCGGGCCTGATGGATACGCCGATGATCCGCGAGCCGCTCAAGGCCGCCTACGGTGGCGACGTCGAGCAGATGCGCGCCAAGCGCCATGCGCAATGCCCGATGGGATTCATGGGCGACGCCTGGGATGTGGCGCATGCGTCGCTGTTCCTGGCTTCGGACCATGCCCGCTACATCACCGGGCTGGACCTGATCGTCGACGGCGGCCTGTCATTGCGATGTAACTAGCTGGGCACACTTGCCGGGCAGGCGGTGGCGGCGCTGGTGCGCACCGGCGTGGCCGCCGCAGCCATTCAACCGACCGATGCCAGCGGCCGCAGCTTGCGCCAGACCTGCACGGCGGTATCGGCGAAGGTGCGGATGCAAGGGTTGGTGTTTTCACGGTTCCAGATCACCGCGACCTCGACCATCGGCGCGTTGACCAGCGGCTTGAAGACCGTGGTGTCGAGATGCATCGCCTGCATCGAGGTCGGCACCAGCGCCACCCCCAGGCCTTCACCGACCAGGTTGACGATGGTCTGCTGCAGGTTGGCTTCGAGCCGGATGGTCGGGCGAAAGCCGCTGGCCCGGCAATGGCTGACGATGATGTCGAACACCACCGGGGCGATCGCGCGCGGGATGCTGATGAACGGATCATCGGCCAGTTGCGCCACCGAAATGGAGGCCTGTCCCGCCAGCCGATGGTCGCGCGGCAACACCGCCAGCAATGGTTCGGCATAGATGGTGTGGCTGTCCAGGCGGCTGCAATCCTCGGGGCGATACATCACGCCGACGTCGACCTTCTCATCCTCGATGTCGGTCGCCAGCAGGTTGGGGACGTATTCGGTCAGGCGCATGTCGACCTCGGGATAGGCGGCCGAATAGTGCCGCGTCACCGATGGCAGGATGTTGTAGGCCGACGACATCATGAAGCCGACCCGCAATGCGCCGCTCTTGCCGGTGCTCGACGAGGCGGCATTGCGCTTGGCGCGCTCCAGTGCCTTGAAAATTTCTGTGGTGTCGCGATAAAAATATTTGCCGGCCGGGGTCAGCTGGATGGCCCGTTTGCTGCGGTCGAACAATTGTGCCCCGAGCTCCTTCTCGAGCGCTGCAATCTGCCGTGTCAACGGTGGTTGCGAGATATGCAGCAGTTCCGCCGCGCGGCCGAAATGCAGCGTTTCTGCTACGGTGCGGAAATAAGTCAGGTGTCTCAATTCGATCATTTCATACCTTCAAGGTATTGATTCTGTTCGAATATTGTATTGGAAGTTATCGGATTGTCTCGATATCCTTCGACGCAGAGGTGGCAAACTTGCGACCGCCTCGCAGCCGGCGAGCGCGCCACAAGCGTGCCTGCCCGCGACAAGAAGAAAAAGCAGTTCAAGACAGGAGACAAACACCATGCCGACATCATCGGTAGGCCATCCTCTGGCCAACGTCAGGACCGCACCACCATCTTCCCCCGCAGCTGCCTGCGCCTATCGCGGTATCGACCAGTTGTCGGGTGACGACCCGATCATGTGCGACCTGGTCCAACGGGGCAAGCGCCTGATCGATCGCGGCATCCCGGTATTGATCCTGGGCGAGACCGGTACCGGCAAGGAATACCTGTCGCGGGCATTGCACGCCTACAGCGCGCGGCGCGCGGCGGCATGGGTCGCGGTCAACTGCGCCTCGATTCCGGAGAGCCTGGCCGAGAGCGAGTTGTTCGGCTACTGCAAGGGCGCCTTTTCGGGGGCCTTGCCGGGGGGCATGAAGGGCAAGGTGCAGCAGGCCGACGGCGGCACCTTGTTCCTCGATGAGATCGGCGACATGCCGTTTTCGCTGCAGACCCGTTTGTTGCGGGTGCTGTCCGAACGCGAGGTGATTCCGCTGGGCGCCATGCGGCCGGTGCCGGTCGACCTGCAATTGATCTGCGCCACCCACCAGGACCTCAAGGCCCTGGTGGCCGAAGGGCGTTTCCGCGAAGATCTCTATTACCGGATTGCCGGCGGTGTACTACGCCTGCCATCGCTGCGCGATCGGGTCGACCGTCGACGCCTGGTGCTGCAGATGATCGCCGACGAATTGCAGCTCGATGGACCCGGGCATGACCGGATTGCACCGCTGGCGCTGCAACGCATGCTGGCCTATGGCTGGCCCGGCAACCTGCGCCAGATGCACGCGGTCGTGCGATACAGCTGCGCCGTGATGAATGGCGGGCGCATCGAGCTGCACGACCTGCCAGAAGAACTGATGCAATTCGACGCGAGCCAGGCGGCTCCACTCCGCCTTGCCGCGCATGTCCGGGTGCCGCAGCCACAAGCTGCCGTGCCTAGGCAACCCGGCGACGTGTTACGCGACGAACGTGACCGTGTCATCGATGCGCTTGTCGGCAGTCGCTGGAACATCTCGGCCGCATCGCGGCAACTGGGAATGTGCCGCGCCTCGCTGTACCGCAAGCTGCGCCAGCTGGATATTCCCCATGTGCGCGATCAGGTCATGCCGGTCTACGCGGCAGCCTGAAGCCGCATTTCATTTACCGAGCCGGGCAGGTGCCCGGCGTAATTCATTAGGAAGAGCATGAAAGTTTTCTACGACAAGGACGCCGACCTGTCCCTGATCA
>NZ_AKJA01000024.1 GCF_000282575.1 Herbaspirillum sp. YR522 | reverse complement strand
AGGCGGGCGGCAGCCTCTTCCTCTGCCTGCCGTGCGGCAGCCAGCGCTGCGCGTTGCCGGATGGTTGCCGCACTCCAGGCCAGGCGCGCCTGCTCATAGGGGAACAACATCGCCCAGATCCTCAGGATCAGGAAGGCAATGATGCCCCAGGTGGATATCTTGAACTTGGAACCCAGCGCATCCATGATCGGCCTCAGGCTGCCCAGCGCATCGGCGCCTCCCAGCATCCCGGCCGCCTCGGTCAGCGCCAGGCCCAGGCCGATGAAGGTGCCCAACAGGCCAAGTACCAATAAAAGGCTGGGCAACATATCGGCCCAGCGCTCGGGCTTGGTGGCGACGGCGTCGCTGAGCGCTTCGGGCGTACCGTGCGCCAGCGCCTGGTCAGTCGCTCCCTCGGTGGCGGTAAGGCGCCGCTGCCAGTGGCTGGCGCGGGCGCTGCCGCGCACCAGCACCGGAATGACGACGATGGCGGCGACGAATAGCAACGCAAAGATGATCTGCAAGGCGGCAAATGCCGAACCGTCCAGCTGGGGAAGGAAAAACGACAAGGGCGACTTATCCACGGCATTTCTCCGTCCCTGCCGCGCCGGTCACGTTGCGGCTGCCCCGATGGCCCTGGATACCCCCATGTTTACCCCTTCCTCGCTGATGTTGTTGTAGCAGAAGCCTAACAGAAAGGGGAGAGCCAGGGATCGGCTCCTTGCCGCATCGACAACAAAAAAAAGGGCCCAGGCATGACGCCTAAACCCCAATAATCAGTTGCCGGAATGGATCAGCGGGCGCGCGAATTCTGCTGCGGTGCGACGTCGCTATAAACGTTCTTCCAGACATACGCCGCGAACGCCAGGGCGCTGATGCCGAAATACGCGGCATAGGCGTCGAGCGCGAAGGAGGCGACATGCGATACGGTCTGGTAGGCGTTCATTTTTCCCTCTCGGTGAATGTGTGCTTGGCGAAGTGCCATGGACACCATCTTATTGAGGAGGGCTCGTGGCGACTATCAGGGTTTTCCCGATGTGGCAAAAAAGACAACTCGGCGCACTGCGCCGGATTCGATTTACCTGCTAAATAGCCGCTGTGAATTATCCAGTGCCTGATGTCACGACAAGAATTCCGGCACCCTCAACTTCAACCGGAACCTAAAATGTTATTGGCCCTAATAGCAGGCGGCACGGCGGCCGGCTTTCTCGCAGGCATGTTCGGCATCGGCGGCGGCGCCATCGTCATCCCGGTCCTGATCCACATCTACAAGCACCAGGGCCTGCCGGCTACCGAAGCGATCCGCCTGGCCTTTGGCACCTCGCTGGCGACGATGGCGTTTACCGGCCTTTCGTCGTTTCTCAGCCATCACCAACGCGGCAATGTCGACTTCGCCTGGATCAAACGGCTGTTCCTGCCGGCCGGGCTGGGCGCGGCAATGGGCGCCCTGCTGGCGTCGCGTATCCCGGGTGGATGGCTGGCGTTCGGATTGTCGTGCATGCTGGCCTACTTCGGCGCCAGGCTGCTGTTCAACAAGGAACAGCACGTTGTCGCCTCGCCCCTGCTGGCAAGCTTGTCGCCCCTGGCGGGGCTGCTGTCCGGCGTGGCCTATTCGCTGGCAGGCATGGGCGGCGCGTCCGTGATCACCTTCTACCTGAGCCGCGTCGGGCTGCCGCTGAAACGGGCAATCGGCACCGCCACCGGCGTCATCCTGCCCATCTCGCTGGGGGCGATATTGGGCTTCGGGATCACCGCGGATTCGCCGCACGACTGGCGCTGGGGCTATATCGACCTGCACGCACTGCTGGTACTGAGCCTGTGCGCGGTGATTGCCTCACGCCTGGGAGTACGCGCGGCGGCCGCGCTGCCGGTGGCGCGGCTACGCAGCATCTTCGGCCTGTTCATGCTCGGCCTGTCGGCCAGGACGGTGGCCGATATCTTCAACTAGGCAATCCCGGGGAAAGACGTCTTGAGCCGATACTGGCGCTGCCGGTAATTTCCCTCCAGGCCGCTGAAGCTGCAATCGACGTCGCCGAACAACCGACCGATGCGGTTCAGGGTCGAGCGCTGGGCCTCGGTGTCGATCGACACCAGGCGACGCTTGCTCCTGGCATAGTAGTCGCAGATATCGATCACCATGCAGTGCCCGTAGTCGGCGTTCTTGACGTCGATCAGCAAGGCTTCGGGCTTGCTCAACCCGAAGGTGGCGGCCAGCTCGACCCGGGCGCAGAGAAACGGATTGGCATTGCGCATCTTGTCGGTCATCTGTGCCACCGCTTCGATCGCCCACGCATGGCCGCTGGCCTGCACAGAGAAAGGCTCGAGTGCCGCCTTGGCGTCCTGGTGTCCTTGCCCCGCCGCCTTCTGCCACCAGTACATCGCCCTGACATCGTTGAGACGATCATCGCGGCGATTGCGCCAGGAGATCTGCGCGAACTCGAACTGCGCTTCCACCAGTCCCATGTCGGCGGCCTTCTCGAGGTACTGCTGGGCGACGTTGAGGTTGCGCTGCGAATAGATCGAGCGCGAATAGATGCGCGCCAGCGCGTGCCATGCCAATGCCGATCCGCCTTCGCCGGCCAGTGTCAGCCAGCTCAACGCCTTCTTGAAGTTGGCCAGGCCGTGCTCCATGAACACCCGCTCGCCGGCACGATTGATCTTGGCATGCAGCAGGCCCAGTTCGAGCCGCGACTCGGTGTTGCCCGCGCGCGCGGCCAGCTCCAGGAAGCGGCCAATCATCACCGGGTCGGGCGCACTGCCCTGCAATTGCCATTGCGCATGGCGCAGCAACAACGTTGCCTGTTCGGCCGACAACACGATGGCGGCCGTCACCTCCACATCGCGCTCCACCTGCGCCAGGGCATTGGCGTTGCGCTCCAGCAGCTTGGCGATCAACGGCGCGGCGTCACGCACGAAGGCATCGTAGTCGCCCTTGTTCCAGGCCTTGTCCATCAGCGCAAACTGCGCCTGCTCGATGCCGGCGTGGGCGGCCTCCGTAATCAGGCGCTCTTCCAGCGACAGCGCCCCCGGCGTCGGTATCAGCTTCAGGTTGTCACCCGCGGCGGCATCGACGGCGCCGGCATCGCGAGCGTGCTTTTGCATCTGCTGGGCCAGCAGCCATTGCGCGTGATGGTCGTCATTGCTGGCCAGCATGGTCAATGCACCGATGGCCTTGGCGTGGCTGTTGCCGTCGAACTGCTCGGTGTTGTCCAGCACCAGGCGCGCGTAGGTCAAGCCGGCAGCGGGCACACCGGCGTCGAACGCCTTCTGGTACCACACGGCGGCCTCACGCGGCGAGGACAGGTCCTTCACCTGGTCATACGAGATATTGCGACCGATCATCATCCAGGCGTCGTCGACGCCCTGCCGGGCCGCGCGCTGCAACCAGTAGAAGGCCGTGCCGTTGCTGCGAGGCAGTCCGGTACCGCCGTAGAGATACCTGCTTCCCAGTGCCAATTGCGCGGTGGATTCTCCTGCCCGTGCGGCCTTGATGACGGCCAGGTCTTGTCGTGTCGCCATAGTGATTACCTTGTTCCTGCTTGCGGTGCAGCCTGAAAACGGATCTGCAAAAATCGAGGCAAAGAGAGCCCCTCCGGCGCAATACGATTGCGTCGGTTCCTAACTATTGAATTTGATCAAAGGGCGATTTTGTCGGTCGTTCGCCGTTGTGGCATCGCGATCACCGGTTCATTCGAGAGTTGCTTCGATAGTCAATAATCTAACAGTGACAGCCTTCGGAAGCTGAAGGCGAAATGTACTATTACCACTTCCACGAGACATGTAAAGGTACGCTGACGTGCGCCTTTCGCTGTATATCCCAAGACCAGATTCTAGATGAGCCAGCGCCTGCGATTGGATGTGATTGCGGCAATTGACTATTGCGTTTACAGGAATGATTTAGTTTTCTCGCACGCGGAGAAAAGCAAAAATCCGGGAAAGACTCGAAAAGACGGAGAGTCGAGAAATCGAAGTAACGCACCAACGAAGAGAAGCACTAACGAAAAAGGCACCGCATGAAATCCATGCGGTGCCTCTTGCTACCGGTTCAGGCCAATGTCGTAGTCGCTACGACACCTGCATTAGAACTTGTGACGGATACCAACAGCCACGGCGGCCTGGTTGCCATCGGTACCGGTGGTGTCGGACACGCCGGTGTTGACCATGTCGCTGGCACGAATGTACGACACGAATGCGTACAGGTCGGTGCGCTTGGACAGCCAGTAGTCGCTACCCAGGTTGTACGTGGTCTGCTTGCCCTTGCCGCTCACGCCGTCGAACTGGGCGCGGGTGTGATCGACTGCAGCCAGCAGCTTCAGCGATGGGGTCAGAGCGTAGGCAGTACCGATTTCGTACATGTCGGCCTTGTTCGAACGCGCCAGCAGGCGGTTGTTCAGGCTGGTCAGCGAACCGACGCCGGTGGTGGTCAGGTTGGCCTGGGTGTTGAGGTCTTGCTTGACGCGCGACCAGTTACCGTACACACGTGCCGGGCCGAACTGGTACGACGCCACCAGGTTCCAGCCCTTGTAGGCGCTGCTGCCTTGGTTGGCGGCCAGGGTGTTGGTGGTGACGGTGGTAGCCGACGAGGGGATCAGGCTGGTGTCGGCTGGCGACGTACCGTTAGCCTTCGACTGGTAGTAGGTTGCGCCCAGGCCCAGGGGACCGTTTTCGTACTTCAGGCCGGCGCCGAATGCTTGACCAGCCGAAGTCTGGCCAGCTTGTTCGCCGAAACCGTACAGCAGGTTACCAGTGAAGCCACCGATGTTGTTGGTGGTGTAGCTGATCGAGTTGTTGGTACGTGTACCTTGCAGGCGATCCAGGCCCGAACCGGAGTTGCTGGTCCAGCCGCCGAAATCGGCCACGGCGGTGTAGGCGGAGATGGTGTCGGCGAAGTCGGTTTGGCGACCCAGCAGCACGGTACCGAAGCCACCGGCCAGACCCACCACCGACTTGCGGCGGAACAGGTTGGAACCGGTTGTGGCGTCGGAGCCTTGCAGGCCGCCGGTGTCGTTGTTGAAGCCAGCTTCCAGGTTGAACACTGCGCTCAGGCCACCGCCCAGGTTTTCAACGCCCTTGAAGCCGATGCGCGAACCCTGGATGACGCCCGAGTTGAGGCCGAACTTGCTGCCGGTGCCGCCACCAGTGGTGGCAACCTTGCTTTGGTAGACAACGCCGGTGTCGATGATGCCGTAGATGCTTACGCTGCTTTGTGCTTGAGCAGCGCCTGCGAATGCGCCCAGAACGGCGAGTGCCAGCAAAGATTTTTTCATTTGAAATCCTTCTATAAATAGTCTTGAGGATCCGCACTTTCAGTCGGATGGTCAGACATTAAAGCTTCTGATTCCGTATGGCTTCAGCTTGGTTTATAGAAGTCATTTTTTTGACGAGATCAAAAAATGGAAATGGCATCTGTTGTATTTTTTTATCGTGAAAATGCCGTCCTTGTTTCATGACCCTGCTGCCGCAGAAGGCAAGATGAAAACGCTGCACGGAAGGCGGCCATGTGCTGGCTCGCATCCCGTTCCAATAAGCGAATGGTGCAAAAGTCCGGTGCGGTGCGCGCGCTGCAACGGCCTTCCAGCCAGAATACCGAAGCGAGCCAACTCGTCGGGCAACCCGGTCGTGCCAACAGAAATACCCGACGAGTTCGCGTCCTGGCCTGTCAGGCGAGCTGTACCATCGAGCGCACCGCCCCTGGATGGCCCAGCCTGAAGACGCTGACCGAACCGGTCAGTTTCCTGGCCTGGTCGCGCAGCGACTCGGTGGCGGCCGCCGCCTCTTCCACCAATGCGGCGTTCTTCTGGGTGACGGTGTCCATCTGGGCGATGGCGCGATTGACTTCCTCGATGCCGGCTTCCTGCTCCCCACTGGCCGCACTGATTTCTGACATCATGTCAGTGACGCGCCTGACGCTGGCGACTATCTCTTCCATCGTGCTGCCGGCATGCTGCACCAACTGGCTGCCATGCCCGACCTTTTCCACCGATTCCGAGATCAGGCCCTTGATCTCCTTGGCGGCGATGGCCGATCGTTGCGCCAGGTTGCGCACTTCCGTGGCCACCACCGCGAAACCGCGTCCCTGTTCGCCAGCCCTGGCCGCTTCCACCGCAGCATTGAGTGCCAGGATGTTGGTCTGGAAGGCGATGCCGTCGATCACGCCGATGATGTCGGCGATCTTGCCGGCAGAGGCGTTGATCTCGCCCATCGTATCGACTACCTGCGCGACCACGGCGCCGCCGCGCGAGGCTACGTCCGACGCCGCCGCGGCCAGCTGGTTGGCCTGGCGCGCGCTGTCGGCATTGCGCTTGACGGTGGAGGTGATCTGTTCCATCGCCGCGGCTGTCTGTTCCAGCGAGCTGGCCTGTTGTTCGGTACGCGCCGACAGGTCGAGGTTGCCGCCGGCGATCTGGGTCGAGGCAGTGGCAATCGTGTCGCTGCCGGTGCGCACATCCCCCACCACCGTCTTCAAGCTTTCGTTCATTTCCTTCAGCGCGCGCAGCAGGTCGCCGGTCTCGTCCCGACCGGTGGCCGTGATGCTGCTGGAAAGGTCGCCTGCCGCCACCGTCTTGGCAATCGTTACGGCCTCACGCATGGGCCGGGTGATGGACCGGGTGGCAAGCACCCCGAACACGATCGCCAGGACCGCCACCACCACCCCGACCGCCGTGGCCACCATCTTGCCCGAGCCGATTGCCGTCGAGATATTGGCGCCGGTCGATTCGGCCCCTTCGTGGGCAATCGCCAGCAACCCGGACAGCGCCGCGGCCAGCGCCTTGTCGGCGCCGCTGATGGCCGCATCGATGTCGGCCACCGTGGCGCCGCCGGCCTTCAAGGCCTGGGCCTTGGCGATGGCTTCACGGTACTGGCGCTGCCCGGCATCGAGCCTGTCGAGCAATGCCTGCTCCTGGGGCGTGGCGCCCAGATTGCGGTATTGCCCCACCAGCGCCGAGATGGCGTCCATGTCGGCGATGAAGCCCTTGTCATAGGCGCCACCGCGCAGCACATAGTTCTTGAAGTTCTGCACCCCGTCGCCGAGCTTGATATATCCCTGCGTAGCGTATTCCTGCTTGACCATCACGTTGTCCGAGAAGCCGACCCAATGGCGTCCGATCTGTGACAGGGTCGCCAGCGAGGCCAGCGTCAACACCGTGGTGAGCAGCGTGACCAGCAGGAAAGCGCCGCCCAATCGAGTTCCGATCTTCATTTCCACCCCCAAGAATTGGTTAACAAAATGACATGCATGCCTACCGGCAAGCGAACCATCCCCGGGCGCGCGGCCATGCCGTCGGCGGCACGCCCCCGCTCCAACTCTACCGCTTTTCCTACATAAAAACCGGGCCGGGTAATTTAGAATGGCCGGAATAAAAAGTTAAGGCACGACATGCTCAGCGATTTTTCGAACAAGAGTCCGGGGCCGGCCCAGGAGACGCCCATGGTTCCCGATTCGGCGGCAGACCTGGCCCAGGCGCAGGCCGACCTGGCACGGCTGACCGAAGAGTCCGACCGTCGGCGCCGCTTCTACGAGACCTTCCTCTCGACCACGCCCGACCTGTCCTATGTGTGGGATTTGAACCATCGCTTCACCTACGCCAATCGGGTGTTGCTGGAGATGTGGGGCAAGACCTGGGACGAGGCCATCGGCAAGAACTGCCTGGAGCTGGGCTACGAGCCATGGCACGCGGAAATGCACAGCCGCGAGATCGAACAGGTGCGCGCCACCAAGCGGCCGGTGCGCGGGGACGTTCCCTTCAATGGCGCCTTCGGCCGCCGCATCTACGATTACATCCTGTTTCCGGTACTGGGCCCGGATGGCGAAGTCGAGGCCGTGGCCGGCACCACGCGCGATGTCACCGAACGCAAGAATGCCGAAGCGCGCCAGCTGGCGCTGATGACCATCGCCGACGAGCTGCGGCTGGCCCAGGACCTCGCCTCCATCGCCGGCTCCGCGGCGCGGGTGATCGGCGAAGCGCTCACCGCGCATCGGGTCACCTACAAGATCTTCGATATCGCATCGGGCGCAGTGCTCGAGCAAGGCGAGTGGGTCTTCCATGGGGCCCGGCCGCACGATAGCCCGCTCGATCAACACGGTCATGGCGGGGCCGGCGCCGGCCCCGGACTGGCACAGGGCACCACGGTACTGGTCAACGACGTGGCCAACGACCCGCGCACCGCCTCGCTGGCGGCCCGCTACCGCGAGCTTGGCATCGCCTCCTTCATGGACATCCCGACCATGAAGGACGATGCCCTGGCCGCCCTCATCCATGTCAGCAGCAACGAGGTGCGCGCCTGGACCGAGAGTGACCTGGCCTTGGTCGACGAGGTCGGCGAACGGGTGCGCTCGGCCTGCGACCGGATCGTCAGCGAACAGGCGCTGGCCGCCAGCGAGGCACGGCTGCGCGAAACCAACGAATCGCTCGAGGCCCAGGTACTGGCAAGGACCAAGGCGCTGATGGCGACCGAAGAGGCGCTTCGCCAGTCGCAGAAGATCGAGGCGATCGGGCAGTTGACCGGGGGCCTGGCACACGACTTCAACAACCTGCTGGGCGGCATCATGGGCAGCCTGGACCTGATGCGGGTGCGCATGGCGCAAGGCCGCCGCGAAGGCCTGGAGCGCTACATCGACGTCGCCCTGCGCGGCGTCACGCGTGCCGCTTCGCTGACGCAACGCCTGTTGGCATTTGCCCGCCGGCAGACGCTCGACCCCAAGCCGACCGACGTCAACCGGCTCATCGGGGGCATGGAGGAAATGCTCCGGCGCACCATCGGCCCTTCGATCGAGCTCGAAGTGGTGGGCGCCGGCGGCCTGTGGTCGACCTTCGTCGATGCCTCGCAACTGGAAAGCGCCCTGCTCAACCTGTGCATCAACTCGCGCGATGCGATGCCCGATGGCGGGCGCCTGACCATCGAAACCGCCAACAAGTGGGTCGACGACCAGTGGGCGCGCGAACGCGACCTGTCGCCAGGCCAGTATGTTTGCGTGTCCGTCACCGATACCGGCACCGGCATGGCGCCGGAGGTCATCGCCCGCGCCTTCGACCCCTTCTTCACCACCAAGCCCATCGGCGCCGGCACCGGCCTGGGGTTGTCGATGGTCTATGGCTTTGCGCGCCAGTCGGGCGGACAGATCCGCATCTACTCCGAACTGGGCCAGGGCACCACGATGAGCGTCTACCTGCCACGCCACCACCAGGACGCCGACGAGCGTGAAGAACCCGAGACCACCGAAGGTCTCAAGAACGGTAGCGGCGAGATCGTGCTGGTGGTCGACGACGAGGCGCCGATCCGCATGCTGGTCGCGGAAGTGCTGTCGGACGCAGGTTACGTTGCCATCGAGGCTAGCGATGGTCCATCGGCGCTGCGCATCATCCAGTCCAAGGCCCGCATCGACCTGTTGATCACCGATGTCGGCCTGCCTGGCGGTATCAACGGCCGCCAGCTGGCCGACGCCAGTCGCGCGGTGCGTCCGGAGCTGAAGATCCTGTTCGTGACCGGCTATGCCGAGAATGCCGCGGTCGGCAACGGTCACCTGGAGCCCGGCATGCAGGTGCTGACCAAGCCGTTCAAGATGGATACGCTGGCACGCCGCATCCAGGGCATCATCGAGAGCCCACCGGCCTAGGGCCGTGCTTGGCGTGCGTCAGCGCGCCTTCGATACGATCCTGCGGATCTACTCAGTCCGAACGGTTTCTCAATGCTAAAAAAAATGCCGTTCGGTGTTCACCGAACGGCATTACAGCTTGCGCTGCCCTTGGCATTGCTGCCTTGGCAAAGCCTACAGCGCCATGTCGGCTGCTGCGTTGGCCTTGGGACGACTCATGCTGCCGGCTGCACCATTGGCAGGTGCGGCCTTCATGTCGATCACCGGCGGCGGCGCCAATTGCAGCACCTCGCTGGTGTAGGCCCATTCCCTGGCGACCTGCTCGGGATGGTCGTTGAGCTTGGTGCCGTAGCTGGGAACGATCTGGCGGATCTTGCTTTGCCATTCGGGTGTGGCGACCTTGTCCTTGAAGACCTTCTCGAGCACCGTCAGCATGATCGGTGCGGCAGTCGACGCACCGGGCGACGCGCCCAGCAGGCCAGCCATGCTGCTGTCCTTGGAGGCCACGATCTCGGTACCCAGCTTGAGCACGCCACCCTTCTGTTCGTCGCGCTTGATGATCTGCACCCGCTGGCCGGCTTGCCACAGGCGCCAGTCTTCCTTCTTGGCGTTGGGGAAGTATTGCTTGAGTGCGGCAAAGCGCTCGTCGTCGGACAGCATCAACTGGCCGGCCAGGTATTGCACCAGCGGGTACTCGGCCACGCCCACCTTCACCATCGGCCAGGTGTTGTGCGTGGTCGCGGTCGAGAACAGGTCCCAGTGCGAACCCTGCTTCAGGAACTTGGTCGAGAACGTGGCGAAGGGGCCAAACAGGATCACGCGCTTGCCATCGAGCACGCGCGTGTCGAGGTGCGGCACCGACATCGGCGGCGCACCGACCGATGCCTTGCCGTAGGCCTTGGCCAGGTGGCGCTCGGCCACCTCCGGATTGTCGGTCACCAGGAACGAGCCGCCGACCGGGAAGCCGGCGTATTCGTTGGCCTCGGGAATGCCGGATTTCTGCAACAGCTTCAAGGCGCCACCGCCGGCACCGATGAAGACGAACTTGGCGTCGGTCTGGGCGGTGCTGCCATCCTTGAGGTTCTTGTAGCCGATGCGCCAGCTGCCGTCGGCGTTGCGGGTGATGTCACGCACCTCGCTCGACAGCTTCAGGGCGATGTTGGAGCGGGTCTGCAGGTAAGCGGCGAACTGGCGGGTGATCTCGCCGAAGTTGACGTCGGTGCCCAGCGGTGTCCAGGTGGCCGCCAGCTTTTGCTGGGGGTCGCGACCTTCCATCATCAGCGGCACCCACTTCTTGATCTGCTCGTGGTCTTCCGAATATTGCATGCCCGCAAACAGGGGGCTGGCCTGCAGCGCCTGGTAGCGCTTCTTGAGGTAGGCCACGTTGTCGTCACCCCAGATGAAGCTCATGTGCGGGGTCGAGTTGATGAACGAGCGCGGGTTCTTCAGCACGCCGTTCCTGACCTGCCATGCCCAGAACTGGCGCGAGATCTGGAACGCCTCGTTGATCTCGATGGCCTTGGCGATCTCGATCTTGCCTTCCTTGTTCTCCGGCGTGTAGTTCAGTTCGGCCAATGCCGAGTGACCGGTGCCTGCGTTGTTCCAGCCGTTCGAGCTTTCTTCGGCCACGCCATCGAGGCGCTCGACGATTTCCATCGACCAGCCGGGTTCGAGTTCATTGAGCCAGACCGCGAGGGTGGTGCTCATGATGCCGCCGCCGATCAGCAGCACGTCGACTTTCTTGACGTCGGCGCCGTGCGCCGGTGTAAGGACCAGCGAGACCAACAGGCCAAGCAATGCCACAAAGGATTTTTTAAACATTCGGAGATCCATGTTTGATGAAAGAAACGCCCCGTCCCGTCGGCTTGAACCGGTTGCGGCCGCTCCCCCGGGATTGGCCACGATTGACGAGAAAAGGCTGGCAGTCGGGCAGGAGCCACGACGCACAATTGCTGAGACGATGCCTGACGGTGTGTGCTTGCCGGAACCGACCGGACTGCAGTGCTGGCGGGGCCATGCCAACCAATGCAGGTTGTCGATGGCGCAACAAGCTTCGATGCCGGTCGAGTTCGCGAGCTTAGCATTGGGCTGTGCGGCTGGCGATTGCGGTTATCCCTCATTCCCAACGGCAGCCGCGATAGGCGCGCTCGCGTCGGGCTAGGGAAATGCCCGATAGCTCGCCGGCCCCGGCTCGGCCACAATCGCTGCAACCTTCCGAGAGAGCAGCCATGCCGCTGATAGCGGCGCAAGGATCCCATGATGCAAACCGCAAAACAGGAAAATTTCGCTTCGTATGTCTACCACGATCGCGCCTTCAATTGCGACACTGCAAAGATCCTGCCTGGCGAGTACTACTACACGCACGACGACATGATGATCGTCACCGTGCTGGGTTCCTGCGTATCGGCCTGCCTGCGCGACCGCGTCTCCGGCATCGGCGGGATGAACCATTTCATGCTGCCAGACGGCGGTGGCGAGGCCGACAGCCCGATCTCGGCCTCGATGCGCTATGGCACCTATGCCATGGAAGTGTTGATCAACGATGTACTGAAGGCGGGTGCCCGGCGCGAAAACCTCGAATGCAAGGTGTTCGGTGGCGGCGCGGTGTTGCGTTGCATGAATGCGCTCAACGTGGGCGAACGCAACGCCGCCTTCGTCAAGAGCTTCCTGTCGGCCGAAGGCATACGGGTGGTGGCCGAAGACCTCAACGACATCTGGCCGCGCAAGGTGCACTTCTTCCCGCGCACCGGCAAGGTGCTGGTCAAGAAACTGAAGAACACCGACGCGGCCCTGGCCAACAGCGAACGCGATTACGCCTCGCGCCTGTCGGCCAAGCCCGTGGGCGGCCAGGTCGACCTGTTCTGATCCTTATCTTCAGACGAAAAAAAGGGGCATCCGGTCGATGCCCCTTTTCTACGTCGGTACGATCCTGCGCGCGTTGCCTCAGCCCTTGAGCTGCGTCAGTCCCTGGGCCGCGATCGCCTTCAACCAGCCCAGGCCGGCCGAGGTGGCGCCGGCCGGATTGTATTCGCAACCGATCCAGCCCTGGTAGCCCAGCGAATCGATCAGCTTGAGCAGGTAGGGATAGTTCAGTTCGCCCACGTCCGGTTCGTTGCGTTCGGGCACGCCGGCGAGCTGGATGTGACCGATGCCGGCCATGTCGCGCTTGAGCTTGACGGCGACGTCGCCCTCGACGATCTGGCAGTGATAGCAGTCGAACTGCACCTTGAGGTTGTCGGCGCCGATCTCGGCACAGATGGCTTGGGCGTCGTCCTGGCGGTTCAGGAAGAAGCCGGGGATATTGCGCGTGTTGATCGGCTCGATGACCACCGTGATACCGGCCGCCTCGGCCTGGTGCGCCGCATACGACAGGTTGTCCAGGTACACCGCGCGATGCCGGGCGCGGTCCTGCCCGGGCTTGATCAGGCCGGCCATCACATGCAGCGACTTGTTGCCGATCACGGCTGCGTATTGCAGCGCGGTGTCGATGCTGCGCTTGAACTCGTCCTCGCGCCCCGGCAGCGAGGCGATCCCGCGCTCACCGGCGGCCCAGTCACCCGGCGGCGCATTGAACAAGGCCTGGGTCAGGCCATTGGCGTCCAGGCGGCTCTTGATTTCTTCGGGCTGGTAGTCGTACGGGAACAGGAATTCGACACCCGGAAAACCGTCCTTGGCCGCAGCGGCGAAACGGTCCAGAAAATCATGTTCGACGTACATCATGCTCAGGTTGGCGGCAAAACGCAGCATCGTGCTCTCCTTGATTGAATATGGCGCCCGCTCCAGGTCGGGGCGGGCCGAAAGTCCAAAGCCCGCAGGCGTTTCGCGTGCGGGCTTTTTCGGTATTGCGGGCTTACTTGTTGACCACCTCGGGCTTGGTCATCAAGGTCGCGATGGCACCTACCACCAGCATTACCGCCAGCATGTACATGCCGGTGGCGTTGCTCTGGGTCAGGTCCTTGAAGTAACCGATCAGGTAAGGGCTGACGAAACCGGCCAGGTTGCCAACCGAATTGATGGCGGCAATACCGACGGCGGCGGCGGCACCCGACAGGAAGGCCGTCGGCAGCGACCAGAACAGCGGTGCGCAGGTGAGCACGCCAGCGGCGGCCAGCGACAGCGACGCAATCGAGATGGCGGTGTTGTCGGCAAACATGGCCGCGCCGATGAAGCCCACGCAACCCATCAGGGCCGGCACCACCAGGTGCCAACGGCGTTCGCGCTTGCGGTCGGCGCTGCGGCCGATCAGGTTCATGGCGACGATGGCGCAACCGAATGGAATCGCCGACAGCAGGCCGATCTGCAGGTTGCCCTGCACGCCGGTAGCCTTGACCAGGGTCGGCATCCACAGCGTCAGGCCGTATTGGCCCATGACGAAGGCAAAGTAGATCAGGCACATCAGCCACACGCGCGCGTCCTTGACGATGGCGCCGAAGCCGTGGCTGCTTTCCTTGCCCTTCTGGTCACCGTCGATGTCGCCTTGCAAGACGCTCTTCTCGTCGTCGCTGAGCCACTTGGCGCTCTTGACGTCATTGTCGAGGTAGAACAGCGTGACCAGGCCGATCAGCACTGCCGGAATGGCTTCGATGACGAACATCCATTGCCAGCCGTGCATGCCGCTGTCGCCGTGGAAGGCGTCCATGATCCAGCCCGACAGGGGGTTGCCCAGGATGCCGGCGACCGGGATACCGGACATGAACACGGCGATCACCTTGGCCCGGCGATGCGACGGGAACCAGTAGGTCAGGTACAGGATGATGCCGGGATAGAAACCGGCTTCGGCCAGGCCCAGCAAAAAGCGCAGCACGTAGAACTGGGTCGGGGTCTCGATGAACATGAAGCACGCCGAGAGCAAGCCCCAGGTGATCATGATGCGCGCGATCCAGACCCGTGCGCCGACCTTGTGCATCAGGATGTTGGAGGGCACCTCGAACAGGAAGTAGCCGATGAAGAACAGCCCGGCGCCCAGGCCGAAGACGGTTTCCGAAAAGCCCAGGTCGACCGACATCTGCAGCTTGGCAAAGCCGACGTTGACGCGATCGAGGTAGGCGATCACGTAGCACAGCATCAGGAACGGCATGATGCGCCAGAAGACTTTGCGGTACAGGCCGTCCTTGGCCTGGTCGTTGGCGCCTGCAATGACGCCTTGGTTGGTTGCGGTGGTCATGCTACGACATCTCCCTAAGAAGGTTTGGGCCATTTGTGGCGGCCGCGGGTTACTTGGCGCCTGCATCTGCATGCAGGCAATTGTTGGATTCAACATGAGGCACCGGTGGCTGCCGGACCGGCGCCAAAGCTGGCGCGCACGCGGGTAGAAAACCCGGTGTCGATGGCAGTCAACGATGAACGACTCTCAGGATTGATCGTCCGGTCTTGTGCCGGCTCGGGTACTGCGAAACGAGGCGCCTGCTTACCAGCGCGCCTTGAACGTATCCCGCAGTTCTTGCAGGGCATTCTCCTGGAGGCCGGTAGTGCCGCCGCAGAGATGCCACAACTTGGCGGTTTCCTCGAGCTCTTCGAGCGCGAAGGCAGCCTTCGATACCGAACTTTCCCACACCACCGGACCGAGCCGCTCCAGCAGCACGCCGCGCACCTTGCCGGCCAGGCGGCTGACCTGCTCGGCCACCTCGGGCGCACCCGGGCGCGCATAGCGGATCAAGGGGATATGGCCGACCTTCATCACGTAGTACGGCGTGATCGGCGGCAGCACGTCGTCTTCTTTCCAGACGCCCTTGATGCTCAGGTTGACCAGGTAGGTCGAATGGGTGTGGACCACCGCGTGCATCTCGGGATTGTTGTCGTACACCGCGCGATGCAGCACCAGCGTCTTGGATGGCTTGTCGCCGCTGACCCAGTTGCCGTTCGCATCGACCTTGGAGATCGCCGCCGGATCGAGAAAACCGAGACAGGCGTCGGTGGGCGTGATCAGCCAGCCGTCATCCAGACGGGCGCTGATGTTGCCGGCCGAGCCGACCGTGTAGCCACGGGCGAACAGCGAGCCGCCGATGCGGCAGATCTCTTCGCGCAGGCGGGCTTCGGCGCTCATGCCGCCTGCCCGTCCAGGTAGCGCAGCGCCTTCTCGAAGAAGTCGACGCCACCGAAATTACCCGACTTCAGGGCCAGGGCCACCGGCTCGTCGTCCAGCGTGGCCGTCGCCGGCACGCCCGGATCGATCTGCGGCCCGATGCGCAGCGCCCGCACGTCCAGCGCCTGCACCACCGCGCCCGAGGTCTCGCCACCGGCAACCACGAAGCGGCGCACGCCGCGCTGGCGCAGACCGGCGGCGATCGTCGCCAGCGCCTGCTCGACCAGGTGGCCGGCCTTGGCCACGCCCAGTTCCTTCTGCACCGCCTTGACTTCGTCCGGGGTGGCGGTGGCATAGATCAGCACCGGTTCGGTGGTGATGCGTTCATCGGCGAAGGCCAATGCCTGCTGCACCACGTCCTCGCCGCGCGCCAGTGCCAGCGGGTCGATACGGAAAGACGGATGACGGCTGTTCCATTCGGCGACCTGGGCGTTGGTGGCCTTGGATGCACTACCGGCCAGCACCACCGACAGACCGCCCACCTTGGGCAATTGCGCGGCCTGGCCGACAGCCTGCAGCAACCCGGCGCGGCGGAAATTCTCGGGCAGCCCCAGCGCCACGCCCGAACCGCCGGTAATGAGCTTGAGTTCGGCGCAGGCTTCGCCCAGGGTGAACAGGTCCTTGTCCGAGACGGCGTCGGCGATGGCCATCCTGACGCCTTCGGCACGCAGCGCGGCAAAGCGCTCCTGGGTAGCGGCGGCGCCACGGGCCACGGCGTCATAACGCACCAGCCCGACCTTGGACGGCGTCTGGCGTTGCAACACGCGCACCAGGTTGGCGTCGGTCATCGGTGTGAGGGGATGGTTTTCCATGCCCGATTCGTTGAGCAGGCCATCGGCCACGAACAGGTAACCGCGATAGATGGTGCGGCCGTTCTCGGGGAAGGCCGGACAGGCGATGGTGAAATCCTGGCCCAGCTCCTTGAGCAACGCGTCGGTTACCTGGCCGATGTTGCCGGCGTCGGTCGAATCGAAGGTCGAGCAATACTTGAAGAAGAACTGGGTGCAGCCCTGCTGTTGCAGCCAGCGCAAGGCGGCCAGCGATTGCGCAATGGCCTCGGCGGCGGGGATGGTGCGCGACTTCAGCGCGATCACCAGGGCGTCGGCGGCCACGGCCGGGATCTCGGCCGGCACACCGATGGTTTGCACCGTGCGCATGCCGCCGCGCACCAGCATGTTGGCCAGGTCGGTGGCGCCGGTGAAGTCGTCGGCGATACAACCCAGCAGGGGACGTGATTGGGACATGGTGTACTCCGTTGTGGTGGGTGGCGACTTACTTGGCCTTGGCCGACGGCAGGTCGATGCCCGGGAAGATCTTGATCACGGCGGAATCGTCCTCGCCGCCATGGCCGGCGGTGGAGGCCATCATGAACATCTGGTGGGCCGCCGCCGACAGCGGCAGCGGGAACTTGCTGCGGCGGGCCGTATCGAGCACCAGGCCCAGGTCCTTGACGAAGATGTCGACCGCCGACAGCGGGGTGTAGTCACCGTTGAGGATATGCGGCACGCGGTTTTCGAACATCCACGAATTGCCGGCGCTGTGGGTGATGACGTCGTACAAGGCATCCGGATTGACGCCCTCGCGCAGGCCCAGGGCCATCGCCTCGGCAGAGGCGGCGATATGTACACCGGCCAGCAACTGGTTGATGATCTTGACCTTGGAACCGATGCCATGCGCGTCGCCCAGGCGATAGACCTTGCCGGCCATGCCGGCCAGCACGTCTTCGATCCTGGCATATACCTCGGCCGGGCCGGAGGTCATCATGGTCATCTCGCCCGAGGCCGCGCGGGCGGCGCCGCCCGATACCGGCGCATCCAGCAGCAACAACTGCCTTTCGGCCAGGCGCTTACCCAGTTCGACGGCGAAGTCCGGCGCCACGGTGGCGCTCGAGATCACCACGCTGCCCGGCTTGAGGGTCGACACCACGCCGCTGTCGCCGAACAGCACGGCCTCGGTCTGGGCCGCATTGACCACCAGCGTGATGACCACGTCGACGGCGCTGCCCATGGCGGCCGGACTGGCGCAGGCGACGCCGCCGGCGGCGGCGAACTTGGCCAGCACTTCCTGGCGCACGTCACAGGCGTGCACGTTGAAACCCGCGCGCAACAGCGAACTGGCTACGCCAAAGCCCATTGCTCCCAAACCGATCACACCTACGTTTCTGGACATCGTTGTCTCCCTTCGAGGGCGCTGCCAGCGGGATGCGTTTGGTCTCGCTCCCGCACGAACTACCGCGCCGGTTGATGAATCGGCGTCGTGATGTTCACGCCGCCGCTGTGTTCGATATCAGTCCAGGCCATGCCCGGACGATCAATCCTGCTGCCCCTGGCTCAAGCGCCGCGCCGCATTGAACATATGCGTCTGCGCCGCGTTGCGGGCCGCCATCTCGTCGCCGGCGCGAATGGCCGCGACGATGGCTTCATGCTCTTCGCGCACCTGGCGCGAAAAATCCTCATAGCGCGCTTCGTTGCCACGCGTGATCGCGGTGGCCGCCTCCAGGTACTGCGCCAGGAAGTCGAGCGTCTTGATGAAATACGGGTTACGGGTGGCCTGCGCCAACGCCTGGTGAAAGGCCACATCGGCCCGCACCCCGTCGCCGCCGGCGGCTACGTCCTGGCCGATACGCGCCAGCGCCGACTCGATGGCGGCGATGTCTTCATCGCTGCGTCGCTTGGCCGCCTGCGCCGCCACCTCGGCTTCGATGGCGCGTCGCAATTCGACGATCTGCAGCACCGCGTCGGGCGAGCTCACCTCGGCATAGTCGATACGCAACGGCTTGATGCCCGCCTGCCCGGTGACGAACACGCCGCTACCCTGGCGCGGCTCGACCACGCCCTCGTGCCGCAGGCGCGCAATCGCCTCGCGTACCACCGTGCGGCTGACACCGAATTCTTGCGCCAGGACCAGTTCAGTGGGCAGCTTGCCGCCGCGGGGAAAAGCACCTTCGTCGATCTTCTCCAGCAATTGCCTGGCTACGGTCTCGCTGAGCGCCTGTGCTGGGATCTTCTGAAACATGCTGTCTCGGGTCGTTTTCATCAGGTTATCCGGTCATCATACAAATTAAATGAAAGCCCGGCAATGCCAATTTTTCATATTTACCCGCAGAAACAGCGATTTATCGGGCGATATGAATGAAGTTAGGTACAAATGAAGTGACAACCGGTAGCAATTCCGAAAAATTACTTCAAACCATACCTGGTCGGTCCATGCATTGCGGGCGCTGCAGGCGCCATTTTGCCAGCCCGCAGGCGCTAGCTACTACAATCATGTTTTCCCCTCGCCGTCAGCCGCCCATGCCTTACGACCTTTCAGACAAACTCGTCATCGGAATTTCTTCACGTGCCCTGTTCGACCTGGAGACCGAAAACACCATCTACGACGAGCAGGGCGTCGACGCCTATTCGCAGTACCAGCGCCAGCACGAAACCGACGCATTGCAGCCGGGCACCGCCTTTCCATTGGTCAAGGCCTTGCTGCGACTGAATGAATTGATTCCCGAGCGGCGCCTGGTGGAAGTGGTGGTGATCTCGCGCAATACGCCCGACACCGGCTTACGCGCCTTCAACGCCATCGCCGCCCACAAGCTCGATATCAGCCGCGCGGCGTTCACCGGCGGCGCCCCCACGGCGCCCTACCTGCAGGCGTTCAAGATCGACCTGTTCCTGTCGCGTGACACACGCGACGTACAGGACGCCATCGACGCCGGGGTCGCCGCCGCCCAGCTCTATACGGCGCCGCTGCAGTACAGCGCGCCCGAAAAGCAGATCCGCATCGCCTTCGACGGCGACGCCGTGCTGTTCTCGCCGGAGTCCGAACGCATCTTTGCCGAAAAGGGGCTGGAAGCCTTTGCGCGACACGAGCAGCGCCATCGCAACAAGGCCATGAAGGAAGGCCCGTTTGCCAAGTTGCTGCTGGCCCTGTCGGCGATACAGAAACAGTTTCCGGCTAACGAATGCCCGGTGCGCATCGCCATCGTCACCGCCCGCAACAGCCCGGCGCACCAGCGCGTGATCCACACGCTGCGTACCTGGAACGTCACGGTCGACGAGGCATTCTTCCTCGGCGGCCTGAAAAAGACCGAGGTATTGCAGGCCTTCGGCGCCCATATGTTCTTCGATGACCAGGAAGGCCACGTCGAGACGGCGGCGGTGGTGGTGCCGTCCGGGCGGGTGCCGTACAAGGGTGGCGCACTGGTCGCACCCCCACGCAAGACCGGCACCGCCGGTCGTGCCTGAAAGGCCACCACATGGAAACCGAACTGAAGCTGCTGTTGTCACCGGCCGATGCCCAGGCCCTGCGCCAGCACCCGCTACTGGCGCGCCACGCCCAGGCCGCACCGCGCACCAAGGACCAGACCGGGGTCTACTTCGACACCCCCGAGCTGGACCTGCGCCATCACGATGCCGGCTTGCGCGTGCGCCGTAGCGGCGACGAAAGCATCCAGACCCTGAAGGCCGGCGGCGGCGTGCAGGGCGGACTGCACCAGCGCCTCGAATGGGAGTCGCCGGTACCGGGCGAACAACCCGACCTGGCGCTGCTGCGCCAGTTGATGCCGGACGACACCGAACTGGCCGGCCAGATACTGACGCCGGACATCGCCGGCCGCCTCACCGCCATCTTCGCCACCCGCATCCAGCGCACGCTGTGGGACCTGACGCTGGACGACGGCAGCACGGTCGAGTTCGTGCTGGACCAGGGCAACGTGGAACATGCCCAGCGCCAGGTTCCGATCTGCGAGATCGAGCTGGAACTGAAGCAGGGCGACCCGCTGGCGCTGTTCGACTTCGCGCTGGCGCTGTTGCGCGATATCCCTTTGCGCATCGGGGTGCAGAGCAAGGCGCAACGCGGCTACGCGCTGTATCACGCGCAGTTGCGCCAGCAGCGCGGCGAACCGGCGCCGTCGGACGCGAGCAAGGCCAGGCCGCTGCACCTGTCGCGCAAGATGGGCCTGGAACAGGCCTTCGCCGCCATCGTCGGCAATTGCCTGGAACAGGTACTGGCCAACGATATCGCCGATGGCGACCCGCAGGATATCGAACGCCTGCACCAGATGCGGGTGGGCGTGCGACGGCTGCGTTCGGGCTTGCGTCTGTTCGAGGAGGTGATCGCCCTGCCGCCGGCACTGGCCGCCGAGATCGAGTGGCTCTCAGAGAGCATCGGCGCCGCGCGCGACTGGGACGTGCTGGCCGATTCGACGCTGGCGTCGCTGCCCACCCCGGAGCGCAGCGATGCCATCGACATCGCGGCCCTGCAGGCCGCCGCCCGCAAGCGGGCGCGCGCGCTGCACGCCAGTGCGGCCCAGGCGGTGGCTTCGCCGCGCATGACGGCGCTGGTGCTGCAACTGTCGCGATGGCTGCTGGCTTCGCAATGGCGCAGCGCGATGAGCCCCGACCAGCACCAGGCGCTCGAACGACCATTGGTCGACTTCGTGCACCAGCGCTTGCATCACGATGCCCGACGCCTGCAGAAGCGGGCACGCAAGATGGCAGACGACGCCCGGGCCCGGCACCGCGCCCGCATCGCAGCCAAGAAGCTGCGCTACGACACCGAGTTCTTCCACGCCGTACTGGATGCGCGCGACAGCAAGCCGTTCCTCAAGGCGCTGTCGCACCTGCAAGACCAGTTGGGCGCCATGAACGACATCGCCGTGGCACAGCGCCTGCTGCAGGAGCTGCGCCGCAGTCATCCGGCCCTGGCCAGCGGCGTGGCCTTTGCGCGCGGCCACCTGGCGGCGCAGGCAACGCACGGCCAGGCCAGGGGGCGCAAGCCGTGGAAGAAGTGGAAGGCCCTGGTGCTGCCGCGGGTAGTCACTGCAACATGAAGGTCTCGTACTCCAGCAGCTCCAGCTTGCGCGCCAGCAGCATGGCGCCGGCCAGCACCACCACCAGCACCGCCAGGGCGAAGCCGAAGCCGTAGTAGGTCGGGCCCAGTCGTATCGATAGCCAGGTCAGCGCGACGTTGAGCACCACGAACGAGGCGCATAGGCCGAGCACGATACGGCGTTTGTCGAGGTAGAAGAAGACATTGAGAATGCCCAGCAGCACCACCTGCAGGCTGGCCGCGATCACGTCGATGTAGAGCAGCGGCAGGTACAACGTGGAGATGCCCAGCCAGTTCAGGATCGCCTCGCCGGTCACGATCAGCAGCAAGGTCGCGATGGCCTGGATCTTGATGATCTCCGACAGCCCCAGGCGCACCGTCTGCACCATGCCGTTGCGGTGCTTCTCGATGGTCTCCAGCGATGCGCCGCCGCGCACGGCGTCATAGAAGGCGTCATAGTCCTCGACGAAATCGGTTTCCATGCGCAGCAGGAAGATCGCCATGCCGGGGATGATCGCCAGGTAGGCCAGGAACACCGGCAGGTCGTAGATCACCGACGCCCGCAGCGGGCCGATGATGGCCTGGCTGGTCTCGGGGGTGAACCAGAACATCGCCTTGTCGATCCAGATCGCCAGGTTGTACAGGAACCCGATCGCCATGAGCGAAGGATAGAGACGATCGCGCTGGAAGAATTCGAACGAGATGAACCGGTCCGAACCGAAGTTGCGCAGGATCAGGGCCATCATCGCCGTGAGCAACACGGCCTGCCCCAGCGCGAAGCCCGCCATCAGGCCTTCGAGGCCCCAACTGCGCAGTGCCAGCGCCGCCAGCACCGTGATGCCGTAGCCCAGTGCATAGATCCAGAAGATGGCCTGGTACTGCTTCATGCCCGACAGGAAGATGGTGGCGATCCAGATATTGCACATGATCACGAAACAGGCCAGCAATAGCAGCCGGTACAGCAGGCTCTGCTCGGGAAACAGCAGCACCACGCACGACAGGCCCAGCACGCCGCAGGCCGCCGTCACGACGAACGACACCGCGTGGAAATTGGGCAGGATGGCGTCGTGCTGCTTCTCGAACAGGCGGTCGGCAGAGAAGCGCGTGAGCGCCAGCTGGAAGATCCCGGTCAGCACCAGTGACAGCGAGATCACATAGGTGATGCTGACCTGGAACTGCACGATCACCTGCTTGGGCACGATCACCGTATAGCTCATCACGCCGATGATCAGGATGCCGACGATGGACATGATCCATGGACCGGAACTGATCAGCGCCGCGTACGAATAGGCCTGCATCAGCGACAGCAGGCTGTCGCGCTTCAATATCTTGCGCAGTTCGAATCCGATACCTGCCATGTTATTCCATCCTCAGTGTTTCACCGGGCAACGCAGCGCGGCCCGTTGCGGCGTGGCGCCCGCCTGCCCCAATGCGTCCTGGTACAACTGGCGATAGGCGCCGAACATCATCTCCTGCGTGTAGTAGCGCTCTACCCGTGCGATCCCGGCGGCCTGCGCCGCGTGCCAGCGCTCGGGGTCGGTCAGCAGTGCCAGCGCGGCATTGGCCAGCGCCTGCGGTTCGGCGATGCCGACTACATCGCCGGCGGCGCCCAGTGCCTGGTCTTCTGCCGACAGGCCGAAGATCAACTGCCGGCACGAACCGACGTCGGTGGCCAGCCCGGGCACACCGGCGGCAAAGCCTTCGAGCAACACCAAAGGCAGCGCTTCGCTGATGCTCGACAGCACCACCAGGCCGATCTTGGGCATCAGGTCGTCGATCTTCTGGAAACCCAGGAACTTCACCTTGTCGGTCAGGCCCAGCCCGTCGGCGATGGCATGGCACTCGGCGGCATAGGCGCGGTCCTCGTCCTCCGGTCCGGCGATCCAGGCCTCGGCCTCGGGATACTGCGTGACCACGGTGCGCATGGCGCGGATGAAGGTCTTGACGTCCTTGATCGGCACCACCCGGCCCAACAGGCAGAGTACCGGCGGGATCTTCTCGGGACGCTGGGCGCGCAGCCTGCTCAGGCGCGGCAGGTCGATGCCGTTGGGGATGTTGCGCGTGCGCTCGGCCGGCGCGCCGTCGTTGATCTGGCGCAGGCGATTGGTCTCGTAGAGCGCCACGATGTGATTGGACGCCTGGTAGCACAGGTTGCCCAGCGCCTCGAAGAAGCGGATCCACAGGTCACGGAAGTACGGGATCTGCGAGGCATCCTTCTCGAACACATTGCGGTTGTCGCGGATCCACTCGCTCTGGAACAGGTCGATCTTGCGTTCCTTGGTGTAGATGCCATGCTCCGACAGCAGCAACGCGCGCCCGGTCTGCATCTTCAACAGGCTGCCCAGGAAACCGGCATAGCCGGTCGAGATGGTGTGATAGCACCTGGCCGGGATCATGTCGCGCGCCACGCGCGCCAGGGTCCAGATCGGCAGGTGCATGATGCGCACGGTCCAGAAATAATCGACGAAGGACGGATCGCTGCAAAAGCTGCGGTATTGCTGGGCCAGGTAATCCCAGGCTTGCTTGCTGAACAGGAAGGCATCCTCGTCGAGCGCCTGGCCGTCGTTCATCAGCGGCATCAGCTCCGCCAGCAGGGCGGTCAGTTCCTGGTGCTGCTCGCCGGCATCGGCGCCGGGGCGCCGGAACATCTCGTGCAACGCATGCATGCGCTCGAACGCATGGGCATCGCCACCCGAACGTACCACCCTGGAAGCGGCCAGGTGTTCGTGGATGTAGTGCGTCTCCAGGTGCACCACGTTATCGGGCAATGCATATCTGGGGGCGCCGTAGTCCTGCGACCGGCTGCCGATGAAGCACAGCCCGAAACGGATCTCGGGAAAGCCGCGGATGATCTGGTTGACCCAGCTCGACACGCCGCCGCTGACATAGGGAAAGGTGCCTTCCAGCAGCAGCATGACGTCGCAGTCGGCGGCGCGCCGCGCGTAGGGGTCGGCCGCCGTCGGCGGCGATGAAGGTGCTTGAATCATGCAGGGCCTCGTCGGGCGATGTCGGGGTGGTTGGCGTAGGTGCGGCGCCCGTGTCGCCAGAAGCGGTGCAACTGCGGCGTGGACGATACGCTGGGGTCGAAGGCCATTTCGATGAACAGCCGGCGCACCTGTTCGAAATCGCGTTCCAGATAGCTCAGCTCGGCCAGGTAGGGCAACAGGCGCGTGCGCGAGAAGCCATGCTCGTAGGCGTTCTGTAGGGCAGCCGCTGCCGCCTCGGCATTGCCGCTCATCAGTTCCAGCCTGACCAGCATGAACTCCAACCCCGGCTGGTCGCCACTGATCGCCAGCGAGGCACGCGCATGCTCGCGCATCTGGTCGCACGAATAGGTGAGCAGGTCGCCCTGCACCAGGTTTTGGTAGATCAGCTCCTGGTACAACTCGGCCACCTGCTGGTGCAGCAAGGCGCGGGTCTCGGGATCGGACACGCTGTGCAGGTGGGTCCGCATGTCGACGATGCGCTGGGTGATGCGCTTCTCCTTGGCGTCGAGGATGCCATAGGCCAGCAGCCGCATGTCGTCGGCCGGATCGGCCAGCAGGTTGCGCAACGAATCGCCGCTGCTGCGGGTGGGGGTATTCTGGATCGCCACCAGGGCGTTGAGCCGCTCGTCCAGCGGCGTGGACAGGTTGCTCAGTTGCGCGCGCACCCGGTTGCCGCGAAAACCACTGCCTTCGCGCCGGCGCATGGTGACGAACTCGGGCGAATCGGTGGTATCGAAACGGTCGGCCGCCTGGTCCCTGGGCCACAGCACGGCCACTGCCAGCGCCACCATGGTACACAGCAGGCCTGCCAGCGGCATGAAGAAATTCAATACCAGCAGGTAGGCCAGTACCCATTTGCGCGGTCGCCGGTAATGCTGCGGCATGGCCGCTGCCAGCGCCAGCGCAAACAGCGCGCTCGAGGCCAGGTGCAGCAGCAGGTAGAGGCCGACGGTGGCGGCCGCAGCAGTGCTGCCGCCACGCAGCAGCAGCGCCAGCGATGCGGCTTCCAGGCCGCAGCCTGCCAAGGCGGCGAAGACGGCCAAGGCGGGTTTTCTATTCGGCACAGCGTTCCACCAGTCTGGGCAACAGTCGGGCGGGCTCGTCCTGCCCCACTTCGGCGGTATGCACCTCGGCATAGTTGGACAGGAACTTGTTGCCGAACTGCGCGTGCGACACCGCCTCGATACGCATCAGGTAGCCGTCGACGGCGGCGCTGCCGGCCAGCGGCAGCAAGGTCATCAATACATTGCGCTCGCCCGCGCGGTAGGTCCAGATGACATCGGCGGCGCGTTTCAGGCGCCGGATCTGGTCGAACATGTCGCGCGAGGTATCGTCGTTGCCGAACACCAGCGCCACCAGCGACGAATCGATCCCGGTGTTGCGCTTGAGGTGATGCAGGCGCACCAGGTCGACCGCCAGCTGCGGCGGACAAGTCGGCAGTTGCTGGATGATGGCGCGCGACGTCGTGCCCATCTCGATGCCGTCGGCGTAGTAGTCGATCAGCACCGACATCAATTGCAGCGTGTCGTCATTGAGCGCGACGAATGGCAACTGCTCCACCAGCAGCAGGCCGAACAGCTTGCCTTCGAAATTGAGCAATGGCGCGCTGAGCAGGTAACGGCTCTGGTTGCGCAGCGTCTGTTGTACGCTCTCGGTCTGGATATGGGCCAGCTTGCCCTGCTCCAGGCTGTAGTGCACCAGCGGATCGGCGGCGTCGAAGGGCGCGGGCTTGCCCAGGCTGGCCAGCGGCTGCGGCAGCAACCTGCCGTCGGCGTCGCAGGCATGCACCGAAGCGGTCTCGATCTGGCAACTCTGCACCAGCACCTGCAGGAAAGCGTCGGCGGCGGGAAGCCTGGCCGGGTCGAGCATGGTCTGGGTCAGTGTCAGGGAACGCATGCGATCGAGCGAATCGCGCAAGGTCAGCGGCTTGGCCAGCAAGTCCTGCTCCAGCCGCTCATGCGACAGGCGCAGCAGGAAGTGGTTCTTGGTCAGCATGGTCAGGCGCTCGTCGAGATAGGCGTTGATGGCCATGAGGCGGCGACTGCGGGCGTTCCACACTTCGGCGAACTGTCCGCACAGCAGCGTCAGCACCAGTCCGCCCAGAAAGTACGCCTGCGGAAACGCATCCGCGGCCGAGACCGGCCCCATGCCATGGCCCATGGACAGCAATTGCACGTTCATCTGCCACGCCGCCAGCATGGTCACCACGGCAACCACGCCCAGCGTGGTGCCGTAGCGCATCGCCAGCACCGCCGGCACCACCCAGATCCACGGGAACTGGGCCTGCACGCCGAACGGGTCGTCCGGCGCCATCCAGCGCGACAGCGCCACCGATGCCAATACCAGCACCACGGTTTCGACCGTGCGCCAGAAGGCCTTGCGCGGCGAAGCGGTGTCGGTATCGAAACGGGCGAATATGCGCGACCAGAAATCGCCGCTGCGCCGCATGCGCCGGGCCAGCGGACGCGCATTGGCGACCAGCTTGCGCGGCGGCGGCCGATGTTGTTCGCTATTGCTCACGGCAGCATCCTGGATTTAACGTGCCGCATGGGTCAGCGGCGCCAGCAGGGTGCGCGCCAGCTTCTGCGCCACCGCCGACAAGGCTTCGCGGCTCCAGCCGCTCTTGCCACCGGCGGCGGCCCACACCACCTTGCCGCTGGCGACTTCCACCAGTTGCAGGGTCAGCCCCACCGCCGGCTCGCCATCGATGCCGACCTTGTAGCGCCATTCGTCCACCGTACCGGTGAGGGCATACGACAGGTTCTCGCTATGGGCCCATTCGAGTGCGGCCTCCATCTGCTTGCGATCCATCGGCTCGAACAAGGTCTCGTTGTTGAGCGAGGCCGGGTAGCGGCGCAGGTTGGCCACGCCATTGGCGCGCAGCACGTTCTCGGCGATCGACTCGGCACGCAGGCCCGCCTGCGGCGTCTCGGTGTGGTTGGCAAACGGCAGCAGCGCCCACGAGGCGTCGGCCGGCAACGCCGGTGCGCGGCCGATGTCGGTGGTGGAGCAGGCCGCCAGGGCAAAGGCCAGCACGGCCAGTGCGGCCATTCGCAGCACCGCGAGGCAAGACAGGGTTGGTTTCTTCATGATGATCACCGTTGAGTTGAAACAAGATTGAAATCGGATGGACTGCGGTTCAATAAAGCCATTTGTACTGCACTGCCAGTTCGAAGCCGCGCTGCGGTGCATTGGGCGTGGCGCTGGTGCTCTGCAAGCCGATCGACAGCAAATCCTGTCCGATCACGCTGCCGGCGGCACCGGCGCGCAGGTTGCGCCCCCAGCCCACATCGGTGGTGCGGGTCAGCCCGAACTCGGCAAACGGGCGCCAGCCACGCGTGTAGTTGCTCTCGACCACCGTCCCGGCACCCAAGGCAATGCCCAGCACCCGCGAATCCAATGGCATGTAGCGAAACGAGGCCGGGTCGTTGCCCGGCGGGACCAGCCGCGCCATCTGGGCGTCGGATGCGCCCCGATCGCTGAAGCGGGCGTCGTTGACGAAGGTGCGCAAGGTCAGGTTGGGATACTCGACCCGGAAATGGGTGCCGGCCTCCAGGTTGATCATGCGCCCGCTGCCCAGTCGGGTGCCGGCCTGCGTGCTGTAGCGTTGCAGCCCGCCCCCCAGGCGCAGGTATTCGGTGCGGCTCAGCTGGATGTTCAGGTTCACTTCGCCGCCACTGCGCTTGGCGCCCACCCGCATCAGTGCCGATTCGGTCGCCGTGGTATCGACGCCGGCCGTGCCAGACCAGGTCAGGCGCGGCGTGACCTGGCGCGAGAAGGCCAGCGCCAGCCCGTCGAACCCCTGCATGGCGTCGCGATGCTATAGCGCCACGCTGACGAAGCCATCCTCGATGCGCCGCCGCAGGCTCAACTCGAACAACCGGTCGACCGCCGGCACGCCATCGAGCAGTGTCAGGTCGTCACTACGCTGGTGGCGCTCGGTGTAGTTGAAATTGAGCCGGGTGCCGGGCGTAAGGGCAAACCCCGTGCCCAGGTCGAAGCGTTGCGTGGCCAGTGGAAACTCGCGGCTGCTGGTGGCGCCCGCCGAAAACTTCGCCGGCTCATCGATGACCAGGTTGGTCAGCCGCGCATGCAGTTCGTCGTCGGCCGGCAGCACCGCCAGTTGCTCGAAGGCCAGCGTCTGCGCCAGGGGCACCCGGCCCGCCACGCGCGCGGCCTCGATGCGGTCGTACATCGGCAACCAGTCGGCCAGGTTGTCGAGCAGGCGATCGAGCCCCTGCCGGTCGTCGGCCGCCAGCGATAGCGCCAGCTCGCCCCACAACGGCTTGTCGAGTTCGCGCGCAAAGCGGGTGGCCAGCCAGGCGCGCGCCAGGTCGGACTCGCCCTGGTTCATGGCGTAGGCCAACGCCAGTTCGCGCACGCTGGCCGACAGTCGCGCGTCGTCGCGCGGCCGGGCCCCGGAATCGGCATTGCGCGCAAACAGGGCGTCCGGCCCCGCCCCCAGGCCGGCGGCGATACCGTCACGCTCGGCGCGCTCGGCGCCATCCCGGCGCGCCGCGCCAGCCATCTGCTGCAACAGTGCCGGACCGGTACCGGGCGGGGCCACGCGCTCGGGTGCCGGTGCCAGGCTGGCCGCATCGGCACGCAACAGGGCTTGCATCACGCGCAAGCCGGCGTCGGCCTGCATGAACAACGGGGTCAGCGCCGCCAGGCGGTCGCGCCAGTCGCGCAACTGCACCGGCGGGATATTGCGCAATACCGCCGGGTCGCGCAGCTCGATCCAGACACGCCGGCGAATCCGCCAGGCCAGGTCCGGTTGACCGGTGGCGTCGAGCGCCTCGGCATAACTCATCAGCCAGAGGTAGTCGTTGCGCGCGAAACCGGACTTGCGAAACCAGTGCAACGCCAGGTCCTGGCGGTTGAGCGACATGTTGGCTGCGGCAAACGGCCCCCACAGGCCGGGGGCGCCTTCGGCATCGGCGGCCCACATGCCCAGCGCACGCTGCAGCGCCACGGTGTCGCGGCTGGCGATCAGGATCCAGATCAGTTCGGCGCGTACCTCGACCGAACGCGGCCGCAATTGGAGCGCCTGCACCATGTCGGCACGGGCGCCGGCCAGGTCCTGTCGCAGCTGCCTGATGGTGGCCCGCACGCTGAGGTAGGCCGCGCTCTTCTCGAGCACTGCGTTCTGCTGCGGCGACAGGCTTGCGAGAAAGGCTTGCGCGCCATCGAGGTCGGCGCTGCGCTGGCGATAGGTCAGCGCCTGCACCGCAAAGTTGACCACGCCGGTACGGCGGTAGCCGAACTCGGCCAGGGCGGCCGCCGCGCGCGGCTGCTGGTCCTGGATCACGCCCATCATGTTGCTGATGTCGCCCTCGTCGGCCAGGTCCGAGGCCAGCAACTTGTCGTAGCCTGCGCGGGCCTGGCCATCGCGTTCCAGGAACCGCGCCACCTCCGCATAGGCGCGCCAGAAATCGGTATTGGCCACGGGTGCGGCCGCAGCCGCCTCATCCAGGATGGACATGGCTTCGTCGATGCGGCCATTCATGTACAACTGGTTGGCCGAAAGCAAGGCGTTGGAAGCGGTGGCGCCGAATTCGGCGCGCTGCTGGCGCAGCAACAGCAAGGCTTGCGCATCGCGCCCCATGCGCAGGTACAGGCGCGCCAGCGCTTCCATCTCGACATTGCGCTGGCCCGGATCGGCCCGGGCGCGCCCCGCACCGTGCCGCAGGCGCTGCTCCAGCAGCTCGGCGGCGCGTTCGGGCTGGCCGACGTTCTCCAATTGCGCTACCAGTTGCGTGACCCACTTGGGGTTGCTCGGCTCGCTCTTCATCTTGTGCTGCAGCGCCTCGAGCAATACCTCTTGCTCGAAGGTGCCGGCCGACAGGCGCAGGGCGTTATCCCAACCTGCCTCGTCACCCGACAGCCGCGCATAGGCCAGCCAGTGCGGCGTGGCCTGGTCGGGTGCCCCGTCCCATTCGCTGGCCTGGGCCAGGCGTCGATGCCAGGCGGCATTGGCGGGCTGCTGGCGCACTGCCGACTGGGCCAGCAGCCGGGCATCGCCCACGTTGCGATTTGCCAGGAACACCTCGTAGGCCAGCGTATAGATGTCGTCGTCGAAGGGCATGCGCGCAATGGTGCGCTCGCCGCTCGTCTCGCGCGCCAGTGCCACCCGCAGCATGCCGGTCTGGCGCATGGCAGCCTGCATCTCGCGCCGGGCCGCACCGGGCGCGTGCAGCAGGGCCAGCGTCTTCTTCATCGACTGCCTGAACTGCAGCATGCGCGCGACATGCACGTGCGTCGGTGACGCGCCGTCGCCTGCGGCCAGCGACGGCAAGCGGCCCGACATCGACAGCTGCAGCAACTGCTTGACGTAGCGCTGCGCCAGGTCGGGCCGGTTGCCGGCCTGTGCCAGCCGGGTCAGGAACAGCAGGGTCTGGCGGTCTTGCGCCAACGGCCCGATGTCGCGTTCGGCCACTTCCAGTGCCTCGGCTACCAGGCCACCGGCCTGCAGATTGCGCAATGCGTCGAGAAAATGCGCACGCCGCGCTTGCAGCGAGCCGGCACTGTTCATCGCCAGCAGGTAGAACGCAGCGCTGCTGCGGTAGTCGCCCAGGCCCAGGCTCTGGCGTGCCATGCGCTCGGCATCCTCGGGCTCGATCGCCGAGCGCTGCGACAGCAGGCGTTCGAATGCCAGCCTGGCCGCATCGCGGTCGCCCAGCCCCAATGCATCCTGCGACAGGGCCAGCCATTGCGCCGTCGACAGCCGGTATTGCATCAGCGCCTGCAAGGCATCGTGCAAGCCGGCCAACAGGCGATCACGTTCGGGGTCGCCGGGCTTGAGGGCGAAAGCCTCCTGCTGCAGGATGCGATATTGCAGCCAAGTGGCGTCCAGCCGCGCCGTCGGGTCGTTCGATTGCGCCAGGATGGCCAGTTGCCGGCGGGCTTCTTCGAATTGGCCCAATCCCACCATCTGCTTGACCAGCTCGGCGCGCAGCACGGCATTGTCGGGCTGCGTCTTGAGGAACACCTTCAGGTATTCCACCGTCAGCTGGTCGGCGCGGCCGCTGGCATTGGCCACCTGCAAGCGCTGCTGCAGCGTCTGGCGCGGGAAGATCAGCACGAGCACCACCACCATGACCAGCGCGAAGCCGAGCATGGTCCAGGGCGAGTACAGGCTCAGCCGTTCATAAGGTGCACTGAACGAGTACCAGGTGCCTTGTTGTCGCCAGTTTAGTGTTTGCGGTCCCGAGTTCATATTGGTGTATTGCCGACTTGCCTGTGAAATTGCCGAACCAGCCCTGGTTCACGATGCTGCTGTTGCGATCCCTGTTGGTCGCCAGCGCCACGCCGTCTGCGCTGGCACTGCATTGGCGCGCGCCGCTCACGCTGAAGTTGGCGGCGCCATTGGCGGTGAGCGAAAAACGCAGTTCGACCCGGTTGCCGGCGACGCTGCGCGAGAAGTCACCCACCCGACCGCTGACTTCCAGCAATTGCACCGCCGGTGGCGCCTGGTCGGCCGCCGGTGGCGCCAGCCGCACTTCGCTCTCGGTGGTGATCAGGTAGCGCTCCTGCGGGCCCGGCGCACTACCGGCGATGCCCGCCCCGTTCATGTCGACCGCAGGCGCGCCGTCCGGCACCCGCAGGGTGCGCAGGTTGGCGCCGGTGCGATAGACCAGGCTGCCATCGGCGGCGCGGGCGATGCTGGTGTTCTCGAAATCGATCACCTTGCGGATGTACTGCGACACATACAGGCGGGTGAACGGTTGCGCCTGCGCCCAGCGATGGATGCGGTGCAATGCCGCCACCGAGGCCGGCTTGGTGCCGGCATAGAAGTGGTAATAGATATCGACCGCCTTGAAGCGCACCGGCTCACCGGTCAATTCATAACTTTCGATGGCGCGCTGGAAGCCATAGAAAGGCCCGGTCCAGTTCCCGGTATAGACGTTCTCGTCCTGGTTGGGCGCAAACACCTGGTACCAGCCCTCCTTGCGCACGCCCTGCGAGGCGATATCGGTCCAGCTCTTGCGGCTGTTGGTGATCATGGTGTCGCCACCGTTCATGTTCAGGAAACCATCCAGGTAGGTCTGCGCAATCGCCTCCGGCGGCGGCACGCAATTGCCGGTCCAGAGGAAGATCTCGGCCTTCTTGCCCGGCGGCAGCAGGGTATTGTTGATGAAGTCCATCGACCCCTTGATCTCGCGCTTGAGATCGAACTTGTAGTGCGGGATCTCCAGCGTATGCGACGCATCGCCATCGAGCTGGGTGATATCGACACTGCTGGTGCCGTGCATGGCGTCGGCCCACGAGAACGGGTGCGAGAACGAATGGCTAGCCGGTTCGATATAGGGCAAGGTGTACATCTTGCGCGCCAGCGCCGTGGTCTGCGCCGACAAGGCGGGATACACGCCCTGGGGACTGAGCTCGCCCTCCACCACCGATACCGTCACCGGAAACCGGTAGCGGTCCCAGATCTCGCGCTGCAGGACTTCGACCGCGAAGGGCGAGCCCGGGTATTCGGCCTTGGACGGAAAGCCATCGCCGTCGAGATGACTCATCATGATGCGCCGGCCTCCTTCGGTGGTCACATCGGGCACCGGGATGTCGGGCAGGCGCAGCGCACGCTTGAGAAAGCTCAGCGGTTCCAGCACCCAGCGCGGCGGGTCCAGCACCGGCAAGGTGGTGGTGGCGAACGGGGCCAGCGCGAAACCACCCCAGGGGGTCAGCGCGGCCGCGTCGTACAGGTTGTTGCGGTTGTCCTTCATGCGCAGCAGCGTCGGCGCCTTCGGATCGGTCAGGCGCACCGATTCGAGCTGGGTGCGGTCGACCCGGGGCTTGGTCTCGAAGCCCATCAGCCCGGGATCGGATTCGATGATCGCCAGGCTATCCGGTGCGGGCGCACTGAAATTGGTCAGGCCCAGCATGCCGGCGGTGATGCGCGTCATCTGGAAACCGAAGGCATTGAAGATCGCCACCGGCACGCCTTCCTTGATGCGGGCATTGATCCAGGGCCCCAGCCGCGGATGGTCGATACCGTTGCGAAACCAGGTCACCACGCCTGCATAGCGTCCGGCCAGCGGTTCGGTCGGCAGGCCCTGGCGGCCGACCTCGCGAAATTCGTAGCGTAGGCCCAGGTGATTGAGATGGATCCCCAGGAAGCGTTGCACCTCGCTGGTGTGCAAGTCTTCGCCGGCGGCCACGTCGAGCAGCACCAGCACGTTGCGCGGCACCAGTTCGACATTGGACACGCCGATCGACATCAGCGCGCCATCGGCGACCCACGGCACGAAGCCGTGCGCTGCGATCTGGCTGGCGGTGTCGCGTGCCAGGGCACGGGCGCCGGGTTGCTGCGGATCGACGTAGTCGATGGCGATCACCGGCAGGTGATAACGATCGCGCACGTTTTCCATCTGCCCCAGCAGCCATTGGCGATCGGGCTGCGGCACCGGACCATAGCTGCGTCGGCCGGCATCGTAGCCCCGGTACAGCGATTCGGCCGCTACCGCATAGGTCAGCGGCGCGACTTGCGGCAACAGTTCGAAGCCGCGATTGAGCATCAGCTTGGCGTGCGGGTAGCGGCGCTTGAATTCACGCAAGATTGCCACCATCGCCTCGGTCTGCACGCGGCGCTCTGCATCGGTTTGGGCGAACAGCTGGTACGAATCGAGGGTATCGAGAAAGAAGGCGCGCCAGCCCTGCTGCCACAACGGCGCAATGATGGTGTCGAGGAAGAAATCGCGCCAGCCGGGAGCGGCCTGGTCGATCACGCGACTCCCCCAGGCGGCGTTGTCGCCCCGCAGCACGCCTGCCGGCAACTGCTTGTAATAAGGACGTGACGGTTGCACTTCGCCCAGCGCGACATACGCAAACAGCTCGTGGGTACCATCGGCGGCGGCACGGGTGCGCGCGGCCGGGTTGGTGACGTATTCGGGCTCGACCACGGCCGCATCGAAGGCTTGCAGATCGGCCAGTGGCGGCTGGGGGCCGTAATAGAAAGCGACCGAGGCCGGCGCCGCCGCCCAGGCCGGGCCAGAGGCCAGCCAGAACAATGCGCATATCCAGATAGCCAGGCGCGCGAGATCGACGCGCCGCTCGCGGCGGGGTGCCATCGATCTTGCCCCCCCTTGCTGCAACCCAAGGCTCACGCGCCCCTCCTTTTACTCGTCCACCGATTGATGACCGCGATGAAACCATCAAGCTCGTGCCCCCGGTATCCGGAAAATCCCGATAGCCGCCAAGGCAGGATTTTCCCGGTCGGGAATTTATTAGAGTTGCTGGAGTTTATCTACATTTATCGGCAAATTGCGTTGCAGGAACGGCAACACCCGGCGAATCGGGATCACAATTATTAATAAATGTTGTCAAAAAAATACTAATTATAAAGTGTCGTTACTTATCCACAAACAGGCTTCATCACGGAAGCACTGCACAACGGGCTAGCGCACCATGCCAGGCCAGCGCAGCCTGCCTTGCCCTGTCGCGGTGCACCGAATCGGGCAGCGCATGTTGCAACGCAACTTTCCGTTGCGCAACACTGGCCCGGGCGGTTTGTCGCGATCGGCCGCAAAGCCTTGTCACAGCGCCGTTTGCGCGCCAATAATCGGCGCATCGTTTTGTATGCCGATCTTGTATATCAGTCTGGCACGCAACTTGCTCAAGAGTGGATATGGGCACACATCCTTCCATCAAGTCTTCATCGCAGATCGCAGTACGGATCACCGAGGCGATCCTGGCCAAGCAATTGGCCCCGGGAACGCGCCTGGGCGAGCAGCAGCTGGCCGACCTGTTCGGCGTCTCGCGCACCCTGGTGCGTGAAGCGCTGACCCGGTTGATGGCGCGCGGCATCGTGGTCGTCAGCGCGCGCCGCGGCTGGTTCGTGATCGAACCGACACCTGAACAGGCACGGGAAGCCTTCGAGGCACGTCGCGTGATCGAGCTGGGCCTGCTGCGCCAGATGCATACCCGCGCCATCCCGGTGGAGGCGGTGCGCCAGCTGCGCGAGCACATCGAGCGCGAACAGGCGGCCATCGCCGGCGCCGACATCGGCGCCCGCAGCTATCTGCTGGGCGACTTCCATGTCTGCCTGTGCGAATGCCTGGGCAACTCGCTGCTGTCGGAAACGCTGCGCGACCTGACCGCGCGCACCACCCTCACGGCGATGCTGCACCAGTCGTCGGAGCAGGCCGAGGATTCCTGTGAGGAACATGTACATATCGTCGCCGCCCTCGAACGGGGCGACGTCGAAGCCGCCGAACAACTGATGCACGCTCACCTGCAGCACGTTGAATCGGGCCTGAACCAGGTGCGCAGCAGCGATCCGCTGGAACCATTGCGGCAAGCGCTGGCGCCTGTATCGCGTGCCGGCGCCGCCGTTACCGATATCCAGTCCCACCGCAGTACCCAAACCAAAAGGCCATGAAGCGGCAGCACGCGCCGACAGCCATTCATCAAACGTCGTCACAAGGGAAAATGCTATGAAACTCTCGACACTGTTGCTCGGCCTGATGGCTGGCGCCCTGCTGTTGTCTGCTACCGCGGCGCGCGCCGATGCGCTCGACGAGATCCAGAAGAACGGTACCCTGCGCGTGGCCGTGCCGGCCGATTTCCCGCCATTCGGTTCGGTCGACGCCGATCTCAAGCCACAGGGATTCGACATCGACGTGGCCAACCTGATCGCCAAGAAGCTCGGCACCAAGGTCGAACTGATCCCCGTCTCGAGCGCCAACCGCGTACCGTACCTGACCACCAAGAAGGTCGACCTGATCATCTCCAGCATGGGCAAGAACGCCGAGCGCGAGAAGGTGATCGACTTCACCAGCGCCTACGCGCCGTTCTTCAATGGCGTCTTCGGCCCGACCGACCTGCCGGTCAAGGGTGCGGCCGACCTGGCCGGCAAGACCATCGCGGTGACCCGCGGTTCGGTGGAAGACCTGGAGCTGACCAAGATCATCCCGGCCACGGCCACCGTCAAGCGCTACGAGGACAACAACAGCACCATCAGCTCGTTCCTGTCGGGCCAGGTGCAACTGGTGGCGACCGGCAACGTGGTGGCCGCCGCGATCATCGCCAAGAACCCGCCGAAGAAGCCCGAAACCAAGTTCCTGATCAAGGATTCGCCTTGCTTCATCGGCTTGAACAAGGGCGAGAAGAAACTGCAGGACAAGGTCGACGCAATCCTGGCAGATGCGAAAAAGGATGGCAGCCTCAACGCCATTTCGCAAAAATGGCTTGGCCAACCCCTGCCCGCGGGACTCTAACTTGCATGGTTGATGCCTGATCGGGTATAAGGCATCCGGCATCGCTTATTTCCGGGGTGCAAGCAGTGTTGCCGGCGCGATTTCCGCCTGGCGCCGCCAACACTGGCAATAACAGTAGCAGTAGCAATAGCAGGCAGGCGGACAACCGGGATGACGGCACATGCGTCATTCCACGTACCACTGAGGCAGGACCGACACCAATCATGGCTTATCAATTCGATTTCCTATCAACCTTCGATTACGGCGACGTCATCGTCAAAGGCGTGCTGACGACGATCGAGCTGATCGCCATCGGCGGGGTCCTGGGCGTGGCGGTCGGCATCTTCGGCGCATGGGCGCGTACCCAAGGACCGAAGTGGCTCAAGCCCATCGTGAGCGCCTATGTCGAGACCATACGCAACACCCCTTTCCTGGTGCAGTTGTTCTTCATCTTCTTCGGCCTGCCGTCGCTGAACATCCAGATCAGCGAAATGCAGGCCGCGATCCTGGCCATGGTCATCAACCTGGGCGCCTACAGCACCGAGATCATCCGCGCCGGCGTGCAGGCCACCCCGCGCGGCCAGATCGAGGCGGCGCTGTCGCTGTCGATGTCGCGCATGCAGGTGTTCCGCTTCATCATCCTGCGTCCGGCACTGCAGAAGATCTGGCCGGCGCTGTCGAGCCAGGTGGTGATCGTCATGCTGGGCTCGGCCGTCTGTTCGCAGATCGCGGTGGAAGAACTGTCGTTTGCGGCCAACTTCATCCAGGGCCGTAACTTCCGCGCCTTCGAGGCCTACATCGTCGCCACCCTGATCTATCTGGTCATGTCGATCCTGCTGCGCCAGCTGCTGCGCCTGATCGGCCAAACCTTCATCACTGCCCGGAGGACCGCATGATTTCATTTACCCTCTGGGATATTGTCCGCAACCTGATGCTGGCATGGCGCTGGACCGTCGTGCTGGCGCTGGTGACCTTCGTGCTCGGCGGCACCCTGGGCCTGGTCATCCTGTTCATGCGCACCTCGCGCCAGGCATGGCTGCGCCAGGTCGCCCGCCTGTATATCGAACTGTTCCAGGGCACCCCGCTGCTGATGCAGCTGTTCCTGGTGTTCTTCGGTATCGCGCTGTTCGGCATCGAGGTGCCCGCCTGGCTGGCCGCGGGACTGGCCCTGATGCTATGGAGCGCGTCGTACCTGGCCGAGATCTGGCGCGGTTGCGTCGAGGCGATCCCGAAAGGACAGTGGGAAGCCTCCTCGGTGCTGGCCATGAGCTACTTCCAGCAGATGCGTCATATCGTTCTGCCGCAGGCGCTGCGCATCGCCATCGCGCCCACCGTCGGCTTCAGCGTGCAGATCATCAAGTCCACCGCGGTGACCTCGATCATCGGCTTCATCGAACTGTCCAAGGCCGGCACCGTGATCACCAATGCCACCTTCCGCCCCTTTACGGTGTTTGCCATCGTGGGTGTCTTCTACTTCGTGCTTTGCTGGCCGCTGTCCAAGTACAGCCAGTCTTTAGAAAGGAAATACAATGCCGCTCATCGCCATTGATAACGTCAAGAAACGCTTCGGCGACAACGAAGTCCTCAAGGGCATCAACCTGGACGTCGAACCCGGCGAAGTGATCGCCATCATCGGCAAGAGCGGCTCGGGCAAGTCGACGCTGCTGCGCTGCATCAACGGCCTGGAGACCATCGACGAAGGCAACATCAGCGTGGCCGGCGCCAAGCTGGGAGCATCCGAACTGGAATTGCGCAACCTGCGCCTGAAGGTCGGCATGATCTTCCAGCAGTTCAACCTGTTCCCGCACCTGTCGGTGGGTCGCAACGTGATGATCGCGCCGATGAAGGTCAAGGGTGTGTCCGAAGACGAAGCCATGGTGATCGCCAAGGCCAATCTCGAGCGTGTGGGCCTGGCCCAGAAGTTCGACGCCTTCCCGGACCAGCTGTCGGGTGGCCAGCAACAGCGCGTGGCCATCGCCCGTGCGCTGTCGATGCAGCCGCAGGCCCTGCTGTGCGACGAAATCACCTCGGCGCTCGACCCGGAACTGGTCAATGAAGTGCTGGCGGTGGTGCGCGGCCTGGCCAAGGAAGGCATGACCTTGCTGATGGTGACCCACGAAATGCGCTTTGCGCGTGAAGTGTGCAACCGGCTGGTGTTCATGCACCAGGGCCGCGTGCACGAGATCGGCCCGCCGGAACAGGTCTTCACCAACCCGCAGACAGCCGAACTGAAACAGTTCATCGGGATGACGCAGGGGATTTGATCGGGACGCGCGGCCAGCCATCGGCCGCACGCATGAAAAGCCGCCGTGCTGCTGTCGCAGCCCGGCGGTTTTTCAATGGGCCTGGCGATTCAGTGCAATTCGCACACCCTGCGGTCGTTCTCCTGGAACACCACCGGCCCGGTCGTATAACGCTCCTTGGGAATGGCCAGCATCATGTAGTCCTTGACCTGGTACGAGGCCCCCGACGCCGGCGCGCGATACAGGTAGTTGACCCGCAATACGCCCTGGCGCAGCGTCACCGACAAGGGCGTGAAGACGTGGGGACGCTCGGCCGCGTCCGGCGCCTGCATCACGCGCGCCACCAGCAGGTATTGCTTGGTCTGGAAATAGGCCGCCGGCGGCCCGGCCGGGCGCCGGTCGCCCATGGTCGCCGCCGGCTGCATCAGCTCGTCCCATTGCGCCCGCGAACGGATCAGGGCGCAGAACACCGGGGTGCGCGTGTCGTCCCAATTCTTCAGGAAACCCTGGTAGGACCCGCTCTGTATGGTCTTGAATGGCAAGATCGTGGGATCTTCCTTCTCGCCCCACGGCATCCAGGAACACCCGGCCGTCATCGCCAGCAGAGCGGCGGCCGATATGCTTCGCATACGCTTGTGAACCATGTTGCCCATGCATCCCTCCATTAATGTTTGCATTTAATCATGTCTTGGGCGGCAGCAACACTTTTCATGCAATCTTTACAAACGGACTGCCGCCGCCTTGAATTGCAGCTTCTGAACCCTGCCGCGCGGCTTGGTTCATCCTTGGCGCCGGATCAGCACGAAAATTGCGTGATAATGCCGGCTGCCAGCGTATAACCAGTACGCCATCGAACCGGTACGAATGCGCTCTCGCCATTTTTGAAGGATCCAAGCCATGCACCCAGCCGTTACTTCCACCACCTCGTCGCGCCAGGCCCTCGACGCCTTCATCGCCGGCATGCCCAAGACCGAGTTGCACCTGCACATCGAGGGCACGCTGGAGCCGGAACTGATGTTCGCCCTGGCCCAGCGCAACCAGGTCACCCTGCCCTACGCATCGGTGGAGGCACTGCGCGCGGCCTACGACTTCAGCGACCTGCAGTCCTTTCTCGACCTGTACTACGCCGGCGCCGACGTGCTGCGCACCGAGGCCGATTTCTTCGACATGACGGCGGCCTACATCGCCCGCGCCCGCGCCGACAACGTGCGTCATGCCGAGATCTTCTTCGATCCCCAGACCCACACCGAGCGCGGCATCCCGATTGCCACCGTGTTCGCCGGCATCGCCCGGGCGCTACGCGAAGCCCGCGAGCGCGACGGCTTCGGTAGCGTCATGATCATGTCGTTCCTGCGCCACCTGTCCGAAGCCGAAGCTTTCGCCACGCTGGAGGCCGCCTTGCCGCTGCGCGATCAATATGCCGACCTGTGGCTGGGTATCGGCCTGGATTCGTCCGAGCGCGGCAATCCACCGGAGAAATTCGCACGGGTGTACGCCCGCTGCGGCGAACTCGGCTTTCGCTTAGTGGCACATGCGGGCGAAGAAGGTCCACCGGCCTACGTCATCGGCGCCCTGGACGTGCTCAAGGTCGAGCGCATCGACCACGGCGTGCGCAGCGAGGAAGACCCGCAACTGATGCAGCGCCTGGCGCGTGAGCGCGTGCCGCTGACGGTGTGCCCGTTGTCGAACCTGAAGCTGTGCGTGGTCGACGACATGGCGCGGCACAACCTGGCGCGCCTGCTCGATGCCGGCCTGGCCGTGACCGTGAATTCGGACGACCCGGCCTACTTCGGCGGCTACATGACGGCCAACTACCTGGCCGTGGCGCAGGCGCTGGACCTGTCGCGCGAGCAGGTGCTGCAACTGGCACGCAATGGCGTCGAGGCCTGTTTCCTGCCGGATCATGAAAAATCGGTGCTGATGCAGGAACTGGAACAGTACGCCATGACGCACTGACCAGCCCCGCCGCACGTCCCGCCCGGCCCCATGCCGGGCTTTTTCGTGCGCGCGGCAGATCAAGCACGCTTCTTGCATCACGCCAGGCAGGCGTGATTGGCGACGGTTTCTTCCGGCAATCGGCGGCGCAAACGGCCACATCCGCCAGTTTCATTGCAGACAATACGACATAGGATTGACGACAATCGGCGGCGTTTTCATGCGCTGCAAAAGCGGTCATCGGGGCATGGATGGCCGATGAAAAGGGACTGCGAAGGGCGACTGTACCAGGCCTGGCGCCTGGCGGTGCAGCATCGAAACAGCCTGGGGACGCGCCCCAAAGAAAGGCACATGCCATTCTTTTTGGTGCAAAATAGCCCCGTTTTGTTGCAAATCCTTTTTCATATTGTTGACGATTCTTGGCACTCGTTGTTGATCGGCAATGACATCACGGACCGGATTTTCATCGAGAGCATGAGCATCATGAACAAAGCCAGCAAGACCCCGCATACGCCGGCCGCTCCACAGGGCCGGGTCGCCGCGGCGCGCGAGCGCGAGTCCGCGGTCGCCGTGGAAGAACGCATGTACCAGGACGTCTACGACGCCATCATGGAACACCGCCTGCCCCCGCGCACCAAGCTGACCGAGCAGACCCTCTGCCAGATCTACGACACGGCGCGCCACACGGTGCGCAAGGTGCTCTCGCGCCTGGCCTCCGAAGGCATGGTCGACCTCGAGGCCAACCGCGGCGCATTCATCGCCAGCCCGTCCCACGCCGAGGTGCGCGACATGTTCGAACTGCGCAATATCCTCGAACACGCGGTCCTGGAAAAGGTGGGACGCGAAGCCGGCACGCGCCAGATCGCGGGCCTGCGGCGCATGGTCGAGGAAGAACGCCAGTCCTATCTGAGCGGCGACCGGCCGCGCTGGATCCGGCTGTCTGCGCAATTTCACCTGGCGCTGGCCGAGTTGACCGGTAACGCGTTGCTGGTGGACACCCTGCGCAAGCTGGTCTCGCGCACCACGCTGATGATCGCCAAGACCGAAGCGCCAGGCCACAACGCCTGCTCCTTCGACGAACACGAAACGGTGCTGCAGGCGCTGGAAAACGGCGACGTCGAGGCTGCCCAGCAGCATATGGCACACCACTTGCATTTGTGCGAGGACCGGGTACGGCCGGATGCGGACGATCAGTTCGACCTGCGCGCCGTGCTTGGCAAGGGAATATAAGACAAGACCACCCGCGTGGCGCAGGTCGCGCGAACGATCGAATGCCGTAGAGCATGCAGGAAGGATACGCTGAGCCACCCGGCGCATGCGCCGGATGGGCTCGTTTGATCCACCATCCCCTCTGGACGGAGACCGGTAATGACCATCGACTCATCCCCTGCGACAAGCGGCACCCTCTACGGCGCCAACGACGCGCGCCTGACCAACGAAGACCTGGCGCCGTTGAAACGGCAGACCTGGGGCGCCTACAATATCTTCGCCTTCTGGATGTCGGACGTGCACAGCGTGGGCGGCTATGTCTTCGCGGGCAGCCTGTTCGCGCTGGGATTGACCAGCTGGCAGGTGCTGATCTCGCTGCTGGTCGGCATTTCGCTGGTGTACCTGCTGTGCAACCTGGTGGCCCGGCCCAGCCAGGCGCACGGCGTGCCCTATCCGGTCATGAGCCGTCTCTGTTTCGGCGTGCTCGGCGCCAATGTGGCGGCCATGATCCGCGGCCTCATTGCGGTGGCCTGGTATGGCATCCAGACCTACCTGGCCTCGGCCGCGTTCGTGGTGGTGGTGCTGAAGTTCTATCCCGCGCTCAGCCCCTGGGCCGACGTCCATGTGCATGCCTTCGCCGGCCTTTCGGCGCTGGGCTGGGCCGGTTTCCTGCTGCTGTGGGTGTTGCAGGCACTGGTGTTCTGGAACGGCATGGAGACCATCAAGAAGTTCATCGACTTCGCCGGGCCGGCGGTCTACCTGGTGATGTTCGTGCTGGCCGGCTGGATGATCTGGAAGGCCGGCTGGCAGAACATCGGCCTGAACCTGGGCGAGATCAAGTACAGCGGCTGGGCGGCGGTGTCGGTGATGATCACGGCCATTTCGCTGGTGGTGTCCTATTTCTCGGGACCGATGCTCAACTTCGGCGACTTCTCGCGCTATTGCCATACGTTTTCGGATGTCAAGCGCGGCAACTTCTGGGGCTTGCCGGTCAACTTCCTGGCGTTCTCGATCGTCACCGTCGTGACCACCTCGGCCACCATCGCCGTGTTCGGCGAGCTGATCACCGACCCGGTGGAAACGGTAGCCCGGATCGACAACACCACTGCCGCCGTGATCGGTGCACTGACCTTCCTGATGGCCACCATCGGCATCAATATCGTGGCCAACTTCGTGTCGGCCGCCTTCGACTTTTCCAATCTCGCGCCCAGCCGCATCAGCTGGCGCGCCGGCGGCATGCTCGCGGCCACCGCCTCGATCTTCATCACGCCCTGGAACCTGTTCGGCAACCCGGAAGTGATCCACTACACACTGGATGTGCTGGGTGGCTTCATCGGCCCGCTGTACGGCATCTTGCTGGCCGACTACTACCTGATCAAGCAGCGCGAGGTGGTGGTGGCGGACCTGTATTCGATGAACCCCGACGGTCGCTACTGGTACCGCAACGGCGTCAACCGCAACGCGGTCAAGGCACTGGTACTGGCCGCGGCCGTCTGCGTGGCGTGCGTGATGCTGCCGCAGTTGCGCGCGGCGGCCGACTTCTCGTGGTTCATCGGCGCCGCGCTGGGCGCGCTGTTCTACCTCGGCCTGGCAAGGAAGGGTTAAGGCATGCGCATCAAGCTGATCAATCCCAATACCACGGTGTCGATGACCGAGGCCATGACCGCCTGCGCGCGCGCGGTCGCCGCGCCCGGTACCGAAGTGATCGGCGTCAGCCCCACGATGGGGCCGGCCTCGATCGAAAGCCACTACGATGAAGCACTGGCAGTGCCTGGCCTGCTGCACGAGATCGCCCTGGGCGAACGCGACGGCTGCCAAGCCTACGTCATCGCCTGCTTCGGCGACCCGGGCCTGTCGGCCGCACGCGAGCTGGCCCGTGGTCCCGTCGTCGGGATCGCCGAGGCAGCCATGCACATGGCCAGCCTGATCGCACCGTCGTTCTCGGTGGTGACTACGCTGGCGCGCACCTCGGGCATGGCCTGGCACCTGGCCGAGCGCTACGGCATGCAGCGTTTCTGCCGCAATGTGCGGGCCTGCGAGATCGCCGTACTGGAGCTGGAAGATCCGGCCTCGCAGGCGCGCGCGCGCATCACCGAAGAATGCCGGCGCGCCCTGGCCGAGGACGGCGCCGAAGCCATCGTGCTGGGCTGCGCCGGCATGGCCGACCTGTGCAGCGCCATTTCGCGCGATATCGGCGTGCCGGTGATCGACGGCGTGACCGCCGCGGTCAAGCTGGCCGAGTCGCTGGTGGCGCTGGGACTGGCCACGTCCAAGCGGGGCGAGCTGGCGCCGCCCCTGCCCAAGGCCTACCAAGGGCTATTGAAGGAGTTTTCCCGACCATGACACAAGCTGCGGCGCGGGTCCGCCGGCGTCGCGTTTCTTTTCGCAACCTCAATGAGCAGCAACATGTCTTCGCAACAATCCTATCCGCGCGACCTCGTCGGCTACGGCCGCAACCCACCGCACGCGCAATGGCCGGGCCAGGCCCGCGTGGCGCTGCAGTTCGTCCTCAACTATGAAGAGGGCAGCGAGAACTGCGTGCTGCACGGCGACCCCGGTTCCGAGCAGTTCCTGTCGGAGATCGTCGGCGCGGCGGCCTACCCGGCCCGCCACATGTCGATGGAATCGATCTACGAATACGGCTCGCGCGTGGGCGTCTGGCGTATCCTGCGCGAGTTCGACAAGCGTGGCCTGCCACTGACGGTGTTCGGCGTAGCCATGGCCTTGCAGCGTGCGCCCGATGTCACGCAGGCCTTCGTCGAGCTGGGCCATGAGATCGCCTGCCACGGCCTGCGCTGGATCCACTACCAGGGCATGGACATGGCGACCGAGCGCGAGCACATGCGCCAGGCGGTACAGGTCATGCGCGAACTGACCGGGCATGCGCCGCTGGGGTGGTACACCGGTCGCGATTCACCCAATACACGGCAGCTGGTGGTGGAGCACGGCGGCTTCGCCTACGACTCCGACTACTACGGCGACGACCTGCCGTTCTGGACCGAAGTCGACACTGCGGCTGGACAACGTACGCCGCACCTGGTGGTGCCTTATACCCTCGACAGCAACGACATGCGGTTTGCCACGCCGCAGGGTTTCAACACCAGCGAGCATTTCTACCAGTACCTCAAGGACAGCTTCGACGTACTGTACGAAGAAGGCGAAGAGTCGCCGAAGATGCTGTCGATCGGCATGCACTGCCGCTTGCTGGGCAGGCCCGGGAGAATGCGCGCGCTGCAGCGGTTCCTGGATTACGTGCAGTCGCACGACAAGGTATGGATCACCCGTCGCATCGATATCGCCCGGCACTGGATGCAGGTGCATCCGTTCACGGGGGCGTGAGCCTGTCTCGGTCGCTCTCTTCCGTTCGGACTGAGTCGCTGCCTTGGCATGCGTATCGAAGCGGTCCGGCGCACATGACTTTGCCGCAGGTGCGCCTTCGATACGATCCTGCGGATCTACTCGATACGAACGGGTGTTGGAGAATCAGGAAATGCAACTCAGCACGTAGAGGCGCCGACAAGCGTCACTCGGTCGGCGCCCCGGCTTCGAACCACTTGCCGATCAACGCCCGTTCGTCATCGGTGATGTTGGTCATGTTGCCCAGCGGCATGGCCCGTGCCACCACCGCCTGTTGATAGATCTGCTGCGCATGCTGGGCGATATGCGCGGCGCTGTCGAGCAGGATGCCCTTGCCCGGTGTCGGCATCAGGCTAGGCTTTTCGGCATGGCACTGGATGCAACGCGACTGGATCACCTGCTGTACCTGGGCCAGGCTGACGCCAGCGGCGGCGGGGGCGTCGGCCGCTGCCGGGGTCGTCGCCACGGGCGCCGCGGCCGGTGTGGAGGCAGGAGCCAAGGCCGGCTTGCTACGCATCATGGGGCTCAGTCCGATGGCCACCGCCAGCAGCAGCGTCACCGCCACCCCGGGATACCACCAGTTGTTGACGCCCTTGTGGCGCAACACGAAGAACTGGCGCACCAGCGCGCCGGCGGCCATGATCGCCAGCAGCACCAGCCAGTTGTGCGGGGCGCTGTAGGTCATGCTGTAGTGATTGGAGAGCATCGCAAACAGCACCGGCAGGGTGAAGTAGGTGTTATGGACGCTGCGCTGCTTGCCGCGCTTGCCATGGATCGGGTCCGGTGCCTGGCCGGCACGCATGGACGCCACCATCTTGCGCTGCCCGGGGATGATCCAGGCCAGCACGTTGGCGCTCATGATGGTCGCCAGCGACGCCCCGCTGATGAGGAACGCCGCGCGCCCCGAGAACAGGTGGCAGGCGGCCCATACCGATACCACCACTTGCAGCGCCACCAGCAGGTTGACCTTGCGCTCACCTCCGGCACGGTCGCCCAGGGTGCTGCAGATGGTGTCGTAGAGCAGCCAGTTGAACACCAGGAAGGCCACCGCTACCCCGCCCGCCATCGACCCGGACATGTCGAACACGTTGCGGTCGACCAGGAACACATTGGCATTGAACAGGTACAGCAACGAAAACAGCGCGAAGCCCGATAGCCAGGTGCTGTAGGCTTCCCAATAGAACCAGTGCAGGTGCTGCGGCAAGGCCTTGGGCGCCAGCAGGTACTTTTGCGGGTTGTAGAAGCCGCCTCCATGCACGGCCCACAATTCGCCGCCCACGCCCTTGTCGATCAACTCGGGGTCGCTGGGCGCCACCAGGCTGTTGTCGAGCCAGACGAAATAGAACGACGATCCGATCCAGGCGATCGCGGTGATGACGTGCAGCCAGCGCAGCAGCAGATTGAGCCAGTCGAAGATATAGGCTTCCATGGGGTGTTCGCTTTCTGTTTCTCTAAGAAGGGGCCGCAGCGGATATGGCGCAAGACTTAGCATAAATGGTGCCTGGCGCGCCCGCCTGCCGCAACGTAGGCGCAGCATGCCATGCAACACGGATTGCCGACAATCAATTCGATCACTGTCGACAAAACATGCAGACCGGAAAACCCGCCACCGGCCCCCACTATGGGCCAGTCCACGCGCTACCTATGCGACTTGCAGCCGGACCGTGCTTTTTTTCTTACGCTTTTTCGCATCCACGTTTTTAGTGCACGGCGTCGAATCGGGTGCATGAAAAGCACCAAGTTGTTGCAAATACAAAAATCCATTGTCGACAAAACGGCCTGATGTTGCCGACCGCCGCCTCCTGCGCGGTGGCACCGGCATTGGCACGATATCTGCTAAACCCCGGTGCTGCGTCCGCTGGCAGAACGGACGGGAGAGCAGCAATCCGACTGCCATTGAACGGAAAACCTGAATCTGCCGGACCAGGTGTCCGGCGTCTTTTTGAACTGGGGAGCGTAATGAAGAAAACTCGTTTGGCACTGGCCTTGGCATCCTGTGTCGTGGCCAGCGGCGCGATGGCGCAATCGACCGTCACCGTCAGCGGCCTGGTCGACGCCTATATGGGCAGCATCAAGAACAGCGGCGAGAAGAGCCGCGCGGTCGTCAACTCGGGTGGCCTGACGACGTCGTGGATCGGTTTCAAGGGCAGTGAAGACCTGGGCGGCGGCATGAAGGCGGAATTCGCCCTGACCTCGTTCTTCCAGACCGACACCGGCGCCTCGGGCCGCTTCTCGGGCGACAACCTGTTCTCGCGCGACGCCAACATCGGGCTGGTCGGCAGCTATGGCAAGATCGCCCTGGGCCGCGGGCTGGCGCCAAGCTTCCTGCCCACCGTGCTGTTCAACCCGTTCGGCGATTCGTTTACCTTCTCGCCGCTGGTGCTGCACGTCTACACCCCCACCGGCAACTTCGGCGCCCGTTCCTGGACCCAGGCCAACGCGGCCGACAGCGGCTGGAGCAACCAGATCGTCTATACCACGCCCAAGGTCGGCGGCCTGCAGGCCAACGTCCACTACCAACTGGGCGAAGTGGCCGGCCAGAACGGCAAGAAGAACGTCGGCGTCAACGCGCTCTACTTCAATGGCGGCCTGGCATTGACCGGCCTGTATTTCGATGCCCAGGTCAGCAACCCCAACTCGGGTTCGGCCATCATCGACGCCACCACCCCATTTGCCAGCATCACCCGCCAGAAGACCTGGATGGTGGGTGCCACCTACGACTTCAAGGTGGTCAAGCTGTACGGCACCTTCCAGACCAGCAAGGACACTACCGCCGGTGCGCCGCAAGCCAAGGACAAGGTCTACAGCGCGGGCCTGTCGGCGCCGGTGGGCAATGGTTCGATCCTGGCCGGGTTCGCCCGCACCAAGCGTACCGGCGACCTGCTGGCGCGTGAAGTGGCGCGCAACACCACCTCGGTGGGCTATGACTACTTCATGTCCAAGCGCACCGACCTGTACGCCATCGTCATGAACGACAAGGTCTCCACCACCGGCAGCGGTGTGTCGTTCGGCCTGGGCATGCGTCACCGTTTCTGATCGACCGTCGTGGCAGTTGTTGTAGAAGGGTAGTAAAGCAGGTCGGCGACTCCTTCTGGGCCGACCTGCCGTCTTGAGGCTGACCTTGGGCGGGGACCGTAATACCGGAATGCGCGCTGCCGTGCTGGCCTGTGCGCATTGCGGTTCCCGTCGCTTTTTTTCCAATTTCATTCATCGCTATTCGGGAGATTCCCATGCGTCCTTTCCGTTTCCTCGGCTGCTCGGCGGCACTGCTGATCGGCCTGGTATCGGCCAGCGCGTCCTTCGCGCAAGAGACCAAGATCAAATTCCAGCTCGACTGGCGCTTCGAAGGCCCGTCCGCGCTGTTCCTGGTGGCCAAGGCCCGTGGCTACTTCGCCCAGGAAAAACTGGACGTCACCATCGACGCCGGCAACGGCTCGGGCAACGCCGTCAACCGGGTCGCCTCGGGCACCTATGACATGGGCTTTGCCGACATGGCCGCCCTGATGGAATTCGTGGCCAACAATCCCGATGCGCCGGCCAAGCCGGTGGGCGTGATGATGGTCTACAACGACACCCCGGCGGCCGTGTTCTCGCTCAAGAAATCGGGCATCAGGAAACCCGCCGACCTGGCCGGCAAGAAGCTGGGCGCGCCGGTGTTCGACGCCGGCCGCCGCGCCTATCCGATCTTCGCCAAGGCCAATGGCCTCGACGCGGCCAAGGCGAACTGGATCAGCATGGACCCGCCGCTGCGCGAGACCATGCTGGCACGCGGCGACGTGGACGCCATCACCGGCTTCTATTTCACGTCGCTGCTGAACCTGAACGCGCGCGGCATCAAGGATGAAGATGTCGAAGTGATGATGTACCCGGACTACGGCGTACGCCTGTACGGCAACGCCATCATCGCCTCCGAAGCCATGACGCGCCAGAAGCCGGAAGCGATCAAGGCTTTCCTGCGCGCCTTTGCCAAGGCCACCCGCGACGTCATCGCCAACCCCGAAGCCGCCATCAAGGTGGTCAAGGAACGCGATGGCCTGATCGATGAAAAGCTCGAGCTGCGTCGCCTCAAACTGGCCATCGCCAGCGCCATCGCCACGCCGCACGCCAAGTCCGAAGGCTACGGACAGGTCTATGGTCCGCGCCTGACGCTGATGGCCTCGCAAGTCTCGGATGCCTATGGCACCAAGACCCGGGTCAATGCCGAGCGCGTCTGGAACGGCGCCTTCCTGCCATCCAAGGCCGAGCTGGACGTGTTGCCCAAGTAGTCTCCGGGGCCGGCGCCCGGCGTCGGCCCGCCTTGTCCTACCAGTGAAAAAGCCAAGTCTATGAGTGAGCCCTTCGTCGATTTTCGTCATGTCTACCTGGCCTATGACGGCGCCTCCGAATTTGCCGTCGAGGACATCGACCTGCAGACACGGGCCGGGGAATTCATCGCCATCGTCGGTCCCTCCGGTTGCGGCAAATCGACCTTCATGAAGCTGGCCACGGGCCTGAAGCAACCCAACCGGGGCAGCGTCGTGATCGACGGCCAGGCCGTGACCGGCCCGCTCAAGTTCGTCGGCATGGCGTTCCAGGCGCCTACGCTGCTGCCGTGGCGCAGCACGCTGGAAAACATCCTGCTGCCGCTGGAGATCGTCGAGCCGTTCCGGCGCGACTTCAAGAAGAAAAAGGCCGAGTACACCGAACGCGCCCTGAAGCTGTTGAAGACGGTCGGGCTGGAGGGCTATGCCGACAAGTTTCCGTGGCAGCTGTCGGGTGGCATGCAGCAACGCGCATCGATCTGCCGCGCGCTGATCCACGAACCCAAGATGCTGCTGCTGGACGAACCCTTCGGCGCGCTCGACGCCTTCACCCGCGAGGAACTGTGGTGCGTATTGCGCGACCTGTGGGCCGAGCGCCGCTTCAACGTCATCCTGGTCACGCACGACTTGCGGGAGGCGGCCTTCCTGGCCGATACCATCTACGTGATGAGCAAGCGCCCGGGACGCATCGTGGTGCGCCGCGAAAACCCGCTGCCGCGCCCCTGCGAGCTCGACACCACCTATACCGATGGCTTCAATGCGCTGGTGCATGAATTGCGCGAGCACATCGGCCATGTGCGCAATACCTGACCGGCCGCCACAGGACATCCCATGAAAAACCCGTTCAACGGCAAACTGAACCGCGCCGCCACCACCCTGGCGCCATGGATCCTGCTACTCGTCATCCTCGGCGTGTGGCAATTCATCTGCAGCGTCTGGCAGGTGTCGGATTTCATCTTTCCCAGCCCGATGTCGATCATCCAGGCGATGATCGAATTCTCCGGCCCCATCACGCAACACGCCATGTCGACCTTCTGGGTCACCATGGTGGGTTTCGCCATCGCGGTGGCGGTAGGCGTCACGCTGGGGTTCCTGATCGGCTCGTCGCCCTTGCTGTATGCCGCCGCCTATCCACTCATGACCGCCTTCAATGCGCTGCCCAAGGCCGCCTTCGTGCCGGTGCTGGTGGTGTGGTTCGGCATTGGCGCCGGGCCGGCGATCCTGACCGCGTTCCTGATCTCGTTCTTCCCCATCATGGTCAACATCGCCACCGGCCTGGCCACGCTCGAACCGGAACTGGAAGACGTGCTGCGGGTACTGGGCGCGCGTCGCATGGATATCCTGCTCAAGGTCGGGCTGCCGCGCTCGATGCCCTACTTCTTCGCTTCGCTCAAGGTCTCCATCACGCTGGCCTTCGTCGGCTCCACGGTGTCCGAGATGAATGCCTCCAACGAAGGGATCGGCTATCTGCTGGTGTCGGCCGGTTCATCGATGAAGATGCCGCTGGCCTTTGCCGGCCTGGTGGTGATCGGCGCCATGGCCATGGCCATGTACGAACTGTTTGCCGTCATCGAGCGGCGCACCACCGGCTGGGCCCACCGGGGCAAGTGACGATCCGGCTTTCGCGGTTAAGATAACGCCCGCCCAACCACGAACCACAGGAAAATCCCGTGAGCGCAGCGCCCCTCCGTCTTGATATCCGCCATATAAGCAAGGCCTATCCTGGCGTACTGGCCAACGACGACGTCAGCCTGGCGGTCGCCCCGGGCGAGATCCATGCCGTACTGGGCGAGAACGGCGCCGGCAAGTCGACCCTGATGAAGATCATCTTCGGCGCGGTCAAGCCCGATGCCGGCGAGATCCGCTGGAACGGCAACGCGCTGCAGATCACCAATCCGCAGGCCGCGCGCAAGCTGGGCATCGCCATGGTGTTCCAGCATTTCTCGCTGTTCGATACCCTCACCGTGACCGAGAACATCGCGCTCGGGCTGGAAGCCGCCACCGACCTCAAGGACCTGGCCCTGCGCATCGCCCGAACCGGCGAGAAATACGGCCTGGAACTGGAACCGCAGCGGCATGTGCACACGCTGTCGGTAGGCGAGCGCCAGCGGGTGGAGATCGTGCGCGCGCTGTTGACCAATCCGCAGTTGCTGATCCTGGATGAACCGACCTCGGTGCTCACGCCGCAAGCGGTGCAGAAACTGTTCGTCACCTTGCGCCGGCTGGCCGACGAAGGTTGCAGCATCCTCTACATCAGCCACAAGCTCGACGAGATCCGGGCCCTGTGCCACAGCGCCACGGTCATGCGCGGCGGTCGCGTCACCGGCACCTGCGACCCGCGCCAGGAAACCAGCGCCAGCCTGTCGCGCATGATGATCGGCGATGAACTGGTGCGACTGCAGCGGGCACGCAACCCGCAGTCGCATCGCAGCCAACGCAAGTTGCATGTCAACCGCCTGTCGCTGCCCAAGGCGCACCTGTTCGCCACCGAGCTGCACGACATCGAATGCGAAGTGCGGGCTGGCGAGATCGTCGGCATCGCTGGCGTGTCGGGCAATGGCCAGCAAGAACTGCTGGCGGCGCTGTCGGGCGAAGACCAGCGCGCCGCGCCCCACATGCTGATGCTGGCCGACAACCCGGTCGGGCACCTGTCGCCCAACCCGCGTCGCGCGCTGGGCCTGGGGCTGGTGCCCGAAGAGCGGCTCGGCCGCGGTGCCGTGCCAGCGCTGTCGCTGACGGCCAACATGCTGCTGTCGCACCAGAAGACACCCTATGTGAAGCACGGCATGATCGATTTCGGCTTTACCCGGCGCGCGGCGGCGGCCATCATCGAGCGCTTCAAGGTCAAGGCCGCCGGACCGGACGCAAGCGCCAAGAGCCTGTCCGGCGGCAACCTGCAGAAATTCATCGTGGGCCGCGAGATGGAACGCAAGCCGGCCGTGTTCGTCGTGGCGCAACCGACCTGGGGCGTGGACGTGGGCGCGGCGGCGCAGATCCACGGCGGGATTCTCAAACTCAAGCAAGAAGGCTGCGCGGTGCTGGTGATCTCGGAAGAACTGGATGAATTGTTTGCCCTGTGCGACCGCCTGCACGTCATGGCCAAGGGCCGGCTTTCGCCCTCGGTATCGATCGAGCAAGCGACCCGGGAACAGGTAGGGGTCTGGATGAGCGGCCTGTGGGACGACGCCTCGCCGGCCGCGGAGGTGACGCATGGCTAAGCTGTCGCTGCCGTTGCGGCTGGAACTGCGGGGTGCGCCCTCGCGCGCCATGACCTATCTCTCGCCGCTGATGGCCATCGTGCTCACGCTGGTGCTGGGGGCCTTGCTGTTGATGGCGCTGGGCAAGGACCCGCTGGCCGGGCTGAAGGTATTCCTGGTCGATCCGTTCGCCACCAGGCGCTCCATCAGCGAATTGCTGCTCAAGTCGATTCCGCTGGTGCTGTGCGCGCTGGGGCTGGTGGTGTGCTTTCGCGCCAATATCTGGAACATCGGCGCCGAGGGCCAGTTTACGGTCGGCGCGATGTGTTCCGGCGCCATGCTGGTGTGGCTGGATGTGCCTGGCCAGGCCATCCCGGGCGGCGCCGGCCTGCTGTTGATGGTGCTGGCGGGGATCCTGGGCGGCGCATTCTGGGCCGGTATCACGGCGCTGCTGCGCGACCGCTTCAACGCCAACGAGATCCTGGTCTCGCTGATGCTGACCTATATTGCCCAGTTGCTGCTGATGTATGCCGTCAACGGTCCGCTCAAGGACCCCAACGGCATGAACTTCCCGCAGTCCAAGGTGTTCTCGGAGGTCTTCATGCTACCGGTACTGTTGACCGGTACCCGCCTGCACGCAGGCTTTGCGGTAGCCATCGTGGCGGCGCTGGCCATGACGGTCTTCATGACCCGCAGCCTGCGCGGCTTTTCGCTGATGGTGGGCGGCGTGGCACCGCATGCGGCACGCTATGCCGGTTTTTCGGCCCGTTCGGCGCTGTGGGTGTCGTTGCTGGTCTCGGGCGGCTTCGCCGGGCTGGCCGGCGCCTTCGAGATCGCCGGCCCGATCCAGCAGTTGCTGCCGTCGGTGTCGCCCGGCTACGGTTTCGCGGCCATCATCGTCGCCTTCATCGGCCGCCTGCATCCGCTGGGCACCATCTTCGGCGCACTGATCATGTCGCTGCTGTACCTGGGCGGCGAACTGGCACAGTCGCGCCTGGGGCTGCCGGCGGCGATCACCGGCGTGTTCCAGGGCATGCTGCTGTTCCTGCTGCTGGCCTGCGACACGCTGATCGACTATCGGCTGGCCTGGAAAAAGCGCGTCTAGGAATCGACATGGAACAACTCGCCCCTCTCATCGCGGCTTCCATCAACGCCGGCACGCCGTTGCTGCTGGCCGCCATCGGCCTGCTGATCAACGAACGCTCGGGGGTGCTCAACCTGGGCGCCGAAGGCATGATGCTGGTGGCCGCCATCGCCGGCTTCGCGGTAGGCTATACCACCCGCAGCCCGCTGCTGGGATTCGTCGCCGGCGCCGTGTGCGGCATGCTCATGGCCAGCCTGTTCGCCTGGCTGGCGCTGACCCTGGCCACCAACCAGGTGGCCACCGGCCTGGCGCTGTCGATCTTCGGCATCGGCCTGTCGGCCTTCGTCGGCCAGCGCTTCGTCGGACTGGCGCTGCCTTCGCAGACCAATCCGGTGCCGTGGCTGGGCCAGTTGCCGTTCATCGGCCCGGCGCTGTTCCACCAGCACTGGATGAGTTACCTGGCCCTGGCGCTATGCCTGGCCTGCATCTGGTTCCTCTATCGCACCCGCGCCGGGCTGGTGCTGCGGGCGGTGGGCGAGTCGCCCGAGTCGGCCCATGCGCTGGGCTATTCGGTGCATGGCATCCGCTATGCGGCGCTGCTGTTCGGCGGCGCCTGCTGCGGCCTGGCCGGTGCCTACATGTCGCTGGTCTATACCCCGATGTGGGTCGAGGGCCTGGTGGCCGGACGCGGCTGGATCGCGCTGGCATTGACGGCCTTCGCCACCTGGCGCCCGGCCCGCGTATTGCTCGGCTCGCTGCTGTTCGGCGGCGTCACCATCGCCCAGTTCTATTTGCAGGGCATGGGCGTGACGATGCCGCCGCAGATCCTGTCGATGGCACCCTACGTCGCCACCATCGTGGTGCTGGCGCTGATCTCGCGCAATCCCGACTGGATCCGCCTGAACATGCCGGCTTCGCTGGGCAAGCCGTTCCGCCCCGGCGCTTCCTGAGCCATTCTTTTAACGTCGCAAGCCAACCCAACCACTGACCCGAGGGAGAACACCATGACTATTTCACGCAGAGCCTCGCTGGCGATGCTCGCCACCCTGGCCGCAGCCAGCCTGATCGCCTGCGGCAAGAAGGACGAGCCGGCCGCTGCCGCACCGGCCGCGGCGCCGACGGCGGCCGCCACCGCCGCCGCTCCGCTGCGGGTGGCCTTCGTCTATGTCGGGCCGGTCGGCGATGCCGGCTGGACCTTCGCCCACGACACCGGCCGCCGTGCGGTCGAGGCCAGGTTCGGCGACAAGGTAAAGACCAGCTTCGTGGAAAACGTGCCCGAATCGGCGGCCGACGCCGAACGCGTGATCCGCCAACTGGCCACCGACGGCAACAAGCTGATCTTCGGCACCACCTTCGGCTACATGGAAGCCATGCTCAAGGTCGCCAAGGACTTCCCCGACGTCAAGTTCGAACACGCCACCGGCTTCAAGACCGCCGACAACCTGGCCCAGTACGACGTGCGCACCTATGAAGGTGCCTACCTGGCAGGCGTGGCCGCCGGCAAGCTCAGCAAGTCCGGCAAGCTGGGCGTGGTGGCCTCGGTGCCGATCCCGGAAGTGATCCGCAATATCGATTCCTTCACCATGGGCGCGCGCTCGGTCAACGCCAAGGCCACCACCGCCGTGGTGTGGGTCAACAAGTGGTTCGACCCGGGCAAGGAGCGCGAAGCCGCCACCACCCTGATCGGCCAGGGCGTGGACGTGCTGATGCAAAATACCGATTCGGCAGCCGTCGTGCAGACCGCACAGGAAAAAGGCGTGTACGCCTTCGGTTGGGACAGCGACATGACCAGCTTCGGCCCCAAGGCCCACCTGGCGGCTTCGATCATCAACTGGAGCGTCTACTACAACGCCCGCGTGCAGGCGGCGCTGGATGGCACCTGGAAGACCGGCACCACCTGGCTCGGCCTGAAGGAAGGCGGCATCGACCTCGGCGCCTACAACGCCGACCTGCCGGCCGACGTCAAGAGCCTGCTGGACGAGCGCAAAAAGGGCATCGTCGATGGCAGCGCGCCGATCTGGAAAGGTCCGATCAAGGACAACACCGGAAAAGAAGTGCTGGCCAAGGATGCGGTGGCCGACGACGCCTTCCTGCATGGCGTGAAGTTCTATGTCGAGGGCGTGGACGGAAAGGTGCCTGGCTGATCGCTTGCGGACCCGGCAGCACTGCTGCGGCCACGGCCGGGCGCGTCGCCAGACGCCCCGGCCGTTTTCATTGCGGCGCGCCGAAAAGCCCCGGCACGCCGCTATCGGCGGCTAAGCTGGCTGTATAATTCACGCCAAATATTTACGCGCGGTCGACCGGCCCGCGCATTCGCCGTTCCACGCCCCAGGATCCATGCAAAAAAACCGCAAACCCATCGATATCAAGATCTCCACCGTAGTTGCCATTTCGGCAATTCTTCACGAGACCGATCCGACGGTGCTGGAGCAGGCGCTCAAGGAGATGACCGGCGGCGTATCCGACTTCTTCGAAGACGAATTTGCGGTGCTCGATGTCGGCAACCTGCCGGGCGAGGCGCTGGCCGGCATCGACTGGACCGCGCTGGTGACGCTGTTCAAGCGATTCCGACTCAATACCGTGGCGGTGCGCCACGCGCCGCAAGACTTGCAGCAGGCCATCGTGGCGCATGGCCTGGCGATCGACAACCCGGCCGGCGCCGGCGCCAGCAACGCCCGTGCCCAGGACGCCGCGCCCGCACCGGTGGCGCCGGAACCGGCCCCGGTGGCAACCCCGGCGCCGGTGGCCCAGCCGGCGCAGCAGCCGAGCGCGCCGGCGGCGTCCACCATGATCATCGATACGCCGGTGCGCGCCGGCCAGCGCATCTATGCGCGTGGCGCCGACCTGGTCATCATGGCGGCGGTCAACAACGGCGCCGAGATCATCGCCGACGGCTGCATCCACGTCTACGCGCCGCTGCGCGGGCGGGCCTTGGCCGGCGCCTCGGGCGACACCACCGCGCGCATCTTCGCGCAGTCGCTGGAGGCGGAACTGGTTTCGATCGCTGGAGTCTATCGAACCTTTGAAAACGGCCATCCGGCCGAACTCAAGGGAAAGCAGGTGCAGGTACGGCTCGACGGCGAACGCATCGACGTGCTGCCCATGCCGGTGGCCTAGGCCGGCGGCGGCACGGATCTGACAACTATTCAAATATCGCGTCGGCGTCTGGCGCATCTGTCTTTTATCAAGGAGTGTTTTGTGGCAAAAATCATCGTCGTGACATCCGGTAAGGGCGGCGTCGGCAAAACGACGTCGAGCGCCAGTTTCGCATCGGGCCTGGCCATGCGCGGTCACAAGACGGCCGTGATCGACTTCGACGTCGGCCTGCGCAACCTGGACCTGATCATGGGTTGCGAACGCCGCGTGGTGTACGACCTGATCAATGTCATCAACAAGGAGGCCACGCTGAACCAGGCCCTGATCAAGGACAAGCACTGCGACAACCTGTTCATCCTGCCGGCCTCCCAGACCCGCGACAAGGACGCGCTGTCCGAGGAAGGCGTCGAGCGCGTGCTCGACGACCTTTCGAAGATGGATTTCGAATACATCGTCTGCGATTCGCCGGCCGGTATCGAGCATGGCGCCGTGATGGCGCTGACCTTCGCCGACGAGGCCATCGTGGTGACCAACCCCGAAGTGTCGTCGGTGCGCGACTCCGACCGCATCCTGGGCATCATCCAGGCCAAGTCGCGCCGCGCCTCGGCCGGCGGCGAACCGGTCAAGGAACACCTGCTGATCACCCGTTATTCGCCCAAGCGCGTCGAAAGCGGCGAAATGCTGTCGTTTACCGACGTCCAGGAGATCCTGCGCATTCCGCTCATCGGTATCATTCCCGAGTCCGAATCGGTGCTGGCGGCGTCCAACCAGGGCAGCCCGGCCATCCACCTGAAGGATAGCGACGTCGCACAGGCCTACCAGGACCTGGTGTCGCGCTTCCTCGGCGAAACCGTCGAGATGCGTTTCACCAACTACGAAAAGCCGGGCCTGCTGCAGCGTATCTTCGGAGGTAAGTGACATGTCGCTGCTTTCATTCCTGTTTCCGACCAAGCCCAAGAGCGCGGTAGCGGCGAAAGAGCGGCTGCAGATCATCATCGCGCGTGAACGCTCCAACGGCCGCCAGGGTCCCGACTTCCTGCCGGCGCTGCACAAGGAACTGATCGAGGTCATCTCCAAGTACACCAAGGTCAACGCCGACGACATCAAGATCTCGCTGGACCGCCAGGGCAACCTGGAAGTGCTCGACGTGAACGTGGTGTTGCCTGACGCCGAAACGCCCCCCGCCTGACGTGATGCGTCCTCGCGGGCGCAGATTGCGATGAAGAAGATCGGCATCCTGTCGCGCCGGCCCGAGCCCATCGCCCTGCTGCGGCAGCTGGCAGCCGCGCGCGCCTGCGTGGTGTGCGACAGCTGCGATGCGGCGGCCCAGGCCGGCGCCGATGTCGCCGTGATGCTGGTCGACCTCGATTGCGTGCGACACGACCCGGCCGCGGTAGTCGAACTGGTGCGCCACGGCCTGCCCGCCTTCCTGATCCTGGCCACCGGCGACGATGGCGCACTGCTGCACGCATTGCGCGCTGCGGGCGCCGACGACCTGGTGCTGGAACCGATCCGCCGCAGCGAACTGGCATTGCGCCTGGGCCTGCTGTTGCAGGCCAGCGATCCCGATCCTGGCATGCCGAACACACTGCAACTGGCCGAATTCAGCTTCGACCTGCAACGACTGCAGGTCAGCCGCCCTGGCACGCCGACACTGCAGGCCACGCTCACACGCAAGGAGGCGGAACTGGCCATGCTGCTGCTGCAGAACCTGGGACGACCGCTGTCGCGCGCCTTCATCCAGGAGCGCGTATGGGGTCCCGAACCCGAACTGCCCACCCGCACCATCGATACCCATGTCTCGCGCGTGCGCAACAAGCTGGCCCTCACGCCGCAGCACGGCTACCGGCTGGCCACCGTGTATGGCTATGGCTACCAGCTGGAACGGCTGGACCAGGCGGCCCAGGCAGCGTCGTCAGCCTGACGGCCGGGTTGCCGCGGGGCAAACTGTTGCGCCAGCGCCCCGCGAGGCAGTCAAAACACTGATCCAGGTCACGCCCGGCGGGGTAAAACGGGGGGCCGGCCAACGGCCAGTTGCGCAGCGGGTATAATTGCGCTGTCTTAAAAGGCCGATCCAGGCCATCGATACAAGCTCATCGGCCCCTCGCCGCGTCATTCCATGCATTTGCTCGCTGTCGGACTCAACCACACTACCGCGCCGGTGTCATTGCGCGAAAAAGTGGCATTCCCCGCAGACCAGATCGGTCAGGCGGTGGCAGCGGCGCGCGCGTGGTTTGGCGGTCACGACCGTATCGTCTCGGCCGGCGAAGCGGCGATCCTGTCGACCTGCAATCGCACCGAACTGTATGCCGCTGCCGCCGCCGGTGCCGACGGGGTCGACTTCGCGATCGACCGCACGGCCCAGTTCCTGGCCGACTATCATGGCATTGCCTACGCCGACCTGCGCCCTTTCCTGTACGCCCTGCCGCAGGACAATGCCGTGCGCCACGCCTTCCGGGTCGCCTCCGGGCTCGATTCGATGGTGCTGGGCGAGCCGCAGATCCTGGGCCAGATGAAGGACGCCGTACGCCAGGCCGATGCCGCCGGCGGCCTGGGTACCTACCTGCACCAGTTGTTCCAGCGCACCTTCGCGGTGGCCAAGGAAGTGCGCACCACCACCGAGATCGGCGCGCATAGCGTATCGATGGCGGCCGCTGCGGTGCGCCTGTCGCAACGCATCTTCGATTCGGTGTCGGGCCAGAACGTACTGTTCATCGGTGCCGGCGAGATGATCGAGCTGTGCGCCACCCACTTCGCGGCGCAGAACCCGAAGACATTGACGGTGGCCAACCGCACCATGGAGCGCGGCGAGTCGCTGGCGCATCGCTTCAACGGCAGCGCCATCCGGCTGGCCGACCTGCCGGCGCAGCTATCCCGCTTCGACATCGTCGTCTCGTGCACTGCCTCGTCGCTGCCGATCATCGGCCTGGGGCTGGTCGAGCGGGCCGTCAAGGCGCGCCGCCACAAGCCTATCTTCATGGTCGACCTGGCCGTGCCACGCGACATCGAATCCGAAGTCGCCCGCCTGGACGACGTTTTCCTCTATACGGTCGATGACCTCGCCACCGTGGTGCAAAGCGGTGTCGAGAACCGCCAGGCGGCCGTGGCCCAGGCCGAGGCCATCATCGAAAACCGGGTGCAGTCCTTCATGCACTGGATCGATACCCGCGCCATGGTGCCGCTGATCCAGGACCTGCATGAAACCGGTGAGACCCTGCGCCTGGCCGAACTGGAACGCGCCCGCAAGCTGCTGGCGCGCGGCGACGATATCGACGCCGTGCTCGAAGCCCTGTCCAGGGGCCTCACCGCCAAGTTCCTGCACGGCCCGCAACAGGCCCTGCATCACGCCCAAGGCGAACAGCGCACGCAACTGGTGTCGTTGCTGCCGCAGTTGTTCCGCACCAAGCGTTAGCGCCCCCCTTGCCCCGATCGCGTGCTCCTCGCCGCGCGCCCTGCCCGCCTGCGCCCCGGCGCGGCGCTCATTCTCCTACTGTCCCTAGCCCATGAAACCATCGATGCTCGCCAAACTCGACCAGCTCTCCGAGCGGCTCGAAGAGCTCAACAGCCTGTTGGCCCAGGAAGACGCCACCGCCAGCATGGACGTCTATCGCAAGATGACCCGCGAGCACGCCGAGCTGGGTCCGCTGGTGGCCCTCTATCACGACTACGTGCAAGCCGGCGCCGACATCGGCACCGCCCAGGAACTGCTGTCGGACCCCGACATGAAGGACTTCGCCCAGGACGAGATCGACGCTGCCCGGGCGCGCATGGCGGCGCTCGAGGGCGACCTGCAGAAGATGCTGCTGCCGAAGGATCCCAACGACGAGCGCAACATCTTCCTCGAAATCCGGGCCGGTACCGGTGGCGACGAATCGGCCCTGTTCGCCGGCGACCTGCTGCGCATGTACACCCGCTATGCCGAGCGCATGCGCTGGCAGGTCGAGATCGTCTCGGCGTCCGAGTCCGAGCTGGGCGGCTACAAGGAAGTGATTGCCCGTATCGCCGGCCTGGGTGCCTATTCGCGGCTCAAGTTCGAGTCTGGCGGCCATCGCGTCCAGCGCGTGCCCGCCACCGAGACCCAGGGCCGCATCCACACCTCGGCCTGCACCGTGGCCGTGATGCCCGAAGCCGACGAGGTCGAGGACGTCGACATCAATCCGGCCGACCTGCGCATCGATACCTATCGCGCCTCGGGCGCCGGCGGCCAGCACATCAACAAGACCGATTCGGCCGTGCGCATCACCCACCTGCCGACCGGCATCGTGGTGGAATGCCAGGACGACCGCAGCCAGCACAAGAACAAGGCGCAGGCGATGAAGGTGCTGGCCGCGCGCATCAAGGACGTGCAGTTGCGCCAACAGCAATCGAAAGAGGCCGCTACCCGCAAGTCGCTGATCGGTTCGGGCGACCGCAGCGAACGGATCCGCACCTACAACTTCCCGCAGGGGCGCATGACCGACCATCGCATCAACCTGACGCTCTACAAGCTTGATTTCATCATGGACGGCGATCTCGACGAACTGACCGCGGCGCTCATCACCGAACACCAGGCCGAGCTGCTGGCGCAGCTGGGCGACGACTGAGCGGAACCAAACCCCGATGCCGGTTTCCAAGACGCTTGCATCAAACAAGTCGCCATTGGGGTGGCGACGCGCATGACCATCGGGCTCTCCACTACAATCCAGCTTTCGGCATGGCCGGCAGGCGCATGCTTTTCAGCATAAAGCGAACAACATCATGAAGACATCCAAATCCCCCCTGTATCTGCTGGTGGCGCTGGTTTCGATCGCGCTGCTCGGCTTTGCCATGTACCTGCAGATCGTCGAAGAGATGCAGCCCTGCCCGCTGTGCGTGATCCAGCGCTACCTGTTCGTGCTGGTCGCCGTGTTCAGCCTGCTGGCGTATTTCATGCCACCCGGTGCCCGTCGTGCCGGTGCCGGCCTGGGCCTGCTGGCGGCCATCGGCGGCGCCGGCACGGCCGGCTGGCACCTGTGGGTCAAGGCCCATCCCGGCGTGTCGTGCGGGGTCGATCCGTTGGAGACGTCGTTGAACCAGATCCTGCCGGCCAAGCTGTTTCCGCAGATGTTCTCGGCCGACGGCTTCTGCTCGGCGCCATGGCCGCCGGTATTGGGCTTGCAGATTCCGACCTGGGCGCTGATCTGGTTCGTGATCCTGGGCCTGGTGCTGGCGCGCCTGGCCTTGCAACGGCGCTGACATGGAACCGGTATCGCCCTGGGTCGGCTGCACCCTGGCCAGCGTATTGAAGACGGGGCCGCTGGATGCGCTGGAAAACCGTATCCTGCTGTGCCACGCCCTGCGCCTGACGCGGGTGCAATTGATCACCCAGTCCGAGCGCCAGCTGGCGGTGGACGAAGCCGAAGCGCTGGCGGCCCTGTTCGAGCGTCGCCTGGGGGGCGAGCCGATCGCCTACATCGTCGGTGCGCGCGAGTTCTTCGGCCTTGCGTTTCGGGTCACGCCCGATGTGTTGATTCCCCGCCCCGACACCGAGCTGCTGGTCGAGCTGTCGCTGGAACGCTTGCCATGCGGCGCCCGCCTGCTCGACATGGGCACCGGCTCGGGTGCCATCGCCGTGGCGGTGGCCCACGCCCGCCCGGATGCGGTGGTCACCGCGCTCGACGCCAGCGCCGCGGCACTGGAGATCGCGCGCGGCAATGCGTCGGCCAACGGCGTGCGCGTCGATTTTCGCCTGAGCCACTGGTACGACGAACTGCAGGGCGCACGCTTCGACCTCATCGCTTCCAATCCTCCCTACATTGTCGATGGCGATCCGCACCTGTCGCAAGGCGACCTGCGCTTCGAGCCGATCGATGCCCTCACCGATCATGGCGATGGCCTGTCGGACCTGCGCGCCATCGTCGGCGGCGCCGCCCAACACCTCGTCCAGGATGGCTGGCTGCTGATGGAACACGGCTACGACCAGGCTGCGGCCGTGCGTGCGCTCCTGGATCGGTCCGGCTTTTGCGAGGTGCAGAGCTGGCGCGACCTGGCGGGGATAGAACGGGTCAGCGGCGGCCGGCTGTCACGCCAACCAGGTAACGCCGGCCACGACTGACACGCAAGCCGCCTAGCCGCCTAGCCGCCAGCGATAACCCGGGCCTTACGTGCCCTCAGGCAGCCCTTTTGCCGCCATCCTCCGGCTGTGCGATGGCGGCCAGCAAATCCGCCTCCTTTTGACGTGCAGCCAGCAGATGGCGCTGCTTCACATGGCCGTAGCCGCGGATTTCCTCGGGAATGCGCGCCAGCGCCACCACCTGCGCCAGGTTGCCGGCGTCCAGCTTGGCCAGCAGGGCCGAGATGGTGGTGCGATAGTGCTCGATCAGGGCCCGCTCCTCGCGTCGCTCCTCGGTATGGCCGAAGGGATCGAAAACGCTGCCACGCAGGAACCGCAAGCGCGCCAGCACGCCGAAGGCGCGCATCATCCACGGCCCATACTGGCGCTTGACCAGATGCCCCTGCGCGTCGCGCTTGGCCAGCAATGGCGGTGCCAGGTGAAACTTGATCCGGATATCGCCTTCGAACATGGCCGCGATCTTGGCGCCGAAGGCGCCATCGGTATAGAGCCGTGCCACTTCGTATTCGTCCTTGTAGGCCATCAGCTTGTACAGGTAGAGTGCCACCGCCTGGGTCAGCTTCAACGTTTTTCCGGCCTCGCCCAAGGCCGTCTCGGCGGCCCTCACCTGCGCCACGAAGTCGCTGTAGCGGCGGGCATAGGCGGCATCCTGGTAGGCGCTCAGCAACGCCACCCGGCGCGCCGTCAATTCGTCCACCGATGGCGTGCGCTTGAACTCGATCACCTGCGCCCGGGTGCCATTGCGCCCGGCCCTGGCCAACACGCCGGCCATGTCATGCGCCCCCAGGCGACCCCAGGCAAACGCCTGGCGATTCAATTCGACCTGTTGCGCATTGAGTTCGATGGCGCGCAGCAATGCGGCCTCCGATAGCGGCACCCAGCCCTTTTGCCAGGCGTAGCCCAGCATGAACATATTGGTGGCGATGGCGTCGCCCAGCAGCGCCGTGGCAATGTGCCCGGCGTCGATCAGGTCGAGGTTGTCGCGCCCGCAGGCCTCGGCGATACGGCCCTCGGCCGAGGCTTGCGGAAACTGCCAGTCGGGATTGCGCACGAAGGCCGCCGTCGGCGTCTGGGTCGAATTGACCGCGGCCCGGGTGCGCCCCTCGCCCATGCGTGAGAGGGCATCGCGGTTGGCGGTGACGATCACGTCGCAGCCGATCACCAGGTCGGCCGCACCGGTACCCACGCGGGTCGAGTGCAGTTGCTCGCCGTGGTCGGCCAGGCGCACATGCGAAGTCACCGGCCCGCCCTTCTGCGCCAGGCCGCTCATGTCCAGCACCGAGCAGGCGCGCCCCTCCAGGTGCGCCGCCATGGCCAGGATCTGGCCGATGGTGATGACGCCGGTGCCGCCGATGCCGGTCACCACGATGCCATAGGGTGCGGCCAAGGGGGCCAGTGGCGGATGCGGCAGCGCCGTGGTGTCGGCACCGGCTTCGCCGGCCGCGCGCGCCGGGCGCTTGAGCCTGCCGCCCTCGACCGTGACGAAGCTGGGACAGAAGCCCGTGACGCACGAGAAATCCTTGTTGCAGGAAGACTGGTTGATCTGGCGCTTGCGCCCCAGCTCGGTGTCCAGCGGTTCCACCGACAGGCAGTTCGATTGCACGCTGCAGTCGCCGCATCCTTCGCATACCGCTTCGTTGATCACGGCCCGCTTGGCGGGGTCCGGGTAGGCATTGCGCTTGCGACGGCGACGCTTTTCGGATGCGCAGGTCTGGTCGTAGATCATTGCCGACACTCCGCTCACCTCGCGCAATTCACGCTGCACGGCATCGAGTTCGCTGCGGTGACGGATGGTGATGCCGTCGGCCCAGCGGGTGTCGGCGGCGTATTTGTCGGGTTCATCGGTGACCACGATGATCGGCCGCACGTTTTCTGCAGCCAGCTGGCGCGAGATCATCGCCACGTCGAGCGGGCCATCGAATTCCTGGCCGCCGGTCATGGCGACGGCGTCGTTGAACAGCACCTTGTAGGTGATGTTGACCTTGGCCGCGACCGAGGCGCGGATGGCCAGCAGGCCGGAATGGAAATAGGTGCCATCGCCCAGGTTGGCAAACACGTGTTGCTCGCTGGTGAACGGCGACTGCCCGACCCAGGTCACGCCTTCGCCACCCATGTGGGTAAAGACGCTGCTTTCACGATCCATCCAGGTCACCATGTAGTGGCAACCGATACCGGCCAGGGCGCGACTGCCATCGGGCAGCCTGGTCGAGGTATTGTGCGGGCAACCGGAACAGAAGTGGGGAATGCGATCGCGCTGGGGATCGGGCTGGCTGCTGATATTGAGCGTGGCCTCCTTGGCTTCCAGGTAGGCGATGCGGGCGCGCACCCGTTGCTCGACCGGATGGCCGGCGAAGTAACGCGAGATCCGCGCGGCGATGGCGCGTGCGATCTGCGCCGGGTTCAATTCATAGGTCGCCGGCAACAGCCAGTTGCCGTGCCCTTCACGATGCGAGCCGCTCCATTCGCCGGTGTCGTCGAACTTGCCGACCACCCGTGGGCGCACGTCGTCGCGCCAGTTATAGAGTTCTTCCTTGATCTGGTATTCGAGTATCTGGCGCTTTTCCTCCACCACCAGGATCTCGTCCAATCCCTGCGCGAACTGGCGCACGCCCTCGGCTTCGAGCGGCCAGGTCATGCCGATCTTGTAGAGCCGGATGCCGATCTCGGCGGCCACCTGCTCATCGATACCCAGGTCCTCCAGGGCCTGGCGGGTGTCGAGATAGGACTTGCCGGCGGTGACGATGCCGATGCGCGCACGCGGGCTGTCCCAGATGATCTGGTTGAGCTTGTTGACCCGGGCATAGGCCAGCGCGGCGTACCATTTGTAGTTGTTCATGCGGGCTTCCTGCGCCAGCACGCTGTCAGGCAGGCGGATGTTGAGCCCGCCCGGGGGCAACTCGAAGTCTTGCGGCAGCAGGGTCTGCACCCGCTGTGGGTCGAGCACCACCGACATGCCCGACTCGACCAGGTCGGTCACGCACTTCATCGCCACCCAGAGCCCGGTATAACGACTCATGGCCCAGCCGTGCAAGCCATAGTCGAGATATTCCTGCACCGTGGCCGGATACAGCACCGGCATGCCACAGGCCTTGAGGATGTGCTCGCTCTGGTGCGCCGTGGTCGACGACTTGGCCGCATGATCGTCACCGGCGATGACCAGCACCCCGCCGTGACGCGACGTACCGGCCATGTTGGCGTGCTTGAAGACGTCGCCGCAGCGATCCACGCCCGGTCCCTTGCCATACCATAACGAAAACACGCCGTCGTGTCGTGCCCCGGGAAACAGGTTCACCTGCTGCGTGCCCCACACGGCGGTGGCGGCCAGGTCTTCGTTCATGCCGGGATGAAAACGTACCTGGTGCGCCTCCAGGTGGCGAGCGGCCTTGGCCGCGGTCTGGTCCACCGAGCCCAGCGGCGAACCGCGATAACCGGTGATGTACCCGGCCGTGTCCAGGCCGGCGCGCTGGTCATATTGGCGCTGCAGGATAGGCAGTCGCACCAGCGCCTGGATGCCGGTCATGAAGACACGACCGCGCTCCAGCGTGTATTTGTCGTCCAGCGAAACGTCGTCCAGCAGCAGGCGCTGGCCGTTGGGTAAGGGGGCGTTCATGCAGTCTCCGTGCCAAAAATCGTGTTCTTGGTTCACATGGTCCGGTCGCCACCTCTGGCGCCAGGTCTGGGAAAGTCGGTACCGGTAAGCCCGCTTTCGATATTATGTAAATCAAGTTAGCACACGGCTGGGCACGCCGCTACGTACGGTGCAGCAGGGCGTTCAGGCTTTTTTTGGCAAGCCGGCAACGAATCGGCAGGTCGTGCGGCGCAAGGGCGGGAGCGAAGAAGAAAATGCCGGAAAGTCTAAAACAACAATATTTCCGGCTGAAAAAAAAGAGCCCAAGTGTTACAAGCAAGACGCGAGTGTAACAACCGGTAAAAGCCATTGGACCTGGGTTTGGCCTGGCGTTTAATAGTAATCACTTTGAACAGCGATGGTATCCATTCTCTGAGCAAGGTTCCTCCCCTCTAGTGTTGAAAGCACCACTAGCTCATACGGATCTGACATTCCCCTGTCAGATCCGTTTTTTTTCGCCCACCGTTCGGGTCGGGCTTCAGCGCAGCGGCGGCAGGTCGATTTCGCCGGGCAGGAGGCTATTGGCCGGCAACGGTTCGAGGGTCTTCAAGCGCTCGTAGAAGGGGGTGAAATCGGGTGCGGTATCGTTGAACAGCTGTTCGAAATCGCGGATCACGAAATAGGTTTCCTGATACGAGTCGATCTTGTAGAGCGTGCGCATGACACGTTCGGCCGCAAAGGGGATACGACGCGGCTTGTCGCTGGTGAGGCAGTACTCGACCTCGCCCCCCGAGGACAGGATGCCGGCGCCGTAGATGCGCAACCCCTGCTCGCTCTGCACCAGGCCGAATTCGATCGTGTACCAGTACAGCCGTGCCAGGCATGCCAGGCCATCGAGCTTGAGCGCCTTGAGGCCGCCGCGCCCGTATTCCTGCAGGTGATCGGCAAAGACCGGGTTGAACAGCAAGGGCACGTGGCCGAAGAAATCGTGGAACACGTCGGGCTCGACGATATAGTCGAACTCATGCTCCTGGCGCAGCCACACCGTGACGGGAAACCGGCGGTTGGCCAGGTGTTCGAAGAAGGTATGGTCCGGCACCAGCCCGGGCACCGCCACCAGCGTCCAGCCCGTAGCGCGCTGCAAGGCCTCGCTGGTGCGGTCGAAGCGGGGAATGCCCTGGGACACGTCGAGCGCCTTGAGGCTGTCGATGAAGACGTCGCAGGCGCGGCCCGGGATCAGCTTGGCCTGGCGCTGGTAGAGGCGGCGCCACAGCGCGTGCTGCTCGGGGGTGTAGCGGTCCCAGTGCTGGGGCACGACGTAGTTGGCGTCGGCGCCACTGTAGTCGCCGCGCAGGGCGCCGCTGTCGGACTTGGTGGCGACGGTGGCGAAGAAGTCGTCGGTATCGGGGGTGGTGCTCATGAAAGCTCTGATGTCGGTGCGAGGCGCATATTATGCGCCATTGCGCGCCAGCCCACGTGCGTCGCGTAGAACGCCGCCCTGGTGCCGCCCTAGCGCGGGCCGGCCGGGTCGTCCGGCTTGCGACGCTGGCCCAGGCCGGTGACCCGCGCGCCCCACTTGAGCAAGGCCTTGAAGTTGGCCTTGACGATATAGTCCAGCATGGCAACCTGCTCCTGCATGGCTTCCTGGAACAGGGTGGCCGAATTGGCGGGCTTGATCTTGAGGTAGGCGTCGGCTTCACCATAGTCGCGGTGGATCTCCATGCCGGCCTTCTTGGCGATGTGCATCATGACCTTGTTGGACGAGAGGCAATGCATGTAGAGCGTGTCGACATCGGCATTGCGACAACGCATCGATGCCCGCAGGAACAGCCGCGTGCCGACTCCCATGCCGCGCGCCGCGGCCGATACCGAGACCCCGAACTCGGCCACCACCGGCTTGATGGTGGCGCCACTGATGCGCGAGCTCTCACGCGGCGCGAACGCCAGGTGGCCGACCCCCAGCAGTCGCAAGCGCCGGTCGTAGACGCCGAAGACGGTATCGCGCTCGAAATCGATCTGCTCGGCGTAGCGCACCACCAGCTCATCGGACAGCTTGGAGCCGAAGCGCAGCAGTCGGTCTGCCTCGCCCAGCGCCAGGAAATGGCGCATCAGGTGGCGCCGCGAGCGCGCCGAGAGTTCCTTGACGAACACCAGCGGGCGCTCGGGCTGTGCCGGCGGCGGGGCCGCGCCGCCGCGGCGCCTGAAGCGGGCGAGGAAGGACGTCATGACCGCAGTCACCCCGCGGCCGGACGATGCAGCGCCACGAACGCTGCCACCTGCTCGCTGCGGGCGGCATGGATGGCGTCCTGGATCTTCTGCGGCTGCGCCTGGTACTGGCTGGCGACGGCCCCGGCATCGATCTCGCGGGCCGCCTTGAGCGCCCCTTCGAGATAGGCCGCCTGCGGAAACGGCAGGTGCTCCAGGCCGGTGCGACCGCGATGATCGCATTCTGCCGCGCGCAGCATATCGACAAAGCGCTGCGGCTTGCGAAAGGCATCGCAGCGGGCAAACAGCGTCACCAGCGTAGCCGGCCGCATCTCGAAGGCGCGCCCGACATTGCCGTGTTCGCGCGCCGTCATCAGCGCCAGGTCGCGGCATTCGCCCGGCACCTTCAGGCGCGTGCAGACCTGCTCGACCAGCTTGGCGCTGCGCGCCTCATGGCCGTGATGACGCGGCCACTCCGCGGCCGGGGTGCTGCCCTTGCCCAGGTCATGCAGCAGCGCCGCAAAACGGATCGGCAAGGCATGTCCCTGCCTGGCGGCCCAGTCGACCACCAGCATCACGTGCACGCCGGTGTCGATCTCGGGATGGTATTTCTCGGGTTGCGGCACGCCCCACAAGGCGTCCAGCTCGGGCAGGATGCGCCGCAGGGCGCCGCAGGCGCGCAACACCTCGAACATGCGCGAAGGGCGCTGCTCCATCAGGCCACGCGCCAGCTCCTGCCAGACCCGTTCCGGCACCAGCGCGTCGACCTCGCCCTCGGCGACCATGCGCTGCATCAGGGCATTGGTCTCGGGCGCGACCCGGAAGTCGGCGAACCTGGCGGCAAAGCGGGCCACCCGCAGGATCCGCACCGGATCCTCGACGAAGGCCTCCGAGACGTGCCGGAACAGCCGTTGCGCGATATCGTCGCGGCCATGATACGGATCGACCAGGCTGCCATCCTGGTCCTGGGCGATGGCGTTGATGGTCAGGTCACGCCGGGCCAGGTCCTGTTCCAGCGTGACGTCGGGAGCGGCGTGAAAGGCAAAGCCATGATAGCCGGGCGCGGTCTTGCGCTCGGTACGGGCCAGTGCGTATTCCTCATGGGTCTCGGGATGCAGGAACACCGGGAAATCGCGTCCGACCGCGCGGTAGCCCAGTGCCTGCATCTGCTGCGGCGTGGCGCCCACCACCACATGGTCGCGATCCTTCACCGGCAGCCCCAGCAAGCCGTCGCGTACGGCGCCGCCGACGGTGTAGATCTTCATTTGTGATCGGGCAGGATTTCTTTTTCGGCCAGCGCCTCGGCGATCCAGCGCGCCACGGCCGGGTGCTCGCGCACGCGATCGGCATAGGCCTGCAATGCCGGCGCCAGCGGCACCTGGTAGCTGGCAAAGCGCATCACCACGGGCGCGTAGTAGGCATCGGCAATCGAGAAATCGCCAAACAGGAAATCGTGATGGCCGAACCGGGCCAGGCATTCTTCCCAGATTTCACAGATCCGTCCGATATCGCCCTGCGCCGCCGCAGTGCGTCCCTGGCCCGGATAACGGCCGCGGATATCCATGCTCATGGCGCTGCGCAGGCCGGTAAAACCGGAATGCATCTCGGCGCAGATACTGCGCGCGATGGCACGGGCATCGGCCTCTGCCGGCCACAGGGCGCGGTCGGGGAACTGCTCGGCCAGGTATTCGCAGATGGCCAGCGAATCCCAGATCGCGGTGTCGCCATCGAGCAGTACCGGCACCGTTCCCGAGGCGGTATAGCGTGCGATCTCGGCGGCCGTGTCGGGCTGGTCGAGCAGCACCCGCACTTCCTTGAATGGGATATCGAAGGCAGTCATGGCCACCCACGCGCGCATCGACCACGACGAATAGTTCTTGTTGCCGATCACCAGCGTGGGCATCTGCCGGCCGGCTTTCTTCAGCGCTTCGGACAGTACCGGGTCCAGTTCTGTATCTTGCATAAGGGCTCTGTGGAAGGTTGAAAGACGGGCGCGGCGTCAGCGCCCTGCCTTGCTGCGAAAAAGATCGAACTGGCGTTGCTCGTTACGCGGCATCAGGTACAGCGGCGCCGCCTCTTCCAGCGCGGTCGGCACCCATTGCAGTGCGCTCGACATCGGGGCGGCCAGCACGTTGTCGACCCGCATCGATGCCACGTTGTCCCGGCTCATCAACTTGCCCGGCAGGTGTTCGAGCAACCAGGCCTGCAGCAATGCCGCCGAGGACGGCAAGGGCAGGATCGGCCGGTTGCGGCCCACCATCCAGCCGGACAGGCGCACCAGCTCGCGCAGGCTGTAGACGCGCGGGCCGCCCAGCTCGAAGCACTGGCCCGCCAGTTTCGGCTGGTCGATCGCCTGCTTGAAGGCGTGCGCGACGTCACCTACATACACCGGCTGGAAACGCGCCTCGGCCGAACCCAGCGGCAGCACCGGAAAACGCTTCTGCAGCCCGGCGAACAGGTTGATGAAACGGTCGCCCTCGCCGAATATCACCGACGGCCGGAAGATCACCGCCGGCAGCCCCGGCTGGGCCGTCACCTCGGCTTCGCCGGCGGCCTTGGAGCGCTGGTACATCGATGGCCCGTGGGGATCTGCCCCCAGCGCGCTCATGTGCAGGTAGCGCGCCACGCCGTGGCGCAGGCAGGCGGCCACGATGCGGCGCGGCAGCGCCACGTGCTGGGCCTCGAAGTCGGGCCCGTAGGCCTGGCCCTTGCGGGCCGGGCGCGAGTGCAGGATGCCGACCAGGTTGATCACCACATCGGCCTGCGACACCAATTGCGACAGCACGCCGTCGTCATGGATATCGGCCTGCACCACCGACACCACCGGCGAGACCAGCAGATGCTTGGCGCGCTCGATGCGGCGCGTCGGCACCATCACGCGATAGTCGGTGCTGCTGCCCAGCAGCCGGACCAGCCGGGTGCCGACGAAACCGGTGCCACCCAATACCAATATATTGCGTACAGCCATGCCTTGCCTCCTGGAATGCGGCCCGCAAGCGGATCAGGGCAGGTCGGTCGCCACGTCCGCGTTGGGGGCGATGTTGCCCATGCGCTGCTTCAACGACTGCGGGCGGTTCTCGAACATCGCAGCATAGTACGTCGCGTTGGACATCACGTTCTTGACATAGCCACGGGTCTCGTTGAAAGGAATCATCTCGGCGAAGATCGCGCCCTCGACCGTGCGCGGCAGTGTCGCGCGCCAGGTCCGCGGGCGGCCGGGCCCGGCGTTGTAGCCTGCCGTGGCCAGGGTCTCGGAGCCATTCATGTTGTTGAGCACCATGTCGAGATAACTGGTGCCCAGCAGCAAATTGGTATTGATGTCGTTGACCTGCTCGGGCGTGAATTCGGTCATGCCGATCTTCTTGGCCACGAACTTGGCCGTGCCCGGCATCAGCTGCATCAGGCCCGAGGCGCCCACATGCGAGCGCGCCGACTTGATGAAGCGCGATTCCTGGCGGATCAGGCCATAGACCCAGGCGTTTTCCATCCCCAGCGGGCGGGTGGCGGCATTCATCTCCGGCAGGTGCGGCGCCGGGAATCGCTGGGTGAAATCGAACTCGGCGCGCGTGCGGTCGGAGGTATTGACCATCCGGTCCAGCACATCGCTCTGGCGGGCGAATTCGGCGGCCGCCAGAGCGATGTGCTGGACC
>NZ_AKJA01000023.1 GCF_000282575.1 Herbaspirillum sp. YR522 | reverse complement strand
GGCCCGCCGTGGCCGGTGGCGCCACGGTGAGGCCGTTGCCGCGGTGGGATAGCCGCGCCGTCAGGCCATCTTGCAGCCGGCCGCCTCGGGCGCGAGGAAGTAGCGGCCGGAGTGGATGATGTCGGCGTAGTCGTCCTTGTCGCGCATCTTCGACTTGCCCTTGCCCTTGACCAGGTAGAAGTCGCGCAGCACCTGGTGGTCGGCCTTGCGCACTTCCTCGGTGCCGGTCAGGCTGTCGAACTTCATGCCTTCCAGCGCCGCGATCACGGCCTTGGGGTCGGTGCTCCTGGCCTTGTTGATACCCTCGATCAGCATGCGCGTGTTGATGTAGGGGCCGGCCAAGCTGTAGTTGGGCGAGATCTTGAATTTCTCGCGCACCTGGCTGACGAATTTCTTGTTGTAGGCGGTATCGATGGTATGCCAGTAGACGGCGCCGAAATACACGTCCTCGCAGATGTCGGCACCCAGCGCCTCGAACTGCTCCAGGCCGGAGGCGGCGGCGACGATGATGGTCATCTTCTGCTTCAGGCCGAAGCTGACCGCCTGGCGCAGGGTGTCCGAGGCCTGGGCGCCGTAGTTGAGCAGGAACAGCACGTCGGCCTTGGACGCCATGGCATTGGTCAGGTGGCCGCTGAACTCGCGCTCGGTCAGCGAGTGATAGCTGTTGCCGACGTGTTCGATGCCCTTCGCCTTGAACAACTCCTTGGCATTGCGCAGCAGGCCTTCGCCGAACACGTATTGCGGCGTGACGGTGTACCAGCGCTTGGCCTTGGGCAGCAGCTCGATCAACGGACCGGCCGAGCCCTGGATCAGGCTGTAGGTCGGCAGCGCCCAGCGGAAGGTGCTGCGATTGCAATCGCTGCCGGTCAGCTCGTCGGCGCCGCCGTTGGTGATCAGCAGGCCCCCCGCCTTGTCCAGCTCCTTGCTCATGGCCAGCGATTCGGCCGACAGCAGCGCACCGGTGAAGAAGCGGATGTTGTGCTGCTCCATGGCTTCCTGCACGCGGCGCACGGCGGTGGCCGGCTTGGCTTCGGTGTCGAGCATGCGATAGCTCAGCTTCTTGCCCAGCACCGTGCCCTGCTGCTCGACCGCCAGCTTCATGCCGAGGTCCGAATACTTGCCGATTGCCGAGAACGTGCCCGACATCGCCGTCGGGCAGGCCAGCACCAGTTCATCGCTCTGGGCAATGGAAAACAGCGGATGCGCGGCCAGGCCTACGGCTGCCGACATCTTCATAAAATCGCGTCGATTGGTCATGCTTGTCTCCTTGATTGTTGTAATCGATCGCGTCACGCGATGCGATATTTTTCCGGTCTTGCCGGTTTTTCCGGTTCGATGGCAAGGCGCCGTGGCCTGCCACCTGCCGTCGTTCCCTACTCCCCTACCCACTCCACCTTCACCTTGCTCGGCAGGCTGGCCAGCGCCGCCGTCAGCCGCACCTCGCCGCGGATGCGATCTTCCTGCGTGGCGGCCCTGAGCTTGAGCTCGGCTGCGGTGCCGTCGCTGCTGGCCGAGATGTCGACCAGCTCGACGGCCGTCCCCAGCTCGGCGATTTCCATACGCAGCTTGTAGACCAGCGCCATGTCGCGCAAGGCCGGCTTGTAGATCTTGCCCACGCCGGTGACCGGAATGGCATCCAGCACGAACAGGTGGCGCGGCTTGGCCGGCGGCTCCGGGATGCGGTCGCCGATGAATTTCTGCAACTCCGCGGTATCCACGCTGTGGCCCGGTGCCAGCGCCACGAAGATCACCGGCAGCTCGCCGGCATAGCCGTCCGGCATGCCGACTGCGGCGCTCACTGCCACCGCCGGGTGGGCGTTGGCGACTTCTTCGATCGCCTGCGGATCGATATTGTGGCCGCTGCGGATGATGAGGTCTTTCTCGCGCCCGGTCAGGAACAGGTAGCCGTCTTCGTCCAGCCGTCCCAGGTCACCGGTGATCAAGCCGCCGTCGGGGGTGAAGGCATGCCGGTCGTGCTCGGCGTTGAGGTAGCCGCGCACGATTTGCGGGCCGCGCGCCACCACCGAACCCACCGTGCCGGGCGGGCACAGACTCCATTGTCCGTCGGTGCCGCGCTGCATGATGTCGATGGCGGAAAACGGCGCCCGCAAGCCGACGCTACCGCGCACATGGCGGCCGTTCAACGGCGTGGCGGCGATCGCGGCCACGCTCTCGGTCATCCCGTATTGCTCCAGCAAGGCAATGCCGGTGCGTTGCTCGAAGCGTTGTCCCACTGCGCTGGGCAAGGCGGCGCCGCCGGTGAAGGCGAAGCGCACCGAGGAAACGTCGCAGCCGTCCAGCGGCACTTCGCTCAGGGCGCCGATGGAGGTCGGCACGCCGCCGATGAAGGTGGCGCGATAGCGCTCGGCCAGCCGCCAGAAATTCTTCACGATCATCGGATCGCGCAAGCCGGCCGGCGACAGCATCACCACATGCCCGCCGGCGGCCAGCACCGACATGCCGATGGTCGAGGTGCCGCCGACATGGAACAAGGGGAAGCCATTCAACGCCACGTCCTGCTCTGTCAGGTCGAACAGCTGCGCCAGCGACCAGGCAGCGTGGATCTGGTTCAGGTGCGTCTGCGGCACCAGCTTGGGTACGCCGGTGGTGCCGCCGGTGTGGAACAGCGCCGCAATGGCGTTGCGATCGGCCTGCCAGGCAAAGTCCAGCGCGTCGCCGGGCTGGCTGTCCATCAGCCGGTCCAGGTCGTGGATGCGGGGATCATCGATATCGGCCTGCCCGCCCAGCACCAGGATGGCTTGCAGCCCCGGCACCCGCGGGATGACTTCGCGCACCTTGGCCCACAGCTCGGCGTCCAGAGCCGGACCCGAGCAGACCAGGATGCGCGCCTGTTCCGCCTCCAGCAGCGCGGCGATGACGTCCGCCGCCAGCAGGTAATTGATGCAGCTGGCGGTGCCCGCGGTTTGCGCGCCCCAGATCAGCGCCGGCACCCTGGCATGGGTGCGCGCCAGGATCGCGACCACGCCCTCGCCGGCGATGCCGAACCGCGCAAAGCTGTTGGCGGCACGGGTAATCTCGGCCAGCAGCTGGGCATGCGTGTAGACCACCGCCTCGTCGTCCAGGCACGCCGAGCGCAGCATGGTCAGCGCCTTGCGTTGGCCGTGCAGGCCCGCGGTTGCCTGGAAGACCTGGTACATGCTGCGCGCCGGCACCAGCTCGTCATAAGCCGACCGTTCCAGCCGCTCGATATCGGCCAGTCCGCGGATGCGCTGTTGCGAGCGGGTAGTCCTGGGCCCTGGGCTGTGCGGAGCCGGCCGCCCGTGCCCGGCCGCAGGGATGTCGCGAAACTGTTCCAAATGCCATTCCTTCTTGTCGTGGGCCGGCGCGTCGCGCCCAACCGTGCCATTTGCGCCTGTGACGGCGCGCTCTCCGATGCTCGATGGCGCGCAGCAATGCACGCCTTGATTGGTTCGTCGAGTGTAGGAATTGGCGCGGAGACAAACAATGTGAGCAAGCCACATTCGGGACGCAAAGACTTGTGAGGAACGTACAGGGACGCGATGTTCACCGCATCGCGACGCGGCGGAAGGAAGGATTTCGCGCTGGGATCCGCGATGCGATGGCGATCTGGATGCCGCCGTGCGGCGTCTGCTACGGGCATGAGCTGATGACGCAGGCCCCGGGGCGTGCGCGTGGCTATCACTTGGCCGGCGGCGGGATTAGTTTCAGTACATCCGTCAGACGCTGGCGGGAGCTCAGGATGACTTCGGGACAGGGTGGGGAGCTAGCGCTGCTGACTCGCTATCTCGTGTTGACCATCCAGTCGGCGGTCTGGTAGAGCGCCTGCAGCAGGCGCTTCATCAGCTCGTCGGACAAACCCGCATCCTGCATGGCCCAGGTCATGCAGCGCAGCCACTGGTCACGCTCGGAAACACCGATGGCAAACGGCAGGTGGCGCGCCCGCAGGCGCGGATGGCCATGCTGCTCGATGTACAGGTTGGGGCCGCCGGTCCAGCCCGACAGGAACATGTAGGTCTTTTCGCGCGAGCCGTCCAGCGACGCCGGGTGCAGTGCGCGGATGCCGGCAAATTCCGGCTCCAGGTCCATCAGGTCGTAGAAGCGATCGACCATCTCGCGCAACTTGTCGGCGCCGCCGATCAATTCGAACGTGGTCGGGGCATTGGGGTCTTCGATTTGCATAGGTCGCCATGATAGCGCAGCCGGGCCAGTGCGGTTTGATCTGGATCGCGCCGCCTCAGGCTTCGCGTAGCGTCTGCAACGGCGGGCGTCCCAGCACCTGGCGCAGTCCGGCCCAGCCGCCGATGGCCGAGCAGGCCGCGCCGAGGGCCATGCCGGCCACCCACACCAGGGGACTGAGCGTCCAGTCGAAGTTGAACACGAAATGCGCCAGCGCCCAGCCGATGACGGCCGCGCCGGTGGCCGCCAGCAAGCCCGCCACCGACCCCACCAGCAAGACCTCGATGCGCTGCGCCCGGGACAGCTCGCGCCGGGTCGCGCCCAGGGCGCGCAGCAGGCCGGCCTCGCGCACCCGCTCGTCCTGGGAGCCGGCCAGCGCCGCATACAACACCAGCACTCCGGAAGCGAGCGTAAAGAGGAACAGGAACTCGACCGCCGATATCACCTGCCCCACTACCTCCTGGATCTGGCGCAACACGCTGCCGATATCGACCACGGTCAAGTTGGGGAAGTCACGGGTGAGCACGTTGCCCAGGTTCTGCTGGGCGGGCGTGAGGTGAAACGCGGTAATCCAGCTTTGCGGCGTATCGCGCATCGCCTGCGGGTTGATGATCACGAAGAAGTTGACCCGCAGCGACCCCCATTCGAGCTTGCGCAGGCTGGTCACCGGTGCCTCCACCAATTGCCCGGCGATATCGAACTGCAGGCGGTCGCCCAGCTTGATGCCCAGCGTCTGCGCCAGCCCGCGCTCGACCGAGGCCTCCGGGCCGCTGTCGTCGAACCAGCGGCCGCTGACGATGCCGTTGCCAGGCAGGATCTGCTGCATGGTGGACAGGTTGAATTCGCGATCGACCAGCCGCTTGGCCCGGTCTTCCTGGTAGTCGGCGGCGCTGATCTGGCGCCCGTTGACCTGTACCAGCCGGCCGCGGATCATCGGGTAGAGCTCGGGCGCGGCCACCCCGCCCTGCTGCAGCGCCTGGCTTACCGCCTGGCGCTGGTCGGGTTGGATGTTGATCACGAAACGATTGGGGGCATCGGCCGGGGTCGACTGGCGCCATGCGCCAACCAGGTCGCCACGGATGACGGTCAGCAACAGCAGCGCCATCAGGCCCAGGCCCAGCGCCACCACCTGCATCACTGCCGCCGCCGGGCGACGCTGCAGGCCATCGATGGCAAAGCGCCAGCTCTGGCTGTCGATCAAGCCACGCATACCGCGCAAGGCCCGCAGGCATGACCAGGCCACCAGCGCAAACAGTCCGAACCCGCCCAGGAAACCGGCCACCGTCAGCAGCCCCAGCTTCAGGTCGCCCGCCTGCCACAGCAACAGGCCCGAGAACACCAGCGTGCCCAATCCATAAGTGAGCACCGAGGCCGCCTTGGGAGCGCCCTGCTCGCGTCGGATCACGCGATTGTGCGGCACATTGCGCAATTGCAGGATGGGCGGTAACGCAAAGCCCACCAACAGCAGCAAGCCCGTGGCCACGCCCTGCAGCGCCGGTTGCCAGCTGGCCGCTGGCAAGGCGGTCGGCATGAAGCTGCCCAGCCACTGCAGCAGGGCGAAATGGGCCGCGTAGCCCAGGCCCATGCCGATCAGGCTGGCGGCCAACCCCACCACCACGAATTCGATCAGGTACAGCGCCGTCACTTCATTCTGGGTCATGCCGAAACAGCGCAACATGGCGCAGGCATCGAGGTGACGCATCATGAAACGGCGCGCCGCCATCGCCACGGCCAGCGCCGCCAGCATGGCCGACAGCAGGCCTACCAGCGACAGGAACTGCTCGGCGCGATCGAGCGTGGCGCGCATTTCGGGGCGGCCGCTTTCCAGCGACTCGATGCGGACCGCGCGCAGGTGCTGCTGCTCGATCTGCCGTTGCAGTTCCTGCTGGAACGCCTGCACCGGTGCCGGCGCGCCTGCCAGCAACAGGCGATAGGTCACGCGCGAACCCGGTTGCACCAGGTTGGTGGCGGCCAGGTCGCCATTGGACAGCATCACGCGCGGCGCAAAATTGACGAAGGCGCTGCCACGATCGGGTTCGACCGCGATCACCTCGGCGATCCGGAAGTCCTTGTCGCCCAGCTTGAGGGTGTCGCCCAGCTTCACGTCGAGGGCGGACAGCACCTGTGGATCGACCCATACCGTGCCGGTGCTTGGAATGCCGTTGGCGCTGCGATCGCCGCCGGCGCCTTCCAGCTTGACCTGGCCACGCAAGGGATAGCCGTCGGTCACGGCCTTGATCGAGGTCAGCACCGAGCGCGCGGCGTCCCCCTCTCCGGCCTGCGCCATGCTGGGAAAGACCACCGTCTGCGCCTGCGCCAGCCCACGCGCCTGCGCCTGCGAGATCCATTGCGGCGGCAGCGACTGGTCGGCCGCGACCAGCAGGTCGGCGCCCAGGAGCTGGTGGGCGTCGCGGGTCATGCCGGCGCGCATGCGATCGACGAAGAAGCTGACCGACGACAAGGCCGCCACCGCCACGATCAGGGCCAGCAGCAAGAAGCGAAGCTCGCCGGTGCGCCAGTCGCGTTGGGTCATGCGCAGTGCGTGTTGGAACATGCGTGGGCCAGTCTTTGCAAAGGTAAGTTAGGCAATGCCGCCCCGGGCCGGCCAGCGCCGAGCCGGGCGCGGTTCTAGCGCAGCCAGGTGGCCACCAGGCCCAGGGCCAGCAATACGCAGAATGCCAGCAATGCCCGGGTACGACGGCGCTGCGCGTCCAGCGTGGCCACCAGCTGGGCATTCTGCTCGGCCAGCGTATTGATCAGCTGGCTGGCTTCCAGTTGCTCGGTTTCGAGGCGTGCAATACGCGTGCCCAGTTGCGCCAGGTCGTCACTGGCGTTGACCGGCGACGGCTGGGCAGCCACCGCTTCCTTGGCCCCGCGCGTACGCGACCACAAGTCACGCGCGCCGCGTACGATACCGGGCGTGGCCTGGACCACATCGACCCACGGTATCAATTTGATGGCGGACATCCAGCTCAATCCCATAGCCCTGCTCCTTTAAAACTCGGTGCACCCGGCACCAGCGCCGGATGCATTGCTGTAAGACAGAGAAAACGCGATTCTATCCCGGCCGGCGCATCGATCCGGGGTCAATCGGATGTGCGGCCGGGTTTTCCATTTGGCAATAGCTAATTAGACGAGACCGGCGCCACATTTTCATGCTGTAATGCTGCCCGATAGCCGCCCTGTTGGCACCTGCTATCCCTTCGCATCCACCGACCCGGAGTCCATAATGAAAAAACTGATGATCGCCATGTCTTGCCTCGCGCTGGCAGCACCCCTGTTGATGAGCGCCCCGGTCTCGGCGCAGACCGCGCAGCAGAGCAAGATGACCACCTGTAACAAGGATGCGGGCGACAAGAAAGGCGACGAACGCAAGGCATTCATGAAGGATTGCCTGTCCAACAAGCCCGCTGCCGCCCCGACCAACGCCCAGCAGAACAAGATGACCACCTGCAACAAGCAAGCCGGCGACAAGAAAGGCGATGAGCGTCGCGCGTTCATGTCGAGCTGCCTGAAGAAAGACAAGTAAGCCGCGCGCCATGGTTCAACCGCCCCGGTCGCCAGCCGGGGCTTTTTTACGCCGAGGGCCAGGCCCGGCTCAATGCGCGCCCCGCTTGAAGAAGAACAACCCTGCACCGACCAGCATCAGGACGCCGCCGAAGAAACGGTTCTGCGCCTTGATCGCCTTCTGGTTGCGAAAGAAACGCTGCAGGCGGCTGGCGGCATACGCATAGCCGTGCATCACCACCAGGTCCACCGCCACCATGGTCACCGCCAGCACCAGCAACTGCAGCCACAGCGGGCGGTCGTGATCGATGAACTGCGGCAGCACCGCGACCATGAACACGATGCCCTTCGGATTGGTGGCGTTGGTCAGGAAACCGGTGATGCAACGCTGCCACCAATGCTGGCCGCGTGCGCTGCGCGCGCTGGCGTTGGCGCTATCGAGTACTTCGCCGTCCTGCGGCACCGGCGCGCGCCACTGCGAAAAGCCGAGGTAGATCAGGTAGGCCGCGCCCAATACCTTGATGGTATTGAAGGCGGTTTCGGACGCCACCAGCAGCGAGCCCACGCCGGCACCGGCGATCAGCAACACCACCACCAGCGCGATCTCCAGTCCGAGGATGGTGGCGCTGGTGCGGCGCACGCCATAGTTGAGGCCATGACTCATCGACAACACCGCGCCCGAGCCCGGCGAAATGGCGATGACGCAGGCGGCGATGAAAAATGCTAACCAGGTTTGATAGGCCATGCTTGATCTCTATTGCGGCAAGGAAAGCTGGACATTATAAAGGCTCGCCAATCACCCGGTGGCGCTGCCTGCGGTAGAACTTAGCGCCGGTCCCGGCGTCTCAGTGGCACTAACAACTAGGAGAAACGACATGAACATCCATCTCGCCTTCGGCCCCCTGGCCGCCCTGATCGCAGGCGTACTCATCCTGGCCATGCCACGCCTGCTGAACTATATCGTGGCGCTGTACCTGATCGTCATCGGCCTGGTGGGACTGTTCGGTTAAGACTGCCGACGCGAAACCCAGTAGTCAGGATGGCAACGATTGCTTACAACTTCGCGATGAATTGAAACAATTGGATGTCGTCGCCAACGACGCCATTTCGTTATAGGAAGCAAGGCGCAACGAAACGGATGCAACCAGCCTCCAGCGCCGAGCCTGAACCGATTTACCTAACAAGGACATTGCCATGAAAACCAAAGCCATCATCGTCGCTTCCCTTCTGTCGGCACTGACCCTGCCAGTATTCGCCCAGACCGGTACCGCCACCGCTGGCGCCGGCGCACCTGCCTCGGCCCAAGGCACGCAGCCAGGCCCGGGCGCCGCCACCAAGGCCGAAGTCGCCACCAAGACCAAGGCCAAGCAAGCCAAGAACGCGACCAAGCGTACCGCCAAGAAGGCCAAGGCCAAGGTGCAGGGCACCGACAAGCCGGCTGACACCACCGCGGCCAAGTAACACGGCAGCGTCCTCGCGGAGCCCGGCTCCGCCCATGTCAGGGATGACCTGGAGATGCCGCATCATCGGTCTTGCCGGTGATGCGGCATTTTTCATGCCGCTTTGCTTGGCGCCCCGGCCTGCCAGCGCAGCCGCACCCGCGGCCCGGTCGTGACCAGGTGGGTGCAATCCATGCCGACGCCGGCGGCAAACAGCAAGCTGCGCCCGGCACTGACCAGCGGCAGGAACGGCCGCTCCCAGGCCGGCACATCGGCGGCCTGGTATTGCTGCTTCAAGCTGCGCGCCGGACGATTGAACGCCAGTCGGATCCGCTCGCCGCCGCTACGCCCGCGGACCTCCAGGGACTGCGCCCGCAGCCAGTCGGCATCGAAACCGGGCGTGGCCGGGTCGTCGGCATCGATCATGTCGAAACGCAGCACGCCATAACAATGCGGCACCGGCAAGCTGGCTTCCCCCTTCCAGGGCAACGCCACCACCACGGGTTGCTCGTCGTCCGGATCGGGCAGTACGCGGCGCGGTGCCAGGTAGACCCGCTCACGATAGCGATGCACTTCGCCATCGGGATGCGATACGCACACCTGCGACTCTTCGCGGGCCGTCAGCAGTTGCGCGCGCATCTGCTCCATCCATGCCAGCGATGGCATGCGCATGCCACGCAAGCCGAACCAGTGACGCATCAAATTGAAAAACCGCTGTTCACTCAGCAACCGCAAGGGCGGCATCAGCAAGTGGTCGTCACGACGACACTGGACCAGGTCCAGCTCGGCGATTTCATGCAGTAATTGCTGCGCGTTCTGGGCATGCACGGCGGCGCGCGCCAGGCGCTGCTGGTAGCCGGCAAAATCCTGTTCGAGTACCGGCATCACCCGTTGCCGCAACGCATTACGGGTGTAGCGCACATCGGCGTTGGATGCGTCCTCGACATGCGCCAGCTGGCGCGCTTTGGCATAGGCCTCGATCTGCTTGCGCCCGACGCCCAGCAGCGGACGCACGATCACGGTCTGGGCGTCGCCCAGCAACGCCGGCGCCGTCTGTCCGGATGGCATGGCCGACATTCCCGCCAGGCCGCTGCCGCGCAGCAGTTGCAGCAGCACGGTCTCGGCCTGGTCATCCTGGTGATGTGCGGTCAGCAACACCTGCGCACCATGCTGGCGACACAATCGCCCCAATGCGGCATAGCGCGCCACGCGCGCCACTTCTTCGATGCCCCTGCCGCTGCCCTGGTCCAGCTGCACCTGCGCCGAGTCGAAGACCACGCCCAACGCGTCGCAACGCGCACGGCAATGCGCCAGCCAGCCATCGGCGTCGGTACTGAGCCCGTGATGCACGTGCAAGGCAATGAGCCTTGATCCATCACGGGCGGCCAGCACTGCGGCGGCGTCGAGCAGCACCGACGAATCGAGCCCACCGCTGTAGGCCAGCGCCAGGGTGGTGGCAGGAGAACCCAGGCTGGCCTGGAGGGCTTGCATTACCGGAGCAAGGGGGGCGGTGATATCGGCCATGGGAAATAACGCTAACGGTCAATGGACTTGGACGGCAGGCAGCGCCGCCCAGAAACGACAAACGCCAGCGAATGCAATCGCTGGCGTTTGCCCGCACGGCAGTGGCCGCGACCGATGCCGCGGCACGCCGTCATTCGGCCGAATTCAATTCCTTGAATTTGCCGTAGGCCATCAGCTTCTCGTGACGCGCCGCCAGCAGTTCCTTGGTCTTGACGCCCTGGAACTGGCGCAAGGTATCGGACAAGGCACGCTTGAGCAGGCTGGCCATCTGCTTGGGGTCGCGGTGCGCGCCACCCAGCGGCTCGTTGACGATCTTGTCGATCAGGCCGATGGCCTTGAGGCGGTGCGCCGTCAGGCCCAGCGCCTCGGCCGCATCGGCGGCACGGTCGGCGGTCTTCCACAGGATCGATGCGCAACCTTCCGGCGAGATCACCGAATAGGTCGCGTATTGCAGCATCAGCACCGAGTCGCCTACCGCGATGGCCAGCGCACCGCCGGAACCGCCTTCGCCGATGATGGTGGCAATCAGCGGCACCTTCAGTTCGGCCATCACGTACAGGTTATGCCCGATCGCCTCGGACTGGCCACGCTCTTCGGCGTCGATCCCGGGGAAAGCGCCCGGGGTGTCGACGAAGGTAAAGATAGGCAAATTGAATTTCTCGGCTACCTTCATCAGGCGCATTGCCTTGCGATAGCCTTCCGGCTTGGGCATGCCGAAATTGCGCAGTGCGCGTTCCTTGGTGTCGCGCCCCTTCTGGTGACCGATCACCATGCAGGCCTGGCCGTTGAAACGGGCCAGACCGCCGACGATGGACTGGTCGTCCGAGAACGTGCGGTCGCCGTGCAGTTCATGGAAATCGGTAAAGATCTCGCGCACGTAGTCCATGGTATAGGGGCGCTGCGGATGGCGGGCAATCTGCGACACCTGCCATGGCGTGAGCTTGGCGTAGATGTCCTTGGTCAGCTGCTGGCTTTTCTTGACCAGGCGTTCGATCTCTTCCGAAATGTCGACGGCCGAGTCGTCCTGTACAAAACGCAACTCTTCGATCTTGGCATCAAGCTCGGCGATGGCCTGCTCGAAGCCCAGAAAAGTGGTTGTCGATTTACTCATTGTGTTCCTTTTTCAACAAGTCCGATATCGGGCCGCGGCACATGCCGTGCGCAGCGCCCGCTCGCTATCGGGTTGCCTGCGATCTAGCGAGCAGCGGAGTATACACCAGCAGCCTTGGCTGGCGTAGCCGCGCTCGTCCCCTCTGTCAGGTATTGGATGGCCTCGGGTCGAGGCTGCGCCAGAGATACCAGGTGGCAACGGTGCGCCACGGTTCCCAGTTCGCGGCGACTTCACGCGCATCGCTGCGCGAGACGGGCTCGCCCGAAAAATAACTGTCGCTGATGCCCTTGAGCAATCCCGGGTCGTCCAGCGGCAGCACATTCGGGCGCAGCAGATTAAATATCAAAAACATCTCGGCTGTCCAGCGGCCGATGCCGCGGATCTGGATCATCTCGGCGATGACATCCTCGTCGGCCATCTCGGCCCATTTGTCCGGATGCACGGTCTTGGCCTTGAAATGGTTGGCCAGGTCGAGGATGTATTCGGCCTTGCGCTTGGACAGGCCGCAGTCGCCCAGGCCTTCCAGCCCGACCCGGATCACCTGCCCCGGCTGGCAACGTGGACATGCCTCCAGGAAACGCTGCCATACGGCATTGGCGGCCTTGGTCGAGATCTGCTGCCCGATCACCGAGCGCGCCAGCGTGGTGAAGGCATCGCCCCGCACCGTCAGTTGCAGGTCGCCGAACTGGGGAATCAGCTTGCGCATGATGCGATCGCGCTTCATCAATTCGGCCTTGGCCTCTTCCCAGTAGCCCGGCACGATCAGCGACGGATCGGGTGCGCTCATCTTGTCGATGGTATTCAAGTCAAGCTCTCCGCCATTCGGTCAGCCCGCCCGGTTTGTCTTCCAGCACCACACCGGCGGCCGTCAGTTCGGCGCGGATCCGGTCGGCCGCGGCGAAGTCGCGTCCGGCCTTGGCGGCGCTACGGGCAGCGATCAATGCCTCGATGGCCGCCTGGTCGATGCCGCCCGCGGCCACGCCGCCCTTGAGGAACGCCTCCGGGTCGCGTTGCAGCAGTCCGAGTCGCGCCCCCAGCTGGCGCAACTGCCGCGATGCATCCGCACTGCGGGTGCGGTTGACTTCGTTGGCCAATTCGAACAGCACCGACAGCGCCAGCGGCGTATTGAAGTCGTCGTTCATGGCCTCGGCGAAGCGTCGGGCAGGTGCTTCGTCGGTGCTGCCGGATGCGGCCGGGGGGACTTCCTTGAGCGCCGTGTACAGACGCGTGAGGGCCTGGCGGGCGTCGTCCAGGTGCGCATCGGAATAATTGAGCGGGCTGCGATAGTGGGCGCGCAGGATGAAGAAGCGCACCACTTCCGGATCGTACTTCTGCAGCACATCGCGGATGGTGAAGAAGTTGCCCAGCGACTTCGACATCTTCTCGTTGTCGACCCGCACGAAACCGTTGTGCATCCAGTAATTGACGAAGGCATGACCATGTGCGCCTTCGGACTGGGCAATCTCGTTTTCGTGATGCGGGAACTGCAGGTCCTGGCCACCGCCGTGGATGTCGAAATGTTCACCCAGCAGGTCGCCCGCCATGGCCGAGCACTCGATGTGCCAGCCCGGGCGCCCACAGCCCCATGCCGAGTCCCACTTGGCTTCGTCGGGTTCGCCCTGCTTGGCCGCCTTCCACAGCACGAAGTCGAGCGGATCGCGCTTGCCGGTGTTGACGTCGACCCGCTCGCCGGCCCGCAGGTCGTCGAGCGATTTGCCCGACAGCCGGCCGTAGCCGGGGAATTCGCGCACCGCGTAGTTGACGTCGCCGTCCTCGGCCAGGTAGGCCAGGCCATTGGCCTGCAGCTTGCCGATCAATTCCAGCATCTGCGGCACGTATTGGGTGGCGCGTGGCTCATGGTCCGGACGCTGCACGCCGAGGGCATCGGCGTCTTCGTTCATGGCCACGATGAAGCGCTCGGTCAACTGCCTGATCGACTCGCCATTGTCGAGCGCACGCTTGATGATCTTGTCGTCGATGTCGGTGATGTTGCGCACGTAGGTGACGTCGTAACCGACGCTGCGCAGCCAGCGCTGCACCATGTCGAACACCACCATCACGCGGGCGTGGCCGAGATGACAGAAGTCATAGACGGTCATGCCGCACACGTACAAGCGCACTTTGCCTGGTTCGATAGGGGAAAAGATCTGCTTATCACGCGCCAGCGTGTTGTAGATTTTGAGCTCGCTCATGGGATGGAAATTCTTGGTTCGGCCGCGCCGGAGGGCAGTGCTGCGATCTTGCCGAGCGCGATGACTCGGAGGCTTGGAGAGTGCTTGGAAGAAGGCCATGAGGCCTCCTGATCATTGTTCTAGCAACGCCTGCAACATGAACGCATCACGATAGCCAAACCCCTTTTTGCGGTGCCCGTTTGATATAAAATGCCAGCTTTCGTCGAGTATAGCATTGATAAACCATGCCCCCAGAATCAAAAGAACAGCCTTCCACTCATGGTTTGCGCGGTTTGATCAATAAGGCCGCCCCGAGGACGGCCCTGCTGTCGGGGCTGGCGGCGGCACTCTTCACGGTCGCGGCACCGGCCAGCGAAATGTCGGACATCAACAAGTTGCTGCGGGCCGGCCAATACGCCGACGCCCTCACCCGCACCGACGCCAACCTGGCCAAACACCCCCGTGACGCGCAACTGCGTTTCACGAAAGGCCTGATCTTAGCAGAACAAAACCGTTCTGCCGAGGCCATCGCCATCTTCGTCAAGCTCACCGAAGACTTTCCCGACCTGCCCGAGCCGTACAACAACCTGGCGGTGCTGTACGCCGCCGATGGCCAGTACGACCGTGCCCGCGCGGCCCTGGACATGGCCATGCGCACCAACCCGACCTATGCCACGGCGCTGGAAAACCTGGGCGACGTCTATGCCCGCCTGGCCAGCCAGGCCTATGACAAGGCGTTGCAGATCGACCCTGCCAACAAGGTGCAGCAACCCAAGCTGACCCTGCTGCGTTCACTCAACGGCAACACCACCGGCGGCACCGTGCCGCGCCTGGCCAGCGCCGCTGGCGCCACCAGCCAGTCGAACCGCGACGCCCAGGCGCAGGCCAAGGCGCGCGCCGACGCCGCGGCGGCCGAACAGCAGGAGCGCAGCCGCGCGCTGGCCGCCGAGAAGGCCACCCAGGAAGCCGCCGCCGACCGCGCCGCCGCCGAGAAGAACGCCATCTCCAAGGCCGCCGCCGAGCGCGCCAATGCCGATCGCGCCGCGGCAGAGCGTGCCGCCACCGAGCGCGCCAGCGCCGAACATGCCGCCGCCGAGAAGGCCGCCGCCGAACGCGCCGCTGCCGACAAGCAGCGTGCCGACAGGCAGGCCGCCGAAAAGGCCGCCGCCGAGCAGAAACAGAAAGAGCTGAAAGAACAGAAAGACCAGAAGGAACTGAAGGACAAGGAAAAAGCCGAGCGCCTGGCCAAGGATCGCGCCGACCGCCTCGAACAGGAAAAGACCGAGCGCGCCGAACGCGAAAAGGCACAGCAGGCCGAGAAACTGGCGGCCGCCGAAAAGGCAGCCCAAGCCCGTGCCGCGGCCGACAAGGCCAAGTCCGACAAGGCCCGCGCCGACGCCGGCACCGAGCAGGACAAGGCGGCGGTACTGGCCGCGCTCAACAGCTGGGCCAAGGCATGGAGCGACAAGGACGTGCGCGCCTACCTGGCGCACTATGCCAGCGACTTCGACACGCCCAAGGGCGCCAGTCGCAAGGACTGGGCCGAAGAACGTCGCGCCCGTATCGAGGACAAGGGCCACATCACGGTCAAGGTGAGCAATGCGCAGATCGCCATCAAGGGCAATACTGCGGTGGTGCGTTACCGCCAGATATATAATTCCAACCGGCTGACGGTGGACAGCCGCAAGACACTGGTATTCGTCAAGCAAGGCAACCGGTGGCTCATCAAACAGGAACGGTCGGGAGGATAATGATTGTCGATGCTTTGCCAGGGCGTCCGGCGCGCGCGCTGGGACGCCTGTTGATGCTGTGCCTGGCGGGCCTGCCCACCACCGGCAGCGTGGCCTCCTCCTCCTCGATCCCGCCGCCGCAGAACGCAGTCAGCGTAGCCGCCGGCAAGACCGATCCCGAGGCGCTGCTCATCGACATCTACAAGGACCTCGGCGCCAACCGCCTGCGCGACGCCCAGGCCAAGGCCGATGCCCTGGTGGCGGCCTATCCCACTTTCCGCCTGGGCCACCTGGTCCAGGGCGACCTGCTGATGATGCATGCGCGGCCGGTGCGCAATTTCGGCGCGATGCCCGATGCCCCGCCGGAAAAACTCAAGGAACTGCGCGAAGAAGCGATCGTCCGCCTGCGTTCCTTGCAGGAAAAGCCTGACCCCGTGCTCATTCCCAAGGCGGTGCTGCAGGTCGGCGACGACCAGAAGAACGTGTTCGTGGTCGACACCTCGCGCTCGCGCATGTACGTCTACGAAAACCAGGCCGGCGAACTCAAGTACCAGACCGACTATTACATTTCGCAGGGCCGCTTCGGCGCCAACAAGTCCAAGGAAGGCGACCAGCGCACACCGATCGGCGTGTACTACGTCAACAACCGCATCCCGGGCCCCAAGCTGCCCGACTTCTACGGCACCGGCGCGCTGCCGCTGTCCTACCCCAACGAATGGGACAAGCGCAACGGCCGCAGCGGCTACGGCATCTGGCTGCATGGCACGCCTTCGGACAACTTCAGCCGTCCGCCGCTGTCCTCGGACGGTTGCGTGGTGCTGGCCAACCCCGACCTGCAGAATGTCTATGCCACTGCCGAGGTCGGCAAGACGGTGGTGGTGATCAGCCAGCACGTGCAGTTCGTCGACAAGGACGAATGGCAACGCCAGCGCAGCGAAGCCGCCAGCATGCTCGACCAGTGGCAGCAGGCACTCGAAGGCGCGGATAACGACCGGATACTGTCGTATTATTCGCGCCAGTTTCGCTCGCCGCTGGGCGAAAGCCTGCAGACCTGGTTTGCGCGCCAGCAAAAAAGCCTGAACGGGGCGCGCCTGACCAGTGTCAAATTGCGCGATGTCAGCCTGTTCCGCTATCCCGGGCCGGACGACATGATCGTCGGCACTTTCACCCAGGAAAGCGCCGTAGGAAAAAGCAAGAACGCGATTCGCAAGCGCCAGTACTGGGTGCGCGAAGGATCGCAATGGAAAATCATTTACGAAGGTAACGCATGATCATCTCCCGCCGTAGCCTGTTGGCCGCCGTCGCCGCCCTGTCGTTGTCGTCCTCGCTGATGTCGTCGGCCTTCGCCGCCGATGCCCCTCGCGTATTGATCAAGACCAGTGTCGGCGACATCGTGGTCGAGCTCAACCCCGAAAAAGCGCCGATCTCGTCCCAGAACTTCCTCAATTACGTCAAGAAGGGCCAGTACAACGGTACCCTGTTCCACCGGGTCATCAACGGCTTCATGATCCAGGGCGGCGGCTACGACAAGAACATGCGCGAGAAGGACACTGTCGCGCCGATCCAGAACGAAGCCAAAAACGGATTGAAGAACGAGGTTTATACTATCGCCATGGCGCGCACCTCGGCTCCCCATTCTGCCACTGCCCAGTTCTTCATCAACGTGGCCAACAACAGCGCACTCGATTACCCAAGCCGCGACGGCTGGGGTTATGCCGTATTTGGCAAGGTGGTGCAGGGCGCCGAGGTGGTCGACCGCATCAAGCAGGTGCAGACCGGCCCCGGCGACGTACCGGTGACACCGGTCGTGATCGAATCGGCGACACAGGTCAAGTAAGCGCCTGGAGCACATCAGGCCGGCCCTCCGGGGCCGCCTGTTTTTTATTTATCATCAAGCAAAGGATTCAACATGGCAGTTCTGCTCACCACCAACCACGGCAACATCCGCATCGAACTGGATGCCGAAAAAGCGCCCAAGACCGTTGAGAACTTCCTCGCTTATGTCAATGCCGGCCACTACGACGGCACCATCTTCCATCGCGTCATCGACGGCTTCATGATCCAGGGCGGCGGTTTCGAGCCAGGCATGAAGCAAAAGGAAACCCGCGACACCATCGAGAACGAAGCCAAGAACGGCCTCAAGAACGAGCCCTACACCCTGGCCATGGCCCGCACCGCCGCGCCACACTCGGCCTCGGCCCAGTTCTTCGTCAACGTCAAGAACAACAGCTTCCTCGACTATCCCGGCCAGGACGGCTGGGGTTATTGCGTCTTCGGCAAGGTCACCGAAGGCACCGACGTGATCGACAAGATCAAGGCGGTCAAGACCACTCGTTCGGGCATGTTCGCCGACGTTCCGGTGGAAGACGTGATCATCGAAAAGGCCGAAGTGGTCTAAGCCACTCGAAGCACCGCCGATGACGACCTCCGTGTCTTCGCAGACAGCGCAGCCGACGGTTGCGCTTTTTGTTTCCGACCTGCATCTGCAGGCTTCGCTACCCGCGACCACGGCAGCGTTCCTGGCCTTCCTGCAGACGCATGCGGTGCACTCCAGGCAGCTCTATCTGCTGGGCGACATCTTCGAATACTGGGCCGGCGACGACGACCTCGTCACGCCCTACAACCGGCAGGTGGCCGATGCCCTCAAGGCGGTGCAGGCGCAGGGCGTGGAGCTGTTCTGGATGGCCGGCAATCGCGACTTCCTGGTGGGCGAGGCCTTCGCCGCCGCCGCCGGGCTGAGCTTGCTGCCCGACCCGCACGTCATTACCGAAGCCGGCCGCACGATCACGCTGGCGCATGGCGATGCGCAATGCACCGACGACGTGGCCTACATGGCCTTTCGTGCGCAAGTGCGCCAGCCGGCCTACCAGCAACAGTTCCTGTCCATGCCGCTGGCACAACGCAAGGCCATCATCGAAGGCATGCGCAAGACCAGCCAGCAGTCGAACCAGGACAAGTCCATGGAGATCATGGACGTCAATGCCGACGCCATCGATGCCCTCTTCGCGCAGACCGGCGCCACCACCCTGATCCACGGCCATACCCATCGCCCCGCCCTGCACCGGCTAGACGGCGGGCGCCTGCGCTATGTCCTGCCGGACTGGGAATACGACGTGGCCGCGCCGCGCGGTGGATGGATCAGCCTGACGGGCGATGGCCAGTTGCATCGCTTCGACGCCGCCGGCATGGAAATCGGCTGATCCCCCGGGCGGCGAGATGCCGTGGCCCGGCCCGGGCCGGGACCGCCGAAGTCAACCGCGCAAGCCGTCCGCCCGCCCCTTCAGTCCACCAGCCGATTCAACTGCTCCGCATCGAACTGGCGCATTTCTTCCTGATGCTGGCAGCCGATACCGGCGCCCTTCATCGCGACCAGCATGGCCTCGATCTGGCGCTCCTGCGCTGCAACCTGGTTGATCAGGCCATGCAGCGCCTTCGATAGCGGGTCATCGCCATTGGGCACGACACCATAGGCGGCGAACAGCCGTGCCGCGGCCGGTTCGCGCGCGTCCTGCGCCTGGCTGCGCTGGATCACGCGCGCCGGATTGCCCACCGCGGTGGCGCCGGCCGGCACCGCGCGCGTCACCACCGCATTGGAGCCGACCTTGGCGCCATCGCCCACCTCGAATCCGCCCAGCACCTTGGCGCCGGCGCCGATGATCACGCCACGTCCCAGCGTGGGGTGCCGCTTGGCCCCCTTGGCCAGCGACGTACCGCCCAGCGTCACGCCCTGGTAGATGGTGCAGTCGTCTCCGATGACCGCAGTCTCGCCGATCACCACCCCGAAGCCGTGATCGATGAAGACCCGACGGCCGATGGTCGCGCCCGGATGGATCTCGATGCCGGTCAGGCCGCGCGCGACGTGCGAGATGAAGCGCGCCAGCCATTTGAGCTCGGCACGCCAGCACGCATTGGCCCAGCGGTGCATCACCACCGCATGCAGGCCGGGATAACAGCTCACCACCTCCCAGGCATTGCGGGCAGCGGGATCGCGTTCGCGGATGCTGGCGATGTCTTCTCGAAGGCGACTGAACATGAGGTATTTCCTGGCAGGCTAACAAAAAAAATCGCCGGACATCGAGCCCGGCGATCGTACTGCAGACAAGATCGTTTCAGGGCAGGCGCTGGCGTCGCGCTTCGTACAGACATACGCCCGACGCCACCGAAACGTTGAGGCTGGCGACCGAACCGAACATGGGAATGTTGATCAGCACGTCGCAGGTCTCACGGGTGAGCCGGCGCATGCCCTCGCCTTCGGATCCCATCACCAGCGCCGTGGGACCGCTGAAATCGCCCTGGTACAGGCTCTGCTCGGCGTCGTCGGTGGTACCGATGAGCCACACGCCACGGTCCTTCAGGTCACGCATGGTGCGCGCCAGGTTGGTCACGGTGATGTAGGGTACCGAATCGGAGGCGCCACTGGAGACCTTCATCGCGGTGGCGTTGAGACCCACCGCACGGTCCTTGGGCGCGATCACCGCATGGGCGCCGGCGCCATCGGCCACGCGCAGGCAGGCGCCCAGGTTATGCGGGTCGGTGATGCCATCGAGGATGAGCAACAGTGGCGGGCCTTCGATACCGTCGAGCAGTTCGTCCAGGTTCAGCGCCAGCGACACTGCCGAGGCCTTGGCCACCACCCCCTGGTGGCGACGGGTGCCGACCATCGCGGCCAGGCGGTCGTCGTCGGCCTGCACGATGCGCACGTTGGCTTCCTTGGCGGCATGCAGCAGATCGAGCATGCGGCGGTCGCGCCGGTCGGCGTCCACATAGATTTCATCGACCGACGAGGCTTCGTGGCGGATACGGGACGTGACGGCGTGGAAGCCGAAAATCATTTTACTTTTCATGGAACCTGGTTTCTTCTTTACTTGGTCGACCTGCTATGGATATCGTGCTCAACGCTTCTTGCGCGCACCGCGCGCGGCGCCCTTGGTGGCGGCACGCTTGCGATCGGCCTCGCCGGCACGCGGAGCCGCCTTGGCTTTTCCGGCGGCACCGGCCTTGGGCGCTGCCGCACGCTGGTCGTCGCCGGCACCGCGACCGGCGTTGCCACCCTTGCCGCCCTTGCCTGCCTTGCCGCTGTTGCCACGGGCCGCACTCTCGGCGCGCTTGGCTTCGTTCTTGATCTGGGTACGAATGCCCGGCTCTGTCACCAGCGCCAGGTCGATCTTGCGCGCGTCGAGGTCGACGCGGCTCACCTGCACCGTCACGCGGTCGGTCAACTGGTAACGCATGCCAGTGCGCTCGCCGCGCAGCTCGTGGCGGGCTTCGTCGTACTGGAAGTAATCGGCGCCGAGCTCGGTGACGTGCACCAGGCCTTCGATATAGAGGGCATCGAGCTGCACGAAGATGCCAAAGGTGGTCACCCCCGAGATGGTGCCGGTGAACTCCTCACCCAGCTTGTCACGGATGAAATAGCACTTGAGCCAGGCCTCGACGTCGCGCGAGGCCTCGTCGGCGCGTCGCTCGTTGGCCGAACAGTGCAAGCCCAGCGCTTCCCAGATACCTTGCGCGGCTTCGGTGCGCGGCTTCTTGCCGGCGGCCTTGTCGGCGGCGTGCTGCTGTTGCTGCATCTTGCGCGCCGCCGGCGAAATGGAGGTATTGAGCACGCTGCTGTCGATGCCCTTGGGCTCGTAGCGCTTGCCCAGCAACACCGCCTTGATGGCGCGATGGGTCAGCAGGTCGGGATAGCGCCGGATCGGGCTGGTGAAGTGCGCATACGACTCGTAGGACAGGCCGAAGTGACCGATGTTGTCGGGGCTGTAGACCGCCTGCTGCATCGAGCGCAACAGCATGGTCTGCAGCAGCACCGCATCCGGACGCGCCTTGATCTTGGGCATCAGCTCGGCGTAGTCGGATGCGCTGGGCTTGTCGCCGCCGCCCAGGCTCAGGCCGGTCTGCTTGAGGAAATTGCGCAGCGTGGTGAGCTTTTCCTTGGTCGGGCCAGCGTGGATGCGGTACAGGCCGGGATGTTCGTGACGCTGCAACAGGTCGGCCGCGCACACGTTGGCGGCCAGCATGCATTCCTCGATCAGGCGGTGGGCATCGTTGCGGGTGCGCGGCAGGATCTTCTCGATCTTGCCGGCGGCGTTGCAGACGATGTAGGTCTCGGTGGTCTCGAAATCGATCGCGCCGCGTGCCTGGCGCGCCGCCAGCAAGGCCTGGAATACTTCGTAGAGGTGTGTCAGGTGCGGCACCAGGCCGATACGGCGCGCCGCCTCGGGACCCTTGGTGTTGGACAGCACCGCCGCCACCTCGGTATAGGTCAGTCGCGCCGCCGAATGGATCACGGCCGGATAGAACTGGTAGGCCTTGATCTCGCCCTTGGCGGTGATCACGGCGTCGCACACCAGGGTCAGGCGGTCGACATCCGGGTTGAGCGAGCACAGGCCATTGGACAGCTTCTCGGGCAGCATCGGAATCACCCGCCGCGGGAAGTACACCGAGGTGCTGCGTTCGAGCGCATCGACGTCGAGCGCATCGTTGGGCTTGACGTAGTGACTGACGTCGGCAATCGCGACGATCAGGCGGTAGCCGTTGCTGCGGCCGATCTTGACCGGTTCGCAGTAGACCGCGTCGTCGAAGTCGCGGGCGTCTTCGCCATCGATGGTGACCAGCGGCACATCGCGCAGGTCCACCCGGTCCTTCAAGTCGACGGCGCGCACTTCGCCGGGAATTTTGGCGGACTGCTTCTTGGCCGCCTCGGAAAATTCGTGGGGCACGCCGTACTTGCGCACGGCGATCTCGATTTCCATGCCGGGGTCGTCGATATCGCCCAGGATCTCGGTGATCTTGCCCACCGGCTGGGTGTAGCGCGACGGGTGTTCGGTCAACTCGACGCTGACCACCTGACCGGCCTTGGCCTTGCCCGGCGGCCCGGCCAGCAGCACGTCATGGCCGATGCGCTTGTCTTCGGGCGCCACCACCCAGACGCCGTTTTCGTTGAGCAAGCGACCGATGACATGGCTGTTGGCGCGTTCCACCACTTCGACGATGGTGCCTTCGGGGCGGCCACGGCGATCGGTGCCGGTGATGCGGGCCTGCACGCGATCGCCGTGCATGACCTTCTGCATCTCTTTCTCGGACAGGAACAAATCGGCGCTGCCGTCATCGGGCAACAGGAAGCCGAAGCCGTCGCGATGTGCCGAGACCCGGCCTTCGACGAAATTGGGCGAGTTGCTCAATATGTAATGACCGCCGCGATCGAGCTTGATCTGGCCGTCGCGTTCCATGGCATTGAGGCGGCGCGTGAGGCCGTCCATCTCATCGGGCTTCACGCCAAGTGCTGCGGCCAGGGTGCTGGCGCCTTGCGCCGTGCTGGAAGTACGCAGGATGCCGAGGATTTCCTCGCGGCTCGGAATGGAATAGGGAAATTGGCTCAAAAGTGTCGTTTGCTCAATTGTTGTTGGTGAGACCGGCCGGGACGGGCGCCAGGCGGGTCGGTTGAACATTGCTTAGTGTAACGGAGTTAGCGACAATTACCTAACCGCCCTGCTGCGCTCCGGGCCGGCATCGGCGATCCGGCGTCAAAAATATTTAGTGTTTTGACGCCAAATACCCTTGACACCATTTTCTGCCGCTATATAATTTCGTTCTTTCGCGGCACTGCTGCGATAGAAAGTGTATTGCCCACGTGGCGGAATTGGTAG
>NZ_AKJA01000022.1 GCF_000282575.1 Herbaspirillum sp. YR522 | reverse complement strand
GCTGGCAAGGCCGGCGGCCCCCAGCCGGATCAACCCATGTACAGGCCGCCGTTGAGCGAGAAGTCGGACCCGGTGGCGTAGCCACCTTCGGAGGATGCGATCCAGGCCACGATGGAGGCGATCTCCTCGGGTTCGGCCAGGCGCTTGACCGGGATGCCGGCGACGATCTTCTCGAGCACCTCGGGACGGATCGCGCGCACCATGTCGGTGCCGACATAACCTGGCGAGACCGTATTGACGGTCACGCCCTTGGTCGCCACTTCCTGGGCCAGCGCCATGGTGAAGCCATGGATGCCGGCCTTGGCGGTCGAATAGTTGGTCTGGCCGAACTGGCCCTTCTGGCCATTGACCGACGAGATATTGATGATGCGCCCGAAGCCGCGCTCGATCATGCCCTCGATGACCTGCTTGGTCACGTTGAACAGCGAATTGAGGTTGGTGTCGATGACCGCGTCCCAATCGGCCTTGGACATCTTGCGGAACTGGCCGTCGCGGGTGATGCCGGCATTATTGACCAGCACGTCGATCTCGCCGATTTCGTTGCGGACCTTCTCGAAGGCGGCGCGGGTCGATTCCCAGTCCGAGACGTTGCCTTCGGATGCGTGGATGTCGTAGCCCTGCTCGCGCATGGCCGCCAGCCATTTGTCCTTGCGCGACGAATTGGGGCCGCAACCGGCCACGACCGTATAGCCGTCCTTGCACAGACGGGTGCAGATGGCCGAACCGATGCCGCCCATTCCTCCGGTCACATATGCGATACGCTTGCTCATTGTGCTGCCTCCTGATGTGGATGTTGATTACGTGATGCCGCCCTGTCTCGCACCGCCCTATGCATCGATTTTCATTCACGCCGGCTTCTGCGGCCGGCTGCAACCGCCAGGGGCGCGATCACGCCACCTGTTCGGCCTTGACCTTGACGTAGCGCCCGGGAGCGGGCTCGATCGCCCGGTACGTGGGCGAGCCCGGCTGCTTGGGTGCGGCCACCTTGCGGCCTGCGTGCTGGGCCAGGAAACCGGCCCACTCCCCCCACCAGCTGCCGGGATGTTCCCGAGCACCGGCCAGCCAGGCGTCGGCATCGGCCGCCTTTTTGTCGTTGACCCAGTAATTGCGCTTGTTCTTCGAGGCCGGGTTGATCACGCCGGCGATGTGACCCGAGGCGCCCAGCACGAAACGGTTGTTGCCCGGCTTGCCGGCATTGACCAGCGCCATGGACGCATAGGCCGACTTCCACGGCACGATGTGGTCGTCGCGCGATGCGTAGATGAAGGCCGGCGCGACAATGCGCCGCAGGTCGATCTTCTCGCCGGCCACCGTCAGCCGGCCAGCATCCTTGAGCGCGTTCTCGAGATACATGTGACGCAGGTAATAGCAAAACATCGGCCCGGGCAGGTTGGTGCTGTCGGCATTCCAGTACAGCAGGTCGAACGCGGTCGGCGGCTCGCCCTTGAGATAATTGGATTCGACGTAGTTCCACAGCAGGTCATTGGGGCGCAGGCTGGAGAAGGCACTCGAGAAGTCGCGCCCGGCCATCAGGCCACGCTTGCCGATCATCTGCTCGCGCAGGCGCAACTGCATGTCGTCGATATAGACATCGATGGCGCCGGTGTCGGCGAAGTCGAGGAAGGTGGTCAGCAAGGTCAGGCTGGCGATCGGCTGTTCGCCACGGGCCGCCAGCAGGGCCAGCGCGCACGACAGCAGCGTGCCGCCCACGCAGAAACCGAGGGCGTTGATGCGGGGCTGCTTGCTGACTTCCTGGACCACGTGGATCGCCTTGACCACGGCGTCGTCGATGTATTGATCCCAGGTCGCCGATTCCATCGAGGCATCGGCGTTGCGCCACGACACCAGAAACACCGTATGCCCCTGCTCCACCGCATAGCGCACCAGCGAATTGTGCGGCTGCAGGTCGAGGATGTAGAACTTGTTGATGCAGGGCGGCACGATCAGCAGCGGTACCGCATGCACCGTCCTGGTCAGCGGCTGGTACTGGATCAGCTGGAACAGTTCGTTCTCGAAGATGATCGCGCCAGCGCTGGCGCCGACATCGCGGCCGACTTCGAAGGCGGTCTCGTCGGTCTGCGAGACATGCCCCTTCTGCAGGTCGGCCAGCAATTGTGCAATGCCCTTGGTCAGGCTCTCGCCGCGGGTCTCGATGAGCTTTTGCTGCGCCACCGGATTGGTCGCCAGGAAGTTCGCCGGCGACATCGCGTCGATCATTTGCTGCACCGCAAAACGCACCCGGTGGCGCACCTTTTGCGTGCCCTTGACGGCATCGGCCAGCGCCACAAGGAAGCGGGCGTTGAGCTGGTAGGCCCCCGCTTGGAACGCGAAGTACGGGTGTTCCTGCCAGGCCGGGCCGGCCAGCCGCCGATCGGTGATCGATGGCGTGCGCGCGGCCATGATGTCCTGCCACAGCGCGCCGAACTGCCGGGCGTAGTCCTGCTGTAGCGCCAGCAGCTCAGCCGGCTCGATGCTGGCGCCATGCTCGGCCAGCTGGCGCGCCAGCGCCGCGCCGTCGAGCGCACCGCCGCCAGCGAAGTTCGGCCACGGCTGCTGGCCCGACGGCGCGGCGGGCTTGGGCTGGAACTGCGATTGGAATTGGGCTTGCAGGGAGGTCCAGTACTTCGGATCGGCCATCTGGGTCAACCATGCCGGGACATCGGGGGCGGCTTGCTGCGGATTCTGCTGACTTTGCTGTTTCATGCTGGGGTCTGCACTTTTGGCGTATCTTTACGATTTTGTCTCGACGCCATCTCCACCATGTACATCATTGCAATCGCATGGCTTTACGTCGTCTTCATGATGTCGATCACTGAACAATCGGCGGTCGCCGGCGTGGCCACCTTCCTGCTGTACGGTGTATTTCCCTTGACCATCGTTTTATACCTGATGGGTACACCGCAACGCAAGCGGAATCGACAAAGGATGGCAAAGACGAGGGCCGCGCCCAAGGAGAAACCGGCAGACACAGCCGTTGGAAAATGCGAGTCGAATATTGACGAGAGCGCCGTGGAAGTTAGGTCCTGCGATCTATCCACGATGGTGCGCAAGCCCGGCGAGCAGTCGCCGCCGAATTGAACAAAGCGCCCACGGCCGCGCTTGGCTTGCGCATTGCATCATGTCCGCCGGGCATGGTTGGCATGCCCGCGCGGCAATCTCCCCACATGTCGATAGCACAACTTCAGGGCTGCGAGCATGTCCTGCAACACCAGGCTACCGCGCCATGGCGGCGAGACATAGACCATGGTGACGGTCACGTGATTTTCGATTAACTGCCCGTCGAGCATGCCGATCATGCATCCCTGCGCGTAGGCGTACACCTGAACCTCGTTGCAGGGCAGCAGCCGAGGTCCGTCGATGTCCCAGGCACGCGGCGTGGATGGATTCATGCCTGCTGGCGCACTCATGTCCGCCACACTCCCTGCAGCACCAGATGCAACCCCAGCAGCAGCATCCCGGCAAAGAAGCAGCGACGGAACACCGGCGCCGGCACGCGGGCCCGTAGCCAACCGCCGATGCCCATGCCCAGCAGTGCCGGCAGCAGCACCACCAGCGACGCGCCGGCCACGCCCGAGCCCAGCAGGCCTGCCTGCCCCAGGTTGACCGCCAGGGCCAGGGTGGACACGGTAAAGGACAAGCCCAACGCCTGGATCAATTGCTCGCGCTCCAAGTCGAGCGCCTGCAGGTAAGGCACCGCCGGTATCACGAATACGCCGGTGGCGGCGGTGACCAGTCCGGTCAGCAGACCCGCCAGCGGCGAGCACCAACGCTCCTGGGCGGGCGTGACCGACCAGTTCAACGATGCCAGGCCGGCCAGTGCAACCATCACCAGCGCCGCCCCCAGCGCCATGCCGGCACGATGGCCGCCGTCGACCGACATCCAGCCATGGCCCACCAGCGTACCCAGCACCACGCCGGCGAGCATGCGCCACAGGCGCCGCGCCAGCACCATGAAGGCGCCGCCAGCCAGCAGTTGCCAGACATTGGTCACCATCGATGGCACGATCAACAGCGCCGCGGCCTGCACCGGCGACATCACCAGGCTCAGCAAACCTACCGCCACCGTCGGCAGACCCAGCCCGATGACACCCTTGACCAGCCCGGCCAGCAGGAACACCGCCAGGCTGACGGCCAGCTGGGTACCGCTCAAACCCATGAATGAAAGCATTTCCGGCATCCGGACCACCCTGCCCTGTTGGTTGACGACGCGATGAAAGCAGTCTGCCAGCCCGGCCGCGGCCTGAAAATGTGGAATACACTTAGCCAGCCTTCGGGTTTTCCGAAGCCTGATCGCCTCGCCCAAGGAGCGCCATGACCCATCGTTTCGACCTGTCCGACCTGCGGCTCTTCCTGCATGTCGTGGAAAGCGGCAGCATCACCGCCGGTGCGTCGCGCGCCCACATGGCGTTGGCCTCGGCCAGCCAGCGCATCCGCAATATGGAAGACGCCCTGGGCACTGCCTTGCTGGAACGCAACCGGCGCGGCATCTGCACCACCGACGCCGGACGGGCGCTGGCGCATCACGCGCGCATGCTGGGCCAGCAGATGGACCAGTTGCGCGACGAGCTGGGCCAATACGCGCACGGTCTCAAGGGCCGTATCCGCCTGCTGTGCAATACCTCGGCCATGACCGAGTTCCTGCCCCAGGCATTGGCGGCGTTCCTGGGCGCACATCCGCATACCGACATCGAGCTGGAGGAAAAACTCAGTTATGAAGTGGTGCAGGCCATCAGCGAAGGCGCCGCCGATGTCGGCATCATCGCCGACTCCACCGACAGCGGACCGCTGCAGACATTCGCCTTCCGCCAGGACAACCTAGTAGCAGTGCTGCCGGCGCGCCATGCGCTGGGGCGCCGCAGGTCGCTCTGGTTCAAGGACCTGCTGCAACAGGACTTCGTCGGCCTGTCAGGCGACAGCGCCCTGCAACAGCACCTGGCCGGTCACGCCACCCGTGCCGGGCGACCATTGCAATATCGGGTACGGCTACGCAGCTTCGACGGCATCTGCCGCATGGTCGAGCAGCGCGTGGGCGTGGCCGTGATCCCCGAGACTGCCGCGCGTGCCGCTGCCGAGCGGCTGCAGATCAGGCTGGTGGCGCTGGCCGATCCATGGGCCAAGCGGCAGTTGCAAATCTGCGTGCGCGCGCTGGAAGGCCTGCCCAGCCATACCCGGGCGCTGATACAGGTGCTACGCGAATTCAAGGAAGACGATAGTCGCCGCAGGCCTATTTGAGCCAGACCAGCGAAGCGATGCGGCCGGTGGTCTGGTCGCGCCGATAGGAATAGAAACGCTCATCGCTGACGGTGCACAGTCCGCCGCCGCTGATGTCGTCGACCCCGGCGCTGCGCAGTCGCAGCCGCCCCAGGTGGTAGATATCTGCCAGGTACTTGCCGGCTTGCCGGCGCGCCGTGAAAGCTTGCAGCGCGGCCGGGTCATGCCGTGCAAACGTATCGCGCACCTCGGCCCCCACTTCGAACTGCGCCGCGCCGATGGCAGGCCCCAGCCATGCCATGATGCGCCCGGCCCCGCGCGCGCGCATGGCGGCCACGGTCTGTTCCAGCACCCCTGCGGCCAGCCCGCGCCAGCCAGCGTGGGCCGCGCCCACCACGGTGCCGGCCGCGTCGCACAGCAGCACCGGCAGGCAGTCGGCGGTCATCATCACGCACACCGCGCCGCGCCGGTCACTGATGCAGCCGTCGCCTTGGGCGCCGGCAGTCACGCTGGCGGCATCGCACACGGTCGTGCCATGTACCTGTGTCAGCCAGGCGGGCTCCTGCGGCAGCAGTCGCGCCAGGCGCGCCCGGTTGGCCGCCACCAGCGCCGGGTCGTCGCCCACGTGATTGCCCAGGTTCAGCCCGGGGCCACCGGCGCCATCGTCATACGGCGCCGGACTGAAGCCTCCGGCGCGCGTGGTGGCGAACGCCCCCACATTGGGCGGCGCCGGCCATTCGGGCATCAGCAGTTGCATATGCGTTGTCTCAATAGTCGTCGTCGGCGTCGCCGGCGACCGGGTCCGGGTCGTCCGTCATCTCGGGAATCACCGCCAACGCCGGATCGATGCCGGCCCGTTGCAGCAGTTCGACGATATCGGCCGGCAGCGGCGCGGCCCATTGCCGGAACTTGCCGCTGGCGGGATGCACCACGCCCAGGCGAGCCGCTTGCAGCGCCTGGCGCGGGAACACCGGGATCAGGTGATGCTTGCCGTACAGCGCATCGCCCACCAGCGCAAAGCCGAGCGAAGCCAGGTGGACCCGGATCTGGTGCGTGCGCCCGGTCTCCAGGCGACAGTGAAGCAGGCTTACCGGCTTGCGATCGATGAGCCCGGTGGCCAGCTTGCGGTAGTGGGTCACCGCGGTCTTGGCGTACATGCTCTCGGAGACCGCCATCTTGATGCGGTCGCGCGGATGGCGCGCCATGGGTGCATCGACCGTGCCGCTCAACTGCGGCGTGCCCCATACCAGCGCCAGGTATTGGCGCTTCATCGTGCGCGCCTGCAACTGGCGCACCAGGTCGGTCTGGGCCGCGAGGGTCTTGGCCACCACCATCAGGCCGCTGGTTTCCTTGTCCAGCCGGTGCACGATGCCGGCGCGCGGCACCTGCGCCAGTGCCGGGCAATGGTGCAGCAGCCCATTGAGCAGCGTGCCGCTCCAGTTGCCGGCGGCCGGATGCACCACCAGGCCGGCCGGCTTGTCGAGCACGATGATCGCCTTGTCCTCGTGCAGGATATCGAGCGCCATCGGCTCCGGTTCGTACGGGTGGTCCTGGGGCGCGGCCTGGGGGGCGATCTCGATCTGCTCGTCGCCCAGCATGGTGGTCTTGATCTTGGCGGTGGCGCCGTCGACGGTGACGTGGCCGGCCTCGATCCATTGCTGTATACGGTTACGGGAAAACTCGGGGATCAGCCCCGAGAGCACCTTGTCCAGGCGCTGCCCGATGGCATCATCGGTCAGTCGCAACGAAATCGGGGCCAAGGCGGCGGCATCATCGAGCGCCTCGTCGCCATCATCGACCTCATCGGCCTCGTCGATCTCGAGGGGGGCCTGCAAACCTGGTTTTACAGGCTCGTCATTTGCAATCTGGGGGGGTTTCTTACGTGACATCAGCTATAATCGCCGGATTGGGCGGGTTGGATTGGGTAACCTTTGCAGCCAGCTCAGACAGGCGCTTCGTCGCTGGCACGCCTTTACGGACACGCAATCAGACACGCACACTGAGTCATGCAAAACATGCAAAACATCTTATTCAAATTCATCACCGTCGCCTTCGCCCTGTCGCTTGCTGCTTGCGGCCTGCTGCCGGAGCAGAAGGACGAGACCGTCGGCTGGTCGGCCGGCAAATTATACTCGGAAGCCAAGGACGAACTGAACGCAGGTGGCTACGACAAGGCAATCAAGTACTTCGAGAAGCTCGAATCGCGTTATCCGTTCGGCACCTACGCCCAGCAGGCGCAGATGGATGTCGCCTACGCCTACTATCGCCAGAACGACCAGGCGCAGGGCCTGGCCGCTGCCGACCGCTTCATCAAGCTGCACCCCAACCATCCCAACGTCGACTATATGTATTACCTGCGCGGCCTGATCAACTTCAACGACCGCACCAGCATCTTCGACACCTTCACCGACCAGGACAACACCGAGCGCGACCCCAAGGCCATGCGTGACGCCTTCGATTCGTTCAAGCTGCTGGCGGAGCGCTTTCCCGAGAGCAAGTACACGCCGGACGCCATCGCGCGCATGAAGTACCTGGTCAATGCCATGTCACAGTACGACGTGCACGTGGCCAACTACTACTTCCGTCGCGGCGCCTATGTATCGGCCGCCAACCGTGCCCAGGCCGCCATCAAGCAATACCCCGACTCGCCGGCCAACGAAGAAGCGCTGTTCATCCTGATGCGCTCCTACGAGGCGCTGGGCCAGCAACAGCTGCGCGATGACACCGAACGCGTGATCAAGGCGACTTATCCCAACAGTTCGTGGTACACCGGCGGCCCCAAGAAAAAGGCCGGTCCCTGGTGGAAGGTCTGGTAACGCTCGCTTACCGCAGGCACTAACAAGAAACCCTCGCAGTGTGAACTACGAGGGTTTTTTATCGACCTGCCAGCGTCGCCTACGCCTTATTGCGCCACCCGCCGCCGGAACACCCAGCTGCTTTCGCTGGAGGCCTCCTCGGCGAAGGCATAGCCGTCCAGGTCGAAGCCCTTGAGCTGTTGCGGCTGGTTGATCTCGTTGAGGGCCGCGTAACGCGCCATCAGCCCACGCGCGCGCTTGGCGTAGAACGAGATGATCTTGTATTTGCCGCCCTTCCAGTCCTCGAACACCGGCGCGATCACCTGCGCCTTGAGCAGCTTGGGCCGCACCACCTTGAAATATTCTTCCGAGGCCAGGTTGACCAGCACCGGCGCCTTCTGCTGGGCCAGCTCGACATTGAGCGCCTGCGTGAGCTCATCGCCCCAGAACGCGTACAGGTCGCGGCCATGCGGATTGGCCAACCGGGTACCCATTTCCAGGCGGTAAGGCTGCATCAGGTCCAACGGGCGCAGCATGCCATACAGCCCCGACAGGATGCGCACGTGGCCCTGGATGTAGTCGAGTTGCCTGCCATCGAGCGACGCCGCATCCAGACCTTCGTAGACGTCGCCATTGAAGGCCAGCACCGCCTGCTTGGCGTTCCTGGTGGTGAACTTGCGCGACCACGCCGCATAGCGCCCGGCGTTGAGCACCGCCAGCGGATCGGAAATGCTCATCAGGCTGCCGATCTCGGCCGGCGACAGCTTCTTGAGAATGTCGATCAGCTCGGCCGAGCGCGGCAAGAACGCAGGCGTGGTGTGCAAATCGGTAGTAGGCGCACTGTCGTAATCGAGCGACTTGGCGGGAGACAGAACAATCAGCATGGGAGTATCTTGGTCATCGGTTCTACGCAATGGCGGCCATCATACAGAAAGCCCGGCACTCGCGTGCGGCTCAAGTGGGCGCGCCGACTTGCCGTTAATCAATCGAGATGCCCGGCATCGATCCGACAGCACTTGCCGCCGGTCCCGCGGTCTATGACTTAGTCAGACACAAAACCTTATCACTACCACAACAAGGCAAGGAGGCGACCATGAAACGCGACAAGGCCCTGATGGGCGACATTCTCAAGACCCTGGCCACGTTCGGCACTACCTATGGCGATGTCGAGAAGATCCAGGGCGAACTTGCCGGCAAGCAAGCCCCAGAACTGATCCTGCATCATTTGCGCCTGCTCAATGACCGGCGCCTGGTGGCGGTCGACATGCATAATTTCTGGCGCCTGACCGATCAAGGGTATGATGCGCTCGAAACCGGCGGCGACTTGTTCCAATGGCAAGATGAGCCGCCGCCAACCAACGCCAACGCCGGCATCGATAACTGACAGCGGCGTCAATCCAGCCAGGACAACATGAGCCACGACCAGGCAAGCTCCACGCCCCTGCCCCCCACCCGCCAGCGCCTGGTACTCGACACCAACGTCTGCCTCGACCTGTTCGTGTTTCGCGACCCCCGCTGGCAAGCGCTGCTGCAGGCGCTCAACGACGGCAGCGTGCAGGCCTTTACCCGCGACGATTGCCGCAGCGAATGGCTGGCGGTGCTTGACTATCCGCACCTGGCGGCGCTGGCCAGCGACCGCCAGGCCATCTGCGACGAATTCGACCGCCTGCTGCATTGCCTGCCGGTACAACCGGTCAATACCTTCGGCCTGCCCATCTGCAGCGACCGCGACGACCAGAAGTTCCTGGAACTGGCGCTGCAATGCCAGGCCCATGTACTGGTGAGCAAGGACCGCGCGGTGCTCAAGCTGGGCCGGCGTACCACCAAGCGCGGCATGTTTGCCATCGTGCAACCGCAGCACTGGCGCGCCGATGCCTTCGTCGACCGCCCCGCTGCCTAGCACGCCCGGTCATATGCCCATGGCCCCGCCGCAATCATCGATACGGTCGATTCCAGCTAAAATAACGGCCTCGTAAAACCAACCAGGCCCTCTGCTGCAATGAGCACCAACATCGTCACCAAATTGCCTAACGTCGGCACTACCATCTTCACCGTCATGTCGGCGCTGGCATCCGAAAAAGGCGCGGTCAACCTGGGCCAGGGCTTTCCCGATTTCAACTGCGACCGGGCGCTGGTGCAGGCGGTCACCAATGCCATGCAAGACGGCCTGAACCAGTATCCGCCGATGGCCGGCGTGCCCTTGCTGCGCGAAGCCATCGCCGCCAAGCTCGAGCACCTGTATGGTCATCGCTATGATGCGGCCAGCGAGATCACCGTCACCGCCGGCGCCACCCAGGGCATCCTGACCTCGGTGCTGTGCGCGGTGCATGCCGGCGACGAAGTGATCGTGATCGAACCGGTCTATGACTGCTATGTGCCGGCCATCGAACTGGCAGGCGGCATCCCGGTGTTCGTGCAGATGACGGTGGGCGAGCGCGGCTACGGCATCGACTGGGGCAAGGTGGCCGCCGCCGTCACCCCGAAGACCCGCATGATCATGGTCAATACCCCGCACAATCCGACCGGCACCGTATTCGATGCCAGCGACGTGGCGGCGCTGGCCGATATCGTGCGCGGCACCGATATCCTGGTGCTGTCCGACGAAGTCTACGAGCACATGGTCTACGACGGCGCGCAGCACCAGTCGCTGGCGCGCCATCCGGAGCTGGTCAAGCGCAGCTTCATCAATTCGAGTTTCGGCAAGACCTATCACGTCACCGGCTGGAAGGTCGGCTTCGTGGCTGCGCCGGCGGCCATGACCGCGGAATTCCGCAAGGTCCACCAGTTCAATGTCTTCACCGTCAATACCCCGGTGCAGTATGGCCTGGCCGCCTACATGAAGGACCCGGCGCCCTACCTGGACCTGTCGGCCTTCTACCAGCAAAAACGCGACCTGTTCCGCCAGGGCCTAGCCGGCACCCGCTTCGAGCTGCTGCCCTCCGAAGGCACCTACTTCCAATGCGTCAGGTACGATCGCATCTCGTCGCTGTCCGAGGCCGACTTCTGCAAGTGGCTCACCACCGAGATCGGCGTGGCCGCCATTCCGGTCTCGGCCTTCTACAACACACCCAAGGAATCCGGCATCGTGCGCTTCTGCTTCGCCAAGAAGGATGAAACCTTGCGCCTGGCGCTGGACCGGCTGGCCGCCCTCTAACCGTGAAAGGCAATTCCATGATCGACGTCTACAGCTGGGCCACGCCCAACGGCCACAAGGTTCACATCATGCTGGAGGAATGTGGCCTGCCCTATACCGCCCACGCCATCGATATCGGCGCCGGCGACCAGTTCACCCCCGAATTCCTGAAGATCTCGCCCAATAACAAGATCCCGGCCATCGTCGACCCCGACGGCCCGGATGGCCAGCCGATCTCGCTGTTCGAATCCGGCGCGATCCTGATCTACCTGGCAGGCAAGACCGGGCGCCTGCTGGGCCATACCGATGTCCAGAAATATGAAGTGCTGCAGTGGGTGATGTTCCAGATGGGCGGCCTGGGACCGATGCTGGGCCAGGCCCATCACTTCCGTCTGTACGCCCCCGAGCAGATCGAGTACGCCGTCAATCGCTACAGCAACGAAGCCAAGCGGCTGTACCAGGTGATGGACAAGCAACTGGGCCGGCACGCCTACCTGGCCGGCGACGAATACACCATCGCCGATATCGCCTGCTTCCCCTGGACCCGTTCGCACAAGAACCAGGGCATCGACCTGGCCGACTACCCCAACGTCGCGCGCTGGTTCGACGCCATCAACGCGCGTGCGGCGGTGCAGCGCGGCGTGGCGGTATTGGCCGACAAGCGCAAGCCGCTGCACGACGACCGTGCACGCGAACTGCTATTTGGCAACAGCCAGTACGCCAAGCGCTGAGCGCTGCCCGGTGCGCCGCATCAGTAGCGGCGCACCAGGAACTCGGCCACGCACACCGGTTTGTCGCCGCCTTCCCGTTCCAGCGTGATCTCCCACACCAGTTGCGCGCCGCCGGCAATGGTCTGCACCGATTGCAGCACCACGATCCCGCGCACCCGGCTGCCGACCGGCAGCGGCGCAGGAAACCGTACCCGGTTCAGACCATAGTTGAGCAGCATCTTGACCTGCGCCCCGAGGTCGATGGTGCCGGCCAGTATCTGCGGCAGCAAGGCCAGCGTCAGGAAACCATGCGCCACGGTGCCGCCGGTGGGCAGCTCGCGCCGCGCGCGTTCGACATCCACGTGTATCCACTGGTGGTCGCCGGTGGCATCGGCAAAACGGTCGACCTGCTGCTGGGTGATGGCGATCCATTGGCTGACCGCCACCTGCTGTCCGGCCAGGGCCTCGAGTTGTTCCAGTGTCGTGATCTCGCGCATGGCGCCCTATCGTTGGTGGTTGGTCAGGCTGGACTGCCGGCGCAGGCCGCCGGCGTGCGCATGACGACCCATCATGCACTGAGCTCCCATACCACGCGGTTGCGCCCCTGCTGCTTGGCCTGGTACAGGCACTGGTCGGCCATTTCGATCAATTCCTTGGCATCCTGGTCTTCGCCGGGCACCACGCACGCCGCGCCCACGCTCACGGTCAGCCACTGGCTGGCGGTCGATCGGACATGCGGCAACTGCTGGGCCAGGATCAGCTCGCAGATCCTGGCGCCGATGCCATGGGCGCCGCCAATGTCGGTGCGCGGCAGGATCATGGCGAACTCCTCGCCGCCAAACCGCGCCGACAGGTCGGCCGGACGCATCACGCTGCCGTCGAGCACCTGCGCGACGCGCTTGAGCACGGCGTCGCCGGCCACATGGCCATAGTTGTCGTTATAGAGCTTGAAGAAGTCGACATCGATCAGCAGCAGCGACAACTCCAGTTTTTCGCGCCGTGCCCGCTTCCATTCGGCGCTCAGGTAGTCATCGAAATAGCGGCGGTTGGCGATACCGGTCAAGCCATCGGTATTGGTCAGGCGCTGCAGTTCGAAGTTGCTCTTCTGCAGTTGCTGCTGGCTTTCGCGCAAGGCCCGGTAGGCTGCATCGCGTTGCAATACGTTGATGTAGGAGCGCGAATGGTAGCGGATGCGCGCCACCAGTTCGATGACGTCGGGCAGCTTGACCATGTAGTCGTTGGCGCCGCTGGTGAAGGCGTCGCGCTTGACGGTGGCATCCTCCTTGCTCGACAGTACGATGATGGGCACATCGACCAGCACCGGGCTTGCGCGATACTGGCGTACCAGCGTGAGGCCATCGGCTCCCGGCATCACCAGGTCTTGCAGGATCACCGTAGGCCGGGTGCGCTCGGCCACCGCCAGCGCCTCCTCGGCCTTGGTGCAGAAATGGAAGTCGATATTCTTTTCGTTGAGCAAGGCGCGCCGGATGGCCTCGCCCACCATGGCCTGGTCGTCCACCAGCAGCACCATGATCTTGTATTCGTCCGCCGACAGCGCCATGCTGCCGTTCTGGATATCGGTATGCACCGAAATCATTTTCTGTTCCTTCAACTGAATGTGGCCAGCAGGCCCTGCAACCGCGCTGCAATGCCTGAAACGGGCAGCACCTCGACGGCGGCATCGAGCGCCACCGCCGCCTTGGGCATGCCATAGACCGCACAGCTGGCCTGATCCTGTGCAATCGTGTGTGATCCGTGCTCGCGCATGGCCTTGAGACCGGCGGCGCCGTCGCGCCCCATCCCGGTCAGCAATATGCCCACCGCCGGCGCCTGCCAATACTTGACCACGCTATGAAAAAACATGTCCACCGACGGCCGGTAGACGTCCGACGCGGCGCCAGCCATGTAGCCCAGCACGCCGCCGCCCCGGAATACCAGGTGCTTGTTGTCGCCCGCCAGCAGTACCTGCCCGGCCTGCGGCAGGTCGCCTTCGCCGGCCAGCCGCACCGGCAGGGGGGGG
>NZ_AKJA01000021.1 GCF_000282575.1 Herbaspirillum sp. YR522 | reverse complement strand
GCTTGCCGCCGCCCGCCTCCAGCGCCTGCAGGAATGCCTGGGTGGTCGGTTCCACGCCGGCATCACCGGCGGCATGGGCATTGCCAAATACCAGGCCGATGGCGGCCGCGGCAGCGAGTTTCCTGATTGCGTTCATGATCTTCTTCCTTGAGGGTAAATGTCGAACGATCGACTTTGTCAACGGTGACGGGCACCGCAATTAATAACAACACTATTAAATAGCAAACTACATATAAGACGCCATTACCTCTTGGGATAACAGCCTGATTCCACTACAAATTCTAGAACCTTACAAATAACACTATTAAATAGCACACTACTTATATCACCAAAAAAACGGATGTGTTTCATGCATCCGTCGTGAACGGGACTGCCGGTAACCGGCTCAGTCCCCCGCGTTCTTCTGCAGCCGCGCCCGCAACGCCATCAACTCTTGCTTCATTGCGGTCAGCTCGGCCACGCTGGACTCGGTAGCCCGCAGCACTTCACGCGGCAACTCCGCGGCCTGTTCGCGCAATGCGTCGCCTTCGGCCGTGAGCGAGATGATCACCTGCCGCTCGTCGCTGGCGGCACGCTCGCGACTGACCAGGCCCTGCGCCTGCATGCGCTTCAACAGCGGCGTGAGGGTGGCCGAATCAAGCACCAGGCGTTCGCCGATATCGGACACGGTCAACTGGTCCTGCTCCCACAACACCATCAGCACCAGGTACTGCGAATACGTGATGCCCATCTTGCGCAACAGCTTGCGATAGAGCTTGCTCATCGACAGCGACGTCGAATACAGGGCAAAGCACAGCTGGGCATCCAGTTGCGGGGCCGACTTGCGCTTGTCTGTTTTCGAGTTCATGCAGCGCAGTTTATTCCGCTCAAAATTAAATAGCAAGCTATCTAATTAAATATTTTTCCGTGGCCCGACCCGCCTTCGGCAGGTCAACGGCAACTCACATTCGCCGGGTAACTATCGCTTGCCGTTGGCCACGATCCACCAACCGATGGCGTCGCCAAAACGTCGTTATATGGCTCCTCCCCCCTTACCAACGATAACAAGAATCGTTATTATTAACGCCCTGTAAAGTCTTGCAAAGACCGGACTCGCTTTTTGACGCCCGGCCCGACCGGGCCATCACACCCAGGACCCCTCAAATGATGATAGTCGTATTGCCCCTTGCCGCCCGCCGCACCCGCTGCGCCACCGCCATTTCGCTGGCTTTGCTGGCCTTGCCCGGCATGGTGGCGGCCCAGGCCGCCACCGATCCGGCCAATGCCGGCGACGGGCTGGAAACCATTCACGTCAGTGGCGACTGGCTGGGCACCGGTATCGCCACCAGCGTCAAGACCTATCCGGGGGCGCGCACCGTGATGCACAAGGATGCCATCGAACATACCGGCGCCATCAGCGTAGGCGACGTACTGCGCCGCATTCCCGGGGTGCAGGCGAGCGACAATTCGGGCACCGCTGGCAGCGCCATTGCGCTCAACATCGGCGTGCGCGGCCTGACCGGGCGCTATTCGCCGCGCTCGACCATCCTGCTCGACGGCATCCCGCTGGCGTCGGCCCCTTACGGGCAGCCGCAATTGTCGTTCGCCCCGGTGAACCTGAACAATATCGACTCGGTCGATGTGATCCGTGGTGGCGGTGCAGTGCGCTACGGCCCGCAGAACGTGGGCGGCATCATCAACTTCAAGAGCCGCGCCATTCCCGTCACCCCGGGCATCGGCGGCGACGCCACCATGCGCTACAACAGCTACGGCGAAGGCGGCTCCAACAAGCAATACAGCGCCTTCGTGGGCGGCCAGGCCGACAATGGCCTGGGCCTGGCGCTGCTGTATTCGGGCCAGGAAGGCAGCGGCTGGCGCGACAAGAGCAACGAGCGCTTCAACGACCTGGCACTGAAGCTGCGCTTCGACCTGGGCGGCGGCGCCGAGCTGTACGGCAAGGTCAGCTACTACGATGTGCTCTCGCATACCCCGGGTGGCCTGACCGTGGCGCAATACAATGCCAACCCGTTCCAGAACACCCGCCCACGCGACTTCTGGAAAGGTGACCGCAAAGGCGTCGATGTCGGCTACCTCAATACCCTCTCGGACACCCAGGAGTTCGAGATCCGTGCCTATTTCAACCAAAGCGCGCGCGCCAGCTCGCTGGTCCAGCCGGGCGGCCTCGTCATGCGCAACCAACCGCGCAACTACGAGACTTTCGCCATCGAGCCGCGCTACACGCAGCGCTTCGTCGCCGGCAGCACGACCCATGACGTGACGCTCGGCTATCGCGCCCTGCGCGAACGCGGTACCGACTTCCAGGTCGACCAGACCATCGCCACCGGCGCCTTCGGCCCGACCACCGCCAACGACAACAAGACCGATGCCAATGCCGGCTATATCGACGACAAGATCGCCATCGGCAAGTGGCGCATCACACCCGGCCTGCGCTTCGAAAGCATCCGTACCACCCGCAGCCTGGTCGGCTCGAGTGCGGTCTTCCAGGCCGCCAACGACAAGCCGCTGCCGTCGCTCAACGTGGCCTACCTGCTGAGCGACGAGTTGACGCTCTTCGGCAACTACAATACCTCTTTCGGCGTGGTCCAAAATACCCAGCTCAGCAGCACCACCGCCGCCAACCCGCTGGCGCCGGAGCTGGCCAAGACCACCGAACTGGGCGCGCGCTGGAAGGGCAGCAACCTGTCGCTGGAGGCGACGCTGTTCAACATCCGCTTTGACAACCAGATCGACTCGGTACCCAACACCACGCCGACGGTGTTTCGCAACATCGGCAAGACCGAGCATGACGGGATCGAACTGGCACTCGACTATCGTTTCGACAAGGCCGGCCCGCTGGGCGGCTGGAGCCTGTTTGCCAATTACGCCTATACCCGCGCATTGCAGGAATCCGGCGCCACCGCCGGCAAGGACCTGCCGTTCTATTCGCGCATCACCGACACCATGGGCACCCGATACGAGTCCGGCCCCTGGGGCTTGAACCTGTCCACCACGCACCAGAGCCGGCAGTTCTCGGATGTGGCCAACACCGTCAACGAAAGCGCCGACGGCCTGACCGGCCAGATCCCCGGCTACCGTCTCTGGCATGTCCAGGTCGACTGGAAGGTTCCCGGCGCCAAGGGCCTGGACCTGTTTGCCGGCGTCAACAACCTGACCGACCGCCGCTATTACACCCGCACCACCGATGGCAACTTCGGTCGCCTGGTCGGTGCGCCACGCACGATTTATGTGCAAGCGCGCTATTCGTTCTAGCTAGCCTGCCACGCCACCCCGCCCCGCTTCGGGGTGGCGCCTTGCCGTGCCCTGTCCCGGCGCGTGCGCAGCCGGGCGTTTTCCCTTCCCATGGTAATAAGCACACTCTGCCGGTCAGTGGCATGAAAAATGCTTGTCTTCTTCGATGTATACATACACGTATCCGAGAACGGATTTCTTGTATGCTCCGATCTTGCTGGTCGATACGTCCTCATTGAATGCGAAAGGAAAACCGAATGCAGAAACGTCTCCCTTCCTTGCTGCCCGCCACCCTGGCCCTGCTGCTGGCCGGATTGGTCGGATCGGCCAGTGCCGCCACGCTCAACATCTCGCTCGATGCCGATCCCGGCAAGCTCGACCCGACCCAGTCGTCGATGCTCAACGAGCGCATCGTCTACCAGAGCATCTTCGACAAGCTGGTCGACCTCGATGGCGAGGGCAAGATCGTTCCGATGCTGGCCGAACGCTGGACCGTCTCGGACGACCAGAAGACCTATACCCTGCATCTGCGGCATGGCGTGAAATTCCAGGACGGCACCGCGTTCGATGCCAAGGCGGTCGAGTTCAACCTGCTGCGCGGGCAGGAAAAGACGTCCCTGCGCCGTAACGAACTCAAGTACATCAGCAAGATCACGGTAGTCGACGAGTACACTGTCAAGCTCGAACTGTCGACGCCGTTCGCGCCGTTCATGTCGGTGCTGACCGACCGCGCCGGCATGATCTCGTCGCCGGCGGCGGTCAAGAAGTTCGGCGACGACTACGTCAACAATCCGGTCGGCACCGGGCCCTTCATCTACAAGGGGCGCCTCAAGGGTGCCACCATCACGCTCGAGAAGAACCCCCACTACTGGCAGGCCGGATTGCCCAAGGTCGATGGCGTGGTCTACAAGATCATGCCGGACGTCAACGTCGCCTTCAACAACCTGCGCAGTGGCCAGGTCGACATCAGCAACCGCTTCCCGTACAAGGAAATCGGCAACGTCCCGGCCGGCGCCAAGTACACCGTGCTCAACAAGCCTTCGCTGGGCTTTCGCGGCTTCTACATGAATGCCGGCAAGCCACCGTTCGACAAGAAGGAAGTGCGTGAGGCAGTCGATATCCTGATCGACCGCAACGCCATCGCCAAGGTGGTCTACAACAATGCGGTGGCGCCTGGCCACTCGCCGTTCTCCAAGGCGCAGTTCGCCAACGGCGCGGCCGACACGCCGCCCAAGGTCGACGTCGCACGCGCCAAGGAACTGTTGAAGGCGGCCGGCAAGGAAGGCGGCTTCGCGTTCAAGCTGACACTGCCGACCACGTCCGACGAACTGCAGGCAGGCCAGATGATCCAGGGCATGCTGCGCGCCGCCGGCATCACCGTGACGCTGGAGAAGACCGAACTGGCGACCCAGATCGAAGCCGGCAAGGCGGGCAACTTCGAAGGCCTCTACGTGGGCTGGAGCGGCCGTCCCGATCCCGACCAGAACATCTATGACTTCGTCACCACCAACGGCTCGCTGAACTATTCGCACTTCGGTTCCAAGGCGGTCGACGACCTGCTGCAGAAGGCCCGCCTCGAAGGCGACCAGGCCAAGCGCCGCGTGCTGTACGACCAGGCCATGGAACTGCTGGTCAAGGAAGTGCCATATGTCTACCTGGTGCACGACAACGTGGTGTTCGGCATGTCCAATGCGATCAAGGGCTTCCAGTATGTGCCGGACGGCGTGATCCGCACCGCCACCGTATCCAAGTAAGCCCATGCGGCGCATCGCCTGCGATGCGCCGCAGTCGGCCGCAGTCGGCCGCACTCGGCCGCAGTCAGCCTTAGTCTTTTGCCAGCCATGCCCAAATTACCCAAACTGGTACAGCGCCTGTTGCTGTCCATCCCTACCCTGCTGCTGGTGAGCATGGTGGTGTTCTCGTTGCTGGCGGTGTTGCCGGGCGACCCGGTGGCCGCCATCCTCGGCATGGAAGCCACGCCCGAAGCGGCCGCCGCCATGCGCGACAAACTCGGCCTGGACCTGCCCTTGCCGGTGCAATACGGACACTGGCTGTGGGCCGTACTGCACGGCGACCTGGGGCGCTCCTTCATCGACAACGCGCCGGTGGCCGAGGCGCTCTGGCAGCGCCTGCCGGTGACCATCGAGCTGGCGGCCGGCGCCTTCCTGGTAGCACTGGTCATCGCGGTGCCGGCCGGCATCCTGTCGGCGGCGCGCCCGCGCGGCATGGCCAACGCCGCGGGCACCATCATCGCGCTGTTCGGCATGAGCGTGCCGCACTTCTGGCTGGGCATGATGTTCATCATCCTGTTCTCGGTCAAGCTGGGCTGGCTGCCGGCCTCGGGCTTCGTGCCGCTGTCGGAAGACTGGCGCGGCAACCTCGTCGCCATGGCCATGCCGATGGTGGTCACCGGCCTGCGCGAGGCGGCGATCCTGATGCGCATGGTGCGCAGCAGCCTGCTCGAGGTACTCAACGAAGACTATATCCGCACCGCCTTCTCCAAGGGCCTGCGCGACTGGCAGGTGGTGCTGGGCCATGCGCTGCGCAACGCCTTGATCCCGGTGGTCACCGCCAGCGGCCTGATGGTCTCGGGCATGCTGGGCGGGCTGGTCATCACCGAAAGCATCTTCGGCATTCCCGGCATGGGCAAGATGATCGTCGATGCCATCTTCAGCCGCGACTACGTCACGGTGCAGGCCGGCGTGCTGGCCGCCACCGTGATGGTGGTCATCGTCAACCTGTGCGTCGACCTGCTCTACAGCGTCATCGATCCACGCATCGCGCGCTGACAGCGGGCCATCCAACATGACACAAGCAAGCCAAGAAACGACTTCCCCCGCGCCGCAGCTGCCGGCGGCGCCCCGCTATCGCACGCTGCGCCGCTTCGCGGGCAACCGCCTGGCCGTCATCGGCGCGGCCATCATCGCACTGCTGGTACTGCTGGCGCTGGCGGCTCCGCTGCTGGCCCATTACGACCCGGTGTTCGACCAGGACTACGGCAACATCCTGGCCGGACCCAGCGCGGCCCACTGGCTGGGCACCGACGACCTCGGGCGCGACATCTATACCCGCATGCTGTTCGGCTCGCGCATCTCGCTGCAGGCGGCGCTGATCTCGGTCGGCCTGGCGTTTTCGCTGGGCGTGCCGATCGGCATCGTCAGCGGCTTCTACCGGGGCGCGGTCGATGCGGTGGTCATGCGCGTGGTCGATGCCCTGCAGGCGTTCCCGTCGCTGATCCTGGCGCTGGCGCTGGCGGCCGCCCTGGGCGGCGGTTTCTACAACGCCATGGTCGCGGTGGGGATCGGCTTTACCGCCTCCTTCGTGCGCCTGGCGCGCGGCCAGGCCATGACCATCCGCAATCTCGACTACGTGATGGCCGCGCGCGCCATCGGTGCCGGCAACCTGCGCATCATGTGGCGCTACGTATTGCCCAACGCGCTGGCGCCGCTGGTGATCCAGGCCACTTTCGCCATGGGCACGGCGATCATCGCCGAAGCCGGCCTGTCCTACCTCGGCCTGGGCGCGCGCCCGGAAGACCCGAGCTGGGGGTCGATGCTGCACATCGCCCAGGGCTACCTCAATACCAATCCGACCCTGGCCATGTGGCCGGGCGTGGCGATCTTCCTGGTGGTGCTGGGCTTCAACCTGCTGGGTGACGGCATCCGCGAGGTATTCGACCCGCGCCTGGCGCGCTGAAGGAAAACAGATGCTGGAAATTGAAAATCTCAAGGTCGAATTCAACAGCCACGGCCGCAGTATCGCGCCCGTCGATGGCGTGTCGTTCTCGCTCGGACGCGACCAGACCGTCGGCCTGCTGGGCGAATCGGGCTGCGGCAAGAGCGTCACCGCGCTGTCCATCCTGCGCCTGTTCCCGATGGCCAGCCGCGCCCGCCTGTCGGGCGCGATCCGCTTCGAGGGGCGCGACCTGCTCAGCGCCGACGACGCCGCGCTGCGCGGCATTCGCGGACGCGACATCGCCATGATCTTCCAGGAGCCGATGACCTCGCTCAATCCGCTGCAACGCATCGGCCACCAACTGGCTGAAATGCTGCGCATCCACAGCGACCTGCCGCGCGGCGAGATCGACGCCCGCGTGCTGGCCATGCTGGAACGGGTCGGCCTGTCGCGGGCGGCGCAGCTGGTGCATGAATTCCCGCATAGCCTGTCGGGTGGCATGCGCCAGCGCGTGATGATCGCCATGGCCCTGTTGTGCCGTCCGCAGGTATTGATCTGCGACGAGCCCACCACCGCGCTGGACGTGACCATCCAGGCCCAGATCCTGGACCTGATGCGCGACCTCAAGCGCGAGCAGCACACCTCGATCCTGATGATCACGCACGACCTCGGGGTGGTGGCCGAGATGTGCGAACGGGTGGTGGTGATGTACGCCGGACAAGTGGTCGAGCAAAGCCATGTGCGCGACCTGTTCGACCGCCCTGCCCATCCCTATACCCACGCCCTGATGCGCGCCAGGCCGGCGCTCGACGCCGTGCCCGGCATGCCGCTCACGGCCATCCCCGGCAGCGTGCCGCCGCCCGGTTCGATCGGCGCCGGCTGCCGCTTCGCGGCCCGCTGTCCCAGGGCGCAGGAGCTTTGCCGCCGCGAGATGCCACCGCTCGAAGCGATCGCCGACCAACACAGCGCACGTTGCTGGTATCCACACTGAGCCCCCGATGACGACTCCCCTGTTGCAGGTCAGCGGCCTGAAAAAACATTTCGCTTCGCACGTCGCCGGCGGCGCCACCGTCAAGGCCGTGGACGATGTCTCGTTTGCCATCGACGAAGGCCAGACCCTGGGCCTGGTCGGCGAATCCGGCTGCGGCAAATCGACCACCGGGCGCAGCGTGCTGCGCCTGATCGAACCCAGCGCCGGTCAGTTGCGCTTCATGGGCCAGGACCTGGGCGGCATGGCCGCCGGCCCGCTGCGGGCGATGCGGCGCCACATGCAGATGGTCTTCCAGGACCCCTATGCCTCGCTCAATCCGCGCATGACGGTAGGCGAAGTGCTGGAAGAACCGCTGGTGGTACACCGGCTGCACGACCGTGCCACGCGTCGCCGCAAGGTGGCCGAGGCGCTCGACATGGTGGGACTGAACCCGTCCTACGCGGCACGCCACCCGCACGAATTTTCCGGTGGCCAGCGCCAGCGCGTGGGCATTGCGCGCGCCATCATCACCCGTCCCAAGCTGGTAGTGGCCGACGAGGCGGTGTCGGCGCTGGACGTGTCGATCCAGGCCCAGATCCTCAACCTGCTCAAGCAGTTGCAGCAAGACCTCGGGCTGACCTACCTGTTCGTGTCGCACGACCTGGCCGTGATTCGCCACGTCAGCGACCAGATCGGCGTGATGTACCTGGGCCGCATGGTCGAGTTGGGTCCGCGCGATGCCATCTATGCCGCCCCGCGCCATCCCTATACCCAGGCGCTGCTGTCGGCGATCCCGCGCGAACACCCGGATGCCCCGCGCCAGCGCATCATCCTGCAAGGCAGCATCCCCAATCCGGCGGCGCCCCCGGGCGGCTGCCATTTTCATCCGCGCTGCCCGTCCTGCATGCAAACCTGCAAGACCGTCGCCCCCGCCGCCGTAGAGGTGTCGCCGGGCCACACGGTGGCCTGCCACCTGTATCGATAGAATAGTCGCCAACTCCACATCACCGAGACCGCTCATGCCCGCCTTCCCCGACTTCAGCAGCAACCACCATCCCTATATGTCACGCCGCAGCGCCGTCTATGCCCGCCGCGGCATGGTCGCCACCTCGCAGCCGCTGGCCGCGCAGGCGGGCCTGCAAGTGCTGCAGGCCGGCGGCAACGCCATCGATGCGGCCATCGCCGCGGCCGCCGCGCTGACCGTGGTCGAGCCGACCGCCAACGGTATCGGCGGCGACGCCTTTGCGCTGGTCTGGCACCAGGGCAAGCTGCACGGCCTCAATGCCAGCGGCCCGGCGCCGCAGGCGATGTCGGCCCAGCAGTTGCGCGCCGCCGGCCACAAGGAAGTCCCCAAGTACGGCGCCCTGCCGGTCACGGTGCCCGGTACGCCAAGCGCCTGGGCCGCCATGGCCCAGCGCTTCGGTCGCCTGCCACTGTCGCAATCGATGGCCGGCGCGATCGCACTGGCGCAGGACGGCTTTCCGGTCTCGCCGGTGGTGGCGCATGCCTGGCAGGCAGCATGGAACAACTTCAAGCGCGAGTTCAAGGACCCGCACTTCCAGTCCTGGTTCGACACCTTCGGCCTGGACGGTCGCGCCCCCAACGCCGGCGACCTGTGGCGCTCGCCCGGCCATGCGGCGACCTTGCAGGCGATCGCCGCCGACAACGCCGAGAGCTTCTACCGCGGAGCGCTGGCCGAACGGACGGTTGCGTTCATTGGCGCCGCCGGCGGTCACATGGCGCTGTCGGACCTGGCCGACTACCAGCCGCAATGGGTCGACCCGATCGGCGTGAACTATCGCGGCTACGACGTCTGGGAGATCCCGCCCAACGGCCATGGCATGGTGGCCCTGATGGCCTTGAACCTGCTCAAGAAATACGACTTCGGCGAACGCGACACGCTGCAGACGTACCACCGCCAGATCGAAGCCATCAAGCTGGCCTATGCCGACGGCCTGGCGCACATCGCCGAGCCGGCCCACATGAAGTTCAGCGTCGAGCAACTGCTGTCGGAGTCCTACGCCGACGAGCGCCGCAAGCTCATCGGCGAGCGCGCCACCCTGCCGGTGGCGGGCGATCCGTCGCGCGGCGGCACGGTGTACCTGTGCACCGCCGACGCCGAGGGCAACATGGTGTCGTTCATCCAGAGCAACTACATGGGCTTCGGCTCGGGGCTGGTGGTGCCGGGCACCGGTATCTCGCTGCACAACCGGGGCAACAACTTCACGCTGGAAGAAGGACATGCCAACGAACTGGCCGGCGGCAAGCGCCCCTACCACACCATCATCCCCGGCTTCATGACCCGCGACAACCAGGCCGTCGGCCCCTTCGGCGTGATGGGTGGCTTCATGCAACCGCAGGGCCATGTGCAGATGGTGATGAACACGGTCGACTTCGGCTTGAACCCGCAGGCCTCGCTGGACGCCCCGCGCTGGGAATGGGAAAAGGGCAACAAGGTGTCGATCGAGCACAGCACCGCCGAACACCTGTTCCGGGGCCTGGCCGGCCTGGGCCATGAGGTGTCGTGGTCCGGCAACCAGCTGGGCTTCGGTCGTGGCCAGATCATCTGGCGCAACGACGCCGGCGTGCTGTGCGGCGGAACCGAACCGCGCACCGACGGCTGCGTGGCCGCCTGGTAAGGAAAACCATCCTGTGAAGAGTGTCGCCATCCAGCCAGAAAGCGCCGCCCGCGAGGACGGCGAGCCGCGTAGCGTGCCGTTGCCTGAGTATGTCTACGCGCGGCTGCGCGAAGACATCTTCGACCTGCGCCTGCTGCCAGGCGACCAGATCACCGAGACCGAGATCGCCGCCTTCTTCGGCGTCTCGCGCACGCCGGTGCGCCAGGCCTTGCAGCGTTTGCAGGGCGACGGCCTGATGCAGGGCTATGTGCGTGGCGGCTGGGAGGTGGTGCCGATCGACTTCAAGCGATTCTCCGAGCTCTACGAACTGCGCAAGCTGATCGAGACCCACGCCGTGCGGCGCCTGTGCGCACGGCATGAAACGGCCGAACCGGCGCTGGTCGAGGCCTTGCGCCCGGTATGGTGCGTGCCGCAAGCGCTGCGCGAGCTGGACGGCCCCAAGGCGGCGCTGCAGGACGAGGTATTCCACCAGACCCTGGTACGCGCAGCCGGCAACCAGGAGATGACGGCCACCTTCGACCGCCTGACCGACCGCATCCGCATCGTGCGCCGGCTTGATTTCCTGTATGGCGACTGCCTGCATTCGACCTATGACGAACATGCCGCCATTCTCGACTGCATCGCCAGCGGCGACGGCGAACAGGCCATCCACCTGATGGACGAGCACATCGAAGGCAGCCACGCCGAGGTCAACCAGATCACGCTGCACCGGCTGCACAGCGCGCGGGCGCTATCGAGCAACAAGCCGCCGCCGTATGTCGCGGTCAGGGTCAGGCGCTCGTTCTGAAGCCCGCTGTGCTAGGCTCTGCCCTTTCGCTGACACAGGGAGACGGGCATGAAGGTCGCGGTGATGGGTGCAGGTGCGGTGGGGTGTTTCTACGGTGGCATGCTGGCGCGGGCCGGCCATGAAGTGGTGTTGATCGGGCGCGCGCGCCATGTCGATGCCGTCAACGACGGCGGCCTGCGCCTGCAGGCGCAGGGCTTCGACCAGACCCTGCCGATGGCGGCCAGTACCGATGCATCGATCGCCGCCGGTGCCGACCTGGTGTTGTTCTGTGTCAAGTCGACCGATACCGAAAGTGCCGGCATTCAATTACAGCCCCACCTGGGCCCTGACACACTGGTCTTGACGTTGCAGAATGGCACCGACAACGCCGACCGCCTGCGTCGGGTGATCCCGCAACCGGTATCGGCGGCGGTGGTCTATGTAGCCACCGAGATGGCCGGCCCGGGTCATGTCAGGCATCACGGCCGGGGCGAGCTGGTGATCGAACCGGCGGCTAGCAGCGAGCAAGCGGCGCAAGCGCTGATTGCCGCGGGCGTGCCGACCGAGATATCCGACAACGTACGCGGCGCGTTGTGGTTCAAGCTGATCCTCAACTGCGCCTATAACGCCTTGTCGGCCATCACCCAGCTCCCCTATGGCCGCATCGTCCAGGGCGCGGGCGTAGCCGAGGTGATTGCGCAACTGGTGCTCGAATGCCGCACCGTGGCCGACGCCGACCAGGTCACGCTGCCGGGCGACATCGATGCCGGGGTGCGCATGATTGCCGCCAGCATGCCGGGCCAATACTCCTCCACCGCCCAGGACCTGGCGCGCGGCAAGCCCAGCGAGATCGACTACCTCAATGGCTTCATCGTACGCCGCGGGCAAGCGCTGGGGGTCGCCACGCCGGTCAACCTGGCGATGGTGACGTTGGTAAAACTGCTTGAGCAAAAGGCTGCATGACGCTTCGTCGGGCGTCGGGGGATTTTTTTCCGGACAGAACCCGGCGGGGATCGTCGTCCCGGAGAAAATTCGGCCCCGCTCGGACAATCCTTCGATGGGCTTCGATACAGCGCTACGCGCTTACTCAGCCCGAACGGTGATCTTCAGGCGCAAAGAATACAGGGCTGGCGCCAAAGTAGCCTGGCTAGTTTTCTGGAAGCAAAAAAGGCGCGACAGATAGCGCCATCACGATACCAAGCCCGATGCCGAAGGCGAAGGCGAGGCGGAAACGCCTTCCCCATTCGGAGCAGCCGGTGGCGCGGGTCGAAAAGGGGATCAGGAGGACAGCCGGAGCGAAGCGACTCTGGCCTTCCCCCTTTTCGGCCCGTGACGCCGGGGACCCCGAAGGGGCTGCGTAGGGGCTGTTAGCAGCTCATCTGCGAGTGCGCAAATGAGCGGCTAACAGCCCCTGGGGGGCGCCTTCTTTGCCCCTCTTTCTTGGCGTTCAAGAAAGAGGGTCCGCTGCCGGGCGGACTCCCGGTGCTCACCTTCGACCGGAGAAAGATAAGAATAAAGCCGGTACATCTGCATGCCGCAAGAGCAGAGGACCCAGGAGGGTTCATCACGCGCCGACCCTTTGACAAGCTCAGGACAGGCCCAGGATGGGCTTCGATACAGCGCTACGCGCTTGCTCCAGCCCGAACGGTGTTCTTTAGGCACGACAAAAGACAGCGTTACGTGCTTGCGCAGCCCGACGGTATTCCTGAAACAGAAAAAAACCGCCCGATCACCGCAACATCGCCGACATCGCCGACAAACTATTCAACACCCGCACCGCATATTCAGCCCCAGGCGCATCGAACTCGAGCGTCACGTTATCGACACGGTCCAGTATCGGCAGCTGCGAAAACAGGTCGGCCTGGGCCACCGTCTGCGTCTGCAGGCGGCACCGCAATGGCCCTGGCAAGCGAAACAGCGGCATCGAGGCCGGCGCGGCCAGGAACTTGGCCACCGCCTGTTGCGCACGTTCTTCCAGCAAGGCGCAGGACGCCGCAGGCGACAGGCTGTCGCCGCTGTTGGCGCCATAGGCCTTCTTGGTCTCGGCAAAGACCGCGTGCGCAAACAGCGGCTGGTTTTCCTCGATGAAGGCATCGTCGCCGCTACCGAAGATCACCGGCACGCCGTGCTCCGCGGCCAGCGCGCCATACAGCCCGGCCTCCCCCAGCTCCTGCCCGCCCAGCCAGACCCGCGCAAACGCAAAACTGTTGGTGGTATGCGCCAGCACCCCGCGCCCTTGCGCCCGCGAATGGTAGCCCACCAGCATGACCGCATCGACGTCGTGGTCGACGCCGCCCATCATGCCCAGCACGCGCGGCTTGCCCAGCACCATGCGCGCCTGCGGGTGCAGCAGGTCGGGTAGCAGGTTGCGAAAGCCACCGTGCGAATCGTTGACCATGATGGCCACAGCGCCCGCCGCCAGGGCACCGCGGATGACCGCGTTGGCTTCATCGGTCATCCAGCGTCGCGCGCGTTCGTACTCGACGTTGCCGGCCCGGGTCTGCTCGGGATGGAACACACCGGCCACACCTTCGATGTCGACCGAAACCAGGATATTCATGTCAATTGCCTTCGTTCAATAAATCACGCAACGCGCGTCGTTGATGGCCGTCGCGCCCGACTACGCCCTCGGCCGCGAACAAGGCATTGACGATCGCCTGTTCGACACTGTCGGCGACGGCATGGAACAGCGGATCGAACACATGGTCGGCCAGCGGTTCGCCCGCCCCGGCAGTGGAAAACGCCAGCGCGATGTCACCGCTGCCGTGCCCATACACCGAACCGGTACGCGCCAGGCCGGCACCGGCACGTACCGCCAGGCGCTTCAACTGGCGCGCCTCGAGCGGCGCGTCGGTGGCGATGATGATGATGATCGAGCCCTGCTCCGGTGCCGCATCGGAAGCGGCACGGGCCGCCAGCTCGCGACCCAGCGGACGCCCGTCCAGCACCAGGTCGGGCAACTTGCCGAAGTTCGACAGCACCAGCGCGCCAACGGTGTAGCGGCCGGCCAGGCGCGACGCGCTGCCGATACCGCCCTTCATCTCGAAACTCGACATGCCCCGCCCCGCCCCCACCGCGCCCTGCGCAAAGTCGGGACCGCAGGCAGCCAGCGCGTGCTCGAAGTGCTGTTCCTGCACCGCGAACGCATGCAGGTCGTTGAGATAGCCGTCGTTGCATTCCATCACCACCGCGTTGACGGTGGGCTGGCCGCGCCCGCATTCCGGGTTGCGCGCAATGGCATGCCGCACCTGCGCCGTCAGCACCGTGCCCACGGCAAAGGTATTGGTCAGGGCAATGGGCGACTCCAGCGTGCCCAGTTCTTCGATCTGCACCAGCCCGGCGCTCTTGCCGAAGCCGTTGATGACGGCGACCGCGGCCGGCAGCTTGTGCGTGAAGGGATTGTCGCCATGCGGCACCACCACCGTCACCCCGGTCTGCACGGCACCTGCGGCCAGCGTGCAATGACCGACACCCACGCCGGCCACGTCGGCGATGCTGTTGCGTGGCCCGGCAGCCAGGCGGCCGATCTGGGGCAGTTTCATCAGCGCTGGTCGATCTTGGGATCGAGGGCGTCGCGCAAGCCGTCACCCAGCAGGTTGAACGCCAGTACCGTCAGGAAGATGGCGATGCTGGGGAAGATCGCGATATGCGGCGCGGTCATCATGTCGGCGCGCGCTTCGTTCAACATCAGGCCCCACTCCGGGGTCGGCGACTGCGCGCCCAGGCCCAGGAAGGACAAGCCGGCGGCAGTGATGATCGAGGTGCCGATGCGCATGGTGAAGTACACCACGATGGACGAGATGGTGCCGGGGAAGATATGGCGCCACATGATGGTCATGTCGGACGCACCGATACTGCGGGTGGCCTCGATGTAGGTCAGGTTCTTCAGTTGCAGCGTGTTGCCCCGCACCAGGCGCGCAAAGGCCGGGATGCTGAACACCGACACCGAGATGATGACGTTGATCATGCCGCCACCGAGGATGGCCACGATGCCGATGGCCAGCAGGATCCCCGGGAACGCGAACAGCACGTCGCAGATGCGCATGGTGATGCGGTCCCACCAGCCCTCGTAGTAGCCGGCCAGCAAACCCAGTACCGTGCCGATCACCGCGCCGATGGCCACCGACAGGAAACCGGAGGCCAGCGAGATGCCGGTGCCGACCAGGATGCGGCTGAAGATATCGCGCCCCAATGCATCGACCCCGAACCAGTGGGTCCAGCTCGGTGGCGTGCTCAGGGCGTCGTAGTCGAAGAAGTTCTCGGGATCGAACGGCACGATCCACGGCGCGACGATGGCCAGCAGCACCAGCAACAGCACGAAGCAACCGGCATACACGGCCAGGTGCTGCTTCTTGAACTTGCGCCAGAATTCGCGCCACGGGGTGCGCACCGGCTGGCCGGCGGCGGCTGCCA
>NZ_AKJA01000020.1 GCF_000282575.1 Herbaspirillum sp. YR522 | reverse complement strand
GGCAGCCGCCGTGCTGCCGGCATCGGCCAGCACACGGCGGCACTGGTAGAATCGCTGACTTGCTTGAACTCCGTTGCCCATCATGCCCGTACGCGTCCAGACCGCCGATTTCGATCTTTCCACCGAGGTGGCCCGGTTGCGCCTGGCCAACCCCGGGGTCGGGGCGGTGGTGACATTCTTGGGCACCGTGCGGGATCTCAACGAAGGCGCGGTGGTGTCGACCCTGGAGTTGGAGCATTACCCCGCCATGACCGAGCGCGCATTGCAGCAGATCGTCGACCAGGCCCGCGCCCGCTGGCCCATCTTCGACGCGCTGGTGATCCACCGTGTGGGGCCAATGCAGCCACAGGAGCAGATCGTCCTGGTGGCGGTGACCGCGCCGCATCGGGGTGAGGCGTTTGCCGCCTGCGAATTCATCATGGACTATCTCAAGACCCAGGCGCCGTTCTGGAAGAAGGAACAGACGCCCGATGGCGCACGCTGGGTCGATGCCCGCGAAAGCGACGACATCGCGCGCGACAAGTGGGCGCCAGCCACCCGTGCGCCGCGCTGACGGCCTGCCATCGACGCATACCAGGAAACCCCTCTTGTCATCCAAGTTCAGATTGCCGCGCCTTCCCGGCTTGCCCGATACCGCGACGGCCCCATTCTGCCCGTCCGAGGTGGCCGGGTCGATCGATATCCCCGCACGGGCCACGGTCTGGCAGAAGCTGCGCCTGTACGTCGGGCCCGGCCTGCTGGTATCGATCGGCTACATGGACCCGGGCAACTGGGCCACATCGATACAGGCCGGCTCGCAATTCGGCTATCGACTGCTGTTCGTGGTGATGCTGTCGAGCCTGGCCGCGATCGTGCTGCAATGCCTGTGCGCCCGGCTTGGCATCGCCACCGGAAAAGACCTGGCAGTGCATTCGCGCGAGCGATATCCGCGCGCGATCGGGCGCGGCATGTGGCTGTTGGCCGAGCTGTCCATCATCGCCTGCGACCTGGCCGAGGTGCTGGGGTGCGCATTGGCGTTTCACCTGCTGTTGGGCGTGTCGCTGCCGACCGGGGTGTTGCTGACCGCATTCGACACCTTGCTGGTGCTGGGGCTCAAGGGACGAGGTTTTCGCCAGGTCGAGGCCATCATCCTGGCGCTCATCATTACCATCGCGGTGTGCCTGCTGGGGCAACTGGCGTTCGTGAAGGCCGACTGGCATGCGGTGGCGCTGGGCTTCGTGCCGTCGTTGCAGGCCATTTCCAGCCGTGAACCGCTGTACCTGGCCATCGGCATCGTGGGCGCTACCGTCATGCCGCATAACCTCTACCTGCACTCGTCGATCGTGCAGACCCGGGTGGCGCGACGCGATGCGGCGTCGGTGCGCGATGCGGTGCGCTATACGCGCATCGACACCATCGTCTCGCTGGCCATCGCCATGGTGATCAATGCCGCCATCCTGATCCTGGCGGCGTCGGCATTCCATCGCAGCGGCAACACCCAGGTCACCGAACTGGACCAGGCCTTCCATCTGCTTGATCCACTGACCGGTTCGGCGGCCGCCGCGATCCTGTTCGGCATCGGCCTCTTGGCCGCCGGCCAGAGCTCGACCTTCACCGGCACCATTGCCGGCCAGGTCATCATGGAAGGCTTCCTGGAGATGAAGATCCCGTGCTGGCAGCGTCGCGTCATCACGCGCGTGCTGGCGCTGGTGCCGGCCCTGGTGGGAGTGCTCACGCTGGGGCCGCATTCGGTGGGCAAGCTGCTGGTGTTGAGCCAGGTGGTGCTGAGCCTGCAGCTGCCGTTTGCGATGTTTCCGCTGATTCGCCTCACCAGCCGCCGCGACCTGATGGGCGAGCTGGTCAACCGCTGGTGGGTCGCGGCTGCCGCATGGCTGTTGTTCGCCGTCATTTCGGCCGCCAACGTGTGGCTGGTGTGGCAGGTCCTGTTCGACTGAACGGACTGCCACGACCGCGCCGTAGCGCTCATTCAGGGATAGTTCAATTCGAAGCTGGCCAGGCCATCGAGCGCGATCTCGTCCATCGTCGGTAGATCCTTGGCGGGCGCGATCGCAGGCGCCAGCACGATGACCCCGGTCATCGAGGAAAACGCCGTCGGCGTGTTGTTGTTGTCGTGGATGGTCCAGGAATGGCGCCGATTGGGCAGCAGGAACGAGTGCGATCGCATCCAGTCGACCTGGTTGTCGGCCGTGACCAGGCGCATCGTCTTCTGGTCGGCCAGTGGCGGTTCGTCGAACGACAGCGTATAGGCACCCACGTTCTTGCCATCGACCTGGCCCAGTCCGAACAGGAACGACGGCGGCTTGGCCGAGGCCTTGGCCGCGGCGGTGCCGGACCGATGGTCGGTCAGGTCCAGTGACACGCGCGTGGGCGCATCGCAGGCAATGGTGAAGTTGACCTTCTCGTCGTGCAGCAAGGTGCGCCGCTCGGCATTGAGCAGGTGTTTCGAGATGACCCCGACGTCGACCGTGCCGCCATTGGCAAAGGTCAGCGCGCAGGCGGCCGGCTTGATCACGCCGCGTACCTTGAGTTCGGTGCTGGGACCGGCGTTGGCGTGGTGCGACCACAGCGACATGCAAAGCAGGACGAGAACGGGTTTTTTCATGGCAAGGCTCCAATGGAAGAAGGGACGTCGGAAATGCCGCCGGCCAAAATCGGCCATCCCGGCCAGCCCGGCCGTCGCCGCATGCCACGCGCTAGCCGCGTCGCAATTGGCCGGCCGGTCCGGTGCGCTTGCAGGATCGACCCTTGCAGCATTTCAGAAGACCGCCATTATTGTTTCCCTGGTGAAATAAATCATCCCTGGAAGTCGCTTAAAAGCTGAAATTTGACTAAGTTCAAATATCTTCGGGCAGATTCCCGCGACATCAAAAAAAATGGCGACCCGCAGGTCGCCGTCGAGTACAGGGGCGCGCGGCTATCGGGCCAGCGCCGCCGCCTGGTTGGCGCGGGCCTGGCCGCTGCCGGGTTGCAGCACCACGGTGCAGGTCAGGCCGGATGCCAGCAATACCGATGGGGGCACCTGGTCGAGATGGATACGCACCGGAATGCGTTGTGCCAGACGGACCCAGTTGAAGGTGGGATTGACGTCGGCGATCAATTCGCGGCTCTGCGGATTGTCGCGGTCATAGATGCCGCGCGCGATGCTGTCGACATGGCCGCTCAGGGTGGCGCCGTTGATCAGCTGGATGCTGGCGCGGTCGCCAATGGCCAGCAGCGGCAGCTTGGTTTCCTCGAAATAGGCGTAGACCCAGAACGAGTTGCTGTCGATGATGGCGATCTTGGCCGCACCCGCGCTGGCGTAGTCGCCGCTGCGCACGTTCAGGTTGGTGATGTAGCCGTCGACCGGCGCATAGACCTTGGTGCGCTCCAGGTTCAGCCGCGCGGTATCGCGCTGGGACACGGCAGCCTGGTACTGGGCCTGGGCCGATTTGAGCTGCGCCTGCGCCGCCTGCATCTGGGCGTCGGCTGCGGTGACCTGGCTGCCGGCGTCTTCGCGGGCTTCGCGCGAGACCACCAGGGCGTCCATGTCGGCGCGTCGGCGGGCCTGGGCGCGGCGCATGTTGAGCTCCGAGCGGCGCGCCTCGACGTCGGCCCGGCGTACATCGAGTTCGGCATTGCGTGCGGCCACGGCGGCATCGGCCTGTTGCAGCGCCAACTGGTAGCGGGCCGGATCGATTTCCATCAGCAGGTCGCCTTTCCTGACTTGCTGGTTGTCGCGCACCGGCAGGGCCACCACCTGGCCCGAGACGTCCGGCGCGATATTGACCACGTCGGCGCGCACCCGGCCGTCCCGGGTCCAAGGCGACACCATGTAGTGCTGCCACAGGGTCCAGGCCAGGAAGATGGCCAGCAGGAAAATCAGCAAGGTGATGCTGACGCGAAGTATCGATTTGACCGACATGATGATAACTCCTGAGTGTTTCTTGATCTTGTAGTGGTGCTGGTTATTGAAAGGGGCGCCCGGCGCCGTGGCTGGACATGCTAGGCATAGACGACCAGTCCCAGTGCCGCGGCCAGGCACACGAACAGGCTGACCCGGAACAGGGCCGGATGCCAGACCAGGCCATAGAGTCCGATACGCACCAGCAGGCGGTCGGCCACCAGCGCCAGCGCACCGGCCACCAGCACCAGCAGCAGCAGGGTCGGGATATAGGCGTCGAAAAATGAGATCTCACGTGGCATGGCGGGCTCTGGAAGGCGTTGGATGCGTGCTGTCGGTGCCGGTGCGCATCGGTTGCAGCGGCGATTGCGGGTCGAGCAGGGCGGTACGGATGAAGTGCAGGTAGCTCAGCGTGCGCTGCAGGCGATGCCGTTCGCTGCGTTCCCGATAGTGCGGCCCGATGCTTTGCTGGACTTGTTCGATGGCATGGTCGTTGGCGGCCAGGGCATCTGCCAGCGTGGCCGGGGTGGGGCTGGCGAAGAGCGCCGGGATGGTCTCGCGCAGCCGGTTCAGGGCGGCATGCGCGGTCGGCGGCAGCAGGTCGGGTTGCTCGCTGCGTATGCCGTTGAGTTCGGTGCGCAGCTCGATGATGGCATGGCCGATCTCGAGCGTGGCGAAGGTCCAGCCGAAGGCACTCTGGCGCAGCGCCGGGCGGCTGCTGGTGAGCATGGTGATCTGGTGCATCAGGTCGCGCGTGCCGCTCTCGAACTTCAGTGCCAGGTGCGCCAGCTTGCCGAAGCAGGCGTCGACCACCTGCTTGCGCAACTGTCGCTCCAGCACCCGCACGGTCCAGTCGGTGGTAGGCGGCAGCAACAGCATGAAGGCCACGGCGGTGACGATGAGCGACACCAGCAGCGCGATGGCTTCGTTGATATAGCCGGCCGCGTTGAAATGGGCGAAGTTGTCCGGCACCGCCAGGAACGGGAAGAAGATGCAGATGCCCAGCCCGTAGCCGGCCCACCTGGGCTTGGTGGTCAGCAGCACGGCCAGCATCAGCACCGGCGCGAGCATCGCCGCCAGCATCCAGTAGCCATCGATGCGGGGCAGCAGGTGGAAGGTGTAGACATAGCCGGCGATGGCGGCGAACACGACGCCGATGGCCACCGTGCGGGTTGCCTTGGCCGGGTCCGGCGCGGCCGAGGTGATGGCGCAGAAGGCGGCCGCATTGAGGGCCGCGACGTCGCCGCTGGGCCAGCCGCTGAGGATCCAGAAGGCCGACAGCAACAGCAGGGTGACGGCCGCGCGGGCGCCGGCGATGAGCGCGGTGGTCATGCTGGTCTTGGCGGTGTAGGCGTGGTCCCACTGCTCGCGCTCGTGGCGGCGCTGGTTCAGCGAGGCATAGGTCAGGGTATAGGCGTGCAGGTCGTCGATGACCCGGTACAGCAGCTCGGAGGCGGTATCGAAGTCCAGCATGACGCTGTCGCTATCGGCAGGCAACCGGTCGCGGGTGGCGCGCACCCGGCGCGGCAATTCGCGCTTGTACTCTTCCAGCTTGAGACCGGCGTCGGCGGCGTCGACCGCGCTCATGACGGGCTCGCCGCTGCCGCGGGTGAGCAGCGGCTGCACTTCGCGAAAATAGGGCGACAGCGCGTCGATGACGATCGCCGCTCCCGGTGCCGGATTGGCGTGCAGGCGGTTGAGCAGCTGGTGCAGTGCATGTACCCGCGTCGACAGCGCCATGAATTCGCTGTTCATGCGGCTCAGGCGGCCGCTGCGCAGGCGAATCTCGGGGTCTTCGAAGATGGCCGAGCTGCGCAGCGCTTCCAGCCCGATGATGTCGCCCACGAAACGGGCGTTGGTAGCCTCCAGTTGCTGACGGTCGGCGGTGCCGCCCAGGGTGGCGCCGATCAGGTCGACGAAGGCGGTGAAGCGGCCCCGGATCACCCGGACCAGGCCCGGCGCGCTGGCCTGTGGAAACACCAGCGCGCTGACCAGCCCGGCGCAGGCGATGCCGACCGTGATCTCGGTGACACGGGTGGTCACCGAGTCGAACGTGGTGCCGGGATTGAGCGCGGCCGGCAAGCCGATCAGTGCCACCGTATAACCCGACAGCACGAAACCGTACGAGCGGAAATTGCGGTTGTGGGCCGAGCCCACCGTACACAGCCCGATCCACAGGGCCGAGGCGATCAGGAACAATTCCGGCGTCTGTGCAAACAGCCCCACGAACACCACCACCACGGCCGACCCGATCAGGGTGCCGATGACCCGGTAAAAGCTCTTGGCCAGGATCATGCCGCTTTGCGGCTGCATCACGATGAACACCGTGATCAACGCCGAGCGCGGCGATTGCAGGTCGAGCGCGTAGCCGATGCCCAGCGCCAGCAGTGCGGCAAAGACCATCTTGAAGACGTAGATCCAGGTCGGACGTTCGTTGTGCCACCAGTCGGCGGCTGCCTCGCGCAGTTGCACCGGGAACGCCGGGTTGTCGGCCGGGCGGTTCATGGCGCGCCGTCGCCGGCAGGTGCCGGCTCGGACTCAAGCCCGCCGCCCAGCGCTGCGCTCAGGCTGGCGTAGGCCGCCAGGCGCTGGGCCTGCAACTGTTGCGCGATCTGCTGCTGGCGCAACCACTGGGTTTGCGCGTGCAGCACGTTGAGGTAGTCGGTCAGGCCGCGCTGGTAGGCGCGGGTCGAGATGTCGACGCTCTTCTGGGCCGCGGCGATCGACTCGCTTGCCTGGCGCTGCTGGCGCAGCACCGATTGCAAGGTCACCACCTGGTCCGCGATGCCCTTGAGCGCCTGCGACAGCAACTGGTTGTAACGCTCGACTTCGAGGTCGTAGCCGGCCGTGGTGGCGGCCAACTGGCCACGCAGGCGGCCGCCTTCGAAGATCGGCAGCGAGATCGCCGGGCCGTAGCTGGTCTGGATGTTGGGCGCGCTCAGAAAAGAGAACAGGCCGCCACCGGCGGCGGCCGGGCCGATCCCGGCCATCAGGTTGATGTTGGGATAGAACGCCGCCTTGGCCACGGCAATGCCGCGGCCGGCGGCCTGCACCCGCCAGCGCGCGGCGCTGATGTCGGGGCGCCGGCCCACCAGCTCGGCCGGCAGGGCGCTGGGTAGGCCGATGGGCGCATCCAGTACCAGTTGCGGGCGCGTGATGGCGTCGCCGGCGCCGGGGCCTTGGCCCAGCAAGGCGGCCAGCTGGTTGCGTACCAGCGCGATGTTTTCCTGCAGCGCTTCGATCTGGCGCCGGGTCTCCGGCAGGCTGCCCTCGGCCTGGGTGATCTCGAGCTGGGTGCCGATGCCGCCGTTGAAACGGCGGTGCGCCAGGTCGACGATCTTCTGTTCTTCCCTGAGCATGGCCTCGGTGTTGTCGAGCAGGCCATATTGCAGCGCCAGCTGGACGTAGGCGCGCACCACGTTGCTTTCCAGTTCGAGCTGGGCGGCGCGCCCGTCGGCGGCCACCGCGCGCAGTTCATCCTCGGCGCGTTCGGTGGTGTTCTTGTTGCGGTCCCACAGGTCGACGTTGTAGGACAGGCTCAACGTGGCGGTATTGTTCCAGGTCAAGCGGTCGCGAAAGGCGGCGCCATAGTAGACGTTATCGGACCAGTCCTTGCGGCCGATGGAAGCGTCCAGCTGGGCCGATGGCAACTCCCCGGCGTGCGCCGTTACCGCCATGCCCTGGGCCTGGCGCACCCGCGCCGCGGCAATGGCCATGCTGGGATTGCCGGCCACGGCGCGAGCGACCAGGCCGTCGAGCTGCCGATCGCGGTAGACCTGCCACCAGGCACGCTGGGGCCAGCCGGCCTCGGGGCCGGCCTGGCGGATCGCCTGGCCCACATCGAGGCTGGCGCTCGCGCGCACCTGCGCCTGTGGCTTGATGCCGCCCTGGTCGGCGCAGCCGGCCATTGTCAGCGATAGCGCAATGACGCACAGGGCAGGCAGGAAATGGAAAGAAGGGCGGATCATTGTATTACCCAAAAATATGCAAATATCAGATGGTCTCTATTGTATTTTGTAATTATCATTTGAAAAATTGGCCGATTCGCAAAGGGTTATATCTGAATTTGCAATAATCATTGCGCCGTTTTGGGTAACAATGCTCACCTCCGCCAGGGCGCCGAACGCGAGCCATCCTACCTGCGCATGGCATGCGGCTGCAATTGGCAGGATTACGCATAGGAACACAATGGATACCCTGCAAAACATGCGCGTCTTCGTACGCGTGGTCGACGCCGGCAGCTTCACCCTGGCCGCCCAGCAGATGGAACTGACCACGGCGCACGTCTCGCGCGCCGTGGCCGATCTCGAACGCCACCTGCGCACCCGCCTGTTGAACCGCACCACGCGCCGCCTGGCGCTGACCGAGGCGGGCGAGCGTTACCTGCTGCGGTGCCAGCAGATCATGTCCTACGTCGAGGAGGCCGAGGCCGAAGCGAGTGCGGCCTACGTCAAGCCGTCGGGACGCCTGCGGATCCATGCCATGACCAGTTTCGGACAGCGCTACGTGATCCCCGCCATTTCGAACTATCGCAAGCGCTACCCGGATGTGACCATCGAACTGACCCTGGCCCAACGGATTCCCGACATGCTCGAGGAAGGCTATGACGTGTCGCTGGTGCTGGCGCGCGAGTTGCCCGATTCGGGCTTGATCTTCCGCCAGCTGGGCAGTACCTACAGCATGCTGTGCGCGTCGCCCGCCTATCTGGACAAGTACGGCGCGCCGCAAAAGCCTGCGGACCTGCACCATCATGCCTGCCTGCAACTGGTGAGCCCGGTGTCGCCGCTGGACGAATGGGTGATCGAGGGCATCGACGGCAGCACCGACACCATCGGCGTCAAGAGTCATTTCCAGGTCAACGTGGCCGAGGCCATGCTGGTGGCCATCCGGGAAGGCATGGGCATCGGCGTGCTGCCGATCTATTCGGCGGTGGACCCGTTGCGCGCCGGTACCATCGCCCGCGTGCTGCCACAGCACCGCATGCAGCAGATGGGCGTCTATGCGCTCTATCCGTCGCGCCAGTACCTCGATGCCAAGATCAGCACCTGGGTCGACTGGATGCACGAAAGCGTGGACAAGGCACTGCAGGAAGACCACCAGGCGCTGGAGCGTATCGGCAGCCTGCGCGACGAGCTGGCCGGCATCCCGACCGCCCAGGACAACGCCGCCTGAGCGGGCACCTGCTGGTATCGGTAAACCTGATCCAGGTCAAGCCGATTTGCTTGAAATTCAAATCGCCGGCCCAATTTTCTATTCATTGAAAAATTGGAGCCCATCATGCGTCTCGACAAACTGACTACCAAATTGCAGGAAGCACTGGCCGACGCCCAATCGCAGGCGGTCGGCCGCGACAATCAATACATCGACCCGGTACATCTCATCACGGCCCTGTTGAACCAGGAGGGTGGCGGCGCACGCTCGTTGCTGCAACGTGCCGGGGTCAACGTCAATGGCCTGGCCAACGCCCTGCAGGAAGCCGCGCAGCGGCTGGCGCAGGGG
>NZ_AKJA01000019.1 GCF_000282575.1 Herbaspirillum sp. YR522 | reverse complement strand
TTTTTTCCGGAGCCGCAAGCGGCGGCCACACCCGGACGGTGTGGCCGCCGTTTTTTTTCGCCTGTTATGTTTTTGGCAATTCCTTTCGGACAATCTGTGACCAAGATGCAGCAGATTGTCCCGCTGGATGAAAAATCTTGTCCGATAATGCGACGAGTGTGATATCTACTACGCAGTAGCCAAGCAGTCCGAACATCTGTGGGTCTTTCCGATAGGCAGGATTGCGGAGGTTTCGCATAAAATGTCTGGTTGGCCAAGCAGATGATCGGCGCAAGTGCTTCATGCCGCGCCGCGCTGCCTTATCAATGCACGTCGGCTGGGGGCACATGGGGAAATTCGTTAGCAGCATGGGAAACAGGGGGCGATTCTGAAACGATCGTCCCTGCAGCGGCTATTCATCTTGCCGTTCGTGTTCCTGATGGTATGCCTGGCGTTGACCATAGGATGGTTCCTCTATCGCGCCGGCGACGACGCCACCGAGGTCCTGGCCCGCAATGCGCTCATGGAGATCATGGGGCGCGTCAACCAGGCCATCGAGCGCCAGACGCTGTCGGCCCGCGAGAGCCTCAACGTGGTAGCGCCGCCGCCGGTGCCGTCCAAGGATGCCGCATTGCCGCCGGCCGTATTGCCCTTTGCCAAGGATCGCCAGCGGCTGGAAGAACGCCTGTGGCTGGCCAATGCACTGTTCGACGATCCCAGCTACGTCTATTTCGGCGGCGTCGATGGCAGTTTCCTGGGCATCAAGCAGGAAAGCCCGAGCGTATTCATGTACAGCGTGCGCGAGCCGGGCGGCAAGAACTACGTCTACCACCTGCGCGGACCGGGCACCGAGATGAAACTGGTGGCCGAGCAGGACTACGAGCCGCGCCAGCGCCCGTGGTACCTGCAGGCGGTCGAGCGCGGGCGCGAAACCTGGTCGTCGGTCTATACCGACTTCCGGCTCAAGTACCTGGGCATCAACCTGTCCAAGCCGGTCTACGATGTCGACGGCACTTTCCTGGGCGTGGCCAACAGCAGCATCGGCCTGCGCCATCTCACCGTGTTCCTGCAGAACCTGCCGTTGGGTCCCAACGGGGTGGCCTTCGTGGCCGAGCTCAAGGGCGAGATGGTGGCCTCGTCGATCAGCGAACCGCTGCACGAGGTCAAGGGCGATTCGGGCGAGTTCGTGCGCCTGCTGGCCTCGCAGAGTCGTTCGCCGCTGGTACAGGAAGCCTTCGAGCAGGTACGCCTGTACCTGGCTTCAAACCAGGTACAGCCGGGGCAACTGGTGTTGCTGGGCGCGCAATGCGACGGCCGCAAGGTCGAGGTGGCGTTCCGCCTGCATCACGATGCCGCCGGACTGGACTGGTTATCCATCAGTGCCGCGCCCCGTTCGGACTTCCTGGGGTCGGTCACCGGCGGCGTCTACCAGACCTTGCTGCTGGGGCTGGTGGCGGTATGCCTGACCTTCGTAATCGGGTTCATGTTGCTGCGCTGGGTCTTGCGCGATATCCGCAAGCTGACGCTGGCGGCCAGGAGCATCGGCGATGGCGGGCCGTTCCCGGCCCTCAATATCGATCGCAATGACGAAATCGGGCAGTTGGCGCAAAGCTTCCAGGAAATGGAGCACAACCTGCGCACCGACCGTCTCACCGGCGTGCTGAACCGGGATTCGCTGATCGCCCAGATCGATTTTCGGCGGCGCAATGCCACCGAGGCCACGCCATTGCAGTTCGCCTTGCTGTTCATCGACCTCGACCGCTTCAAGGCCGTCAACGATGAGCATGGGCACGACGAAGGCGACCGCGTGCTGGTGACGATCGCGGCCCGGCTCAAGAAGGGCTTGCGCCATGACGACGCGGTGGCGCGCTTCGGCGGCGACGAATTCGTCATCTACCTGCACGGCCTGTCCGACATCGCCTCGGCGCGTAGTATCGCCGACAAGCTGCGGCATGGCGTCAATCGTCCCATCGATGGCCGCGACGGCCATCAATACCTGGTCGACGCCTCGGTGGGCGTGGCCTTGTATCCGCAAGACGGGCTCGACGTCGAGACCCTGCTGCGGGTGGCCGACTCCCGCATGTTCGACCAGAAACGCCTGCATCGCATGCTGTCGGTTTAGCGCCAGGGCGGCGGCAGGAGACAGGCGCGCCCCATGCGCGGGCGCGGCGATGCCGGGTGCTAGTTCTGGCGCAGTATCTTGTCGATGGTGGCAGTCTGGGCGACGATCTCGCGCAGGTCCTGGTTGAGCAGGCTGGTGCGCCGCTGCAGGTTGCCCCAGCCGGACCAGGCGCTGGCTTCCGGTGGCACCGGCTGCGGCGGCTGCGGGCCGACCATCTCGGTGGCGGTATCCTCCAGTGCTGCCGGCGCGGGCGCCGCCGCGCTGCCGCCGGCGCGTTTTTTCGGGCGCGCCGCCAGGATCCGCTGGGCCTCGTCCAGGTGCTGGCTGGCTTCGCGGTAGGTGCTTTCGATCAAGCCGATGACCGGACCTTCGGGAATGTTTTCCAGGTGCCGCCGCATCATCAGCCGCAGCGCCGCGATGTGCGCTGCCACCAGGTAGTTCTGCACGATGAAGCGGTTCAGCTCGCGCACCGCGCGCTGCTTGGTGACCGGTTCGTCCATCATCCGCACCAGCGCCGACACCAGTGCCGACAGGTTGTCCATGAAGCCCTTGCGGCATACCCGGTAGAAGAAGTCATCCTTGACCCGTCCTTCCAGCATGTCGCGACTGGCATTGAGATAGCGCTGGCTCGACTTGAGCACGTTGTGCAGCAGCTTGGGCAGGTCGCGATATTCCCAGGCCGGCAGCACGTAGCTGAAGATGGTGGCAATGACCACGCCGATGACGGTGTCGATCAGGCGCTCGCTGATGACGCCCTGGTGATCGGCCGGCAACAGCAGGTTGAGCAGCATCAGGATCTGCACCGAGGCGGCGATGGCGGTGTAGCGGTACTTGACGTAGGTGAAGGCGGGCGCGGCCACGCTGGCGGCGAACAGCACCGCCATGAGGCCCATCGGGTTATGCACGAAGCGCAGTATCAGGGCCGTGATCAGGCAGCCGATGACGGTGCCGATCAGGCGGTCCGCCATGCGCTGCTTGGTGGCGCTGAAATTGGGTTTGAGAATGATGACGATGGTCAGCACGATCCAGTAGCCATGTGCCATGTAGGGCAGGTGGTTGGCAATCCACAGGCCGGTGGTCACCGCCAGCGCCACCCGGATGGCAAAGCGGAAGATGGGCGACTGCCAGCGCAGGTTCACCAGCAGCATGTTGAACTTGAACTTCTGCTGGGTCAGGAAAGGCGTCATGTCCGCACCCGGCAATATCGGCAGCGGATCGACCGGGTTCTGGGTGGCCTGGTGCAACTGGCCGATCAGCTCGATGATGTCGCCGATCTTGTTGTAGGTCACGCGCAGGATGGTCAGCGCCTCGTCGGGCACCGTCCCGGAGTGGGCCATCTGCTGCGTCTCGTATTGGATCGCGCGCAGCTCGGCCTTGTAGTTGACGGTGGGGGTGGAGGCCTTCTTGCGGGTGATGGCGTAGGCGATCGATTCGATGTCCTCGGCGGTCTTGTTGGCCAGGTCGCGCAGGAAGATCATCACGTCGCCGTCGCCGAAATGATTGCGCAGGTAGGCGTAGTCGGCGTGGGTCGACAGTACCTGCTCGTACAGTTCCAGCATCGACAGGTGGACCTGCACCAGCAGGCCGTCCTGCTTGGTATGCAGGTCGCGCAGGATCAGGTCGCGTGAAGCCTGCTGCTTGTCGGCCACCACGATCTGCTGGCGGACCAGCTGGTTGAACTGGGCTGCCAGGTCGCAGCGCACGTCATAGAAATCGGCCTTGATGCGCAGGTAGCGGGCCAGCTCGAACAGGGCTTCGGCCAGTACCTGCTGCTTGATGCGCCGCCGCAGGAACCACGACACCGCCATCGAATAGGCCAGGTAGCCCAGGCCGCCGCACAGGAACAGCCCGCTGTGCAGGAAGGCAGCCGCGAACGGCACCTGGTTTTCCATCGACAGCGTCATCACCATCAGTGCGGCGAACTGCAGCGGCATGGTCTTCTTGCCGTACACCACCATCATGCTGGCAAAGAAACTGACCAGCACCATCATCGCGCTGACCAGCCAGGGCACCGGGGCGCACAGGCTGATGACCAGCATCACCAGGGTACACAGCAACACTCCGGCCAGCATCTCGTTGAACTTGTGCCGCAGCGGGCTGGGCAGGTCCATCAGGCTGGTGCACAGGGCCCCCAGGAACACGGTCATGGTGGTCTGCATGTCGGCCACGTTATAGACCAGCATGGTCAGGCCGACCACGCCGATGGCGATCCGCACCCCAGTATAGAAATAATGACTGAAGAGGAAGGTACGGATGTCCAGGGCGTAATGCATGAATGGCGTCGAGGTCGTGATGACCGGCAAAGAGTCAGGCGCTCATTTTGTGCCTTCTTGCCTTATTAGACAACCGACATGCGGGGCGCGCATGCAAACAAATCCTGTGAACGAAAAGCGGGATCGCCGGTCGGCCGCCGTTCAGGGCAACGCGAATACCAGGCAGGTGGTGGTGGCGTGGGCATACAGCCGGCCATCGACGTCGACGATGCGTCCCTCGGCGATGCCGACCTGCTTGCCGACCTGGATCACACGTCCCTCGGCGCGCACCGGGCCGCTTTTGTCGGTCAGCGCACGCACCAGGTTGACCTTCAATTCGAGCGTGGTGTAGCCCATGCCCTGGGGCAGCATCGAGTGCACCGCGCAGCCCACGGCCGAATCGAGCAGGGTGCAGAAATAGCCGCCATGGACGCTGCCCAGCGGGTTGTAGTGGCGCCTGTCGGGCGTGCCCTGGAATACGATGCGGCCCGGTTCACCCTCGACTGGAATGAAGTCCAGGGTCTCGCCGATCGGCACCGATGGCAGCAGGCCATCCCAGATGCGCTGCAGGAACTCCATGCCGCTGCCGGCCTTGAGCTGGTCCAGGCTCGACACCCCGGCCGGGGCCAGGCGCGCCCGTACTTGTTGTTCCTGCTGGCGCCACGCCGCCAGTGTTTCTTCTCTTGAGGCCATCATGTCTCCCTTGTTACTTTTATTATGCAAGAGCCTAGCGCGGCAGCGCAACCGTGCCGGCATTTCACGATGAGAATTTTTCATTTCGCATGGTGAAAAGTGCGCGTGCAGAGCACCAAACGGATATTTCACGGCCAGAAATTTTGTTTCGTATCGCAAAAAACAGATTTTAAGTATTTGATTTAATTAAGTAAAAAATTTTACCTATATCTTATACAAGACATTGTTGCTGCGCACACGGCGGCCTACCATGAAGTCATGGCATCACCCGTTTCCAACCGTTTTTCGAACCACTCAACATGACCAACAAGGAGATCACCATGAGCACACGTCAACAGCAGATCCAGGCCCTGGAAAAGGATTGGGCGGAAAACCCGCGCTGGAAGGGCATCAAGCGCAACTACACCGCCGCCGATGTGGTTCGCCTGCGTGGCTCGCTGCAGGTCGAGCATTCCCTGGCCAAGCGCGGCGCCGACAAGTTGTGGGCCCTGGTCAACAACGAACCATTCGTCAATGCGCTGGGTGCGCTCACCGGCAACCAGGCCATGCAGCAGGTCAAGGCCGGCCTGAAGGCGATCTACCTGTCGGGTTGGCAGGTCGCCGGCGACGCCAACCTGGCCGGCGAGATGTATCCCGACCAATCCCTGTACCCGGCCAATTCGGTGCCGATGGTGGTCAAGCGGATCAATAACACGTTGGCCCGGGCCGACCAGATCCAGTGGTCCGAGGGCAAGGATGATATCGACTTCTTCGCGCCCATCGTGGCCGACGCCGAGGCCGGTTTCGGTGGTGTGCTCAATGCCTTCGAGCTGATGAAATCGATGATCGAGGCGGGCGCCGCCGGCGTCCACTTCGAGGATCAACTGGCGTCGGTCAAGAAGTGCGGTCACATGGGGGGCAAGGTGCTGGTGCCGACCCGCGAGGCAGTCGAGAAGCTCAACGCCGCGCGCCTGGCCGCCGATGTCATGGGTACCCGCACGCTGGTCATTGCCCGCACCGACGCCGAAGCGGCCGATCTGCTCACGTCCGACGTGGACGACAACGATCGCGCCTTCGTCACCGGCGAGCGCACCGTCGAGGGCTTCTACAAGACCTGCCCGGGGATCGACCAGGCCGTCTCGCGCGGGCTGGCCTATGCCGAGTACGCCGACATGGTCTGGTGCGAGACCGGCAAGCCCGACCTGGCCTTTGCCAAGACCTTCGCCGAAGCCATCCACGCCAGGTTTCCGGGCAAGCTGCTGGCCTATAACTGCTCGCCATCGTTCAACTGGAAGAAGAACCTGGACGACACCACCATCGCCAGGTTCCAGCGCGAACTGGGCGAGATGGGCTACAAGTTCCAGTTCATCACGCTGGCCGGTTTCCATGCGCTGAATTATTCGATGTTCAACCTGGCGCATGGTTATGCGCGGCGCCAGATGTCGGCCTTCGTCGAACTGCAGGAATCCGAATTCGCCGCCGCCGACAAGGGCTTTACCGCGGTCAAGCACCAGCGCGAAGTCGGTACCGGCTATTTCGATGCGGTGACCCAGGCGATCCAGCAAGGTCAATCGTCGACCACTGCCTTGCATGGCTCGACCGAGGATGAACAGTTCTTCGAGGCGCCGACGATACAGAAGAAGGTCGCCTGATTTCGCGCGACCATCGGCCCGCCGTGCCTGCCGATGGTCGCCGCGCCCGCGCCCCCGTTGCCGATGTCAATCCCAACCGCGCAGGCCGCGGTCATAGCTTGAGCTTATCTCGCTCTGCATATCTTCCAGGCGCAACTCGACCAGATAGCGCATGGGCTCCTGGCCCTCGATCTGTGGCGCCAACGGGTCTTGTTCGAACGCATAGTCGTCCTTGAACTGTTGCTTGAATTCCCTGTATCCGAGGCCGGTCACGGGGAATTGGCGTGCCAGGAATGCCTCGCCTGTCTGCGGCCCGGCCAGCATCGGGCCGAACCACTCGTCCCAGGCGCTCTGTTCGCTGGCGAACGCCCTCAGCGGACGTTCTTCACCGGGCAGGTAATAGAGCGCCCGGTCGCCCCAATCCACGCGTAAGGCATTGCTGGAGAAATACTTGCCGAATTTAAGCGGCGAGACATCGAGTTCCTCGCCGTCTCGCGCCGTCCCGCTACCGTTTTCCAGTGCGCGCAAGAAACCCGCCTTTTCTTGCTGGGTAATGTCACCGGCCTTCTCGGCGGCGAATGCCGCCACGACCCCGGCTAGCTTGCGCGATTGGCCCAGGTCGGCCACGATCTTCTCTTGGTGCCTGGAGAGATAGTCGGAAAACGCTTGCTGCACTTTATATCCGCCTTGCCCGGGTGCCCTGCTTATGTGGTCGATGAGAAGTTTGGGGTTTAGTGCGCTATGGGGGATGCCGGCGTAGACCTCGGCCGTCGAGACCGGCATGAAGGGCGCGAACCGGGCCGGTTTGGCAGCAAGGTCCTGCTGGTCGGCTGTGATCAGCCCGCCGCGTTCGATCTGCTGCTGCGAGTAGATGCCGTAGCGGCCCCCGGCGGGCGCCATGTCCTCGCTTGCCGGCTTGCCAACGCCCTGGTTCATCAGGTCAAGCAGGCTGATCCGTTGCTCGATATCGTCGCCACCGTGCTGACGCAGGTCGGCGGCGAGACCGTCGCTAGCTTGCGACGGCTTGAATCGCACCAGGTAGTATTGGCCAGGATCGATGTCGAGTCCGAATTGGGACTTGAGGTACTGGCGTGCGGCCTGCCGGGTGACAGCCTGCAAATCCAGCGCCGGCTCCGTCTGGCCCGGTGGCCGCGCCGGTTGGACCACAGGCTGGCCGGGTGCCCGGTTTTCTGCCGCCGATGCTGGCCATTGGCCTGCCTGGATAGTGGGGCCGGTGGTCGCGCTATCGAGCCGTGCCTCGGTCTTGACGCTCTTTTCCACCCCCTTGGCGGTGATCCTGGATGCGGCTTTGGACACCGTCTGGGTGCCCGACTTGATGGCCTGGTTGATACCCTTGGAAGTCATGTCCTTGCCGATTTCGGTGCCGAAATTGGCGACCGTGGTAGCGCCGAGCTGGCTGGTGGCCTGGATCGCCTCGGTCGCAGTGTCGGGCAGCTTGATCGTCGGCGGCCTTGCCTGGCTGGCTGACGAGGTACGGAAGGTCTTCTGGGAGTGGTGCGACGACACGCTGAGGATGGGCGCTCCACCGCTCGGAGATGGCTTGCTCGAACTGCGTGAGATCGAGGTGTGGACGGAGAACGAATGGATTGGCGCCGCGATGGTGGGCGCGGGCTTGATCGTTGGCGATAGCGAGGGGGTGGGCAACGGATTGCGTGCCGCAGGCAAGGCCTGCTTGCCCGAGCCTGCCTTGGCAGTGCCCGGCCTGGCCAAAGCCGCAGCCCGTTGGGGCGCCTTGCCCAGCGAGGCAATCACCTTGCCGGCGTTACTGCCCGGCCTGATGCCGCGCCGGCGCCGCCCGCTGCCGGCCGGCTCGGCTTTGATCGTGCCCGGCGAGGGGGAGGCGGGCGCAGGCTGAAAGGGGAATCTGGTGATCGTCATGATCGGCTCCTTGGTCACTCCATGAGGGAAATGTCGTAGGTGCCATGCTAGCCAAGCGAGGTGTGGTGACGAGGTATATATTCATTTTCATACCGCGGGGGCGGCCGACGGCGTTGCCGTATCGACGGGCCTTACCCCGGGCGGGCGATGCGTCCGTGGTCCACCTCGAAGACGGTATCGCCCAGGGCCTCGACGTCGCTTGGATCGTGCGTGATCAGCAGCATCGGTACCTGCAGCCGCTGCTGCAGTTCGGCCAGTTCGTGGCGCATGCGCTGGCGCAGCGCCGGGTCCAGCGCCGAGAAGGGTTCATCGAGCAGCAGGATGTCGGGCGTCGACACCAGCGCGCGGGCCAGCGCTACCCGCTGCCGCTGGCCGCCCGAGATCTGGTTCGGATAGCTGCCGGCGATGGCTTGCAGCTCGAAGGCGGCAAGCCATTTCTGCACCGCCGGATGGGTCCCCGGTCGGCGCAGGTTGAAACAGCCGCGCGCCAGTCCAAAGGCGATGTTCTGGGCCACCGTCAGGTGTGGGAACAGGGCGTAGTCCTGGAACAGGTAGCCCACATTGCGTCGCTGCGGTGGCAGGTCGATGCCTTGCCCGCTATCGAACAGGGTACGCCCGTTAAGCCGGATATGGCCGGCGTCGGGGGTCATCAGTCCGGCCACCGCCTTCAAGGTCAGGCTCTTGCCCGAGCCGGACGGTCCGTATAGCACCACACGATGGCTGGCAGCGACAAAGCCGATATCGAGCTCGAAGCTGCGATCGCCGGCGTGCAGGCTCTTGCTGATCTGGAGTTCGATGGTCATGGCAAGATTCAGCGCACGATCAGGTGCGAACGGTCGGGCACCAATCGGCCTGCCAGCATCAGTACCGCCACGCAGGTGATCGAGGTGATCACCACCAGGGTGGTAGCGGCAGCGTCATCACCTGCCTGTACCGCTTCATAGATCGCCACCGACAGCGTCTGGGTGCGACCGGGCAGGTTGCCGGCCACCATCAGCGTGGCGCCGAACTCGCCCAATGCGCGGGCTAAGGCCAGCAATACGCCGGCGGCGATGCCACGCTTGGCCAGCGGCAGGCTGACCCGGAAGAACACGCCGGCCTGCGACACACCGAGCACCCGGGCGGCGTTTTCCAATTGGTGGTCGACGTTCTCAAAGGCGGCCCGGGCCGCTTTGAGCACCAGCGGAAAAGCGACGATGGTCGACGCCAGCACCGCACCTTGCCAGGTAAATACCAGCTGTATGCCCCAGCTTTCCAGCCAGGCGCCCAAGGCGCCGCGGCGGCCGAACACCACCAGCAGGTAATAGCCCAGCACGGTCGGCGGCAGGACTAGCGGCAGCGTCAACACCGAATCGACCAGGTCGCGCCAGGGCGAGCGCCAGCGCGACAGGCCATAGGCAGCGGCCACGCCCAGCACCGCATTGAGCAGCGTGGCCAGGCCGGCGACCTTCAGCGACAGCAGCAGTGGCGTCCAGACCGGATGCATCGCCGGAGATCAGGGTTTGAGGAAGCCGTAGCGCGCCAGCACCGCCTGGCCGGCCGGCGACAGCACATGGCTGACGAACCTGGCGGCCAATTCCTTGTGCTGGCTGCCGGCCGTCAGAGCGATAGGGTAGGTGGCAGGTGCGTCCGAGGGAATGCGCACGGCGACCTTGACCTTGTCGGGCATGACGGCCGCGTCGGTGGCGAACACGAAGCCGGCGTCGACTTCACCGCGCGCCACATAGTCGAGGCTGGTGCGCACGTTTTCGGCCATGACGCTCTTGGCCGACACCTGCGCCCACAGTCCTGCCTGTTCCAGCGCGGTCTTGGTATAGCGGCCGAACGGTACCGAGGCCGGATTGCCCAGTGCGACACGGCGGTAGTCGGGGCGGGTGAGATCGGCTAGCGTGGCCGGTTGCAGCTTGCTGTCGTACGGCACGATCAGCACGATCTGGTTGGCCGCGAAATTCTTGCGGGTGGCCCCGTCGACCGCCTTTTCGGCCACCGCCTTGTCCATTGCGGTCTGGTCGGCCGAGGCAAATACGTCGGCCGGCGCGCCCCGCACGATCTGCTGCATCAGGATGTCGGAAGCGCCGAAATTGGTGATTACCTTCACCCCCGGGTTCTGCTGCTCGAACGACTGCGACAGATCCTTGAAGGCATTGGTCAGGCTGGCGGCGGCCGAGACCACCAGGTCGGTGGCATGGGCGGCGCTGGCCGAGACCAGCAGTGCGGTGCCAAGGAAGGTTTTCAGGCGGGTTGTCGGACGCATGGATGATCCTGTAGTGGACTGGGAAAGAGGGCGGCGGTGGCCGACGAAAGCATCGGAATATACGCAAGGATATAACGAGCGTCAATCCGGTGCTGGCTGTACCGTGGCCATGTGCCCGTAGCTGTTCGCCTGCATGCGGCGGCCCTTGTACAATCACGCGCATATTTGCCATTCGCGATAGCACCAGACCCAGTGACTACCTCTTCCAAGACCATCCGTGTACGCCTGATGCAGGGCGACGCCATCGCCTTCGGCCCCGGCAAGGCCGATCTGCTGCAGGCCATCCAGCGCTGCGGATCGATCTCGGCCGCGGCGCGTGAAATGGGCATGTCTTATCGCCGCGCCTGGTTGCTGGTCGAGGAAATGAACAGCTGTTTCGCGAGCGCCTTGGTCAGTACCGCCACTGGCGGCGCCCGCGGCGGTGGCGCCGTGGTCACCGAATCCGGACTGGCGGTGCTGGCACGCTACCGGCGCATGCAGAAGAAGGCCGAGAACAGCATCGCGGCCGACCTGGCCCATTTGCGTACGCTGATGAATCCGCCTCCGGAGGATGCCGGCGATGCGTGATTCGTGGATCAGGTATCGGCTGCGGGTACTCAATGCCTGTCGCGTCTCGGAAAACCATTCGATGCTGTTGTGGGGGGCGCTGGCCGGTTTCGTCGGTGCCTTGGCCACGGTCGTTTTCCGCGAGGCCATCAGCCTGTTGCAGGCACTGCTGACCGGACACAGCGGCAGCTTCGTCGAGATCGCCCGCGGCCTGCCATGGTACTGGCGGGTGGCGCTGCCGGCCGGCGGCGGCGTGGTGGCCGGGCTGTTCCTGCTGTGGGCCAGGCGCATGCCGGCCGGACCCGGCGGCGACTACATGGAGGCGGTGGCCATCGGCGACGGCGTCATTGCGGTGCGTCATACCCTGCTGCGCAGCGCATCGTCGCTGGCCACGATCGCCTCGGGCGGGTCGATCGGCCGCGAAGGGCCGATGGTGCAACTGGCTGCGCTGTGCGCTTCGCTGGTGGGCAAGTTCTCGCACTTTCCCAGTTCGCGGCTGCGCCTGCTGGTGGCCTGCGGCGCCGCCGCCGGCATCACCTCGGCCTACAACGCCCCGATCGCCGGCGCCTTCTTCATCACCGAGATCGTGCTGGGCTCGCTGGTCATGGAAAGCTTCGGACCGGTGGTGGTGGCGTCGGTGGTGGCCAACATCACCATGCGCGAACTGCCCGGCTACAAGCCTGCCTACGAAATGCCGTTCTTTCCCGAGATCGCCGGCCTCGAAGTGGCGTTGTTCGTGATCCTGGGGGTGATCGCGGGGCTGCTGGCGCCGCAGTTCCTGCGCCTGCTCGAACTGGGCAAGACCCTGTTTTCCCGCTGGCGCATGCCGTTGCCGGTGCGCCTGGGCGTGGGCGGGCTGCTGGTCGGGCTGATCTCGGTGCAGGTGCCCGAGGTATGGGGCAACGGCTACGACCTGGTCAATTCGCTGTTGCACACCGACTGGCTGTGGCAGACGGTGCTGATGGTGCTGGTGATCAAGGCGCTGGCCACCGCCATCACGGTCGGCTCTGGCGCGGTGGGCGGTATCTTCACCCCGGTGCTGTTCGTGGGGGCGGCGGTGGGCCTGCTGTTCGGCGACGCCGCCCAGGCCTGGTTGCCGATGCATGTGTCGCAACCCTTCGCCTATGCCATGGTGGGCATGGGCGCGTTCCTGGCGGCGGCCTCGAATGCGCCATTGATGGCGATCCTGATGATCTTCGAGATGACGTTGAGCTACCAGGTGGTACTGCCGCTGATGCTCTCTTGCGTGGTGGCCTATGTGGTGGCGCGCGGGCTGGATGGACGCTCGATGTACGACATCACCCTCAAGCGCCATCGCGACGCCGAAGAGCGCCTGCGCCTGCGCGGCACACACATGAGTGAGTTGATCCGACCGGCCGAGACGGTGCTGCGCGACGATGCCAGCATCGAAGAGGTCAGTGCGGTGTTCCTGAAGTACCCGGTCAAGTACGCCTATGTGGTCGACGATGGCGAGCGCTACCAGGGCGTGGTGGCGTTGCAGGACATCACTTCGTGGCTGCTCGATCACAAGCAGACGGCGGGGCGCACCGCGCGCGACTTCCTGCGGCCGCATTTCCTGCACGAGGTGACCCCCGAGATGTCGCTGGGCGAAGCGCTGCAGTTGTTCCTCGATCATCAGGGCGAGCGGCTGCCGGTGATCGCCAGCGCCGACGATCCACGATTGCTTGGCGTGGTCTACAAGACCTCGCTGCTGGACGCCTATTTTCGTCTCGACCGCGCCGGCGCCTGATGCTTCTTTGTAACAAATCCGGGAGGCCCGGCCCTATTGCCCTCGTATCCTTGTTAGAATGCCAAACGTTTTGCTGTTAGCCACTTGCTATTGCGGTGTTTGCGCTAACGTGTGGCAGCCAAGTTCGCTGTCCGCCATCCCACTTTTATCCTGAAGAGCAGATTTCCATGCTGAGTTACCGCCACGCCTTCCATGCCGGCAATCACGCCGACGTCCTGAAGCACATGGTGGTGATTCAATTGATGCAGTACCTGGGTCAGAAGGACCCGGCCTACATGGTGATCGACACCCATGCCGGTGCCGGCGTCTATGCGCTCGATGGCGACTACGCCAGCAAGAACGCCGAGTACGAGACCGGCATCGCGCCGCTGTGGAATCTGCGTGACATGCCGGAGGCCGTCAAGCAGTACGTCGACCTGGTGCGTTCGCTCAATCCCAGCGGCAAATTGCGTTACTACCCGGGCTCGCCCTATTGCGCCGAGAAGATCATGCGCGAGCAGGATCGGCTGCGCCTGTTCGAGCTGCACCCGTCCGAAGTCAAGATCCTCGAGGATAACTTCCGCAAGCTCGAAGCCCATGCGCAGGCCCAGGGCCAGCGCCCCGCCGCGCGCGGCAAGCGGGTGCTGGTCTATCGCGCCGACGGCTTCGCCGGGCTCAAGGCACTGTTGCCGCCGCCCTCGCGCCGTGGCCTGGTGCTGATCGATCCGCCCTACGAGGACAAGCGCGACTATGGCCGCGTGGTCGAAGTGCTCAAGGATGCGCTGGTGCGTTTCCCGACCGGCGTCTATGCGGTCTGGTATCCGGTCCTGCAACGCAACGAATCGCGCCAGCTGGCCGAACGCTTGAAGCGCCTGGGCGCCAAGAGCTGGCTCAATGTCACCCTGGCCATCCATGGTCCCGCGCCGGATGGCTTCGGGCTGCACAATAGCGGCATGTTCATCCTCAACCCGCCGTGGACGCTCGAGCCGATGCTGCGCGAGGTCATGCCCTGGTTGGTGCAGACGCTGGGCGCCGACGATAGCGCCGAATTCGTGCTGGAGGCAGGCGAGGCATGACGCGGGTTAGCCGTGTTAATGCGGTGACTTTGTGTGATTTTTTTACAGCACGGCCGTTCGTAAATGCGAATGACGGTGCCGATACGGCATACAATAGTTCGTTGCCGAGAATAAATACTATCGCCATGCCCCGGGGTCCTAAAAAAATCGCTCATGACTGACCAGCCTCAACCATCTTCCTCCGGGCAGCATGCGCTGGATTTCTACCTCGCCCGGCAACCCATCCTCAATCGTGAGCAAGAGCTGATCGGATACGAACTGCTGTTTCGCAACGCAGCCTTCGGTCCGGCCAATGTCAAGGACGACGTCACAGCCACTGCCGCGGTCATCGCGCACGCCTCCGAGCTGGGCCTGGCCAATGTGATCGGCAACCTGCAGGGCTTCATCAATGTCGATGCGGCGGTGTTGCTGAGCGACTTCGTCTATTTCCTGCCGGCCGACAAAGTGGTGCTCGAGATCCTGGAGACGGTGCGGGTCACGCCTGAACTGGTGGCGCGGGTGCGCGAACTGGTCAAGGCAGGCTATGTGTTTGCGCTGGACGACGTGGTGGCCGAATCGGAAGAGATCGAGCAACTGCTGCCGATGATCAAGATCATCAAGATCGACGTAATGGAAGTCGATCCCAGCAAGTTGCTCAAGCTGTCGGTGCATTTCAAGCGCGCCCAGAAGGAATTGCTGGCCGAGAAGGTCGAGACGCTGGAGCAGTTCCGCGAATGCATCACCTTCGGTTTCGATTATTTCCAGGGTTACTACTTCGCCAAGCCGATGATCCTCCAGGGCAAGAAGCTGGAGGCCTCGAAGGTGGTGATCATGCATCTGCTCACGCTCCTGGTGCGCAATGTCGACAACGGCGAGATCGTGCGCTACATCAAGCGCGACGTAGCCCTGTCGCTGACGCTGCTGCGCCTGGTCAATACCCCGGTCTACGGATTCCAGAAGTTCATCGATTCGCTGGGACAGGCGCTGATCGTGCTGGGTCGGCGCCAGCTCAAGCGCTGGCTGCAGATACTGTTGTTCGCCAATACCGATAGCGAACGCTCCAATGCGCTCTCGCCATTGATGATCCTGGCCGCCACCCGCGGCAAGATGCTCGAGCTGATCGCGGCCAGGATCCGGCCCGGCCGGCGCAAGATGTCCGAGATGGCGTTTACCGTCGGCATCATGTCGTTGGTCGATGCATTGTTCGGCATGAGCATGGAAACCGTGCTGCGCCAGATCACCGTCAGTACCGAGATCCGCGAAGCGCTGCTGCGCCGTACCGGCTTCTATGGCACGGTGCTCAAGCTGGTCGAATGTACCGAGCAGGTCGAACAGAACCAGGACGAGATGCAACGCCTGCTGGAAGAGCTGCAGTTGTCGGCCGATGATTTCTTCGAGGCCGAGAAATTCGCCTTTGAATGGGGCAACAGCATCTCGTCCAATAGCCTGGGCCATTCGGTCGCCGTGTCGATGGCGCCGCCCGAGGGCTTGCTCGATGACGATGACGACGATTGAGTCGAATCTGTTGCGTTCGACAAAAGGGCCGCCGGTACTACCGCGGCCCTTTTTGCTGGGCGCCTCGCGGCCTCAGTGCGAGCCGAACTTACGCCATTGTTTTTTCATGCGCGCCGCCAGCCGCCGCAGCAAGCGGGGCGCGCGGGTCCCATCGGGCGCGCCGGCGGCGAACAGCCTGCCGCGCCAGCGCCGCACGGTTGCAGCCAGTCGCTGCGCGGCGCGCCAGCCCGAGGAGGCGTGCAACTGCGCGATCATCCGGTCCTTGAACGCGAGCAGCTTGTCGTGCCAGCGCTTGAACCAGGCCAGGCCCAGCAGGCTGCGACGGGTCAGGGCGTAGACCCGCGCCACCAGCGCGGTTCCCAGGATCTTGGCGCTGACGATGATCAACAGTCCCAGCCCGGGGTGGCCGTGACCGATCGACAGCAGGGCCAGCAGCTTGACCGGTAACAGCAGCAGCGTCGGCGCGGCAAACACCACCAGCGCCGCATACGGTGGCAGCCGCTGTATGGCCTGTTGCAGCCGTACCAGCCAGCCCCAGGCGGGAATGCGCGCCAAGACGGCCTGGGTGACTTCCCACAGCCATTGCTCGAGCATCAGCAGCAGCGCCACGAAGTAGATCAGCGGCGCCAGCAGGCGTCGGCGCAGCCGCGCGCGGCGGTAGGCATCGGCAGGGGGCAGGGGGGGGCTCACCGTGCGTTCAGGCGCGCGCGGCGATCAGCGACAGCCAGCGATCGCCCCATTGGACGTCGCTCATGCACGAGGCGTAGTCGGTCACGGTGCGCGCAGCCCGTTCCAGCAACTGGATATCGGCTTCGTGCTGGCGCGCCACATGCGGGTCTTCCAGGAACAGCACGCGGCGGCACTGGCGTTCCAGGATCAGCTCGGCGATCTGGGCGTCACCGCCCAGCGGTCCCGACAGGAACGGCCTGACCCAGTTGCGTCCGGCCTCGCCCTTGATCTTGAGCGCCAGTTCGTTGAGCAGGCCGCCGGTGGTGCCGGTGGCGCAGCGAAACGCGAAGCGGTCGAGCAGGGCAAAGTGCTTCTCGGCCAGCGCCAGCATGCGTTGCTTCATCGAATCGTGGGCGATCAGGGCGATGCTTTCCTGCCCCAGGTCGAAGCGGTGATCAAGCGCCGGGTCGGGCGCGGCGCCGGTGGCCAGCGATTCGAGTTCGAACCATTCCTGGGCGCCCGCCAGGGTCGACAGGAAGGGCTTGCCGTGGATCACGCACTGTCGCTTGAGCGCCACCGCCTCGGGGAAGGCCGAGGAGGGATCGACCGGATCGATCAGGTAGATCACCGCATCGAGGGTGCGCTCGGGGTCGGGATCGACGGTGCGCGAGACCAGCTTCATCAGCCCGCCCTGGCGACCGTACGGAAAGCGCACCAGGTGCGGGTAGCCGGGCAGCAGTTGCAGCTGGCCGATAGCGTCGAGCGTGCGCCCGACCACGATCAGTTCGGGCTGCAGGGTTTGGATGCGATGACGCGAGCCGGTCAGCAACTGGACCAGTGCCGAATCCGGGGCGTCCTGGTGGGCACGGTTGGCGATGAGGCCGATGCGATAGCGTGGAGCGAGTGAGGACATGGTGTCTGGGTGGGGGACAGGTGGCGACCCTCGATTATCGCCGAGCCGCGCCCAAACCGCGAGCCTCGCATGCCCCGATGCCGTGGCGCCCGATGCAGTACAGTCATGCCATGTCTTGTGCGGTCAACTGTGTGTTCGACGGCCGCCACATGCGGCTACAATGACATGCATCCGAAAACCAATCCCGAGCTCCTGGATGAACAAGGCCTTTGTAAAAGAATCCGATGGCGACGACGACGATGACGAGATCGCGTTGCCGTCCATTCCTGCCGGCGCCAAGAACTACATGACGCCGGCCGGCCATCGCCGCATCAAGGATGAGCTGCTGCAACTGATCGACGTCGATCGGCCGGAAACGGTGCGCATCGTGTCCTGGGCCGCGTCCAATGGCGACCGCTCCGAGAACGGCGACTACCTGTACGGCAAGAAGCGGCTGCGCGAGATCGATCGCCGCATCCGCTTCCTGACCAAGCGCCTGGACCTGGCCGAGGTGGTCGACCCGACCATCCATCATGGCAGCGACCAGGTGTTCTTCGGCGCCACCATCACCTACGAGAACCAGCGCGGCGAGCAACATACCGTCACCATCGTCGGTATCGACGAACTTGATCCGCTGCATGGCAAGATCAGCTGGGTCTCGCCGGTCGCGCGGGCGCTGACCAAGTCCCGCGAGGGGGACGAAGTGGTGCTGCAGACGCCATCGGGCATCGAACAGCTGACCATTCTCGACGTGAGCTATCCGGCTCCCTGACTGCCGCGCCGCCCACCGCCGGGCCGCTGGCATGGCATCGACATGACATCGACAGCCATGCTGCGGCGCGCGTGCGCGCCCGCGCTCGCGCATCCATCCAACCTTCAACATCACGGGGAAACTTGATGTCCATTGTGTTTGCCAGCCTGAATCATCCGCAACGCGTCGTCCTGGCGGCCGAGGTGCATTCACGTCCTTTCCTGCAACTGAACCGTTCCGAGACCCTGACGCATCTGGCCGTATACGGTCGCCAGGATGGCAACGGCAACCAGCACGCCAAGGCCGAGCACGCGCTGCTCGAAGCGCTCTGCGCGCATTTCGGCGTGGCCGCGCCGGGCGCCGAGGCCAAGCATTTCTTCCACGATTTCGGGCGCTTTCGCCTGAAGTGGGAGTGCCATACCGAATTTGCCACCTACACCTTCGCCCAGGCCCACGACGAGCCGCTGGACACCGCCGAGGCGTTCGCCCGCGCGCCGCTGTCGCATCTGCCGCAGCAATGGTTGCTGGCGCTGCAGGGCAAGCTGATGGTGGCCGCGCATGTGGTGGTGGAGCCGGGCGCCGATGACCCGCTGGCCACCGCGCGCCAGGTGCAGCGCATCTTCGAAGGCAAGATGATCAGTTCCAGCAAGGTCTTGCAGGGCGGCGAGATCTGGACCGACTTCCAGATCCAGTCGGACGGTTTCTCGCGCTTCGTGGTGCGCGACATCGACTTGCGCGAACTGCAGGGTGGGCGGCTGGCCCAGCGCATCCTCGAAATCGAGACCTATCGCATGATGGCCTTGCTGGGATTGCCGCCGGCCCAGCACGCGGCGCCGCTGCTGAACCAGATCGAAGGCGACCTCGCAGCGCTGACCGCGGCCATGGTGCAGGCCGAGCAGTCGCAGGGCAACACGCCAGAAGAGCACGCCGAGGACGAGCGGGTGTTGCGCAAGATCACCGGGCTGGCTGCGCGCATCGAAAAGCTCTCGCTGGAAAACAGTTATCGCTTTTCGGCCTCGCAGGCCTACTTCAGCCTGGTGCAGGCACGCATCGAGGAACTGCGCGAGGCGCGCATCGAAGGGGTGCCGACCATCGGCGAATTCATGGAACGCCGGCTGGCGCCGGCCTTGCACACCTGCCAGGCGATCGCACGCCGGCAGGAGGCGCTGGCCGAGCGCATTGCCCATACCAACGATTTGCTGCGTACCCGCATCGGCATCGTCCAGGAACAGCAGAACCGCCAGATCCTGCAATCGATGAACAGCCGTGCCGCCCGGCAGCTCAAGCTGCAGCAGGCGGTCGAAGGCTTGTCGGTGGCGGCGATCTCGTATTACGTGATCGGCCTGCTGGGCTACGCCGGCAAGGCCGCCAAGGCGGCCGGGCTGCCGATCAACCCCGACCTGGCCACGGGCTTGGTAGTGCCGCTGGTGGCCGCATGCGTGTGGCTGGGCCTGCGCCGCATGCATCGCGGCCTGGACCGTCATTGAGCCGGTGCGGCCATGAAAAAGCGCGGCGCCCCGCAGATCGGGGCGCCGCGTCTTGCCAGGCGTTGCGTGGCCGGGGTTTGCAGGGCCTTACACGACGGTGCTGATCTTTTGCCGGGCGCCGGCCAGGGCATTGCTGAGCGCTTCCTCACCCATGGCTACCCCTTCGGCCACCACCAGTTCGACGTCGGTGATGCCGATGAAGGCCAGGGCGCTCTTGATGTACTTGCCCTGGAAGTCCAGCGCCTCCATCGGGCCCTGCGAATACATGCCGCCGCGCGACAGGATCACGATGGCCTTCTTGCCGGTGGCCAGGCCGACCGGGCCGGTTTCGGTGTAGCGGAAGGTACGTCCGGCACGGAACACGTGGTCGATCCAGGCCTTCAGCGTCGACGGTGGCGCGAAGTTGTACATCGGCACGCCGATGACCAGGGTGTCGGCGGCCAGCAGCTCGTCGACCAACTGGTCGGACTGCCTGATCAATGCCGCCTGTTCGGCAGTACGTCCTTCGGGTGGCGCGAAGTAGGCACCCAGCAGCGCTTCGGTGATGTGCGGCAGGGCATCGCTGGCGAGGTCGCGATGGACCACCTGCGCGCCGGGGTTCCTGGCTTGCCATTGCTCGGCAAAGGCCGCGCTCAGCTGGCGCGAGATGGAACCGCTGGTGCGGGCGCTGGAGTCGATGTGAAGCAGGGTAGTCATGGTGTTTCCTTTTCGGTGGAATCGTTGCTGCGCTGCAATCCCCATGGCATTGCGCAGCGCCGGGGTGCATGAAAAACAGGTTAACCGGTTTTCATTAGTGGTAGTAGATGCGAGAATCGTATTTCACTCATCCATATTTGATATCAATCCATCATGGTCGATCTCAACGACATCTCGCTCTTCGTCCACGTCGTCAGGTCCGGTAGCTTCGCGGGCGCCGGACGTCGCCTGGGCATGCCGCCCAATACCATCAGTCGACGGCTGCAGACGCTGGAGGCGGCGCTAGGCGCGCGGCTGTTGCAGCGCTCGACGCGCCAGCTCAACATGACGGCCGCCGGGCGCGAGTTCTTCGAGCGATGCGCGCCGGGGCTGGAAGACATCGAGCAGGCCAGCAGCAGCCTGTGCGAGAGCAACGGCGAGCCCAGCGGCAGCTTGCGGGTGGCCGCGCCGGTGGACTTCTTCGATAACTTCTCCATCGAGTGGATGCATGAATTCATGCAGCGCTATCCCAAGCTGCAACTGGAATTCGTGCTCAATGACGGGCGTGCCGACCTGATCGCCGAGGGCATCGACCTGGCTTTTCGCGGCGGTGTGCTGCCCGACTCGAGCCTGGTGGCCCGCAAGCTGGTGGATAGCCACCGTGGCCTGGTGGCCAGTGCGCGCTATATAGAGCGCTTCGGCATGCCGCAGACCCTGGGCGAGTTGATCGGGCACCGCTGCCTGGCGGCGTCCCAGGCGCCGCATCACACCACATGGAAGCTGGAGGGGCCGCATGGCCTGGAAAGCGTGCGCGTCACGCCGCAGATGTGCATCAATACGGCGCAGGGGCAGCTGCGGGCGGCGCGCGCCGGGCTCGGAATTGCCCTGCTGCCCACCATGCTGGCATCGGAAGACTTGCGCAGCGGCGCATTGGTACAGATACTGCCCGACTACCAGCGCGATGCGATGGGCCTGTATGCGGTCTATGCGCATCGCCGCCAGCTGCCGGCCGGCGTCAGCGCGTTGATCGAGTTCTACATCGACAAGCTGGAGCGGGGTATTGCCGACAAGGGCGAAGAGGCCTGCCGGCGGCACCTGGACAACGACGGGCAGGTGGCCGCCGATAGCGCCGGCCGGGGTGGGGAGTTCGGGTTGGTGTCGGTGGCGCCGTGAAGTGCTCGACCGGCGCCTGGGGCACGCCGGTCGGCTGGTTCAGCCCCGTTCGCGCAGGATGCGGGCGACGCTGTCGATGCGGCGGATGCCGCGCATGGTGCGGGCCAGGTGGACGCGATCTTCGACCTGGATGGTGAAGCGCAGGTATTTCATCGACGCGCCGCCATCGTCGTCCATGCCGACCGAGACGATGTTGGCGTCAGCCTCGCCGATTTCGGCGGCGATGCGCGCCAGCGTGCCACGATGATTATGGATCAGGATCGTGATGCGGCAATCGAAACGGCGGTTGAGGTCGTGGCCCCATACCAGTTCGATCCAGCGGTCCGGTTCCTTCTCGTGCAGCCGCTTGGCGGTCTCGCACTCCTGGGTGTGTACGATCAGGGTCTGGTCGGCCCGCAGGTAACCGGTCAGGCGGTCGCCCGGGATCGGCATGCAGCAGGAGGACAACTGGGCCGATGCGCCTTCGCTGCCGGTGATCACCACCGGATCAGGCTTGTTGGGCAGCATCTGGCCTTCGGGATCGAGCTGGGGCACGCTCACGCCGGCGTCGAGCATGCCCATGATGTGGCGTGCCACCAGCGGCGCCATGCGGGTGCCGATGCCGATCTCGGCGTACAGGTCGTCCATGGTCTTGGCGCTGGACTCGTTGAGCAGGCGGTCGACGATGGCGCCCGGCAGGTCGGCCTCGATGCCCAGCGTCTGCAGGGCATTGCCCAGCAGGCGGCGGCCGACCGTCTGCGATTCGATACGATTGGCGGTACGCAGGCGATGGCGGATCGCCGAGCGCGCCTTGCCGGTACGCACATAGCCCAGCCAGTTGGGACTGGGACGCGAGGTAGGCGAGGTGATGATCTCGACGATGTCGCCGTTGTGCAGCTCCGCGCGCAGCGGGGCGGGTTCGTGGTTGACGATGGCCGAGGTGGTCTGGTCGCCGATATCGGTGTGGATGCTGTAGGCGAAGTCGAGCGCGGTGGCGCCGCGCGGCAGCGCGATGATCTTCGACTTGGGCGTGAACACGTAGACCGAATCGGGGAACAGGTCGACCTTGACGTGTTCCAGGAACTCGGCCGAGTCGCCAGTCTGCTTCTGGATGTCGAGCAACGATTGCAGCCAGGCGTGGGTGCGCTGCTGCAGGTCGGTCAGGCTGCCTTCGTCGTCCTTGTACAGCCAGTGCGCCGCCACTCCCGATTCGGCCACGCGATGCATCTCGCGGGTGCGGATCTGGAACTCGACCGGCGTGCCGTATGGGCCGATGAGCGTGGTGTGCAGCGACTGGTAGCCGTTGAGCTTGGGGATGGCGATGTAATCCTTGAACTTGCCCGGCATGGGCTTGAACAGCGAATGCAGCGTGCCCAGCGCGACATAGCAATTGGCAAAGCTGTCGACCACCACCCGGAAACCATACACATCGAGCACCTGCGAGAACGACAGGTGCTTGTTGCGCATCTTGCGGTAGATGCCGTAGAGCGTCTTTTCGCGGCCGTCGACCTGGGCCGGGATGCCGGCGGCGATCAGGGTGCTGGTGACCGACTCCATGATCTTGGTGACCACTTCGCGGCGGTTGCCGCGCGCGGCCTTGACCGCCTTGTGCAAGGTACGGTGGCGCAGCGGGTACAGGTGCGAGAACGACAGCTCCTGCAGCTCGCGGTAGATGTTGTTGAGGCCCAGACGATGCGCGATCGGTACGTAGACTTCCATCGTCTCGCGCGAGATGCGGCGTTTCTTGTCGGGCGGCATCGAGCCCATCGTGCGCATGTTGTGCAGGCGGTCGGCCAGCTTGACCAGGATCACCCGCACATCGCGCGCCATGGCCAGCAGCATCTTGCGGAAGTTCTCGGCCTGCGCCTCGACCTGGCTCTGGAATTCGATCTTGTCCAGCTTGGACAGGCCATCCACCAGCGAGGCCACCGGCGCGCCGAAGCGCTCGATCAGTTCTTCCTTCTTGACGCCCTGGTCTTCCATCACGTCATGCAGGAAGGCCGCCATCATCGCCTGCGCATCGAGCTTCCACTCGGCGCAGATCTCGGCCACCGCCAGCGGATGCGAGATGTAGGGTTCGCCCGACTTGCGCATCTGCCCCAGGTGCATCTCGTCGGCAAAGCGATAGGCTTCCTTGACCTTCTTCAATTCGGAAGGGGTCAGGTATTCTTCAAGCTTGGGGATCAGGTGCGCGAATGTGGCGACGCCGCTATGGACGGCAGGCGTGGACGATTCAGGCGGATTTTGCGGGCGGCCGGAACCGGCTGCTCGACGCGAAGGGGAGGGGGCTGATAACGGGGAATCTGTCGGAGTCAGGCTCATGCGCAACCGTTATCAGCTTTCTCGACGTGCAGCAATCAGGCCGGAACCTTCTTGAGCATCTCAACGCCAACCTTGCCAGCGGCGATCTCGCGCAGGGCGGTCACGGTCGGCTTGTCCTTGGCGTCCACTTTCGGGGTATGGCCTTGCAGCAACTGACGGGCGCGATAGGTGGCCGACAGGGTCAGCTGAAAGCGATTCGGGATTTGCTTGAGGCAATCTTCGATGGTAATGCGGGCCATAACAACTCCTGGTGAAGGTGGTGCTTGTTTCGGGATGTCGGGGGCAGTGCCGGCCGTATCGTCCTGCCGGGTGAGACCGGGTCAACTGGCAGCGTGGATGCCAAGCTGGGTGAACAGATACGCATTGCGTGCCGCCTGTTGCGGAAAGCGGCAGCGGGCTGCTTTGACAATTGCCGTCAGCTCGGACAAGGTGACGGCAAACTCTTGATTGATAATAACATATTCGAACTCGGGCGAGTGCGCGATTTCGCCGCCGGCGGCCAGGATGCGGCGTGTGATGACGTGCGGTTCGTCCTGCCCGCGTTTTTTCAGGCGTTCTTCCAGGGCCGCGATCGATGGCGGCAGGATGAACACGCCGACGGCGTTGGAGAATTGCTTCTTGACCTGCTGCGCGCCCTGCCAGTCGATTTCGAGCAGCACGTCGGTGCCGTTGGTGATCTGGTCGGCGATCATCAGCCGCGAGGTGCCGTAGTAGTTGCCGTGGACCTCGGCCCATTCGAGGAACTCGCCGTCGGCCTGGCGCTGCAGGAAGTCGTCGACGCTGGTGAAATAGTAATGGCGGCCATGCTCCTCGCCCGGACGCGGCGCGCGGGTGGTGTAGGAGATCGACAGCTTGATGTCGGGCTCCTGCTGCAGCAGGGCGTTGACCAGGGTCGACTTGCCGGCGCCTGAGGGCGCGACGACGATGAACAGGCTGCCGGAAGTGGGGTTTTTAGCAGGCATGGGAAACTCGCTCTGTTGACGTTGTTGTTGATGTTGTTGGATGGAAATGACAAGTCGTCGCGGCCCTCGGGCCGTTGTCGATGATCGTCGGCCGTGCCTGGCCGTCTATTCGAGGTTCTGCACCTGTTCGCGCATCTGGTCGATCAGCAGTTTCAGTTCCATCGATGCATCGGCCAGTTCCTTCATGGCGGCCTTCGATCCGACCGTGTTGGCTTCACGATTGAGCTCCTGCATCATGAAGTCGAGGCGCTTGCCGACCTGGCCGCCCTTGTTGAGGATGTGGCGGGTCTCGGCCAGGTGCGCGGCCAGGCGCGAGAGCTCTTCGGCGATGTCGATGCGGATGCCGTAGAGGGTCACCTCCTGGCGAATGCGTTCCAGCGATTCCTCCCGGCTCAGCAGCGGCGCCGATCCGCCGGCCGCTTGCAGCGCCAGGCCCAGTGCGTCACGCATGCGCTCGGTCGCCTTTTGCTGGAACTGCTCGACCAGCTGCGGCACCAGCGGCGTGATGCGGGCCACGATCGCCTCCATGGCGTCGACCCGGGCCAGGATCACCGCCTGCAACGCCGCGCCTTCGCGGGCGCGGCTGTCGACGAAGGCTTCCAGCGTCTGCTTCATGGCGACCTGGATATCGGCCTGCAGCGATTCCTGGCTGATCTCGGCTTCTTCCAGCACGCCCGGCCAGCGCAGCAATTCGTTGACCGACAACGGGGCGGCGTCGGGAAACTGGCCGCGCAACTGGTCCTGCAACGTAGCCAGCGCGCCCACCAGGCCGGCGTTGAGCGCCTGGGTGTTGCCGGTGGCGACGCGGCGCCCGAAACTGAGCCGGCATTCGACCTTGCCGCGCACCAGGCGGCTCATGATGGCTTCGCGCAATAGCGGCTCGACGGCACGCAGGTCGTCGTTGATCCGGAATTGCAGGTCCAGAAAGCGCGAATTGACGCTCTTCATCTCGACCGTCACCGTGCCGGCAGGGGTATCGAGGGTGGTGACGGCATAGCCGGTCATGCTGTAAATGGTCAAGTCGTAGGCTCCGGTGGTCTGGTCGCCGATGCGCACTGGTCGGCATCGGACGGGCTGGCGGGTTCGGGGAGTGGCAGGTGCCGGCGATGTCATGCTGCTGCTGCATCCATTACAATGCCGGTTTTCGCAACACGGTCGCGGCGATCGCTTCATCGCGGATCCCGCATTTTAAAGAAGATTGACGGCCGTGCGCCACCAAAACATGGAAATTGCCGGTTTGACAGCAGCGCTGGCATCCGGCTCCAGCCACCCAGACCAAGGATCCAGCATGACAACTTCCCATCGCCCCAGTGGCCGCGCCGTCTCGCAATTGCGTGACGTGCGCCTGACACGCCACTACACCAAGCACGCCGAAGGCTCGGTGCTGGTCGAGTTTGGCGACACCCGGGTGCTATGCACGGCCAGTATCGAGGACAAGGTGCCAGGCTTTCTGAAAGGCAAGGGGCAGGGTTGGCTGACGGCCGAATACGGCATGCTGCCACGCTCGACCCACACCCGCATGGACCGCGAAGCGGCCAAGGGCAAGCAATCGGGGCGTACCCAGGAAATCCAGCGCCTGATCGGCCGCGCGCTGCGCGCCGCATTCGACCTGGAAGCCTTCGGCGAACGCACCCTGCACCTGGACTGCGACGTCCTGCAGGCCGACGGCGGCACCCGTACCGCTGCCATCACCGGCGCCATGGTGGCCGCCTATGATGCATTTTCGGTGCTCAAGTCGCGGGGGGCGCTCGATGCCATCCCGCTCAAGCATTTCGTCGGCGCCATCTCGGTCGGCGTCTTCAAGGGGGTGCCGGTGCTGGACCTGGACTACCTGGAGGACTCCGACTGCGACACCGACATGAACGTGGTCATGACCGACGCCGGGCACTTCATCGAGGTGCAGGGCACCGCCGAGGGCGCAGCCTTCGACCGGGTGGCGTTGAACCAGTTGCTGGACCTGGCCCAGCAAGGCATCGCGACACTGAACACGCTGCAAAAGCAGGCGCTGGGCCTGTAAGGCCCGCTGCATCCACCAACCACCAGATACGCCGCTCCCATGGACACCAGACAAAAGATCGTGATGGCCTCGAACAATGCCGGCAAGCTCAAGGAGTTTGCCAGCCTGCTGGGCGATATCGGCTTCGATGTGCGCCCGCAGGGCGAATTCGACGTGCCGGAGGCGCAGGAGCCGTTCGGCACCTTCGTCGAGAACGCCCTGACCAAGGCCCGTCACGCCGCGCGCCTGACCGGCCTGCCGGCCCTGGCCGATGACTCCGGGGTGTGCGTCAACGCGCTGGGCGGCGCGCCGGGCGTGTTCTCGGCGCGCTTTGCCGGCGAGCCCAAGTCGGACGCGGCCAACAATGCCAAGCTCATCGCCGAGCTTGCCACCCAGGCCGACAAGTCTGCCTATTACTATTGCGTGCTGGTCTATGTGCGTCACGCCGACGATCCCCAGCCGGTGATTGCCGATGGCACCTGGAAGGGCGAGATCATCGATACGCCACGTGGCGCGGGCGGGTTCGGCTACGATCCGTACTTCCTGCTGCCGTCGCTGGGCAAGACGGCTGCAGAACTGTCGTCGGCCGAGAAGAATGCCGTGTCGCACCGGGGCCAGGCGCTGCGCTCGCTGGTCGAGAAGCTCAAGTGATCCCGATCAAGCCCGTTTCCCAGGTCGCACCGGCGGCGCCGATCAGCACCGGCCCGGCGCAGGCCGCGCTGAGCTTTCTCAAGCCCGGTGCGCTGCAATTGACGTCGTTGCCGCCGCTATCGCTGTATGTGCATTTTCCATGGTGCGTGCGCAAGTGCCCGTACTGCGACTTCAACTCGCACGAGGTCAAGGACGGCTTTCCCGAGCAGGCCTACCTGGATGCACTGCGCACCGACCTCGAACTGGCGCTGCCGTTGATATGGGGGCGCCGCATCCACACCATCTTCATCGGTGGCGGCACGCCCAGCCTGCTGTCGGCCGCCGGCCTGGACCGGCTGATGTCGGACGTGCGCACCTTGCTGCCATTCGACGGCGATATCGAGATCACGATGGAGGCCAATCCCGGCACTTTCGAGGCAGACAAGTTCCGCGCCTACCGGGCCAGCGGCATCAATCGCCTGTCGATCGGTATCCAGAGCTTCAATGCCGGCCACCTGCAGGCGCTGGGGCGCATCCATGACGGCCAGCAGGCGTTGAAGGCGGTCGAGATCGCCCATGCCAACTTCGACAATTTCAATCTCGACCTGATGTATGCGTTGCCGCAGCAGACCCTGGCCCAGGCCCGGGCCGACATCGAGACCGCGATCGCCTTCGCGCCGCCGCACCTGTCGCTATACCACCTGACGCTGGAACCCAATACCCTGTTTGCGAAGTATCCGCCGGCCGTGCCCGACGACGACGCCAGCGCCGACATGCAGGACATGATCGCGCAACTGACCGGCGCGGCCGGCTACGGCAACTATGAAGTGTCGGCCTATGCCCGGCCCGGCCGCCGCGCGCGTCACAACCTGAACTACTGGCAGTTCGGCGATTACCTGGGCATCGGCGCCGGGGCGCATTCGAAGTTGTCGTTTCCGCATCGCATCGTGCGCCAGATGCGCTACAAGCATCCCCAGGCCTACCTGGCCCAGACCGCCGCCGGTGCGCCCATCCAGGAAGAAGCCGAGATCGAGCGCGATGCACTGGGCTTCGAGTTCATGCTCAACACCTTGCGCCTGGTCGATGGATTTTCGCCCAACCTGTTCGCCGAACGCACCGGGATGAGCCTCAACCGGATCGAGCAGCAGCTGAACCTGGCCGAGCAGAAGGGGATGTTATATCGCGATCACGCGGTCATCCGGCCAACCCCGTTGGGACGCCGTTTTCTTAATGATTTACAAGAAATCTTCCTGTCGGATTAAAGCTTGCTTGCAAGCCTTTTTTTATCAGGTATATTAAGAAAAATTTTTATTTGATTGATAATTCTTTTGGGAAACGTTAAGGTTTTTCAACAATAACAACGCGCCTCGGATAACTATAAAACGGGCGCCAATGATGAGAATATGGCTGTCCAGGATAAAAGCGTTCCTTTTCCCCTCGTGTTTCTGCAGCCGGTTGCCGACGTACACCACGTCTGGACTGCGTTGTCGTTGCACATCTCACCCAATGACGATGATGGCGGCGAGATGCTGTCGCAGCTGTTCGACCAATTCAAGCTGGGCGAGGCCCTGGGTGAGCTGGCCTGCCTGATCCCGGTGCGCGATCCGGCCACCTTTTCGCTCAAGCTCGATGATGGTGCGCGCCCGAAGGGGCCGATCCTGCTGCGGGTGCCGGTCGAGCATTGCACCGACCCGGCGCGGTTCGATGCGCTGGACTGGCTCAATACCAGTAACTTCGGCATCGTCGCCGACGGCCTGCCGGGCGCGCAGGCCAGCGTTCCCTCGTTCATCGATTCGATGGTGCTCGACGCCAGCGTCGGCAGCCTGCCGGAGGCCGGGCACTGGCTGCAGCACATGCGCGGCCCGCACCTGGTGGAGAACATCGGCGACGCCATCCAGTTCGATATCTGCCGTACCGAGGGTTTTCGCTGGTTCGCCGGTGACTATCCGCTGCATCCCGACAGCCGCCTGTCGCAGAAGAACTCGATCTCGCGCGCGCGCCTGCTCAAGCTGCTCGAACTGGTGGCGCGCGACGCCGACGCCAACGAGCTCGAGTCGCTGCTCAAGCAAGACCCGGCCTTGTCTTACCAGTTGTTCAAGCTGGTCAGTTCGGCCGCCTTCGGCTTTTCGGCGCACATCACCAACTTCAGCCAGGCCATCAACCTGCTGGGCCGGCGCCAGTTGCAGCGCTGGCTGCAATTGCTGCTGTATGCGCGCTTTCCCGGTGACGAATCGGCCAATCCCTTGCTGCCGCGTGCGGCGGCGCGGGCGGCGATGATGGAATCGATGGCACAGCGGGTCGAGTGCAGTCGCACCGAACTCGACCGGGCCTTCATCGTCGGCATGTTCTCGCTGCTCGATGTGTTGCTGGGCATGCCACTGAACGACATCATCGGGCCGCTCAAGCTGCCGCTCGATATCGTCGATGCGCTCACCACCCGTACCGGCGTGCTGGGCAAGTTGCTGGATGTGGTGGAACGTTCCGAATACAGCCGCATCCCGCTGCGGCACGTCGACCTGGAAGCGGCCGGACTTGATGCCAGGACTTATTGCGAATGCCTCATCGAGGCCTTCAGTTGGGCCACGCGCGTCAGCACCGAGGCCTGAAGAGCATGATTTCGTCCGTTGGCACCGATGACCTGGCGTGTTGTTCCGCCCTGCTGGACGCGCTGCAAAACCTGCACGGCATGGCCTTGCATGCGGCGCTGGGCGGGATCGCCTCGGGGTTCCTGAAACGGCCGGGCGGACGCTATCTCAGTGGCGTCACCACTGACGTGCCAGGACTGCAACAGGATGTGGCGCACGATGGCCACAGCTTTGGCTGCTACCATTTTCCCGAAGCCGAGACGGTCTACACCGATAGCGAGCGCGCACGCCTTTGCATGCTGGCCGGATTCACCGGGCGCTTGCTGCAGGCGCAGGCCGATGCCGACCGCCGCGCCCGTTCGCTGGACCAGATCGAGGCCAAGCTCGAACAGCAGGCGCAGATCCTCAACCAGATGCACGAGTCCGTCATCACCATGGATCCGGCCGGTTTCATCACCAGCTGGAACCGTGGTGCCGAGCAGTTGTTCGGCTATACGGCGCTCGAAGCGATCGGCCGCAACGTGCTGTTCCTGTACGAGAACGAAGACGAGGAAGATTCACTGGCCGACATGTTCCTGGAGCAGGGCGGGCGCGAGATGGAAGTGCGGCGTCGCAAGAAGTCGGGCGAGACCTTCTGGGCCAGCCTGTCGTTGTCGGTCATGCGCGACCAGCACGCCAACCCGATCGGCCTGATCGGCTATCTCAACGATATCACCGAGCGCAAAAGTGCCGAAAAGCTGATTCACCACCTGGCCTACTACGATGCACTGACCGGCTTGCCCAATCGCACGCTGCTCACCCGCACCGTCGACCAGGCCTTGCAGGAAGGGCGCCATGGCGCCACGCATGGCTGCGTGATGTTCATCGACTTGAACCGGTTCAAGCCCATCAACGACACGCTGGGCCATGTGGCGGGTGACATGCTGCTGGTCGAAGTGGCGATCCGCCTGCGCCGCGCCTTGCGCGAAGAAGACCTGGTGGCACGCCTGGGGGCGGACGAATTTGCGGTGGCCCTGTTCGACATCGACAAGGACTACCACCCCGGGTTCGTGGCGCAAAAGCTGTTGGCGCTGTTCGACGAGCCGTTCTTCATCGACGGCCACGAGTTGCGGGTCGGTGCCAGCATCGGCATCAGCATGGTGCCGGAAGACGCCAGCGACACCGAGACGCTGCTGCGCCTGGCCGACATCGCCATGTATCGCGCCAAGCAGGGCGGCGAGAACAATGAAGGCGGCTACGCTTACTACAGCGAAGAGATGAACCGCAACACGCTGGACCTGCTGCGTATCGAAACCGGACTGTTGCACGCCTTCGAATATAACGAACTGCTGCTGTACTACCAGCCCAAGCTGGACATGCAGAGCGGCGTCATCACGGGCGCCGAGGCGCTGGTGCGCTGGCAGCATCCGGAGCGCGGACTGCTGCTGCCGGGCGAGTTCATTCCGATTGCCGAAGAGACCGGCCTGATCGTGCAGCTCAGCGACTGGGTGCTGGACGCCGTGTGCCACCAGGCGCGTGCCTGGAAAGAAGCCGGGCTCACGCCCATTCGCATCGCCCTCAACGTCACCGCCCGCGAATTCACGCGCTCCTTGCCGGACCGTGTGCGCGCGGCGCTATCGCGTCATCACCTCACCGGCGAATGGCTGGAGCTGGAGATTACCGAAAGCATGCTCATGCATGGCACCGACAGGGTGATCTCTATCATGGAAAAGGTCTGCCAGCTGGGTGTGACGATTTCGCTGGACGATTTCGGCACTGGCTATTCGAGCCTGTCGTACCTGAAGCGCTTTCCCATCAATACGCTCAAGATCGATCGCTCGTTCACCATGGGCATCCCGGACGATTTCAACGATTGCGCCATTGCCAGCGCCATCATCGGCATCGCCAAGCAGTTGCGCCACAAGGTGATTGCAGAAGGGGTCGAGACCGAGAAGCAATTCAACTTCCTGAAGGAAGCAGGCTGTAACGAGCTGCAAGGCTTCATCTTCTCGCGCCCGGTGCCGGCGCCCGATTTTCACGACATGCTGCTGACCGGCAAGCGCTTGCAACTGGGCGCGGCGGCGTTGTCGTTACCGCTCGGTGGCGAGGGGGATGTGCTGGGTTGAGGGGCTTGGCGGTGTTGTATTGAGCGAAGTGGCTGCTGGCCATGTCTTGCCTCTTGAGTGTGAAAATCTCCAGCCAGTGAAAGTGCTTTTCTTGCGTCGCAAGCGCGGTAGGGCAAGCTCTTCGCACAGCCGTAGCTATCGGGAATGGCAACCAGACTCATTAAGAGAGTGTGCAGTCCGGTCGTTGATTAAAAAAATTCGCTCCTTCACGCAGCCTAACTTCGCGCGTCCAGGTCGGGTCGCCTCCGGGGAGGCAAGGAGCGCTATACGAAATGGGGGAGTGATGAATAGCGTCAAGCATCTCAAGGCAACTGCTTTTTATTTTTCCTGTCTTCTCTCGCTGTCGGGATGTACGGCAATGGTCCGCACTAATCAGGTGGATGCCGAGGCAGCTAAACCGGTTCCAACAGACAGGCTGATTGCCTATCAGATCAATAATCCAGGAGATGTTGTCTTGGAGGTGACCCGTGACGAAGGGTTTATGGGGGGAGGGTGCTTCATTGCCCTGGAAATTGAAGGTGTCTTGGCGGGGCGTTTCGATCCCGAAGAAACTGCAACGTTCTATGTACCGTCGATCACGCCGAAGCTACGTGTGATTCCTGATCCTTACGGTCGGGGGCTTTGCGGGATCGGTTGGTCGCCAGTCGATGAACACTATGACCTAAGGCCTGCAGGTAGGAATGCCTATCGCATCAGTTTGGGGGCATATCGTCGGCCGAGGCTTCTACCCTCGAGCCGCTAGCAGGGGCCCAACGGCAGTTGGTGGCGATGGGGATTTGGCGACCGGTGACTATGACCATCTGTGTCGTGCCATCATATCCTTTTGTTGCTGGCTGCGGCAGGCCGCGGTTTGGCTTGCAAGCCAAACCCTTCGAATCCCTCCCGTAAGCCGCGCTGGCGGCTTACTCGTCTCCGCCA
>NZ_AKJA01000018.1 GCF_000282575.1 Herbaspirillum sp. YR522 | reverse complement strand
GCTGCCGCCCCCGCCACGGCAGCCGCCGATGGCGCCGGGGTGATGACCGATGGCCAGCTCGACTGGGATGCGCTATATCGTGCAGTGGCTCCCAATGCACCGGGCGCCCCGGCCCCTGCCGCCGCTACTGCGGCCGCGCCGGTCGCCGCTGCCGCCGCGCCTGCGGTGGCCGTCGATGCCACGGCACCCGCCGAAGCCGCCAAGGCCGCCCCGGTGCAGCAGAACCGCCGCGCCACCGATGGCGGCGGCGCCAAGGAAGAAAGCATCCGTATCGATGCCGGCAAGCTCGACGCGCTGCTGGAAGTGGCCGGCGAATCGGTGCAGGCCGCCAACCAGGCTGCCGTGCTGCTCGAAAAGCTGCAGCAATTCAAGTTCGAAGGCACCGCCGGTGCCCTGATGTCGACCCTGGCCGAGACGCTGGGTCGCGCCTCGCGCTATTCCAGCGAGTTGCAGCGCGCCACGCTGTCGACCCGCATGCAACCGGTGGGCCGGCTGTTCCAGAAGTTTCCCCGCCTGGTGCGCGAACTGGCCAAGGACCTGGGCAAGGACGTCGACCTGGCCATTTCGGGTGCCGATACCGAAGTCGACCGGGTGGTGGTCGACAGCCTCTACGATCCGCTGGTCCACATGCTGCGCAACTCGCTGGACCACGGCATCGAGGTCGATCGCGCCGCCGCCGGCAAGCCCAACAAGTCCACCATTTCGTTGCATGCCTGGCAAGCCGGCAGCAGCGTGATGATCGAGGTGTTCGACGATGGCAAGGGGATGGACCCCGAGATGCTGCGCAACAAGGCGCTGGCAAAGGGACTGATCACCGAACACCAGGCGCTGACCACCGACGAGGCACTGCAACTGGTGTTCCTGCCCGGCTTCTCGACCAAGGAAGTGGCCTCCAGCGTGTCCGGCCGCGGCGTGGGCATGGACGTGGTCAAGACTGCCGTCGAAAAGCACCGGGGCACCATCCGCATCGACTCGACCATCGGCAAGGGGACCAAGTTCTCGATCCGCCTGCCGATCGAACTGTCGATCATCCCGACCATGCTGGTGCGCTGCGCCGGCGCCCCGCTGGCGCTGCCGATGGCGGTGGTCGAGCGGGTGGTCGAGCTGCCCGAGAATTTCGATGGCGTGGGCGGCGCCCCGGTCATGCGCGACCAGGGTCGCCCGCTGCCGGTGCATTCACTGGCCGCCGTGCTGGGCTACGAACCGGGTGTCGAACGGGTGGGCGTGGTGATGGCAGTGCCGCATCCCTACATCCTCAGCGTGGAAGCAGTCGAAGGCACGGCCGACCTGGTCATCAAGCCGTTGACCGCCATCCACACCAGCGGCATCACCGGCACGGCGCGTTCGGCCGAGGGCGAACTGGTGCTGGTGGTGGGCCTGTCGTTCCTGCTGGACGGCTGCCGCGATACCGAGCGCGCGGCGTTGGCGCAGGGCTAGCCCGGCGCCCCGCCCTGGTCAAGACGGCATCCCGCGGGATGCCGTTTTTTTATCGGTGACCGCCTGCCACGCGGTCATCTGTCGAACAGATCCAGTTGGCGCACGTCGCCGGCCTGCCCGGCCACCACCGCCTGCGGCGCCCGGTGCTGTCGATAGCGTTCCGACAGCGCCTCGTAGAGCGACGGCGCGAACAGGCGCGAGACCTGCGTGGCCAGCAAGGCGGTCGCCATCAGCGAGATGACCAATGCATGGCCGTTGATCATTTCCATGACGATCACGAATGCCGTGATGGGCGCCTGGGTCACGGCCGCCAGGTAGCCGACCATCGCCAAGGCGATCAGGGCAGGCAACGAGATATCGCCGAAGGCCATGTGCAGCAGGTTGCCGAACCCTGCGCCGATGGACAAGGATGGAGCGAAGATGCCGCCGGGGATACCCGGCAGGTAGGATCCGACCAGCGCCGCCATCTTGGCCAGCGGATAGATGGCCGATATCTGCTGCTCGCCGCTCAGCAGGCCCCGCGCCTCGAGGTAGCCGCTGCCGAAGGTGGCACCACCGGCAAGCACGCCGATGACGGCCACCAGCAACCCGCACAGCGCGCCGAACAGCACCGGGCGCCGACTGCGCATCTGGCGCAATGGCGCCGGTATCCAGCGCTCGGTGTTGAGCAGCAGCCAGCAGAAAATGCCTCCCGCCACGCCCATCGAGACACCACTCAGCAGCACCGCCAGCACCATTTCGCGGGCGTGGTCGGCAATGGCGCTGATCGAACCGAAATACACGGTATTGCCATTGAGCCCCAGCGCCACGATGCCGGCGAAGATGATGGTGGTGATGATCACCCCGCTGGCGCGCTGCTCGAAACTGCGCGAGAGCTCTTCGATGGCGAACACGATGCCGGCCAGCGGAGTGTTGAAGGCTGCCGCCAGCCCCGCTGCGGCGCCGGCCAGGATCAGGCGCTTTTCGATGACGGCGCTGGCATGGGCCGGATAGAGCCGGCGCAGGTTGAACATCAATGCCGCGCCGATCTGCACCGTGGGTCCCTCGCGGCCGATCGCAAAGCCGCCGACGATGCCCATGAAGGACACGCCGATCTTGCCCACGACGATCCTCAACGTCAGCAGGCGCCGTGCCAGGGGCGCATCGCGTGGCGTCTCGTCGCCCAGGGCGGCGATGACCTGCGGAATGCCGCTGCCTTCGGCACCGGCGAAGAAGCGCCGGGTCAACCACACCGAGGCGGCGCCCACGGCAGGCGTGAGCAGCAGGGGCAGCCATGGATAGCGCTGCTGCGCCCCATGGAACAATGAAAATCCATAATCGATCAGCCAGGCATACAGCACCGCCACCAGGCCGGTGACCACCGCACCGCTCCACAGGATGCCGTACTGGAGCCAGAGGCGGCGGATCCGACGCCGGGTCTGCAAGCTCAGTGCGCTCATAGTTCGTACATGTCCTTCTCGCCTTCCATGACCTGCGCGATCAGCTTGCGATTGAGCGTGGGCGCCAGCAACTCGATGAAGGTATAGACATAGCCGCGCAGGTAGGCGCCCTGCTTGAGCGCCACGCGCGAGACATTGGTGCCGAACAGGTGCCCCGCCGGCAAGGCCCGCAAGCCGCGGTCGCGCTCGGCGTCGAAGGCGATGCCGGCGATGATGCCCACGCCCATGCCCAGTTCGACATAGGTCTTGATGACGTCGGCATCGATCGCCTCGAGCACGATATCGGGCTTGAGGTTGCGCAGGCCGAAGGCATGATCGATCTTGCTGCGGCCGGTGAAGGCGGCGTCATAGGTGATGAGCGGGTTGCTGGCGATCTCTTCGAGCGTCAGGTTCTTCGATTGCAGCAGGGGATGATCCGGCGGCACCACCACCACATGCTCCCATTGGTAGCACGGCAGCGATACCAGGCCATCGATGGCGGTCAGCGCCTCGGTGGCGATGGCGATGTCGGCCTGGTCGTTGCGCACCATCTCGGTGATCTGGCGCGGATTGCCCTGCAGCAACGACAGATGCACCTTGGGATACTTCTGGGTAAAGGCCTGCACTACCTTGGGCAACGCATAGCGGGCCTGGGTGTGGGTGGTAGCAATGGTGAAACTGCCGCTGTCGTGGGCCGCGAATTCCTTGCCGATGCGCTTGAGGCCATCGACTTCCTGCATGATCAGCTCGACCGACCTGAGCACCGCCCGCCCCGGCTCGGTCAGGCCCCGGATCCGCTTGCCATGGCGCGTGAAGATGTCCACGCCCAGTTCTTCCTCGAGCTCGATGATGGCCTTGGACACGCCCGGCTGCGACGTATAGAGCGCCTTGGCGGCCTCGGTGAGGTTGAAGTTCTGGCGCACCGCCTCGCGCACGAAACGGAATTGATGAAGATTCATGAAAGTCCTCGCAAACGGCCGCGCGACCGTCGCTGTTATCAGTGTCAGGCGCAGGGCCCGGCCGGGCGGCGCTGGCCAGCAAATTCGGTAACCGCACTTCTATATGCCAAAGACGTATATAAGCAAATAAATACTATGTAGTTTGGTTTGAAACATAAGTTTATTACGATTTGTCGCGTAATGGGCGAGGTGTTATGACTGTTTCTTATGAAGCCGGCCGACTCGTCGTCGGCGCTTGCCGAAAGTGGATTGCCAATCGGAGTAAACTGCCCGGGCGACCATGGTCGCTGCAACCTTGCGTGGCCTGCTGGCGATTACGCTGACGAGCGTCGCCCCACAAGCTGATTTGAAGCTGATCGTGCAGGCTGGTTTTTCAATACGGAGCATTGCCGCAACAGTGCGCGGCTCCATAAGACGTTAACGGGGACTACAAGATGTACCGCTATGACCAATACGATCACCAGATCGTCAAAGAGCGTGTCGCACAATACCGTGACCAGGTGCGTCGGCGCCTGTCGGATGAACTGGCCGAAGAAGAATTCCGCATCCTGCGGCTGCAGAACGGACTGTACCTGCAGCGCCATGCCTATATGCTGCGCATCGCGATCCCCTATGGCATGCTGGCCTCGAACCAGCTGCGCAAGTTCGCCGAGATCGCCGTCAAGAACGATCGCGGCTACGGTCACTTCACCACCCGCCAGAACATCCAGTTCAACTGGATCAAGCTGGAAGAGTCGCCCGATATCCTGGCCGAACTGGCCAGCGTCGAAATGCATGCGATCCAGACCTCGGGCAATTGCATCCGCAACACCACCTCGGACGAACTGGCAGGCGTGGCCGCCGACGAGATCGTCGACCCCCGTCCGTACGCCGAGCTGATCCGCGAATGGAGCACTTTCCACCCCGAATTCGCCTACCTGCCGCGCAAGTTCAAGATCGCCATCAGCGGCGCCCTGGAAGACCGCGCGGCCACCGCCGTGCACGACATCGGCCTGCACGTGATCAAGAACGATGCCGGCGAAGTCGGCTTTCGCGTGCTGGTCGGTGGCGGCATGGGACGCACCCCGATCCTGGGCAGCGTGATCCGCGAGTTCCTGCCCTGGCAACACGCGATGTCATACCTGGAAGCGATCCTGCGGGTCTACAACCAGTACGGCCGCCGCGACAACATGTACAAGGCGCGCATCAAGATCCTGGTCAAGGCCATCGGCCCCGAGGACTTCGCGCGCCAGGTCGAGCAGGAATGGGCGCAGATCAAGGACGGCCCCTCGACGCTGACCGAGGAAGAGCTGCAACGGGTGGCGCAATTCTTTGTCGCACCTGCCTACAAGACCCTGCCGGCGGTCGATGCCGAGTTCGAGCGCCGTAGATCGGAAGAGCGCGGCTTTGCCAACTGGCTGCAGCGCAACGTCAAGCCGCACAAGGTGCCCGGCTACGCGGCCGTGGTGCTGTCGCTGAAGAAACCGGGCGTGCCGCCCGGCGACATCACTGCCGACCAGATGAATTTCGTGGCCGACCTGGCCGACCAATACAGTTTCGGCGAACTGCGTGTGACCCACGAGCAGAACCTGGTGCTGGCCGACGTCGAACAATCGCAACTGCACACGTTGTGGCAGGCAGCCAAGGTACACGGCCTGGCCACGCCCAACATCGGGCTGCTGACCGACATCATCTGCTGCCCGGGTGGCGACTTCTGCTCGCTGGCCAATGCCAAGTCGATTCCGATCGCGCAAGCCATCGCCGAGCGCTTCGAAGACATCGACTACCAGCATGACATCGGTGAGATCGAACTCAACATCTCGGGTTGCATCAACGCCTGCGGCCACCACCACGTCGGCAACATCGGCGTACTGGGCGTGGACAAGGACGGCTCCGAGTGGTACCAGGTGTCGCTGGGCGGCGCCCAGGGCAACCAGTCGTCGGTGGGCAAGATCATCGGCCCCTCGTTCTCGGCACCGCAGATGCCGACGGTGATCGACCGCCTGCTGCAGGTCTATGTGGCCCAGCGCAATGAAGACGAACGCTTCATCGATACGGTGCGCCGCATCGGTGTGGCCCCGTTCAAGGAATTTGTTTACGCCACGCCGATCGCATCGGCCGCCTATGTCGCCGGAGAAGACGCACATGCCTGACATCATCAAGAACAAGACCGTCGTCGCCGACGACTGGAACATCCTGCGCCTGGCCGAAGGAGAAACCGCCGAGACGGTAAGCGTGCCGCAGGGGCGTGTGGTGGTGCCGCTGACGGTCTGGAAGGCCCAGCGCGAAACACTGCAGCAGCGCAGCGAACTGGGTGTATGGCTGGCCAGCGACGAGCGCCCCGAGGAACTCAAGGGCGAGCTCGATCACTTCGCGGTGGTCGCGGTGGACTTCCCCAAGTTCGCCGACGGTCGTGGCTATTCGATTGCCTACAACCTGCGGGCGCGGCTGGGCTATACCGGCCAGTTGCGCGCCATCGGCGACGTCCTGCGCGACCAGCTGTTCTACATGCAGCGGGTCGGCTTCGACGCCTTCGCCGTGCGCGCCGACAAGAATATCCACGACGCCGTCAAGGGCCTGACCGACTTCTCCGAGAAGTACCAGACCTCGTGGGACGAGAAGAACCCGCTGTTTCGTCGCGTGCGGCGCACCAACGCGCAAGCAGCGGACTAGGCAGGAATACCATCATGTCCGAGTACGGTTTGCAGGACCTCATCGCGCGCACCCGCGCCACGCTGGAACTGATCGCCAGCCAGTATGCGCCCGCCGTGTTCGCCTCCAGCCTGGCGGCCGAGGACATGGTGTTGACCGACCTCATCCTGCGCGCCTCGCTGCAGGACCGGATCGGGATCTTCTCGCTCGAGACCGGGCGCCTGCATGCCGAGACGCTGGAGATGTTCGACCGGATCGAGTCCACCTACGGCTATCGGGTCCAGGCCTATCGCCCGCAACCCGAGGCGGTCGAACGGTACGTCAGCCAGCACGGCCTGAACGCTTTCTACGATAGCGTCGAGTTGCGCCGCGAATGCTGCCGCATCCGCAAGATGGAACCGCTCGGGCGCGCCCTGGCCGGCAAGCGGGCCTGGGTTACCGGGCAACGCCGGGCGCAGTCGGTGACCCGCGCCGCGCTCGATGTGCAGGAGCACGACCAAGCCCACGGGATGGAGAAATTCAACCCGTTGGCCGACTGGTCCGAAGAGGACGTCTGGGCGTACATCCGCGCCAACGACGTGCCCTACAACCGGCTGCACGACCAGGGTTTTCCGTCGATCGGCTGCCAGCCCTGTACCCGTGCCATCGAACCCGGCGAGGACGTGCGCGCCGGACGCTGGTGGTGGGAAAACCCGGATTCGAAGGAATGCGGCCTGCACGTGGTCGATGGCAAGCTCATCCGTATCAAGTCTCACTCGGCAACACATCAATCAGCATCGGAAGGCCCGGCATGAACACAGCGGTAGACAAACTCTTCTTCGATAACGCCAGCGACCGTCACCTGGACTGGCTGGAATCGGAAGCCATCCACATCATGCGCGAGGTCGCCGCCGAGTGCAGCAACCCGGCCCTGCTGTTCTCCGGCGGCAAGGACTCCGTGGTGCTGCTGCGCATCGCCGAAAAGGCCTTCCGTCCAGGCAAGTTCCCGTTCCCGCTGGTGCATATCGATACCGGCCACAACTTTGCCGAGGTGATCGAGTTTCGTGACCGGCGCGCGGCCGAACTGGGCGAACGCCTGGTGGTGCGCTCGGTGGAAGACTCGATCAAGCGCGGCACGGTGCGCCTGCGCAATCCGCTGACCGATTCGCGCAACGCCGCGCAGGCGGTGACGCTGCTGGAGACCATCGAGGAATTCAGGTTCGACGCCTGTATCGGCGGCGCTCGCCGCGACGAGGAAAAAGCACGCGCCAAGGAACGCATCTTTTCGTTTCGCGACGAGTTCGGCCAGTGGAATCCCAAGGCCCAGCGGCCCGAACTGTGGGACCTGTATAACACCCGCGTGCATCCGGGCGAGAACATGCGGGTGTTCCCGATCTCGAACTGGACCGAGCTCGACGTATGGCAATACATCGCGCGCGAGAAGCTGGCGCTACCCTCGATCTATTTTGCCCATGAGCGCCAGGTGATCGCGCGTAACGGCCTGCTGGTGCCGTTGACCGACCTGACCCCGGCGCGCGAGGGCGAGGCGGTCGAACAGCGTATCGTGCGCTTTCGCACCGTGGGCGACATCTCGTGTACCTGCCCGGTGGCATCCGAGGCCGACTCGGTGGCCGCCATCATCGCCGAGACCGCCGTGACCCAGATCACCGAACGGGGCGCTACCCGCATGGACGACCAGACCTCCGAAGCCTCGATGGAAAAACGCAAGAAAGAAGGATATTTCTGATGAACGCCGCAGTTGCCCCAGAACAATCGCATGCCGCCACCCAGACGCACGAACGCGGCCTGCTGCGCTTCATCACCGCCGGTTCGGTCGACGATGGCAAGAGCACGCTGATCGGCCGCCTGCTGTTCGACAGCAAAGGCATCTTCGCCGACCAGCTCGACGCCATCTCGCGCGCCAAGCACAAGCGCACCGTGGGCGACACGGTCGACCTGTCGCTGCTCACGGATGGCCTCGAAGCCGAACGCGAACAAGGCATTACCATCGACGTCGCCTATCGCTACTTTGCCACCCCCAAGCGCAAATTCATCATCGCCGACACGCCGGGCCACGAGCAGTACACCCGCAACATGGTCACCGGTGCCTCCACCGCCGACGCCGTGATCATCCTGGTCGATGTGTCCAAGGTGAAACTGGGTGACGACGGCAGCGTCGAATTGCTGACCCAGACCAAGCGCCATTCGACCATTGCCCACCTGCTCCGGATCGAGCACGTGATCGTGGCCATCAACAAGATGGACCTGGTCGGCTACGACCGTACCGTCTATGACCGCATCGTCGGCGCATACCAGGCCTTTGCGCAGCAGCTGGGACTCAAGGATGTGCACCCGATCCCGCTGTCGGCGCTGGCCGGCGACAACGTGGTGGCCAAGGGCGACAAGCTGGCCTGGTACCAGGGCCCGACGCTGATCGAACTGCTGGAGTCGCTGTCGGTGGTTGAACAAGCGCATGCGCAACCGTTCCGTTTCCCGGTACAACTGGTGGCACGCCACAATGGCCATGAAGCCAACGACTTCCGCGGCTACATGGGTCGCATCGAGGCCGGCCAGGTCCGCCGCGGCGACCAGGTGCTGGTGTTGCCTGGCAACCAGAACGCCACCGTCAAGGACATCCAGACCCTGGACGGCTCGCTGGAAGTGGCCAACGCCGGCCAATCGGTGACACTGCTGCTGGACCAGTACCTGGATATCTCGCGCGGTGACATGCTGGCCGCGGCCAGCCA
>NZ_AKJA01000017.1 GCF_000282575.1 Herbaspirillum sp. YR522 | reverse complement strand
CGGCCGCTGCCGGCGCCGCCGGTAATGCCGCGATTGGCCAGGTCACATCGATCTCACAGGCGATCAGCTACATTGACACGGTGACGAATGCCGCGGCGTTCATTAACGGTACCGACGCCGAGACCGACGCGGCACTGCGCGTGCGTTTTGTCCTGTACCTGGCGTCGCTGGCGCGTGCGACGGCGGCGGCCATCGGGTTCGCCATCACCTCGGTTCGTACTGGCATCTCCTACAAGCTGATCGAGAACCAGCAGTACAACGGCGCGGTCGACAATGGCTATTTCTGCATCATCGTGGACGACGGTACCGGCTCGCCGTCTGCAGACTTCCTCAACACCATTGCCAACGCGGTCGACGCGTACCGCGGTTTCACCATCCGCTTCGGCGTGTTCGGGCCTGTAGTGCTGAATGCTGCGGTCACCATGACGACGACCATCGCGGCCGGCTACGATCCAGTCGCCACGCGTGCGCTCGCCCAGGTGGCGATCCAGAACTACATCAATGCGCTGCCGCTGGGCGGCATGCTGCCGTATTCGATCTTGTCGTCGCTGGCCTATGGGGCATCGCCGGGCATTACCAATGTGACAGGCGTGCAGCTGAATGGCACCACCGCCGATCTGGTGCCGAATGCCAAGCAGATCGCCAAGGCGTCTTCGGTGGTGGTGTCCTGATGGCAACCGGAGATAACGACGACCTGGTGCGGCGCCTGAAACAGGCGCTGCCGAATTGGTTCACCGACGAGACGCCGATCCTCGATGCGCTGTTTGCGGGGTTCGCGGCAGTATGGGCATTCATCTATTCGCTCTACACCTACGCGCAGTTGCAGACCCGAATCAAGACGGCGACCGACGGGTGGCTTGACATGATCGCGGCCGACTTCCTCGGCACATCGGTGATTCGAAAGGCAGGGCAGAGCGATGCGAGTTTCCTGAATGCGATCGTGATCAACCTGTTCCGGGAGCGGGGCACCCGGCAGGCGGTCGTGAAAGTACTGACCGACCTGACCGGACGGGCGCCAATCATCTATGAGCCGCAACGGCCAGAGGACACCGGCGCCTATCGCGCGCCAAACTCCGGATATGGCGCGGCCGGCGCCTATGGGTCGGTCCTTCTTCCGGCCCAGGCGTTCGTCGTGGCGTTCCGCCCGGCTACCAGTGGCATTCCGTATGTGGCGGGCTACGGCTCCACGCCGGCCGGGTATGGCGCGCCGTCGAGGGGCGAATATGCCTCGCTGGCCATGGTGCAAGGCGCCGTGACGGATGCCGAGATCTATGCCGCAATCGACTCGGTGAAGTGCGAGGGCACGACCGTCTGGACCGTTATCAAGTCGTAGAAAATTTAACCTCACAAGGCCCCTAACTACAGGGCCTTTTTCATTGGAGCACCATGGACCGCGTAATCATCTACCCGGGGCAGATTCCCCTGGAAACAGACCTGCTGCAGTCGAACAAAAACGCGATGATCGCGCTGTCGAAATTGGCGGCTGCCGTACTTGGCGCATCGACGTTGGTCAACGGTCTTGCTGTCGTACCGACTGGCCCGGCGTCCCTGAACGTGTCGGTCGGGCCCGGAGAGATCTACTCGCTGCAGAACATCGACAATGGCGCCTATAGCTCGCTTGCGGCTGACACAGCTCACCAGATCGTGAAGCAGGGCATCATGTTGGACGCCAAGAACCTCGCCTGCCCTGCGCCGGCCACGGTCGGCCAGAGCATCAACTATCTGGTGCAGGCGGCCTATGCGGACACCGATAGCGGCAATGTGGTCCTGCCGTATTACAACGCATCGAACTCGGCTACCGCGTATTCCGGCCCCGGTAACTCCGGCGCTGCCCAGTCGACAATGCGGCAAGGCCTGGTAACGGTCGTGGCCAAGGCCGGAGCGGCCGCCGCGACCGGCAGCCAGGCGACCCCGGCCCCGGATGCCGGCTATGTCGGCCTGTATGTCGTCACCGTGGCCAACGGGCAGACCACGATCAACTCTGGCCAGATCAACCCGTATGTGGGCGCACCGATCATTTCCGAGCGCCTGGGCGACAAGATTAGCCAAGCCACGGCCGACGCGCGATACGCGCGGGGTTCAGTGCTGCAGCCGGGAGATATCGTGGACGTGGCCGGCAACATATTGCCAGCTAACCGAATGTGGTGCCCGATCTCTCCGACCAACGTTTCGCGCACGACATATGCCGCGCTGTTCGCCGCCATCGGGACGACTTGGGGGGCGGGCGACGGTTCCACCACCTTCGGGTTGCCATACTTCCCGCCTGACTACGCTGGCTTGCATGCGAACGGCAACGTCGGGACATCTACCGTCGGTCAGGTAATCTCACACGTACACGGTTCTGCATCGGGTAACGGCTTCTGGGTGGACCAGCCGGGGCTATATACAGTCACCGCCGGTGGCGCAACCGCCAATCTGAATATTGCTCCCACGACGGCGAGCATCGGTGGGTCGGCGAACTTGGCAGCGGGTATGCGAATTCGCAAAAGCATCATTTTTCAATAATTGGGGTTGACTATGACTCGCTATATCACGGTCTATATTTTCGATGAAGCAAACGGAGCTTTTCTCTACCCATATGAGGCGCAGGAAAGCCCGCTTGAACCTAGCGTTTTTATCGAGCCAATCAGCTCTACTCGAATCGCCCCTCCACAGCGTGTCGACGGCCGTTGGCCTTTCTGGGCCGATGGGGGCTGGGAACTGCGCGAGATCCCAGCCCAGCCTTAATCGTGTTTGCCCGCCAAGAGCGGGCTTTTTTTATTGGGGGATGAATGTCGGAAGACATCGAGGAAGGGCGCCGTCGCCGCTGGTGGGACACGATCCTGAGCGCTCAGGGGATTGCCATCTTTCTGGCCGGCTGCCTGTTGAGCGGTTCGAAAAACTGGCTCGACACAGTCGAGCGTATCAGCAAGCTGGAAAACCGTGAGGTCGCCCAGGACGAGCGCATGGCACGTATCGAGCGCGAGCAGCAGCAACAGCGCGTAGATGCGAAAGAGCAGGTTCGAACCGTGCAAGAGCAGGTCACCGGCGTGGCCGGCGACGTCAAAGAGATCCTGCGCTACTTGCGCGACAGCAGCGCCAGCAAGCGGCCGGAACTAGGGAGGTGGTCAAAATGAAATTTCAATTTGTGGAAGACAAGGACGCCATTCATCGGCGATGGAGCGTGCGCTTGGCAAAGGTCGGCGCGGCGGCGATGGCAGGCTGGGCTGCACTGACGACCGCTGGCCTGGTTGGCGCGGTGCCGGCGTGGATAGCGCAAATCGTGGCCGGTGTGATCCTGGTGTGCGTCTGCGGTGCCGCGTATCTCAAGCAGCCCGAAAAGGAGTGCGAATCTTGAAATTACTTCTTCAGCGCGGCGCGGGTGAAAAAGACAGCACGCCTGGCCAGCTCTTCGTCGATGGCAGGTTCGAGTGCTTCACGCTGGAGGACTTCGTCCGCCGGCCCGGCGTCAAGGTGTACGGCCAGACCGCCATTCCGGCGGGCACCTATCAGGTGGTGGTGACCATGTCGCCGCGCTTCAAGCGCTTGCTGCCGCTGCTGCTCAACGTGCCAGGCTTCGAGGGGATCCGGATCCACACCGGCAACAAGGCGGCCGACACCGACGGCTGCATCTTGGTCGGTGATTCGCCCTCGGCGGGCTGGTTAGGCCAGAGCAGGGTGGCATTTGACCGGCTATTCGCCAAGCTGCAGGCGACCAGGGAGCCCATCACAATCGAGATAAGGCCGGCGCCATGATCGATCTCATCCTCAAGGTATGGCCATACCTACTGGCCGCCGGCGGCGCCGTCCTGGCGATCATCTTCAAGCAGAGCGCGGAAAAAACCAAGGCACAGGCCAAGCAGGAGGTCGCCGAGGTGAAGAAGCAGGATGCTGAAAAACAGGCCGCCGCTGCCCAGTCGGGCGCGGCCGCCGCCAAGGAGAGAACTGATGTCGAAAGCACTATTGCTGTCGCTCCCGCTGGCGATTCTGCTGGTAAGTTGCGCGACAACTGGAGCCGGGACTAAGCCCGACGCTTCCCCGGTCATCGTCGACAACGGTTGCGCCTGGGCCAAGCCCATCTACGTGAGCAAGGCCGACGTTCTGACGGATGGCACCGCCGATGCGATCCTCGCTCACAACGTTACCGGCGCGCGCTTATGTGGCTGGAAACCCACTGGCAAGAAATAGTAATGCGGCAATATTCCTATCCCTCGATTCCATGATTCTCGTCATGTGAGTCGAGGGATTTTTTCTTTTTATGGTTGCGTGCCGGCACCACAAAGACCCTTCCAAAAATGCCCCGATATGAATACTGTATATAAATACAGTATTTGGTGAGGGTGAAATGACGGGGCGGTGCAGTTGGAAGCCATTGTCGATGGAGTACTTAACGGCCGCGCGTGATCGCGCGATGGCCAATGGTGACAAAGAGTCGCTGGCCTTGCTGCGCGAAATTTCGCGGCTGCACTGGGTGCTGCTCACCACAAATCAGGTGCTTTCGTTGGTGGGCTCCGCCTATGGTGACAGGTCAGTGGCCAAGCTCAACGAGCTTCGCGCCATATTGGACAGGGAGCCGCCAATTCTGAAGCGAAAGGCATATTGGGTAGAAGCGCGCCGCCAGGAGACGATCGGAGTACCTAAGATCCGGCGCCCGCAGGACTTTGATCGATGATCGTGAGTAAATGGCAATTCCTTGAGATCCGAAAAGGCATGCCATGTGCGAAAAATGAGTGAAATGCGCAACACACGACTTACGAAAATTTCAAAGTCGCTTTCCCATCCTTGACGTCAGTTAAACCTCTGCTATATTGAACTTGCCGGCCCCCCAAGTTTTACCGGCCCTTTCGCTCCAAGGTCATCGGAGCATCAAGCCCTCGGTCTTCCCCCCAAGCGCATTAGGGACCGGGGGCTGTTCTTTTGCACTGCAAGAACGAAGCGCTATCGAATACATGCGGGGAGGGAGGGGCATAGAGCCCGACGGGCCAACGCGGTGACAGCAGGGCGTGCGACACGCCCTGCTGGATACCCGCACTATTTTTTGCCGGTTGGCATCTGAGGTGTGACTTCGTCAAAGCGAAGACTCTTTGGGAGCAGAGCGTTGACGCATGCCGAGTAATTCTGGATAAATGAATTACTGACATCTTGTCGAAGGTGGTACCCGAGACGAGCTTGATAGGACATCTCCAGGGTGCGCTTGAACTCGGGATTGTCTTTCACAAGAGGCATCAAACTTTGGATGAGGGTATCGTGCGCTTCTCGGACCGCGACATTCCACTCGATCATCTGGGCAAGCTGCGCGATCTGATGTCCTTGCTCCTGAATAAGCATGAGAGCGCTGTTGAGCTCATCTTTCATCGATATCCTTCGTAAATCTATCGAAAAATTCCTATTTGACCCATTGTAGCGTCGGAATAAAAAGGAGGACGGATGGAAGAGCGGTTTTCATATCAAAATCACGATGTCAGGGTCGAGACCGTCCAACCCCTGTTTGCCGACGGGTGGCTCTGGCGAATTAGCGTCGATGACCAGATCCAAGCTAGACCTGCTTGGAAAATCTGCAAGGGGCCGGAGCAGGCGCTGTCCCTGGGGATTAGCGAGGCTAAGCTGATTCTCGATGCGGCTGGCCAGATAGCCAAAGCTACGCGGAGCCCATGAGCTCGTCGGCCGCGCGTGCTGCCTGAGGTGCTCCGTGCTTCATATTTTTAAAATGACGGGTTTAAGGCAGCCACCTGAGGTGGTAGATCGACGCTGAATCTCTATCCAGCTGAACTGATGAAAGCGTGGCCGGCGGAGAAAGGATACGCCAGTAAATTGCAGCGTCCCTAGCGGCGTTTATTCGCGAAATCCGAGAGGACTTCGCGTTGTACGGCGCCCACGCCAACCAGCCGGTAGCGTCGAGTCAATCGATGAAATTCCTATATGGTAGTAGTGCTGCGAAAGCTGTGTTTGCATCATGTACAACGGATGCATTCCCTTTTCAATGCGCTGCTCGTTAATTTTCACCGCGTGCTGCTTTACCGAAAGTGGGCAGCGGCTTCCGAAAATAATTCCTTTGAGCATAGCGTGAGGAAGACTTAACGAGGTCTTCGCTTGCATCGGTCTAAGGATGCGCCATTCCTGTTCGTACTTCCACTCTTGAGATTTGAATTTAAAAGGTGCTAGATGATTAGTTTCTGGATTTCGATATTCCAACGTCTTCATCTCATCACCATATTCCACAGGAAAGAGTCCCTGTACGGCCTCGAACCCGGCGGGTAAATAAAACTGAAGACAGATGCCCTTGTGATCGTCGGCATAGTGTGACCACATCAGCATACTCCGCGCTGTCTCTGATAAGGAGTGGATGCCGGTGGTATCTATGATCTGGTCAAGAACTCTGCGCTGGCTTGCGATCTCGGAATCCGGGGTGCCCGCAGCGCGCCATAATGTCCGTAGGTCTTCATATGTACCGCCTTGGGATTTGACGAGTTCTGCGTATCGTTTCCATCGAATTTCGTCGGTCGCGGCAGGAGTAACCTGATATACGATATCCATGGGATCGTTGAACTGCGAACGCGATGACAAAAAAATCTCTGAGTCAAGCAGGGTCTTTTCTACCCATTTGTCTATCTGCGGTCGGTATTTGTAAAGGAAGATGGGATAGGGGCGCCTGGTGCGGACTGTAATTCGGCGCCGTTCTTCCCTTTCGGGCGCTCCGAGCAAAATAGATGGTTTCATCGCTGAGCTATGAATCAGTGTATTCCAAGTTGCTATCCGATACTCCGCCACCACTACGGCGTATGTTTTGGCGTAACTTCTTAGTGCATACGTATGCACTCATAGGAGAGCAGACCAATGCATCATCATGGTAAGCGGGCGGGAAATAGGTCCCCTCACTCATTCCAATTGGCCCCAAATTGGCCCCAGCGCATAAAGTAAAAAGCGGCCTGCATCGCTGCAAGCCGCTCCGGTACTGGTGCTGATGAGAGGAATCGAACCTCCGACCTACTGATTACGAATCAGTTGCTCTACCAACTGAGCTACATCAGCTGAAGGAGCGGAATTATAGCGCTTTCTTTTTTCTTCTTCCAGAGCAAGAGTTGTAAGTGGTTCACTTGATGGCACGCCCGCTTCCTCTGCGATCTTTCAGGCGATGCCTTAGTTTTGTCGTCGTTCCGTTTTCTTACAGCGATCAAGTTTTTAAGGCACGCTCCCAACCTTGGCAGCCATATTTACAGATCACATGTTTAAGTTTTTACCTATCAATTGTTGATAATTAATAGCAATATGCAATTTACAGATAAGCCTGCCTGGCCTTGTTCTGAGTATGTCCACCCGGATCAACAAATCCGTTCCTTAGTCTGAATTGCCTGGAACGCGCGATATCACAATGCGCTTGGCAAGCGTGGTTTTATGTCATCGGCTGCATCTGCATCAAGGTACTGGGGGCGACGCGAGCGGTTATGCCGAAGTCCTTTTGCAACGTCGCCGAGTCCGGTATCTGGCTGTATCTGACCACGCGATATCCGGCATCCGTGAGCAGCGTCTGCCGTTGGGCGTCTTTTCTCTCCCGGCCCTTGTGGCTCGCATCGTCCAATTCGATCACTGCAATTACCTCGAATGCTTTATTGAGGATTACAAAATCGGCCACCTTCCTGTCGAATCTGTTTCTGCCGGCTTGTGTTTTTGTTTTCAGCAGGGCAGAGAAGGCTACCTGTGCCAACACGATATGCCCCTTTAATACTTCGTCTAGCCTGAAGTACATCGCCTGCTCGCGGTTGGTTAGAGGCGGCTTTTTGGCGGGACTGTCCGTTTTGGTCGGAACACTTTTCAGGCCGGCCTTCTTTTTCGCTGCCGCCATGACAGCGAGGACAGCTCCCACAAACAATAGAAACAGCAAAGGCAAGAGTAGAGTTTTCATTTTTTCCCCCGGTGATTGAACGTTACGCATCGTAGCGTCGGGGTTCCATGAAACCGCCAATCCGTGAGAAATGTTGAAGAAATTGTTCGAAGATCAACCATCGCCCCTAGGGCCCACCTTGCCGCAGGTCGCCGGCACTTCGGCGGACTCGAGACAGCATTGATGCGAAGCGTCCGAAGTAGCTGGTGCGGTATTCAATAAATTCGATACCAACCAATAACCCTCCCAAAGAATCCTCAGCGGGGTTCGGACGCCGCACCTTCTGTTAGCTTACGACGCCTCCCGTCCTGGCCAAGCAAACAAGGAGTGCCGACAAATGAAGACCGACCTGCCCGGCGCCTCGCCAACAGTTAGACCTTCCGGCGTCCGCCGCTGCCAGCTATCGAAGGCGGCCAAGGCGGTTTTGGTGTCGAGCGTCGGCGCCGCTGGCCTGGCGGTGCTGTCGATGATGGCGAGTTGATCATGATCGGTGGGCTTCAACGCAACCGGCATCAGGCCAATCGGCGCGGCTTCGGGTTCTTGCTGCGGTGGCTGGATGCGCAACAGGGCGATGAAGAGCATACCGAGATCCTGTTATTGCTACAGGTGAGCCGCGTCAAGCCTGGATGAAAGCATGCATGGCGTCCGACCTGGGTAGGGCGATTCCCGGTGAAAAACGCGGCGGGGTGCTACGATAGTCGTTGTTGAGCCAGCCCTAGATTCCATGCCATCCATTCCCGTTCCTGACGTCAGCCTCGATATCCGCAATATCCAGGAGATCAGTGCCGTACCCACCATTCTTGAGGCGGTCGCTTCCATGACCGGGCTGGGTTTCGTATGTGTGGCGCGGGTCACCGCAAATTCGTGGACTACCTGCGCCGTGCTCGACAAGTTGTCGTTCGGACTCAAGATCGGCGACCAGCTCGATGTCACCACCACCCTGTGCGAGCAGGTAAGGGATACGCAGGCGGCAATCGTGATCGATCACGTGGCCGAGGATGCGCAGTATCGCGATCACCATACGCCCCGTATCTACGGGTTCCAGAGTTATTTTTCAGTGCCGCTGTTTCGGCCGGATGGCGAATACTTCGGCACGCTGTGCGGGCTCGATCCCCGGCCCTTGCAATTGTCCGCCTCGGGTATCACTGCCACGCTCAACTTGTTTGCCGAGCTGATTTCGCGCCAGCTGCATAGCGAGGCGGAGCTGTTGGCCGCTCGCAATGCGCTGCTGGGAGAACGTGAATCGGCCGAGCTGCGCGAGCAGTTCGTGGCGATCCTCGGGCACGATGTTCGTAATCCCCTCACTGCCATCGTATTGGGCACCTCGGCACTGCTGCGGCAAGAACTGCCGGAGAGCGCCCGCGCGATCGTCCGGCGCATACGCCGCAGCGCCGATCGGATCGATGCCCTGATGGAGGATGTCAGCGATTTCGCCCGTGGGCGCATGGGCAGCGGCATGCACGTCACCATCGAACTGTGCACCGACTTGCCGCAACGCTTCGAACAGGTGGTCGGTGAGTTGCGCATGGCATACCCGCAAAGCGTCATCAGGCTCGATGTCAACAACCCCGGCGCCTTGCGCTGCGAACCACGCCGTATCGAGCAGGTGCTGTCCAACCTGCTCAAGAATGCGCTGACCCATGGCGATGCCGGCTTGCCGGTGACGGTTGAGTCTGGCTGGCATGACGGTGAGTTCCGCCTGGCAGTATCCAATGGCGGGCCGGCTATCGCCGCCGATAAGCTGGACCAGCTATTCAAGCCGTTCTGGCGTGGCAACGGCGACGACCGTCATCGCGGCCTGGGGCTGGGCCTGTTCATCGTGGCCGAAATCGCCCGCTCACACGGCGCACGCCTCGACGTGCGCTCCACCGACCAGCAGACCGTGTTCGAATTCGCCATGCCGGCGGCATGATCGCGGCCGCTGCGGCAGGGCAGGGCGCCTAGTCGATCTTCTTGTCTTCGCGCTTGGCTTCGGCCATGGCGTCGGGTTCCAGTTCTTCGGCCGAACGATTCAGGTGCACGAACAAGCCCCATCCGGTCAGCAGCACGCCAGTGCCAGCCAGGAGGGCTGCCGCATATAACAGTTGCTCAAGGTCTTCGTGTACCGCGCGAAACGTCGCGACCAGTCCTTCGATGGCCAGGGCGACGATGACGACCACGAAGAAGCGCGACAGGAAGCGGCGCACCCGGGTAGGCGCGCTGATGTTGGCGTCGCGCACGACTTCTTCTTCGGTGATGGTCTCGGCAATCTGGAACGCCACGACGGCCGCTGCAAGGATGCCGATGGCCTCGATGAGCTCTTGCGCCTGGAGCAGACCCAATCCTTCGGTCAGCGCCATGAAGCCCATGCGGGCCGCAATGGCAATGAGGGCAATGGCGCCCAGGGCAAACAGGATGGCGATCACGCAATGCACGATGCCGAAGGCATGCATCATTTTTTTCATGGTGGTGGCGGCTTTCGGTCGATTTGATGTTGAGCATTGGACCAGCTCGGCATTCAAAGGTTTTGATGCGGCCGCGCCACCAGCTATTTTGTAATAGTTTCCGTACGGCATTGAATTTAGTGGAAGCCTTACGGTCTTATCTGACCTATGACGCAGAAATGTTAATTTAATAACAATTTAGAGAGCGTGCTTATTCAATAAGAAACGGAGCAGACATGCCGCACAACGCCGAACAATTCAGGAGCTTCAGTGCCGACTACATCCGCGAGGTGGGTGGTGAGAAATATACTTATGTCGCCAGGTTCACCCTGGGCGATACCATCAACTGGAATGCAGACATCACCCGGGATGACTTGCCCAAGGGCCATCTGGCCGGCAGTTTCCAGCGGGCCGGCTTTGGCGAGCCGGAGGTGGTGGGAGCCGTCAAGACCCTGATCGAGGAAGAGATCGAAGCCCAGAACGGTATCGACGAATAAGACCGGCCAGGCCCACCCGCGCAGGAGTTAGCGATGACCAGGAAAAAGCTGAGTGAAGATAGTTATATCGTCGAGATGAATCGTCGCCTGCAGGCGCACCCCCAGTATGAAGGCGGCATGGAGTTCTTGCCGCATCCGCCGGGCGCGGCCGGCGAAAGCGTGCTCGGTATTGCCTGGGCCGGCATCGTCTTCCACCAGGCCTATCGCGAGGTGCTGGAGTCGATGGAGCGTGATTTCGAGGTGGATTACCCACGCCGGCGTTTCTAATGGCCATGGCACCATGTGTAGGCGTTTGCCGGCAGGCCGCGCACATCGCTCCTACATCAACATCAGTCACTGTCGGATAGTGCCCTCCGGCATCAGCGCCTAATATGTTGTTTCCGACCACCAGTCAAGCGGAGGCAATCATGCCGCAGGCAGCCTGGAGCAACAAGCGAGAGCGTCAGTTCGAGCACGTCAAGGCTGGCGTGCTCAAGCGTACCGGCAGCAAGAAGCAGGCCGAGGAAATCGCTGCCCGTACCGTCAACAAGGAGCGTGCGCGCAACGGAGAGGCCAAGAAGGCCAGCAAGGCTTCGCTGGAGGATATGTCTTCGTCAAGGCGCGGTGGTCTGCGTTCCCATAAGGGAGCGGCCGGCAGGACGTACGCGCAGTTGTACGCAGAGGCGCGCTTTCGTAACTTGCCTGGACGTTCGGCAATGAACAAGGCGGCACTGGAGAAGGCATTGACGCGCTGACTGGCTACGCAGGCAATGTCGAGGTTGGCCAGGCGGTGCGGTGGCAATGCGGCACAGGCCATGCAATGACCAGAATCCCCTCTGTTAGAGCGGCATCCAAGATACAGTCGGATGGAGACGAGGCATCGAAGCCGGCTTCATCCGCAAGAAAACCAGCCAGTAGTAACCTGTCCTGGACAGGCCCCATGCAAAACGCCCGATGAGTAATCATCGGGCGTTTTCTTTTGCTTCACCGACAAGCGCGCTCGTCGGGGCGATGTCGGAACGCGCCCGCCACTGGCCACTGGCTGGCGCGGTCCATGGCATGCCTTTACTTGGTCACGGCCAGCAGCGTGCGTTGACCGCCCTTGTACGTGTACAGGGTCAGCGAACCGTCCTTGATGTCGCCCTTGGCGTCAAAGGCGATCGTGCCGGTCACGCCCTTGTGGCTGATTTTGGCCAGCGAAGACAGGTACTTCTTCGGGTCTGCCGAACCGGCCTTGGCCATGGCGTCAGCCACGGTCATGGTGGCGTCGTAGGCGTAGGCGGCGTTGTAGACCACGTCGATGCCGAACTTCTTCTTGTACTCGGCGCGGAAATCATCCATGCCCTTCTTGCCGGACTCATCCACACCACCGGCTTCGGCGCAGACCACCTGGTCTTCGCCCAGGCCGTCACCGGCCAGGCCCGGCAGCGAACCGGTACAGATACCGTCGCCGCCCATGAACTTGGCAGTGATGCCCAGTTGCTTCATCTGGCGCAGCATCGGGCCGCCTACCGCATCCATGCCGCCGAAGAACACCACTTCAGGCTTCTTGGACTTGATCGAGGTCAGGATGGCGTTGAAGTCGGTCGCCTTGTCGTTGGTGAACTGCTTGCCGACGATCTTGCCGCCGGCCGCTTGCGCGCCCTTGGCAAATTCTTCAGCCACGCCTTGTCCATAGGCGGTGCGGTCATCGATCACGGCGATCTGCTTGGTGCCCAGCTTCTGCACGGCGTACTTGCCCAGCACCGCGCCCAGTTGCGCATCGTTGGCCACCACGCGGAAGGCGGTCTTGAAGCCTTGCTGGGTGTACTTGGGATTGGTTGCCGAAGGCGAGACCTGCGGAATGCCGGCATCGCTGTAGATCTTGGAGGCAGGGATCGTGGTGCCGGAGTTGAGGTGGCCGATCACGGCCGATACCTTCTGGTCGACCAGCTTGGTGGCCACGGCGGTGGCTTGCTTCGGATCGGAAGCGTCATCTTCGCCGATCAGTTCGAACTTGACCTTCTTGCCACCGATGGTGAAACCCTTGGCGTTCAATTCGTCGACGGCCATGCGGGCGCCGTTTTCGTTATCCTTGCCCATGTGGGCATTGGGGCCGGAGAGCGGGCCGACGTGGGCAATCTTAACCACTTCCTGCGAAAACGCGGAGCCTGCGAAGGCCAGTCCGATGGCAGCGGTTAATGGAATAATTGCGCTCTTGAGTTTCATAAAATTCCTCTGTAGATTGAATTGACCACTTTTAATGTTTTGTCTCACTACGCCAGCCTTATCCAGATGCGCTTCGGGCGGCTGGGCCTACCGCTTTGCTTTCGTCCCCGACTTTCTGAATAATGCAGACGGTACAACATAAGAATCGGCTTCGCCAAGTTTTTTTTAGCGGCTTCGTCGAAAAATTTCACCCCCTCTTTTGACCATGGCCGCCAAACATCACACGCTCGACAAGGTTGATCGCAAACTGCTCAACATGCTGCAGAAAGACAACCAGATATCGACCCGCGTACTGGCCGAAAAGCTGCATATCTCCCAGCCCACCTGCCTGCGCCGCATCCGCGACCTGCGCGAAGCCGGCATCATCAGCGCCGAAGTGGCCATGGTCGACCCGTTCGCGTTGGGCTACGGCATGCTGGCCTTCCTCGAGATCTCGCTCAACAACCAGTCCGACCAGCACATGCAGGACTTCGAACAGCGCATGGCCAAGGAGGCCGAGGTCATGCAGTGTTACTTCGTCTCGGGCGAATACGATTACTTCCTGGCGGTCCACGTCATCGACATGGATGCCTATTACCAATTCGTCCGCCGCGTCATCTCGGGCTCGGGCAATGTGCGGCATTTCCAGTCGCGCTTCCCGATGAAGCGCGCCAAGTTCACCACCCGCATCGCCTTCGACGAGAAAGCCGCCGAGGTGCAGGTCCGCGTGCCGCTGTGACCGCTTGACGCGATCGCCCGGCTCGCTGGCGGTTGATTAGCAGTTTTCGTGCCTGCGCGGGATTTCGCGTTGCGGCGCGGTCGCCAATTGTGTTATTTTCGGATCATCCGGATGACGCCGGGCGCGGCCTTATTGTCATTGCGGCTACACGAAACGAACCAAAGCGGCACGAGCCTACACAGATCGGCAGCACCGGCGGCCACGCCGGCATCAGTCAGACTTTCCCGGATCATCCCATTGTGCGGCGCAACAGCCGTCTTGCCGGCGGCGCACCGCTGGCGGGTGGTAGCGCCTGCGCAGGCCGGGCATGTCGTGGTGCAATGGCGCTGCAAAATGGCGCATGGCCGGATCGAACAATCTTCACCCCTTACCCGAAAGGAAACAGCGCGGATGCACGAAGTCGAATTATTCATCCAGGACATGGCGATCATCATGGCCATTGCCGGTATCGTCACGGTGGTCTTCAACAAGCTCAAGCAGCCGGTGGTGCTGGGCTATATCGTGGCCGGCGTGATCATCGGCCCGCATACGCCGCCCTACGACCTGATCCAGGATGAAAAGACCGTGCACATCCTCTCCGAGCTGGGGGTGATCTTCCTGCTGTTCTCGCTGGGTCTCGAGTTCAGCCTCAAGAAGCTGGCCAAGGTGGGCGCCACGGCTGTCATCGCCGCCGCCGCCGAGATCCTGGTGATGATCTGGATCGGTTATGAGATCGGCCTGTACTTCGGCTGGAAGCGGATGGACGCGATCTTCCTGGGCGCCATGCTGGCCGTGTCGTCCACCACCATCATCGTCAAGGCCCTGCACGAGCTGGGCATGAAGAACGAGAAGTTCGCCCAGATCATCTTCGGCATCCTGATCGTCGAGGATATCCTGGCCATCGGCATGATCGCGCTGCTGTCGGGCATTGCCACCAGCGGCTCGGTCAACTCGGGCGATGTCTTCACCACCGTGGGCAAGCTGGTGCTGTTCATGATCGTCTCGCTGGTGGTGGGGATCCTCGCGGTGCCGCGCCTGCTCGGGTTCATTTCGCGCTTCAAGAGCAACGAGATGCTGCTGGTGGCGGTGCTGGGCGTGCTGTTCGGGTTCTGCCTGCTGGTCATGAAGTTGCAGTACAGCGTGGCGCTGGGCGCGTTCCTGGTGGGCGCGGTGATGGCCGAGTCGCGCCAGCTGCATCGCATCGAACGCCTGGTCGAGCCTATCCGCGACATGTTCTCGGCGATCTTCTTCGTGGCCATCGGGCTGTTGTTCGACCCCAATGTGCTGGTGCAATACTGGCAGCCGATCACCATCATCGTGCTGGCGGTGGTGTTCGGCAAGCTGATCAGTTGCGGCCTGGGTACCTTCGTGGCCGGCGAAAGCGGGCGCACGCCCATGCGCGTGGGCATGGGCCTGGCGCAGATCGGCGAGTTCTCGTTCATCATTGCCGCACTGGGCGTGAGCCTGAAGGTCACCAGCGAATTCCTGTATCCGATCGTGGTGGCGGTATCGGCCATCACCGCCTTGCTCACGCCGTACCTGATCAAGGCCGCCGATCCGCTCTCGGCGCGGGCGGTCAAGATGGTGCCGAGCAAGGTGTCGAGCCTGCTGGGCATGTATTCGAACTGGCTGGCCAGCCTGCAGCCGCAGGGCGACCGCGCCGAATTGACCAAGATCATCCGGCGCATCCTGTTGCAGGTGATGGTCAACATCGCGCTGGTGATCGCGGTGTTCCTGGCCGGGGCGTTCTTTGTCGACGGCCTGAGCAAGCAACTGTCGGCCTGGACCCCGGATGCCGACGTGCAAAAGGCCATCATCTGGGGGTGCGCGCTGCTGCTGTCGCTGCCGTTCCTGATCGCCACGTACCGCAAGCTGCAGGCGCTGTCGATGCTGCTGGCCGAGGTCGGCGTCAAGCCGGAGTTCGCGGGGGCTTATACTTCCGGCGTGCGGCGTATCATCTCGGAGATCGTGCCGATCATGTCGATCGTCGGCATCATGCTGCTGATCTTCGTGCTCAGCGCCAGTATCCTGCCGCCGCTGAACCTGCTGGCCTTCGTGCTGGCCGGCGCGGCCGGGCTGTTGTGGCTGCTGTGGAGCAAGCTGGTCAAGTTGCATTCGCGATTGCAGATCGCACTGTTCGAGACGCTGGACGAGCAACCGGAAGATGTGCATTAACCTAAACTGAAAATCATGACGCAAGACGAACTCAAGCAGGCGGTCGCCAGGGCCGCCATCGAATACGTGGTCGATGGCCAGATCATCGGCGTGGGCACCGGCTCCACCGCCAATTTCTTCATCGATGAACTGGGCAGGATCAAGGATCGCATCAAGGGCGCCGTGGCGTCCTCCGAAGCCACGGCCGAGCGCCTGCGCTCGCATGGCATCACCGTGTTCGACCTCAACGACGTCGAGACCATGCCGGTCTATATCGATGGCGCCGACGAGATCAATGGCGCCGGCGCCATGATCAAGGGCGGCGGCGCGGCATTGACGCGCGAGAAGATCGTGGCGTCGGTGGCGCAGAAGTTCGTCTGTATCGCCGATGGGTCCAAGCTGGTCGAGGTGCTGGGCAAGTTCCCGTTGCCGGTGGAAGTGATTCCGATGTCGCATTCGGTGGTGGCGCGCAAGTTGGCCGCGCTCGGTGGCGAGCCGCGGCTGCGCGTCAAGGACGGCCAACCGGTGGTCACCGACAACGGTGGCTACATCATCGATGTGGTGGGCCTGGCCATCACCGATCCGGCCGCCATCGAGGACCAGATCAACAATATCGTGGGGGTGATCACCAACGGTCTGTTCGCCCGCCAGGGTGCCACCGTGTGCCTGCTGGGTACGGCAGAAGGCGTGCGCAAGCTGGCTTTCTGAGGCCGACCGCTACGCACGATGCACGATGCACGATAAAAAGGCGGTATCCGGGAAACCGGATACCGCCTTTTTTGATGCCGACACGCCTTATTTTTGCTTGGCCTTGTTGCCGTCGCGCGCGATTACCACGCTCATCCGGGCCGGATCGAAGTACTTGCGCGCTGCCGCGTTGACCTGTGCCAGCGTCAGGTCGGCGATCTTCAGGTCCAGCTGTTGCTGCCAGGTGTAGGTGCGTCCCAGGTTGAGCAGCGACGTCCAACCATTGGCCATGCCGCTGTCCTGCGCGCGCTGCTGGTTACGCTGCTGCAGGATGCCGGACTTGGCGCGCAGCAGCTCGTCCTGGGTGAAACCATCCTTGAGCAGGCGCGTGATTTCCTCGCGCACGGCGGCGTCGACCCGGTCCAGGTTCTGCGGCGCGGCGATGGCGCGCACCACGAAACTGCCGGCGTCGCTGATGGCGCCGATGTTCAGGCCCGAGGCGATGCCATAAGACAGGCCGTCCTGCTGGCGTACGCGATCGGCTAGGCGTGACTTCAGGCTGGCGCCGCCCAGCAGGTAATTGGCCACCGCCAACGCCGGATAGTCGGGGTCGCTGTCGAGCAGCCTGACGTTCTGGCGCGCGTAGTAGACGCCGTTTTCCTTGTCGGGCGTGTCGACCAGTTCGCGCGTGGCGGCGATATCGGCCCAGGCCGGCAGCACGCGGGCATAGGGCGCGTCGCTGTTCCAGCCGCCGAAGGCGTCATCGATGGCCTGGCGGGTGGCCACCGGGTCGAAGTCGCCCACTACCGCCAGTTCGCCGTTGGAAGCGCCGTAGAAGCGGCGATGGAAATCCCTGACCTGGTCCAGCGTGACCGCACGCGTGGCGGCGATGCGCTCGTCGAGCGTCTGCGCGGCCCGCCAGTCGCCGGCCGGATAGCGATTGAAATGCAAGGCCAGCGCTTCGGATGCCCGCGATTCGGGTTCGTTGCGCGATGCCTCCAGGCCGACCAGGGTCTCACTCTTGAGTTGCTCGAACTCTGCGGCATCCAGGCGCGGATGGCGCAATACCTCCGACACCAGCTGGATGGCCGGGATCAGGTTGTCGCGCGTGGTCTGGAAGCCATAGATGCCGCCGCTGATCTTCAGCCGCGTGAATTCGTCGGCCAGCTGGCGGCGGTCGAGTCGGGCGGTGCCGCGCATGAGCATGGTGGCCGTCATCTGGGCCACCGTCTTCTGTCCAAACAGGGTCTGCTGGTCGCCGAACTCCAGGTTCAGTCGTACCGCCACCGTGGCACCCCGCGATTTCTTGGGCAGCAAGGCCAGTTTCAGCGCCGTGTGCGGGGCTTGACCGGGCGCCACCAGGGTGGTGCGCTGCTCGATGTTGCCCGGTGCCGGTTCGAATGCTTCGCCAGCGGCCACGGCTGCGCGGGGCTTGTACTGCTGCAGCAGCGAATCGACCGTGGGCGCGCCCGGGACCTCGGTGCGTTGCAGGTTTTCCTCGGGCAGGTAGAGGCCGACGGTGCGGTTGTCGCGGCGCAGGTACTTGGCCGCCGCCGCCGCTACCTGGGCGCTGGTGACCTGCTGCTCGGCGTCGCGATCGAGCATCAGCAGGCGCCAGTCGCCCAGGGCGATGGCGCTCGACAGGGTCACGGCCATCTGCTGCGGGTTGTTCTGCATCTGCTCGAATACGTTGGCGCTCTCGCGCCGCAGGCGGTCCATCTCGGCATCGGTCGGCGGGCTGGTGGAAAACGATTCGATGGCGGCGATCAACTCATCCTTGACGGGGTTGATATCCACCCCCGGCTTGACCACCGCGGCGATGATCTGCAACCCCGGCGCCAAGCCGTTGAGCTGCATGTGATACACGCCGCTGGCGCGGCCGCTCTCGACCAGGGACTTGTGCAGGCGGCCATTGGGGGTGTCGGCCAGGATGGCGCCGGCGAACGCCAGCGCATTGGTGTCGGAATGCAGGCTGGACGGCATCTTATAGGCCACCGCCACCAGCTGGATATCGCCCTTGCGACGGATCACGAACTGGCGCTCGCCGTCCTGCGTGGGCTCCACCGTCCAGAACTGGGGCAGGCTGCGCTTGGGCCTGGCGATGCGGCCGAAGCTCTGGTTGACCCATTGCAGCACCTGCGCCGGCTCGAACTTGCCGGCGACCAGCAAGACCGCATTGTCGGGTTGGTAGTAGGTGCGATAGAAGGCCCGCAGGTTGTCGATGCCGACGTTCTCGATGTCGCTGCGATTGCCGATGGTGGCACGCCCGTAGCTGTGCCAGTCGTAGGCGATGCTCTGCATGCGCTTGAGCATGACGCTGTTGGGCGAGGTCTCGCCGCTTTCGAATTCGTTGCGCACCACCGTCATCTCGGTATCGAGGTCCTTGCGGGCGATGTTCGAATTGATCATCCGGTCGGCTTCCATGGCGATGGCCCAACGCAGGTTGTCCTCGCCGGCCTGGAAGGTCTCGTAGTAGTTGGTGCGGTCGAGCCAGGTGGTGCCGTTGAAGTTCATGCCGCGCTTGCTGAACTCCTGCGGGATGGCCGCATAGCTGGGGGTGCCCTTGAACATCAGGTGTTCCAGCAGGTGCGCCATGCCGGTCTCGCCGTAGTTCTCGTGGCGCGATCCGACCAGGTAGGTGATGTTGACCGTGACGGTGGGCTTGGAGTCGTCCGGGAACATCAGCAGCTTCAAGCCGTTGGCAAACCGGTATTCGGTGATGCCTTCAGCCGATGGCCCCTGGGTCACGCCAGCCGGCAGTGTGCCGGGGGCGGCGTTGCGTGGGGCCTTGGGCGCTGCCGTTCGGGTGGTGCTGGCGTCGGCGGCGCTGGCAGCAAGGGCGGCCAGGCTGGACAGGGATAGCGCGGCGCATAGTGCGGCGGCAAGGATGGACGAGCGCGGAACGGTGAAGGACAACGGTATCTCCTGCTGAGGACGACGGTGGAGCATCCATTGTAGTGCAGGGGCGCAAAAAAACGCCGCCACAGGCAAGCTGTGGCGGCGCTTATCGACAGCCGGTCGAATTCAGTCGGCCGGCGGTGGCACGTAGCCTTGGGCGGCGTCGGCGCCTTCGCCGAAGAAATGCTTTTCCATCTGCGCCGCCAGGTACTTGCGGGCGCGGGCGTCGGCCAGCATCAGGCGGTTTTCGTTGACCAGCATGGTCTGGTGCTTGAGCCAGGCGGCCCAGGCTTCCTTGGACACGCTCTCATAGATGCGCTTGCCCAGTTCGCCCGGGTACGGTGGGAAGTCGAGTCCCTCGGCTTCCTTGTTCAGTTTGATGCAGTGGACGGTGCGTGCCATGTCGATTCCTTGTTCAAATAGCGGTGATAAGCGCCGGACGTGGCTGCAATTGCTGCGCGTGTCAGCGGTTGAGCCGGCTCACGTCCTGACAGATGGGTTGATCGGTGCGTCCTAGTACAAATTCTTGATCAGGATCTGCGACTTGCGCTGCCAGTTGTAGATCTTCTGGCGGTCTTGCGGCAGGTCGTTGACGCTGGCCAAGGTAAAGCCGCGGCGCAGGAACCAGTGCGACGTGCGGGTAGTGAGCACGAACAGCCTGGTCAGCCCCGCTTCGCGCGCGCGCGTCTCGATGTGCTTGAGGATACGGTCGCCATCGCCCTGGCCCTGGACTTCGGGGTTGACGGTCAGGCAAGCCATCTCGCCCATTTTTTCCTGCGGGAAAGGGTACAGCGCAGCGCAGCCGAAGATCACGTTGTCGTGCTCGATGACCGAGAAATAATGGATCTCGCGCTCGATCAGCTCGCGGCCGCGCTTGACCAGCGTGCCATCGGCCTCGAGCGGCTCGATCAGCTTGAGGATGCCGCCCACGTCCTCGATGGTGGCCTGGCGCAGGCTTTCCAGGTTTTCGTAGGTGACCATGGTGCCCACGCCATCGTGGGTAAACAGCTCCAGCAGGGCCGAGCCGTCGGTGGCAAAGGGCACGATGTGGGCGCGCGACACGCCGGCGTTACAGGCCTTGACCACGCTGGCCAGGTAGAACGCCGCGTCGGCCGGCAGGAAACCGGCCGACAGCACTGCTTCGGCCTGGTGCGACGACAGTTCGCGGATATCGCTGCCGCCGGCGTCCTTCATCAGCGGCGTTTCCGACAGGAAGATCAGCTTTTCGGCGCGCAGGGCAATGGCCGCCGACACGGCCACGTCTTCCATGGTCAGGTTGAAGGCTTCGCCGGTGGGCGAGAAACCCAGCGGCGACAGCAGCACGATGCCGCCGGCGTTCATGATCGGCTGGATCACATCGGCGGCGATCTTGCGCACCACACCGGTGAGTTGCAGGTCGACCCCATCGAATACGCCCATCGGCCGGGCCGTGACGAAATTGCCCGAGATGACGCGGATGGCGGCATGCGCCATCGGGGTATTGGGCAGGCCCTGGCTAAAGGCGGCCTCGATATCCAGGCGCAACTCGCCCGAGGCTTCCTTGGCGCACTCCAGGGCCGCGCTGTCGGTGACGCGCAGGCCATTGTGGAAGCGCGCCTCGACATTGCGCAGCGCCAGTTGTTCGGCCACCTGCGGACGTGAACCGTGCACCACCACGATGCGAATGCCCAGGGCGTGCAACAGCGACAGATCCTGCGCCAGCACCTGCAGGTCGCCGGCGGTGACCAGCTCCCCGGGGAAGGCGACCACGAAGGTCTTGCCGCGAAAGGCGTGGACATACGGCGCGACCGAGCGCAGCCAGTGGACGAATTGGGTCTGATTTTCCATGACGCGCATTATAGAGCGAGTCCGCAGCGATTTCAGCGCCGCGCCGGCCGACCTGGCGCGTTCCGGGGCGGCGCGTCGACATCGTGACGCGATTGCAAAACCCGAATTAATCGTTTTTCTTCTGCATACCTGAGAATCGTTCTCATCAATACTTCTGCTTTAGGCGACATCGCTGCCATCCCTGTCGCATACCAAGTACTTCAATTAGCCATATCTGATGGGTATTTGGGCCTGTCGATGCCTTACGTACTCATTTTTTCATCGTGTCCAGCCAGCCACGCGTCAGCCCGCACTCATCCACTCCGAGAAGACCACGCAATGCTGAAACTGACACCTGTGGCGCTGGCCACCATGCTGATCTGCACCCATGGCGCAGTCGCCGCCCGTAGCGAGCCACCGCTGCCCCATATCCTGGTACAGGAAGACAAAACCGGCGACGAAGAACCGCTTCCCGACAACGAGCCGGTCCAGAAATGGAAGGACGACATTCCCGCCTCGATGAGCGTGATCACCCGCCAGGAAATCCTCGAACGCGGCGCGCGCAGCATCAAGGATGTGCTGGCCGACGAGCCCGACGTGGTGGTGCGCACCCGGCCGTCGGAGTTCACGGCCACCCGATCCAGCGTCGGCCGGGCCCGCAACGAGGCGATCAATATCCGGGGCATCGAGGGCAATCGGGTGCTGATCGTGCAGGATGGCATCCGCCTGCCCAACGGGTTCAGCTTCGGGCCCGCATTCCAGACCGGCCGCGGCGACTATTGGGACGTCGACAGCTTCGGCAAGATCGAGATCCTGCGCGGACCCAACTCGATCCAGTACGGCGCCGACAGCATCGCCGGCGTGGTCAGCGCCAGCGCACTGCAGGTGGGCGACCTGGTCAAGGCCGGCCGCACGGTGGGTGGCTTTGTGCACAGCGGTTATGCGCAGCAGGAAAACTCGTTCAACCACTCGGCCGGGATCGGCTTCGACCAGGGGCGCTGGCAGGGCATGTTCATGCACAGCCGGCGCAGCGGCCACGAGACCTGGTCGCAGGAAAACGGCCGCCAACCCGATATGCGGCGTACCGCGCCCAATCCGATGAATGTCGACAGCCGCTACACGCTGGCCCGCCTGGGCTTGCGCATCGATCCAGCGCATCGGGTGCTGGCCACGTTCGATCAATTCAACAACCAGCTCGACACCGATGTGCTCAACGCGGTGTCGCCCTGGGCCAACTTTCGTGCGCCCAAGGCGCTGCTGGCCCACGATACGATCCGCCGCCAGCGCAGGTCGCTGGAGCATTTCTACGACGGCGCAAGCGAAGGCTGGCTGACCCGCGCACATACCCACCTGTACCGGCAACAAGCCAGTGTCCGGCAGTTCACCAGCGAAGAGGTGTTCGGGCCGACCAACATGTTCGAGGGCCTCATGTTCAAGTTTTTCGGGGCCTTCCAGGGTACCGGTCCGGACGGCGCCGGGCTGGCCCGCCGCACGCGCGACAACAAGTACCTCGAAAACACCACCGGGCTGGCAGTGGCGGCCCAAGGCCTGGTGCGCACCGGCATGGTCGAGCATCGGCTGGGCTACGGCGTCGAAGCCAGTCGCCTGCAAGCCTCGGCGGTCGTCGACGGTACGGTGCCGGCTTTCCTCAAGCCGTTTCCCTACCGCCCGACGCCTGACAGCAGCTATACGCTGGGCAGCTTGTTCCTGCAGGACGAAATGGTGATCGGCGGCTTGCGCATCAGCGCCGGAGTGCGCCATGACCGCTATCGCATCGCGCCCGACGCGGGCTCGCTGTCGGCGGCGGACCAGGCCGACTTCCAGGCCAATGGCGGCAAGCTGTCCAGCCTGGCCGCGTCGGCCTGGACCCCGCGGCTGGGCGTCCTGTGGGAAGTCACCCCGGCCTTCGTGCCTTACTTCAGCTATGCCCAAGGGTTCCGTGCCCCCGAGCCGAGCCAGGTCAATGCCAATTTCAAGAACGCGACATTGCGCTACCAATTGATCGGCAACCCCGGCCTGCGGCCGGAGCGCGTCGCCGGCAAGGAACTGGGGGTGCGGGGCAAGCTGGGCGGGTTTGCCTATGCGCTGGCCGGCTTCGACAGCCGCTACACCGATTTCATCGGATTGCAGGGCCGCGGCTATGTCGACGGCATCAACCAGATGCAGAACGTCAACTACGCCAAGGCACATGTGCGGGGCCTTGAAGCGCGTGCCGAGTGGCAGGTGGCGCCGGCCTGGCGGCTCAATGCGGCTTGGGCCGTCACGCGTGGCGATCTGCTGGTGCCAGAGGCCGTGGGGGCGGCCCAGAATGGCTCCGTGACCATGGGCAATGGAACCTGGCGGCCACTCAACTCGGTGCAGCCGATGCGCATCATCGGCGGCGCCCGGTATCGCCAGCAGCGCTGGGGCGCCTATGTCAACGTCGAGCATTCCTGGGGCAAGACCCGCGGTCGGGTAAACGCGCCGTCGACCGGCAACCAGCGCCTGACGACCGATCCGTTCACGGTGGTGGGCTTGGGCGCGCATGTCAACCCGATGGCTGGCATGACGCTGAGCATGAACATCGAGAACCTGTTCAACGCGACCTACGAGCGCTGGTCCGACATCGGCGAAGTGGAAACGGCGGTCGGTCCCGACCAGCGGCGCCACAGCGCGCCGCCGCGCAGCCTGCAAGTGAGCATGCGCTACGCCTTCTGAGGCGCGCCGGTACGCGCCTGCAGCCCCACTGGTGGAAGCCGTCGCAGGTATAATGACGGCCTCATGTCAGTGTCCAACAATCCATCCCCGTCCGCCCCCGGCAAGTCCAGGCCCGCCTCCGAACCCGCACCGGCGCTGCGAAATCCGCTGCCGCCGGTCACGTTTCCCGAAGAATTGCCGGTCTCCGGCCGTCGTCACGAAATCGCCGAGGCGCTGCGCAAGCACCAGGTCATCATCGTCAGTGGCGAGACCGGCTCCGGCAAGACCACCCAGCTGCCCAAGATCTGCCTGGAGCTGGGGCGCGGCGCCAAGGGGCTGATCGGCCACACCCAGCCGCGCCGCATTGCGGCGTCGTCGACTGCCAAGCGCATCGCGCAGGAACTGGGCTCGCCGCCGGGGGAACTGGTGGGTTACAAGGTGCGCTTCAACGATACCCTGTCCCGTGGCGCATGGATCAAGTTGATGACCGACGGTATCCTGCTGGCCGAGACCCAGACCGACCCGTTGCTGCGCCAGTACGACACCATCATCATCGACGAGGCGCATGAACGCAGCCTCAATATCGATTTCTTGCTGGGCTACCTCAAGCAGCTGCTGCCGCGACGTCCCGACCTGAAGCTGATCATCACCTCGGCCACCATCGACGCCGACCGTTTTGCGCGCCATTTCGGGCGCGAGGTCAAGGGCGAGCTGGTGCCGGCCCCGGTGATCGAAGTCTCGGGGCGGATGTACCCGGTCGAGATCCGCTATCGACCCATCGACAATGCCGACCGCAGCGGCCTCGCGCCCGAGGTGGCCAGCGCCCGCGCCCGCGCCGAAGGTCGTGCCGCGCAGGCCCAGAAGGACCGCGAACAGCGCGACCTGATGGATGCGGTGGTCGATGCCGTCGACGAACTGGCCCGCATCGGCTCCGGCGACGTGCTGGTGTTCTTGCCGGGCGAGCGCGAGATTCGCGACGCCGCCGAGGCGCTGCGCAAGCATCATCCGCCGCATGTCGAGATCCTGCCGCTGTTTGCGCGCCTGTCGGCGGCCGACCAGGAACGCGTGTTCAAGACCAGCAATGCGCGCCGCATCGTGCTCTCGACCAACGTCGCCGAGACCTCGTTGACGGTGCCCGGTATCCGCTACGTGGTCGATGCCGGCCTGGCGCGGGTCAAGCGCTACAGCTACCGCAACAAGGTCGAGCAGTTGCAGATCGAAGCGGTGGCCCAGTCGGCCGCCAACCAGCGCGCCGGGCGTTGCGGGCGGGTGGCCGCGGGGGTATGCATCCGTCTCTACGACGAGCAGGATTTCCTGCAGCGGCCCAAGTTCACCGACCCCGAGATCCTGCGCTCGTCGCTGGCGGCGGTGATCCTGCGCATGAAGTCGCTGCACCTGACCGATGTCGAGAGCTTCCCGTTCATCGAGCCGCCGCCGGGGCGGGCCATCGCCGATGGCTACCAGCTGCTGCAGGAACTGGGCGCGGTCGAGGAGCACGAGGGCGTCAACCGCCTCACGCCGCTGGGCAAGCAACTGGCGCGCCTGCCGCTGGATCCGCGCGTGGCCCGCATGATCCTGGCCGGACGCGACAACGCCTGCCTGACCGAACTATTGATCATCGCAGCGGCATTGTCGGTACAGGATCCGCGCGACCGGCCGATGGATGTGCAGAATGCCGCCGACCAGGCGCACAAGAAGTTCGCCGACGAAAAATCCGAATTCAGCAGTTACCTCAAGATATGGAAGTGGTTCGAAGACGCCATCGCGCACAAGAAGTCGAACCGCCAGTTGCAGGATCACTGCCGCGAGAACTTCCTGTCACAGCTGCGGTTGCGCGAATGGCGCGACGTGCACTCGCAGCTGCTGACCATCGTCAAGGAGCAGGGCTGGCGGCTCAACGAGGCGCCCGCCACCTATGACCAGTTGCACCTGGCGTTGTTGACCGGCCTGTTGGGCAACGTCGGCTTCAAGGCCGAGGATGAGGCCCAATACCTTGGCGCGCGCGGTATCCGCTTCAACATCTGGCCGGGCGCCCACCTCACCAAGAAACCGGGGCGCTGGGTAATGGCCGCCGAGCTGGTCGATACGGCGCGCCTGTATGCGCGCTGCGTGGCCAATATCCAGCCCGAATGGCTGGAAAAAGTGGGCGCCCACCTGCTCAAGAAATCATGGGGCGAGCCACGCTGGGAAAAGCGTACCGCCCAGGTCAGCGCATCCGAGCGCGCCACCCTCTATGGGCTGGTGGTGTACAGCCAGCGGCGCATCCAGTACGGCAAGATCAACCCGGGCGAAGCGCGCGACATCTTCATTCGCGAAGCCCTCGCCGGCGGCGACTTCGAGACCCGGGCGCCATTCTTCGCGCACAACCAGAAGCTGGTGCGCGAGATCGAGAATCTCGAACACAAGTCACGCCGCCTCGACGTGCTGGTGGACGACGAGCTGATCATCGCCTTCTATGACAAGCTGGTGCCGGCCGGCATCTGCAACGGCGTCGATTTCGAGCAGTGGTACAAGCAGGCTGCCGCGACCGACCCCAAGCTGCTGTATCTCAATCGTGACGACCTGATGCGGCACGAGGCTGCCGGCGTGACCACGGAGCTGTTCCCCAAGACCATGAACGTGGCCGGTATCGCGATGGCCCTGTCCTATCATTTCGAGCCGGGTGCGCCACGTGACGGCGTTACCCTCAGCGTACCGCTGTACGCGCTCAACCAGGTCTCGGCGGATCGCTGCGAATGGCTGGTGCCGGGCATGCTGAAGGAAAAAGTGCATCTGCTGCTGAAGTCGCTGCCGCAGAAGCTGCGCCGCCATTGCGTACCCTTGCCGGACTATGCGGCAGGTTTTTGCGAGCGCATGGACGAGCGCAAGATATTCGGACGCGGCAACCTGGTCGACGCCATCATCGCCGACATCCGCGACCAGATCACGATCCTGGTCAAGGCCAGCGACTTCAAGCAGGAAACCCTGCCGGCGCACCATGCGATGAACTTCAAGATCATCGACGAGCATGGGCGACAACTGGAGATGGGGCGAAACCTGGCGGCGTTGCAGGCCGAGTTCGGCGGCCAGGCACGCCAGCAGTTCCAGAAGCTGGCCGAGCAGGTGGCCATCGCGCCGCGCGACGATGTCCCCCGGGCGCCTGGCCAGGCCTCCCCGGCGGCAGCGCCGGCGGCCACCGCCAAGGCCACGCCGGGCGCAGCGCCTGCGCCCGCCAGCCAGTACGCCAACCTGGCCACCTGGAGCTTCGGCGAACTGCCGGAGCTGCTCGAAATCACCCGTGGCACGGGCAAGCAGGCGCAGACCCTGATCGGCTTTCCGGCGCTGGTGGATCGCAAGACCCATTGCGACCTCGAGGTGTTCGACGATCCGGCCGAGGCGGCGCGGTTTCACATTGCCGGTTTGCGGCGGCTGTTTGCGTTGCAGATGAAAGAGCAACTGAAATATCTCGAGAAGAATATCCCCGGCCTGCAACAGATGGGCATGCAATTCATGGGGCTCGGTTCGCAGGAAGAGCTGCGCGAACAGATTCTCAATGCCGGCCTGGAACGCGCCTTCCTGCAAGACCCGCTGCCGCGCAACTCGGGTGAATTCAACCAGCGCCGCGACGAGGGCAAGGCGCGCCTGGGCCTGCTGGTCAACGAGATCGCGCGGCTGTGCGCCCAGGTGCTGGCCGAATATCATTCCCTGCCCAAGAAGCTGCAGGGCATCAAGGCGCATGCGGCGGCTGCGGCCGACATGCAGGCACAGCTGGCGCAACTGGTGGGCAAGCGCTTCGTGGCCGAGACCGACTACGCCAACCTCAGTCACTATCCGCGCTACCTCAAGGCGATCAACGTGCGGCTCGACAAGTTGCGTGCCGATCCCGCGCGCGACACCCGGCTGCTGGCCGAATGGAACCAGGTGGCCTTGCCGTACCAGCGTGGCCTGAAGGAGCGGGCAGGGCGCGCCGACGCCAGGATGACCGAATTCCGCTGGCTGCTGGAGGAGCTGCGGGTGTCGCTGTATGCCCAGGAATTGCGCACGCCCATGCCGGTATCGGTCAAGCGGCTGCAGAAGGTATGGGAGAGCATGCAGCGCTAGGCGCGCCGTCTTGCTGCAGATTGCCCATCGATACGGGCGCTGCGGCCGGCAAATGGCCGCATGGCACGTCAAACCGGGTTTGGCGGCGCCGTTTTGGCGTAAAATTGCGCATCTTTTGAAATTGTCGAAATATCATGTCCATCAAGTCAGACAAGTGGATTCGCCGCATGGCCCAGGAACACGCCATGATCGAGCCGTACGAGCCGGGCCAGGTCCGCGCCACCGCCGAGGGCAGCAAGATCGTGTCCTACGGCACCTCGTCGTACGGCTACGATATTCGTTGCGCCAACGAATTCAAGATCTTCACCAACATCAATTCGACCATCGTCGACCCCAAGAACTTCGACGAGAAGTCGTTCGTCGACTTCCAGGGCGATGTCTGCATCATCCCGCCCAACTCGTTTGCACTGGCACGCACGGTAGAGTACTTCCGCATTCCGCGCAGCGTGCTGACCATCTGCCTGGGCAAGTCGACCTATGCGCGCTGCGGCATCATCGTCAACGTCACGCCGTTCGAACCCGAATGGGAAGGCTACGTGACGCTCGAATTCTCCAACACCACGCCGCTGCCGGCCAAGATCTACGCCGGCGAGGGTTGCGCCCAGGTGCTGTTCTTCGAGAGCGACGAGGTATGTGAAGTGTCGTACAAGGACCGCGGCGGCAAATACCAGGGCCAGCATGGCGTGACCTTGCCCAAGACCTGATCGTCCCGTGCCCCGCCATCAAGCCTCGTTTCGACGAGGCTTTTTTGCGCTCAGTCGGCGGGCTTCATCGATCATCAGGCCCAGCGCGCCGCCGTGCTCGCCATCGCGGTAGGCCAGGTGCAGCGGCGCCTTGAGGCCCGGCGCGTCATTGATCCTGAGGTAGCGCACGCCTTCGGCATTGACGTGCATCATCGATGCCGGCACCACCGCCACCCCCAGCCCGGCCGCCACCAGCGACAGCGTCGACAGGTTCTTGCGCGCCTCCTGCGTGACGCGGGGGCTGAAGCCGGCCGCGCGGCAGGCCGCGATCAGGGTGTCGTATAACCCCGGCCCGCTGGGACGGCGCGTCATGATGAAGGATTCATCGGCCAATGCCGCCAGGGCGATGCTCTTGCTGCGGGCGCCGCCGGCCAAGGCGTGGGCGCTGGGGAGCGCAGCCACCATGTCTTCTTCCAGTACCGTTTCCATCACGATGCCGGAGGCGTCGCCCACCGGCGAGCGCACGAAGGCCAGGTCCAGCTGGCGCTTGCGCACCGCCTCGACCAGCTCGTTGGTATTGGTTTCTTCCACCGTCAGGGCGACGTCGGGCGCGGCGGCGCGAAAGGCGCGAATCACCGACGGCACGAACGGATGCAGCGAGGCCGACTCGGTAAATCCCACCGCGATGCGCCCCATCTTGCCCTGCGCGATGCGGCGTACGCTGGCCACGGTGCTATCGACCTGCGCCAGGATGAGACGGGCATCGGCCAGCAGCGCCGTGCCGCTTTCGGTCAGCTCCATGCCGCGCGGCAGGCGGTTGAACAGGGTCACGCCCAACTCCTTTTCGAGCAGGCGGATCTGTTGCGACAACGGCGGCTGCTGGATGCCGATGCGCTGGGCCGCGCGGGTCAGGTGGCCCTCTTCGGCCACGGCGAGGAAGTAGCGCAGCAGGCGCAGATCGATGGCAGGTGGCATATCGGTAAAGTATGGGTAAGCAATCTGACATATATTAGACAAAATATCGACGCGGGAGTAGCCTTCGTTCATCCCATCGCACTACCGCAACGAGACCCGAATGACACCCTTGCAACCCTCTCCCGCCGATCGCCAGGCGACCGGCGCCACGTTCCATCCACCCACCTCCAGGGAATTGTTTACCGGTTTCCTGATGCTGGGCATGACCGCATTCGGTGGCGCGCTGCCGCTGGCGCATCGCATGGTGGTGGAGCGCCGGCGCTGGCTCGGCGAAGAAGAGTTCGTGCAGTTGCTGGGCCTGTGCCAGTTCCTGCCGGGCGGCAACATCATCAACCTGTCGGTCGCCCTGGGCATGAAGTTTCGCGGCGTGCGCGGCGCCCTGGCCGCCATTTTCGGATTGATCGCCGTACCCTCGGCGGTGGTGGTGCTGCTGGGCGTGATCTACCAGCATTTCCAGCACGACCCCAATGTGCGCCACCTGTTTGCGGGATTGGCGGCGGCCGCCGCCGGCCTGCTGATACAGATGGCGGTCAAGATCGCCTTGCCGTTGCGGCGCAACGTGGTGCTGGCGGGGCTGGCCGTCTTCTGCTTTGTCGCCATTGCCCTGTTGCGCATCCCGCTGGTGTGGGTGATGCTGGTGATGACGCCGATCAGCGTGCTGCTGACCGCGCGCTACGGCGAGCGTTTCTCGGCCAAGGACAAGGTGGGCAAATGACGCAGACCCTGATCGCCCTGGCCATCATCTTCACCCAGCTGTCGGTGCTGGCCTTCGGTGGCGGCAACACCATCCTGCCTGAGATGCAGCGCCAGGTGGTGGAGGTCCACCAGTGGATGAGCGCCGAGGACTTCAGCGCCCTGTTCGCCCTGGGCCAGGCCGCACCCGGCCCCAACCTGATGGTGGTCACGCTGGTGGGCTGGCACGTGGCCGGGTTCTGGGGCATGCTGGTGACCACGCTGGCCAAGTTCGGCCCGTCGTCGCTGATCACCATCGTCATGCTGCATGTGTGGGAACGTTTCAAGGACAAGCCCTGGCGGCGTCATGTCCAGGCCGGCCTGCTGCCGGTCACCGCCGGCCTGGTGGCGGCCAGTGCGTTGCTCATCGCACAGGCGTCGATCACGCATGGATTCCTGGCCGTGATCACGGTCGCCACCGCAGTGATCGCGCTCAAGACCAGAATCCATCCTCTATGGCTGCTGTTCGGCGGCGCCCTGGCCGGTTTTTTCTACCTCGGTTCGTTCTGAGGGATGGCGTCCAGGTAGCGCTTGAGAAAGTCTTCCATGGCAGTGAAGGTGGCGATGCGGTCTTGCTCGCGTGACAGCACATGGTCGGCCAGCGGCAGCTCGAGGTAGGTGTAGTGCCGGTGGCCGGCATCCTTCAAGGCCTCGGCCATGTCGCGCGACTGCTCCACCGGCACCGACCGGTCCTGCTTGCCGTGGATCAGCAGCAACGGGGTGCGGATTTCGGCACCCCGCTTGACCGGTGAGGTCTGGCGCAGCCGCTCGCGGTCTTTCCACCATTCACCGATCACGCGTTCGGCAGCGATCTCGTAGTTGATGAAGCGTTGCTCGGCCGCCAGCATGTCGCGCAGGTCGGTCACGCCGTTGAGGCTGATGGCGCAGCGGTACAGCTCGGGCGTCTTGACCACGCCCATCAACGCTGCACAGCCGCCATAGCTGGCACCGACGATACAGATGCGCGAAGCGTCGGCGAGGCCCTGTGCGATGGTCCACTGCACGCCGTCGGTAATGTCGTCCTGCATCTCCAGGCCCCAGCGCTTGAAGCCGGCCTGCTCGAATTCGGCGCCGTAGCCGGCCGAACCCCGGAAATTGACCTGCAACACGCCCCAGCCGCGGCTGGCGAGGAACTGCGTATAGGCGTCGAAGCTCGCCACGTCGCGCGACACCAGTCCGCCATGCGGCAGCACCACCAGCGGGGCACGACCGGCATTGGCGTTCCAGGGCGGGGTGAAGTAGCCGTTCAACTCGGTGCCATCGCGACTGCGGAACTTGATCGCGCGCGGCGCCGGCATGGTGGTGCCGGCCAGTGCCGGACGGGTGTCGAGCAGCTTGCTCATGCTGCCGGTCTGGCGGTCGAGCCAGTAGATGGAGGAGGGCTGGTTGATCTGCGAGGCCGACACCAGCAGTCGCATGCCATCGTCGCTGCTGCTGACGATCCTGCTGGTCTTGCCCGGCAACGCACGGTCAAGCTGGTCTTGCAACGAGCGCGCCTGCTCGTTCCAGAACACCTGTGTGCCGTATTCGCCGGCATAGTGCACGCCCACGTATTGCTTGAGCCATTTCGAATAGATCAGGCTGCCATGGATATCGAATTTGGGGTCGGCGTAGACCAGCGTGCGCGCCAGGGCGGGGTCGGCGGTATCGATCCTGAAGATGGCGCTGCGACCCTGGTGGTCGGCATAGGCGTACAGGTAGCGCGGATCGTCGGCGAACCCGATCGGCTCGATGGCGTTCTGCCTGACCTGCTCGTAGTCATCGACAGTGTAGGTGCTGAGTGGCAGCCATTGCGTCTGGCCCGGCGCGCGCACCAGCACTTTCATGGCCTTGCCGCGCCAGCCGCTGGCGACGCGGACCTGGCCCTGCCGATCGGCCTGCCACGAATGGATGTCGCCGAAGTTGCCCGCGACGCGCCGCAGCTTGGTGGTGCGCACGTCGAGGCTGTAGACGTCGGGCAGGGTGGCGCGCTCGATATCGAGCGCGACCAGCAGGCTGTCGGGACCATCCGGCGATCTGCCGAGCACCCCGTGCTGGTACTGCGGGACATGCTTGTAGTCGCTGAAGCGATAGGCCGACTGCAACAGGTTGCCTTGCAAGTGGCTGCCGTCGCTGTCGATGGCGAGCATGCGGGTCTCGTTGGTCTCGCTGCCGCCGCGATAGTCCGGGTACAGCACGCTGGCCAGCAAGCGCCGGTCATTGACCCATTGGAAATGGTAGAAGCGGTATTTCTGGTTGTCCGCCTTCAGGATGGTCTTGGGCCCGCTTGCGCCGGGGAGCTGGGTGACCAGGTAGCTGGCGCCCTCGACGTTCTGGATGTAGGCCAGCGACCGGCCGTCTGGCGAGAGGGCGATCTGCTGCACTTGCGGCAGGCCGGCGAAGGCGGCAACCGGTGGCACATCGCCGGCTGCGGCGGCGCTCGTTGTCAGGGGCAGCAGCACCAGGGCGCAGTAAATCAGGAGTTTCGGGTCGGCTCTCATTGAAGTTCTCGTGATTGTTGGAATTGTGCGGAGATTGGCGACTGGCATTTCCGGCATGCGGCAGCGGCGATTTTGCAGCGGACCACCGTCCCCGTCAATCGAACGCCATTCGGTCTACGGTTCGCAATTGCGAACTTGCCTGGGACAGGTGCGGGTTAGTGCCCGGTGGAACCGTCCGCTCTCGAGAAGCACCTATTTCCGTCGCACTTGGAAAGTGCGGGGGCATTCATGTGGCATGCGCGGCGTTTTTCGGGGGAGCAGGGATGGGTGTTTCATTTGGCGGCTTGCGTAACTTCATCCCATTCCAAGGGGTTCGGCGCATGGAGCAGGGCGCTTCGGCGCAAGCGACGCCATCCGCCAGCATCGCGGGGGAGCAGGCCGGGGAACGTGGCGCCAGGCAGCGGGTTAGCGATGGCTCCATGCGTTCCAGGCTGCTCAGGTATGTCACGCTGGACAAGCCGCGCCGGAATGTCGCCATGATGGGCCGGCAATGGGTGCATCGGACCCGCCTTGGGGGCCAGCCGACGCCACCGCCGGCGGACCCGATGCTCGGTTTCGGCGCACAGGCACGGCAACTGCTCGCCGCCCATCCGGAGCTGTGCCGTCAATTGCGGGACCTGCAGGCGCAAGGCTGGACCATTGGCGACCAACAGGTCCTGCGCGAGAGCGACCTGCGCGGGCACCGGCAGATTGCCCTCCATCCCGATCTGGCGCTGCACCAGCCGGCGATGTTCGTGTCGATACTGGCCCGGCATTGCGGCGCGGCGTTGCACCAGGCGCCGCTGTCATTGGCTTCGGAGCGAGCGTTTTCGCTGGGCTTTCTCGAGAAAGAGGCGGCCGGGGCCTTGAATGCCATCGCACTCGAGCAAGCCCGCGACGTGTCCGGACAGTCTTTGCCGCTGACGGTGGACCGGCCGATGCGCGAGGCCTATCAGATGCTGCGCTCGACCAACGGCGGCGTCATGCCATCGGCAGCGCAAATGGCCATGCAGGTGCATGAGCAATTCGCCTTGAGCGGACAGCTCGGCATGCGTGTCGGCGGACAGCGGCGGGAACGCCTGGCCGACGACATGCAGCGCCAGTACCAAGCGTTTGGCCTGCATCCGGAGGTGGCCTCGGACGATATCGCGCGTGTCGAGCATTGCTTCAACCGCACCGGCGTGGCCCACGCGGCGTCCAGCCTGGCCGCCTTTGGCACCGACCAGTCCGGTGACAGCTACTGGCTGCAGCGCAAGCAATTGTCCGGCATGATCCATCGCGGCGTGGGCGGGTTTGCGCGACTTGGCATTGCCGAGTCGCAGATCGCCGCCTTTATCGAGCAGGCCTTGGCCGCTGGCCGGCCTTACCGTTTGGATGACAGGCATTTGGTCTTGACCTACCACGATCGGGAACGTGACCAGGCGGTACAACTGTATCTCACGCTAGGCGAACGACCGGGCGAGATCACGTCGGTCCAGGCGGGGTCGGACATGCAGGGGCACTTTGTCAAGGATGCCAAAGGCCAAGCGCACTGGTTCGACCTGGCGCATTGCGACCCGCTCGACCAGGAAAAGGCGATCCGGGCTTGCGCCACGCATGGCATCGATGCCCAGTACCTGCTCGATGTGGTCCATACCGCCACGCTGGCAGGGCGCGCCACCGAGCTGCCGCCCGACGCGGCTGTTCCAGGTGTGACGCAGACCGAATACCAGTTCACCTATCGCCATCAACCGATGTCGGCGGTGCTGCGCCGTGCGCCAGGCAAAGCCTACGTGAACGGCCTGCAGATCAGGCCGCGCGAGACGACACCTGTTGCGGCCACCACTGGCGGTGTCGCCGCCGACATCGCCGAGCGCATGGACAGCGAGCACTGGAAAGCGCTGGTGGCTGGTGGCGCGAGGTTCGGGATGCCGGCCAGCAGCGTGCTGGAGAAGGTGGTCAAGCCGGACAACATGATCATGCCCAGCATCGAATATCCCGGTTTTTTCCAGTATCGCACCCGGATAAACGGTGAAACCCTGGCTGTGTTGGCGCGCCTGGAAGACGGCATCGTGGTCGAGGCCCGCATGCTGTCGGCGTTCGAGCACCTGCTGCACGCCTGTCCGGTGCAGGAGGCACATGCCCGCAAGCTGCAAAGCCAGGGTTGGCAGATCGGCATGGGCAGCTACGGCCAGGGCATCTATTGCGACACGGTCCAGCGGCGCATCGTGCTGGGCGACGCCACCCAGGAATCGGGTGTAGGCCTGTTCAAGCTGCTGGTGCACGAGATGGCGCATGCTCGCTACGACGGCGAGCTGGCAATGGGAAGCGAAGACGCCTATGTGGCCAGCAGCGCTGCCAACGAAGGCAATTCGCTGCTCAGCGAGTACGAAGCGCTGGAAGACCTGGCGCCGGGTGCCGGACGCGAAGAGTATCTGGACTTTCTTTCACGGTTTTCGTTCTCGGCCCAGGCCATGGAAATCTATCAGCGGTTGCAACACGCGCTTGCGCAGGCTGGCAGCGAGCCGCAACGCCGCGACGCGCGCCTGGCCGCACAGCTCGCCATGGGCGATATCTATGCTCGCCAGAGTCCAGCCAGTGCGCCCGATCACGTCACCTACGAGTCCAATTGGCGGGCATTCTATCGGGAGTATCACGGCGACGACACCAAGGCGGTCCGGATCGGCCGACTGGCGCGGGAGCAGGCCGGCCTCACGGTAACCGGCGTCGACGGCAGCCAGGAAGCGCCCAGCCTCGGAAACATCTACCGCATCAAGGCCTTGCCGCCGCGGCCGCAGGGTGAGATGGGCCGGCGCCCGTCGCAATTGTTCGTTACCTCTTCGACCTTGCACCAACAAAGCATCGGACAGGATTTCAGGGTCTTCGCCAACGTTGTCGACAGGGCGCTGATGCACTGCGAGCCGGAGTTGGAGGCGATCGGTACGGCCGCCGAACAGGCCATCTACCGCTTCGAGATGGATGGCGTGCCGCACCAGGTCGCCATGGTCCTGGACGGTACCGGCCAGGTCTTCAGCATCAAGCATGCCATCGGTACGCAGCGGCAAGGTGCTGGCAGTGCCTCGCCCATGGCGGCGTCCACGTCATGAAAAGCCCTTCGCCCCCTTTATCGCAGCCAGTACCCGAGCGTACCCCGGCCTTACTGACGGCGCAGGGCGCCCAGCGCCGGCACCATGCCGGCAGCGCCGATCTACTGCGTCGGCTGGCGGAGCGACCACCAGTGGCCGCGATCAGCGTGCCGCATCGTGTGCGCCAGGAGTCGTCGCTGGATTACCTGCTGCAGGCCTTGTGTGGAGCCATGCAAGGCGATGCCGGTCAAGAGTGCCTGGCCGGGCTGGTCGGTAGCGGTTGGTACGATGCGCCGGCCGTGCCAGATGCCGAGGTCAGGGTACGGCACGCGTGGCCATTCATGATCGGCGATTGCGCGATCCCGACGGCGCGGATGCATTGCCGTGCGCGCGATGGCGAACTGCAGCAGCTGTATCTGGGCCTGGCCGGCGAAGCGCTGGATATGTCCCGCATGCCACGGCAATTGAGCAAGATGCAGGCGTCGCCGGCCTATCAGGAAGGCGGGCCGGACGACATCCTGTTTTCCTGCGAGCAGTCCTGGGGGCGTCTGGGTATCGTGGCCGACAGGAGCGGCACCATCGCCCGTGCCCTCCTGCTGGTTCCCGTGGCGGCCGCGCACAGGTAGGCGGACGTGGCATGGCAAGGCTTCGCCGATCCGCTGTCGCCAGGAAAAAAGCCGACACCGCTATTGCGGCATCGGCTCTTGTCGTGGCCAGTGTGACCAGGCCTATTGCTTGACGCAGTCGACGAAGTAATCGCGACGGCCATCGACCTCGCGCTTGACCAGGCCATGCACGTCGGTTTCGAAGCCCGGAAATTTCTCATTGAAATCGCGCGCGAACTTGAGGTAGTCGACGATGGTCTTGTTGAAGCGCTCGCCCGGGATCAGCAGTGGAATACCGGGTGGGTAGGGCGTCAGCAGGATCGATGTCACGCGGCCTTCGAGTTCGTCCAGCGGCACCCGGTCGATTTCGCGGTGTGCCATCTTCGAGAACGCGTCCGACGGTTTCATGGCCGGTTGCATGTCCGACAGGTACATCTCGGTGGTCAGGCGTGCCACGTCGTAGGCCCGATAGGTCTCGTGGATCTGCTGGCACAGGTCGCGCAGGCCCAGGCGCTCGTAGCGCGCATTGCGGCCCTGGTTGGCCGCCGCGAACTCGGGCAGGATGCGCCAGATCGGCTGGTTCTTGTCGTAGTCGTCCTTGAACTGCTGCAGCGCCGTCACCAGCGTGTTCCAGCGGCCCTTGGTGATGCCGATGGTAAACATGATGAAGAACGAATACAGGCCGCACTTCTCGACGATCACGCCGTGCTCGGCCAGGTACTTGGTCACGATCGAGGCCGGGATGCCGGCTTGGCCGAACTGGCCATCCAGCGACAGGCCCGGGTTGACGATGGTGGCCTTGATCGGGTCGAGCATGTTGAAGCCCGGCGCCAGGTTGCCGAAGCCGTGCCAGTCGTCCTCGGCCTTGATGATCCAGTCTTCGCGCTCGCCGATGCCGTCCTCGGCAAACTGGTTCGGTCCCCAGACCTGGAACCACCAGTCGCTGGGTCCGAATTCCTGGTCGATCTTCTTCATGGCGCGGCGGAAGTCGAGCGCCTCGAGGATGCTTTCTTCGACCAGCGCGGTGCCGCCCGGGGCTTCCATCATGGCCGCGGCGACGTCACAGGAGGCGATGATCGAGTACTGCGGCGAGGTCGAGGTGTGCATCAGGAACGCCTCGTTGAAGGCATCCTGGTCAAGTTGCACCGTTTCGGATTCACGCACCAGGATCTGCGAGGCCTGCGACAGGCCTGCCAGCAGCTTGTGGGTCGACTGGGTCGAGAAGATCATCGACTTCTTGGCGCGCGGGCGGTCGCGGCCGATGGCGTGCATGTCCTTGTAGAAGTCGTGGAAGGTGGCGTGCGGCAGCCAGGCTTCATCGAAGTGCAGGGTATCGATCTCGCCGTCGAGCATCTCGCGCAGGGTCTCGACGTTGTACACCACGCCGTCGTAGGTCGACTGGGTGATGGTCAGGATACGCGGCTTCTTGTTGACCGCCTCGCGGGCAAACGGATTGGCTTCGATCTTCTTCTGGATGCTTTCCAGCGTGAACTCCTCGAGCGGGATCGGCCCGATGATGCCCAGGTGGTTGCGGGTCGGCATCAAAAACACCGGAATGGCGCCGGTCATGATGATCGAGTGCAGGATCGACTTGTGACAGTTGCGGTCGACCACCACGATGTCGCCCGGGGCCACCGTCGAATGCCACACCATCTTGTTGGAGGTCGAGGTGCCGTTGGTGACGAAGTAGCAATGGTCGGCGTTGAAGATGCGCGCCGCATTGCGCTCGGAATTGGCCACCGGACCGGTGTGGTCGAGCAACTGGCCGAGTTCCTCGACGGCGTTGCAGACGTCGGCGCGCAGCATGTTCTCGCCGAAGAACTGGTGGAACATCTGGCCGATCGGCGACTTCAGGAAGGCCACGCCACCCGAGTGCCCCGGGCAGTGCCAGGAGTAGGAACCGTCCTGGGCATAGTCGACCAGCGCGCGGAAGAACGGCGGCGCCAGGCCGTCGAGGTAGGACTTGGATTCACGGATGATGTGACGCGCCACGAATTCGGGGGTGTCCTCGAACATGTGGATGAAACCATGCAGCTCGCGCAGGATGTCGTTGGGGATATGGCGCGAAGTGCGGGTCTCGCCGTACAGGTAGATCGGGATGTCGGCGTTCTTGTGGCGAATCTCGCCCACGAAGGCCCGCAGCGCCTTGAGCGCGAAGTCGGTTTCTTCGGAAGAACCGGCGCCGAACTCTTCGTCGTCGATCGACAGGATGAAAGCCGAGGCGCGCGACTGCTGTTGCGCAAACTGCGCCAGGTCGCCATAGCTGGTCACGCCCAGGACTTCCCGGCCCTCGGCCTGGATGGCATCGGCCAGGGCGCGAATGCCCAGTCCGGATGTGTTCTCGGAACGGAAATCTTCGTCGATGATGACGATGGGGAAGCGGAATTTCATGGATTTCTCCAGGGCTCGAGCGCCCATGCGCCATGGGGCGGGCCGGGAGCGCTCAGGGGTCAAGAGGAACTGCGCCTGGGCAGGTAAAAAGAAAGCGGATTTTCGCAGATATGCGAAAAAGAGGTGCGCATATTAAAGAAAAACCGGAAAAAACAACAGGGCCCATGCAGGCTGGCCTCAAGGTCTTTCGTATGTCACAAACGCATAGTCGAATCCGCCGCTGTCGCTGTGGTGCTGCTGGCGGTCGGTTTCGCGCCATTCGTGCGGCGCCAGCGCCGGGAAGAAGGCATCGCAATCGAAGCTGTGGTCGATGCGAGTGACGATCAGCCGGCGCACCAGCGGCAGGGCTTCGGCGTAGACTTGCGCGCCACCGATGATGAAGGCCGGGGCACCGGCGCCGAGCTGCGCGGCAGCCTGCAGCGAAGTGGCGACTTCGACCCCTTCGTGTTGCCATGCGGCATTGCGCGTGATGACGATGTTGCGGCGGTTGGGCAGGGGGCGCCCGATCGATTCGAAGGTCTTGCGACCCATCAGGATGGCATGCCCCGAGGTGGTGCGCTTGAAATGCGCCAGGTCTTCGGGCAGCCGCCAGGGCAGGGTGTTGTTGATGCCGATACCGTTGTTGCGGTCGGTGGCCACGATGATGGTGAGCCCATCCGTGGCGGAGCTAAGCGAAGACATGCGGATTCTTTCGTCGAACGCGTCGGCCGGGAGGGGCCAACGAAAGCCGACATGTTACAGGAGATGCTGCGGCACGGAACTTTCCATGCGAACGCTGCCCTTATACGTTGGACTGTGACATCGAATTAGTTCGATTGCCTGCCAGTCCACCGCGGTCCCCCTGAACTGGTCGCAACGCCGAATCCGCGCATTGCGGCGAACAATTCATGCAACATTTGGTTAAACTAGCGCCTGCTTTTCCGGCTGCACCGTGATCGCCGTCATATTTGTCCCCCGCGAAGAACGCGAGCAGTGTGCGCCGCGGATGGCGCTGTCGAAAGCTCAACAATCAGAAAATTGCATGTCAGACAATAAAATAATGTGGTCCCCCATCGTCCCCCGACCGGCTGCGCTGCCATGGCAGCCGGTATGCCGCAGCTGGTGGCGCCGCCTTGCCGGCCCGCTCGCCCTGGTCGGGCTGCTGCTGGTGCAGCCTGCGGCGTTCGCCTTCGACTTCAACACGGTGGCCGCGCGCGCCAAGGCGCTGGCCGGCAAGTCGTACAAGAAGCCGTCCGAAGAGGCGCCCAAGGCGGTGCGCGAACTGAGCTACGAGCAGGCCAACCAGCTGAGCTATCGCGTGGACAAGTCGTACTGGCGGGCCCAGAAGCTGCCGTTCGAATTGACCTTCATCCATCTTGGCGGTGGCTTCAACGATCCGGTCAAGATCAACGAGGTGATCGGCAACAGCGTGCGCGAGATCGGCTTCAATCCGGCGTTGTTCGATTACAGCCACGTGCGCGGCGTGGATCCCCGTACCCTGCGCAACATCGGCTTTGCCGGTTTCCGCATCCGTTTTCCGGTCAACAACCCCAAGGTCAAGGATGATGTGCTGACCTTCCATGGCGCCAGCTACTTCCGCGCCATGGGTAAGGGCCAGGGCTATGGCCTGTCCGGACGGGGCCTGGCGATCGACACGGCGCTCTATTCGGGCGAGGAATTCCCGCGCTTCACCGAGTTCTGGCTGGAACGGCCCGCCGCCGAGAGCCGCGAGCTGGTGGTCTACGCGCTGCTCGATTCGCCGCGCGCCACCGGCGCCTATCGTTTCGTGCTCAAGCCCGGTTCGGACACCGCCATCGACGTCAAGGCCCAGATCTACCTGCGCAGCAACGTCACCAAGCTGGGCATTGCGCCGTTGACGAGCATGTTCCTGTTCGGCGAGAACCAGCCTGGTCCGGCCGACGACTTCCGGCCCGAGGTGCATGACTCGGACGGGCTGTCGATGCAATCGGGCACCGGCGAGTGGTTGTGGCGCCCGCTGGTCAATCCCAAGCGCCTGCTGGTGACGTCGTTCTCGTTCGACAACCCGTTGGGCTTCGGCCTGATGCAGCGCGACCGGGAATTCGGCAACTACCAGGATCTCGACTACAACTACCAGGCGCGCCCCAGTGCCTGGATCGAACCCAAGGGCAAATGGGGTTCGGGTCGGGTGGAGCTGGTACAGATCCCCACGCCCGACGAGACCAACGACAACATCGTGGCCTACTGGATTCCCAATACGCTGCCCAAGCCGGGCCAGCCGCTCAACGTCGAGTACCGCATGCTGTGGCAGAAGGATGGCGAGAAGAGGCCCCCACTGGCCTGGGTCACGCAGACCCTGTACGGCCATGGCTACCGGCCACGCCAGGAAGGCAAGCAGGACGACGGCTTGGCGCTGGCGGTCGATTTCGACGGCAGTTCGCTCAAGAAGCTGGCCGCCAATGCCCGCGTCGAGGGTGTGGTCGAGGCCGACGCCAATGGCAAGATTGCCAGCGTCACCACCCGCAAGAACGAAGTCACCGGTGGCTGGCGCATCGAGGTCAAGCTGCGTCGGGTCGAAGATAACAAGCCGGTCGAGTTGCGCGGGTTCCTGCGTAACGGCAACGGCGGCACAACCTTGTCAGAAACGTGGAGCTACATATTACCCCCCAACTAAGGCAGACATCGGCGGCCTCGCAGGCGCTCGAGGATTACCTCGACCGCCTGCCGCTGTCGCCTGGGCAGCGTCTTGAGCTGATCGAGCGCGTGGGCGAGCAGGGCTCGGGCGATCCGGTGGCCGACCTGCATCGCGTGCTGGCCGCGGCCGGCCAGGGCGACTCCTCGCTTTCCGATCCATCCACCAGCGACAGCGCCGCCCGGGCATCGGTGGCGGCCCGGCTGCAATTGCTGTTTGCCGGTGCGGCCAGTGCATCGCACCAGGCGCCGCCGATCGGCCAGGAGCGCGGCCACCCGCACATCGAAGTGGGCCCGCCGCTGGCGCGTCGCTCGATGGTGCCGCGCCCGTGGGGCGACCTCAATCCGTTGGCGCGCTGGGTCGACGAAGAAAACCGCCGTCTCGAACGCCGGCCGCGCCGCTGGCGCCGGCACAAGACGCACGCGGCGGCGGCCGAACCGGTGCTGGCCGACGAGCCGCATTACGTCGAGGATCACCTGGGCAATTCCGACGCCCCGGATCCGAAGGGCTACTGGCAGCGCAGCGGCAATGTACGTCGTATCACCTTGCTGGTGCTGATGGTGCTGCAGACGTCCATGGCGACCTATTTCATGAGCGATGTGCTGCCGTATCACGGTACCAAGCCGCTCGAGATGCTGGTGCTGGGCCTGTTCGCGCTGCTGTTCTTGTGGGTGTCGGCCGGTTTCTGGACCGCCATGACCGGCTTTCTGGTGCTGATGCGGGGTGACGACGAATACCTGATCTCGCACGAGAAATCGGGCAGCCGCGAGATCTCGCCGCAGGCCCGGACCGCCATCGTCATGCCGATCTGCAACGAGGATGTGGCGCGGGTGCTGGCCGGCCTGCGCGCCACCTACGAATCGCTGGAGCGCACCGGGCAGTTGCAGCATTTCGACTTCTTCATCCTGTCCGACAGCTACGAAGCCGACATCTGCGCCGCCGAAGTCCAGGCCTGGACCACGCTGTGCCGCGAAACCGGCGGCTTCGGCCGCATCTTCTATCGCCACCGTCGGCGTCGGGTCAAGCGCAAAAGCGGCAACCTGGACGACTTCTGCCGTCGCTGGGGCAGCAACTACCGCTACATGGTGGTGCTGGACGCCGACAGCGTGATGACCGGCGAATGCCTTACCAAGCTCACGCGCCTGATGGAAGAGCATCCCGGCGCGGGCATCATCCAGACCGCCCCGCGCGCGGCTGGCCGCGACACGTTGTATGCCCGTATCCAGCAATTCTCGACCCGCGTCTATGGTCCCTTGTTTACGGCCGGCCTGCATTACTGGCAACTGGGCGAGTCGCACTTCTGGGGCCACAACGCCATCATCCGCCTGGCGCCCTTCATGAAGCACTGTGCGCTGGCGCCGTTGCCCGGTCGCGGCAACCTGTCGGGGCCGATCATGTCGCACGATTTCGTCGAGGCCTCGCTGATGCGTCGCGCCGGCTGGTCGGTGTGGATCGCCTACGACCTCGACGGCAGCTACGAGGAAATGCCGCCCAACCTGCTCGACGAACTGAGCCGTGATCGCCGCTGGTGCCAGGGCAACCTGATGAACTTCAGGCTGTTCCTGGCGCGCGGCATGCATGTGGTGCACCGCGCAGTGTTCGTCACCGGGGTCATGGCCTACGTATCGGCCCCCTTGTGGGCACTGTTCCTGGTGTTGTCGACGCTGCTGCTGGCGGCGCATACGTTGATCGATCCGCAGTACTTCGTCGAACCGCGCCAGATGTTCCCGATCTGGCCCGAATGGCATCCCGAAAAGGCGCTGGCGCTGGTCTCGGCCACTGCCACCATCCTGTTCCTGCCGAAGGTGCTGGCGGTGTTGCTGTTTGCGGTAAAGGGCGCGCGCGGCTTCGGCGGCGCGCTGGCGCTGACGGCCAGCATGATCGTCGAGCTGCTGTTCTCGATGGTGCTGGCGCCGGTGCGCATGCTGTTTCATACGCGCTTCGTGCTGGGCGCCTTCCTGGGCTGGAACGCCGGCTGGAAGTCGCCGCCACGGGCCGACAACGAAACCGGCTGGGGCGAGGCGGTGCGTCGCCACGGCATGCATTCGGTGGTGGGCGTGGCCTGGGGCGCGCTGGTGTACTGGCTCAATCCCTCGTTCATCTGGTGGTTGCTGCCGATCGCGGGCTCGCTGGCCATCTCGATACCAGTGTCGGTGCTGTCCTCGCGGGTAGGATTCGGGCGCGCCTTCCGCGGCATGGGTTTCTTCAAGATTCCTGAAGAAACCGACCCACCGTTCGAATTGCGCGAAACCATCCGCCATCATCAAGCCACGCCGGCGTTGCCGGGCTTTATCGAGGCGGTGGTCGATCCGGCCGTCAATGCACTGGTCTGCGCCACCGCCCATGCCCACCCGCAGGTACCGCAGCTGACCCTGCACCTGCGTGACAAGCTGGTGCGTCGCGCACTCAGGGAAGGTCCTGACGCGCTCGACGAGAAGCAGAAGATGAGCCTGCTCGATGAGCCCGGCCTGTTGTCGCAATTGCACCAGGCCGTCTGGAGCGGCGCGCCCGAGGTCCACCCGCAATGGCGTGCCGCCTTGGGCGCTGCGCCCGGCGCTGCCGCGCTGGCGGCTTGAGGCGACCGACGACGGCACGGCAGGGCGGCATGGCGGCCGGCTGAACTGCGGCCGTCATCATTTGAGGTAATCCAGGATGCAAGACAGGCAGGACACCATGAGCGAGCAGCAAGCACCATCGTCGACACCGGATGCCGCGCCGTCGCGCCTGACGCTGGTGGCCGGCACCGTGGTGGTGGCGCTGCTGGTGGCCGGTGCCGCGTTGCTGTGGCGCCAGCGCACGCCACCGCCAATGGCGGCCCCGGTGCCGGTCAAGCTGGAGACGGCCAGCGTCGGTCGCGCCGATCTCGAGCAGGTGGTCAACGCCACCGGCAACGTGGTGGTGCAGAACTATGTCGATATCGGTTCCAAGGTGGCCGGCCAGATTGCCGACGTCGATGTCGCCATCGGTGAAACGGTCAAGGCCGGGAAGGCATTGGTGACGGTGTCGCCGGCGGTCCAGAACGGGCGCGTCGAAAGCAACCGGGCGCAACTGGCACGGCTCAAGGCCGAGCTGGCCGGGCAAAACGCCCAGCTCGACTTTGCCCAGCTGCAGTTCCAGCGCCAGACCCAGTTGAAGGCCGAGAACGCCACCCGCGAAGAGGCCTACGAATCGTCGCGCATGAACATGTATGCCGCCGCCGCCAAGGTCGACGCCACCAACGCCCAGATCCAGCAGACCGAGGCGAGCATCCGCGAAGACGAGGCGATCCAGAAGCAGACCCGCATCGACGCCCCGGTGGGCGGCACCATCGTCACGCTCAACGCACGGGTGGGCCAGATGGTGGGTGGCAACCAGGAAGTGCTCATGCGCATTGCCGACCTGTCGCGCATGACGGTGCAGGTGCCGGTGGCCGAAGAAGACGTGACCCGCCTGCAAAAGGGCATGACCGCCTATTTCACCACGCCCGGTTTTCCCGGCAAGCGCTGGAGCGGCAAGCTGCGCCAGATCATGCTGTTGCCCACCGACGACTCGGGCCGCCAGGGCAAGAAGGCCTTCTATACGGTGCTGTTCGATGTCGCCAATCCCAGCCGCGAGCTGATGAGTGGCATGAGCGCCGATGTCTATTTCGTGCTGGCGCGGGTCGACCAGGCGCTGACGATTCCACAGTCGCTGGTGACCAAGCCCGGCATGGATGGCACCCAGCCGGTCAAGGTGGTACTGCCCGACGGCAAGCTGGAGACCCGTCGCATCAAGATCGGCATTCGCGACGGCGAACATGCCCAGGTGCTGTCGGGGCTGAAAGAGGGTGAACAGGTGCTGCTGCCGGCCAATGCCGTCGCACCTTCGAACGCTGCATCGCCATCGCCATCGCCATCGACGGCACCGCGCTAGCGCGGCGGCTGTCCTATACAATGCCTGGATCGGCCCCGGGGTGGGCGCGACCTGTTATGCCTTTGATCAGATTTCACCTATGACCCAGCGCCGCCTGTCACCCGCGCCATCACTTGCCTTCAAGACCATTGCCCTGGCGCTCATCGTGGCGCTGGGCGGTTGCGCCACGCGCCAGGTCGACAAGGACGCGGCGCCGCAGATGGACGTGCCCGACAACTGGAGTCGCAGCAACATCGGCGCCGCCGGCACCGGTCCGGCGCAAGCCGAGCAGTTGTGGCCCGATTCGGACTGGTGGAAGCAGTTCGGCAGCAACGAGCTGTCGATGCTGGTCGACGAGAGTCAACAAAACAATTTCGAGATCGCCGCAGCGTTTTCGCGGGTGCGCCAGGCCGAAGCCCAGGCGCGCCTGGCCGGCGCGCCCCTGTTGCCGGCGGCAGGCGTCAATATAAATGCCGCGCGCAATCTGCCGATCTCCGGTGGCAGCCCCAGCAATACTGCCGGTGCCACGCTGGATGTCAGTTACGAGATCGACTTCTGGGGCAAGAACCGCGCTGGCCGCGATGCGGCCGAAGCGTCGTTGCGCGCCAATCGCTACGATCGCGAAACGGTGGCGCTGACGGTCACCTCGGGCGTGGTGTCGACCTACCTGCAGGTCCTGTCGTTGCGCGACCGGCTCGAGATCGCGCGCCAGAACGTCAGCACCGCCGAGCGCGTGCTCAAGCTGGTGGAGGCGCAAAGCCGGGCCGGTTCCGCTTCGCCGCTGGACCTGGCGCGGCAGCGCTCGGCGCTGGCCAACCAGCGGGCCCTGATACCCGACCTGCAACAGCAGGAGCAGGATGCGCAGACCGCGCTGGCGATCTTGCTGGGTCGCCCACCGCAGAACTTCACCGTGCAGGAAAAAGGCCTGATGCGCATCCAGATGCCACGCATCTCGGCCGGCCTGCCCTCCGAGCTGCTCACCCGCCGACCCGACATCCGCCGCGCCGAGGCCAACCTGGAAGCGGCCAGTGCCAATGTGGCGGTGGCCCGGGCGGCGCTGTTTCCCAGTATCACCCTGACCGGTTCGACCGGCGCCCAGAGCAGCGCCTTGCTGTCGCTGTTCGATGGTCCCAACCTGTTTGCCAGCATCGGTGCCGGCCTGATCGCACCGATCTTCGATGGCGGGCGCCTGCAGAACCAGCGCGACCTGGCCATCGCCCAGAAGGAAGAGCTGGTGCAGGTGTACCGCCAGCGCGTCATCAATTCGCTGTCCGAGGTGGAAAAAGCCCTGGGCGCCATTCGCAGCCTGGAGGAGCGTTACCGCCTCAAGACCGGTGAAGTCGACCAGGCGCGCTTTGCGTTCGAGTTGTCCGAGATCCGCTACCGGGCCGGTGCCGAGGACTTGATGGTGGTGCTCGACACGCAACGCGCATTGTCGGAAGCGCAGAACCAGCTGGGCCAGATCAAGCTGCAACGCCTGCAGGCCACGGTGTCGCTGTACAAGGCGCTGGGCGGCGGCTGGCAGGACAATTCGGCCAGCAGCTCGACGCTGGCACCCTGATGCCGGTACCGGCCATCCATTTCAACTGTAACCCGACCACGCCAGGCTGAAACATCCCTGAAGGGAGTGCCGGGCATCATGGCTTCTCATCAGAGGCGCATCGATCCCGAGGCGCCCGCTTCGAGGAGAAAGACATGCGTACATTGCTGCTGGTCGCCCCCATGACTTTGCTGGTTACCCTCTACGCCACGGCCGAGCCGGTGGTGCACCATGTGACGCATACGGTCAACTGGCATGGCGCGTTCTTCGGATTCTAGGGTGTTGCCGCCCGGCCAGCTGAGGCATCGCTGCGCGGCGGGATGGTATCGATAAATATGTCATTAAATCACGACATAATAAATGCTTCTTAATTTATAAGTTACTGGTTTTAAAAGGTAAATTCGCATAAAATCGCGACATTAATCACGCCAGAATGCAGGCCTGAAACCTGCTTGAGCCATGCTTGCTCGCGATCCCGAATCAATCCGCCGGTTACTGCAAGCCTTGCGCCGAGGTCCAATCGGCGTGGGCGAACTGGAGCAGCAACTGGGCGTCACCCGCCGTACGGTCTTGCGGTGGCTGGCCGAGCGTGACGATGTCTGTACTGCTGGCGCCGCCTCGCGTACCCGTTATGCATTGCAGCGTGCGTTGCGCGGGCAATTGGTGTCCTATCCGGTCTATTGCGTGGATGAAGCAGGGCAGGTCAGCGCCAGCGCCGACCTGAGCCCGGTGTACCCTGCGGGCAGTTTGTATCCGATGGCGCCCTTGCAATGGCCGGTGGACGCCGAGAGCCGCGATGGCTGGTGGCATGGCTTGCCGTATCCGATCTACGACGTGCGCCCGCAAGGTTTTCTCGGTCGCAGCTTTGCCCGTCGATATCATGCCTTGCTCGACGTCTCTTCCGATCCGCGCCACTGGAACGACGACGACATCCTGGTCATTCTTTCACGCGCCGGCTGGGATGCGCCCGGCAACCTGATCGTCGGCGACCTGGCGCTGCAGCGTTGGCAAGAAGAGCACACGCAGGTGGCGCCGGCGATTACCGTGGCCGACCTCGAGCAGCAATACCTGTTGCGCGCCCGCGATGTGGCCGCGCTCGGCATGTCCGGTGGCAGCGCGGCGGGCGAATTTCCCAAATTTACAGCGGTGCGCGAACTGGCCGGCGCGGCCACCGGCCAGGTGATCGTCAAGTTTTCGGGCGAGGTGATGGCCGGCGCTACCCAGCGCTGGGCCGACCTGCTGGTGTGCGAACACCTGGCGGGCCGCCACGTGGCCCGATTGCATGGCGTGCGCAGTGCGCACACCCGCATCGTGCAGGCCGGCGGGCGCACCTTCCTGGAGTCCGAACGGTTCGACCGTGTCGGCCGTCTTGGCCGGCGCCCACTGGTGAGCCTGGAATCGGTCAACGCCCATCTGTTGGGCGCAGCACCGGACGATTGGCGCGACCCGCTGCGTCGCATGGCGCAATTGAAGTTGCTCTCGCCGGAGGATGCGGATGCGGCACTGCGCATCTGGTGGTTTGGCAAGTTGATCGCCAATACCGACATGCACCTGGGTAACCTGAGTTTTCATCCGGCGCCGGGGACGTTCCGATTGGCGCCGGTCTACGACATGTTGCCGATGGCGTACGCACCGCTGCCCGGTGGCGAATTGCCGCGACCGTCCATGGTCGCCGCCTTGCCGCCACCAGCGCAGCGCCAGGCATGGCAAGAGGCGTTTGCGTGCGCGTCGGGATTCTGGCAGGAGGCGGCTGGTGACGCACGCATCAGCGCCGACTTCAGGGCGCTTTGTGGTGAGCAGGAGAACGCACTGCGTGCGCTGCAAGCCAACTTGGGCTGACGATATTCATCCAGGCAAATCCGGGACGCAAGGGGCGAACTGGCGCGTGACCGGCCAACAGATGCCCGAAGCGCGCCCTGGCGCCAGGCTTTATACTCTCGGTATTCGAATTCGAAAGAAATTTTCCGTGAAGCAATATCTCGAGCTCCTTACCGATATCCTGGAGAACGGCGCCCAGAAGGGCGACCGCACCGGTACCGGCACCACTTCCGTCTTCGGCCGCCAGATTCGCCATAACCTTGAGAAGGGCTTCCCGCTGCTGACCACCAAGAAGTTGCACTTCAAGAGTATTGCCAATGAGCTGATCTGGTTCTTGAAGGGCGATACCAACATCAAGTGGTTGAACGAGAACGGCGTCACCATCTGGAACGAGTGGGCGACCGAGGACGGCGAGCTCGGCCCCGTCTACGGCAAGCAATGGACCGCCTGGCCGACCAAGGATGGCGGTACCATCAACCAGATCGACTACGTCGTCGACGCGCTGAAGAACAATCCGAACAGCCGCCGCATCCTGTTCCATGGCTGGAACCCGGAATTCCTTCCCGACGAGCGCCAAAAGCCCCAGGACAACGCCAGGCAAGGCCGCATGGCACTTCCGCCGTGCCACCTGCTGTACCAGTTCTACGTAGCCAATGGCAAGCTGTCATCCCAGTTGTACATTCGCAGCTCCGACAGCTTCCTGGGACTGCCGTACAACATCGCGTCGCTGGCGTTGCTGACTCACATGCTGGCGCAGCAGTGCGACCTGGTGCCGCACGAAATCGTCGTGAGCATCGGCGACCTGCATGCGTACTCGAACCACATGTCGCAGATCCAGGAGCAGCTGGCGCGCGAGACGCGCGCGCTGCCGCAGTTGGTCATCAAGCGCAAGCCGGAGTCCATCTACGACTACAAGTTCGAGGACTTCGAGATTGTCGGGTATGACCCGCACCCGTCGATCAAGGCGCCTATTGCCGTTTGAACGTTGATGCTTCGCGAAAAGGAGGCCGAGGCCTCCTTTTTTCCTGGCTGGGCGGAGTTCTTGCTGCGTGCGCCTGACCGTGCCGCCTGGGCATCGGCCGGCTTCTGGGGATGCATACCGCGGGCGTGCGGCCTAGAACGCCACGTTCGAGCCCCCCTTCAGCTTGAGCATCTGCCGTGCATCGTCGGGCGTGGCCACTTCCAGCGACAAGGCCTCGATCACGGTGCGAATGCGGCGCACCTGGTCGGCGTTGCTCTTGGCCAGTTGGCCCGGCCCATCCCACAGCGAATCCTCCAGCCCGACCCGGGTATGCCCGCCGATGGCGGCCGACATGGTGGCGATCGGGATCTGCTGGCGCCCGGCACCCAGCACCGACCAATAGTAGTCCTGGCCGAACAGGCGGTCGGCGGTGCGCTTCATGTGCATCACGTCCTCGACATCGTTGCCGATGCCGCCGCGCAGCCCGAACACCGACTGGATCAGGAACGGCGGCTTGATCAGCCCGCGGTCGATGAAGTGCGCCGCCGTGTACAGGTGGCCGATGTCGTAGCACTCGATCTCGAAACGGGTCTGATTGGCGCTGCACGATTCGAGGATGTAGGCGATGTCGCGGAAGGTGTTGCGGAAGATGCGGTCGTCCGATCCGGCCAGGTAGGGCTCTTCCCAGTCATGCTTGAAGTCCTTGAAGCGTTGCAGCATCTCGTACAGGCCGAAGTTCATCGAGCCCATGTTCAACGACGCCACCTCGGGCTTGAGCTGCAGTGCCGGCTGCAGCCGTTCTTCCACGCCCATGGTGGGGGCGCCGCCGGTGGTCAGGTTGATGACCACGTCGGACTTCTCCTTGATGGCCGGCAGGAACTTGCGGAATTCGGCTACGTCCTGGGTCGGCTTGCCGTTGACCGGGTCGCGCGCGTGCAGGTGGACGATGGCCGCACCGGCTTCGGCCGCGCCCAGGGCGGCATCGCGGATCTCGTCCGGGGTCACCGGCAGGTAGGGCGACATGGACGGGGTGTGGATGGCGCCGGTGACGGCGCACGTAATGATGACTTTGCGGGATCTGGCCATGCTGGTGTTCTCCTGTATCGATGTTATTGAGGTCGTCCCGTCAGCCTCGGGACGTTAGGGGTTCAATGGTGGTGTGGCGCGGAAAACCGTTTCGACCGGGTAGCTGCCTCGGTCCGCCGGACCGCCGGACCGCCGGATCGCCGGATCGCCGGATCGCCGGACCGCAGGGCCTTCGATACGGTCCTGCGGATATACCCAATCGGAACGCAAACAAGATCCGCGGCGCCATCGACCGAGCTGCATCAGGCCTGCCCGGTCTGCTTCTTCTTGTGCGCCACCAGCCCCATCAGCCGGTTGTCTCGCCAGCGCGCGCGTTCGCCCAGTTTGCCAGCATCCAGCACATCGCGTCTTTCCCGTGCGATGGCGGCCAGGGTGGCGCTGTTCCAGGCGTTGGGCAGCTGGGTGGTGGCGACATCGCGATAGGTGTGGCCATAGCGACTGGCATAGTCCAGCACGCCCTCGGGGGCATTGAGGTCGATGGTCTCGAACGGTCCCATGAAGGACCAGCGCAGGCCCAGGCCGTCCTTGAGCACCTTATCCAGGTCTTCCGACGACGCGTAGCCGTTTTCGAACAGGTTGAGCGCCTCGTTGAGGACCGCGCCCTGGATGCGATTGAGCAGGAAGCCGGTGATTTCCTTTTTCAGCAATACCGGCGACTGGCCGGCGCGGGTATAGATGTCGCGCGCGCGCTCGACGGTCGCCGTCGAGGTCCAGGGCGCCGGCGCCAGTTCGACCAGCGGCACCAGGTAGGGCGGATTGACCGGATGGGCCACCAGGATGCGGTCGCGGCCGGCCAGGTGTTGCGAGAACTCGGAGGTCGGGATCCACGAGGTCGAACTGGTGAGGATGGTGTCGGGCGCGGCCAGGCGGTCCATCTCCCGGAAGATCTCGCGCTTGACCTCCACCGTCTCCTTGACGTTCTCCTGCACCAGCACCGCCCCGGCCACGGCGTCGGCCAGGCTGGCCGCCGGCGTGATGCGCGCCAGTACGGCATCGACCGTTTCGCTGAGGAGCCCGTGGTCGGCGAGGTCGGCCACGTTGTCGCGCAATTGCTGCCGGCAGGCGTGCAGTGCCTGTGGCACGGCGTCCCAGATGGCTACCGTAAATCCGGCGCGGGCGAACACGATGGCCCAGGCGCGCCCGATCAGGCCGGCGCCGATGACTGCGATCTTTTCGCTCATGGCGGGCTCCGGTTCAGCTCAGGGTTTCGACATTGCCGCACACCGACAGGCTGCGCCCGCTGATGGCAGCGCCCGCCGGCGAGCAGATGAAGATGATCTGGTTGGCGATGTCCTCGGCGCTGACCATCTTGCGCATCGACACCTTCGACAGCACGCGCTCGCGCATCTCTTCGTGATCGACTCCATACGACTCGGCCTTGGCCGCGATCACCCGCTCCTGACGCGCGCCCGCCACCACCCCCGGCAATACCGCATTGACGCGGATGTTGGCCGGGCCCAGTTCGATGGCCCAGCTCTCGGTCAGGCCGATGATGCCGTACTTGGACGCCGAGTAGGGGGTGCGCAGCGCAAAGCCCAGGCGCCCGGCCACCGATGAGATGTTGACCACCGAGCCACCACCATTGGCCTTGAGCCACGGCACGGCACGGCGGGTACACAGGAAGGGCCCGGTCAGGTTGACGGCAATGGTCTGGTCCCAGGAGGGCAGGTCGACGTCCTCGACCGGCGCGGTGGGGCCGGCGATGCCGGCATTGTTGACCAGCACGTCGAGCTTGCCGCCCCAGCGGGTGGCCAGCTCGGCAAACATGGCATCGACCTGTTTTTCGTCGGTGACATCGGTGTGGCTGTAGCTGACCGGCGCCTGGTTGAACCGGGCCCGGGCGCTGGCCAGGAAGTCGTCGCTGACGTCGCAGATGTGAACCTGGGCGCCGGCCTCGACGAAGGCGGCGGTAATGGCCAGGCCGATGCCCTGGGCGCCGGCGGTGACGATGACTTTCTTGTCCTTGAGGTTTAAGTCCATGATGGCGGAGTCCTTGTTGGGAAGTGGGTGATCAAAGCCAGAGAATCTGCTTGCGGTAGGTGAGGTCGGTGAGCAGCGGGGCGGCCGGCCCGGTATGGAATACGGCGCCGCGTTCCAGTGCGAAGACGCGGTCGGCCAGCGCCAGCACCAGGTCGAGGTTGTGTTCGACGATGACGATGGAGATCTCGCGTCGCAGCTGGTCGAACACCGAGAACAGTTCCTGCACCACGGCCGGTGCCAGCCCTTCGAAGGGCTCGTCGAGCAACAGCAGGCGCACATTGCCCGACAGCGCGCGCGCTACCGCCACCATCTGCTGCTCCCCGCCCGACAGGAAGTCGGCATGGGTATGCAGGCGCTGCTTGAGACGCGGGAACAGCTGCAGGATCTTCTCTTCGCTCCACACGGTGCCTTCGCTACCATCGGTCTTGCGCGCCAGCCGTCCCAGCGCCAGGTTCTCGGCCACCGTCATGCCGGCGAACAGCCCGCGCCCTTGCGGCACATAGCCAATGCCCAGGCGGGCGATGTCGGGCGCGGCCATGCCGGCGATATCCCGGCCGTTGTAGCGGATCGTGCCCGAGGCCGGCCTGAGCAACCCGGTGAGCGCCTTGAGCAGGGTCGACTTGCCGGCGCCGTTGCGCCCCAGCAGTGCCACGATCTCGCCCTGGCGCACCTCCAGCGAGGCGTCGTTGAGGATGTGGCTCTTGCCGTAGAAGGCGTTGACCTGCTCGAACGCCAGTAGCTGAGGGCGTTGGCCGGTGTCGCCGGCGACGCGACCGGTCACCGGTGGCGTGCCATGGCCGGTATAGATCTCCTGCACACGGGTGTCGGCGCGGGCCTGGGCGGGGGTGCCGGTCATCAATACGCTGCCCTGGTTCATCACCGTCACCTGGTGCGAGAAACCCAGCACACGATCGATGTCGTGCTCGACGATGAGCACCGGGATATTGGCGGCGATGATCTTGACCAGGCGTGACACCCGTTCGCGCTCGGCCGCGGCCAGGCCGGCCAGCGGTTCGTCCAACAGCAGCACATGCGGCTTGGAACCCAGCGCAATACCGAGGTCCACCAGGCGCTGCCCGCCGTACGACAGTGCGCCGCCTTCGATCCCGTCGATCCCCTTCAAGCCCAGGAAGCGCATCAGCTCGGCCGTCTCGGCATGGATCTCGGGATAGCTGTCGATGTCGCGCCACATGTTCCAGCGCGCCGGATGACGCGCCTGCAGCGACAGGCGCAGGTTTTCGTAGATCGACAGGCCCTTGAACAGGTTGGTGATCTGGAACGAGCGGGCCAGCCCGCGCTGGCAGATCAGGCTGGGCGGCAGGCCGGCGATGTCTTCTCCATTCAGTTTGACGCTGCCACCCTGCGGCGCGAACATGCCCGAGATCAAGTTGAAGGTGGTGGTCTTGCCGGCGCCGTTGGGTCCGATCAGGGCATGGATCTGGCCTGCGTGCAAGGCGATCTGCGCGTTCTTGACGGCCTGGATGCCGCCGAAGCGGATCTCGATATCGCGTGCTTCGAGCACCGTTCCCTGTCGTGGCGGCGGCTGCAGGAAAGCCGGCAGCGGCAGGCCATCGACGATCTCGCGCGCGCTCATGGCAGCCCCCGTCTCGGCCGTCGGGCGCAGGCGCCGGCCGATCTGGTGCCAGATGCCGACCAGGCCGGTGGGCGAGAACAGGATGAAGGCCACGAATGCCAGGCCGAACCATAGCAGCCAGTTCTCGGTCCAGATCGACAGGCATTCGCGAAACAGGATGTAGAACAGCGCGCCCAGCGCCGGCCCCAGGAAACTGCGCATGCCGCCGATCACCACCATGGCCAGCAATTCTCCCGAGAACGCCACCGAGGTCGGCTCGGCCGAGGCGAAGCGGTGATGGAAGGCCAGCAGCGCGCCGGCCAGGCCGGTGACGGTGGCCGAGATGCAGAACATCTGCAGCTTGTAGACGATGGTGCTGTAACCCTGGAAGCGGGCTCGCTGTTCGTTCTCCCGGATGGCCACGATGGTGTGGCCGAAGGGCGAACGGATCACCCGGTGCAGCACGAACACCACCAGCCAGGCGATGACGCTGACGAACACCAGGTAGGGCAGGGCAGCGTCGAGATCGATACCGGCTACCGGTCCTCGCGTCACGCCGCCCAGTCCCGATTCACCGCCGGTGAAGTCGGTCCAGCGATAGGCCACGGCGAAGGTCAGCGCCGACAACGCCAGCGTGAGCAGCGAAAAGTACACGCCGCGCCGGCGCAGGATCAAAAAGCCCACCACCAGCGACGTCACGGCGATGAAGGCGATGGCAAACAGCAGCGGCAGGACGATCTGGCCCGGGAACCAGTATTTCTGCGACAGCGCGGCGGCATAGGCGCCCACCCCGAACCAGGCGCCGTGCCCGAACGAGGTCAGGCCGGTGTAGCCGACCAGCAGGTTCAGGCCCAGCGCGGCGACGGCATAGATCACCACATCGGTGGCCGAGGTCAGCGTCAGTCCCAGCAGTTGCAGCGCGAACGGGGTAATCGCCAGGCCTAGCGCGGCGATCCATAAGGGTTGATGTTTGCGGTTCATGCGCTGCCTCATTCAAAGCGTTCGATGCGCTCGCCGAGCAGGCCGCGCGGACGGAAGATCAACACCAGCAACATCAGCAGGTACATCGAGGCTTCGCCGGCGGGGGCGTAGAACTGGATCGTCACGCCGCGCACCACACCCACCAGCACCGCCGCCAGCACCACGCCCCAGAAACTGCCCAACCCGCCGATGACCACCACCACGAAGGCGGCCGTCATGATTTCGGCACCCATGGCCGGATGTACCCCCGAGATCGGTGCGAACAGCACCCCGGCCAGCGCCGCCAGCCCCACGCCCAGCATCACGATGGCCGTCATGTAGGGCTGCAGCTTGATGCCCAGCACGGCCACCATGTCGGGCTTTTGCACGCCGGCGCGCACCACGCGCCCGAACGCGGTCTTGTTGAGCAGCAGCCAGATCAGCGTCAGCGCCAGCAGCACCGTGGCCAGCATCAGCAGGCGGTACTTGGAGTACATGAAGTCGCCCAGGACGACCTGGCCCTTGAAGGCCGACGGGATCGAGGCCGGCAGCGGCGAGGCGCCCCAGACGATGCGGATCACCTGCTCGGCCACCATCGCCAGGCCGAAGGTCAGCAGCAGTCCCAGGATCGGGTCGGCCGAGTAGAAACGACGCAGCAGGAAGCGTTCGAACAGGATGCCCAACAGCGCCACCAGCATCGGCGACAGCAGCAGCGCACCGCTGAAACCCAGGTGCTTGGTAATCTCGACGGCGAGATAGGCGCCGATGGCATAGAACGCACCGTGCGCCAGATTGACGATGCCGCCCAGGCTGAAGATGAGCGACAGGCCCAGCGCGATGAGCAGGTAATAGCCACCGACCAGTAGGCCGTTGAGTATTTGTTCCAGCAGGAAGACAAGTTGCATTGAAACTCCGCCAGGGGTGATGCCACGCGAAAGCTGCCGTCGACCGGGCCGGACGCGGTCGGGACGACGGCGCAGGGGATGGCCACCATGCCGGCATCCCGGCCCGGAACGGGCCAGCGAGACGGATGGCGCCGCGCAGCTCAACGAGGATAGGGATCGGTCGGGGCGTCCCGGCATCGGCAAGGACGACTGCGGCCGGGCCGCGTCAGGTGAACTTGCAGGCGTTCTCTTGCATCGTCGGCGCCAGCACCTCCAGCGATTCGGCGGCCCCCGGCACCGATGCACCCAGTTGCAGGAAGTCCCACTGGTCCTTGGACTTGCCCTTGGCCTTGGGTGAGATGGTGTACATCTCCTGCAGCAATTGGTGGTCCCAGGCGCGGTAGCTTCCCTTGCGGCCCTTCAGGACGTCGATCTCGGCGCCTTTCTCGAAGTAGTCGATCAGTTTCATGGTGTCGAGCGACCTGGTCTCGGTGATGGCTTGCACCATCGAGCGGAACGCCACGTATTCACCCCAGGCCTGGTTCTCTGGCGGCTTGCCGTACTTCTTGACGAAGGCGGCGACGAATGCCTTGGCCGAGGGCGAGTTGACGTCGTGATGCCAGGTAGTGGGCCAGGTGCCGGCGAAGTTGTCGGCACCGGCGCCCCAGGCGGCCACGGTATCGAAGCCGAAGCCCGACATCGGAAACGGCAGGCCGAATTCGGCGTATTGCTTGATGAAGTTGGTGATCTGGTTGCCGGCCAGGTTGGAAATCACCAGGTCAGGCTTGGCCTGGCGGATCTTGAGCAGGTAAGGACTGAAATCGGTGGCGTCGGTGGGCACCAGTTCGTCGTGGGTGATGGTGCCGCCGTTGGCCGAGACGAATACCTTGGCGGTGCGCAGCAGATCGTGGCCGAAGGCGTAGTCGGCGGTCAGCGCGTAGAGCTTCTTGCCCTTGATCAGGCCGTCTTGCAGCAGGACCCGGCCACAGGCCTTCACATAGGTCGAGTTGGCGGCCTCGATGTGGAACGCAAAACGATTGCAGCTCTTGCCGCGCAACTCGTCCGAGTTGCAACCGGTGTTCATGAACAGTTTCTTGTTGCGCTGGGCCACTTGCGCGATACCCAGCGCCGAGGCCGACGAGATCTCGCCGATCAGCACCGCGGCGCCGTCGCGTTCGAGCAGGCGTTGCGCCTTGCTCGACGCGGTGGGCGGATTGACCGAGTCTTCCGAGATCAGCGTGAGCTGGCGTCCCAGCAGGCCGCCTGCCTTGTTCTGTTCTTCCACCGCCAGGTTGATGCTCATGACGGCGTATTCGCCCATGGGACCGAGAAAACCGGTGCGCGGGGTCAGGTGGCCGATGATGATCTTGTCGGACTGCGCCCGCACGATGGCGGGAAAGCCGAGCACCGATGCCGAGGCGGCGGCTACGCCGGCCTTGAGCACGGTGCGACGCTGCGATGAATCGGGCTTGCCGTTGTCATGCTCCATGATGCAATCCTCCTAATTGTCCGGCGTTCGCCGGTGTCTCGTGGAAACTGCTGTTTTTGTCGGGCTATGGATGTGCGGCCGTGCGGGATGGGCGATGCCCGGAATGTCTCTGATCTTTTGCGCGCGATGCGTGTCTTTATCATCGCGGATGCCATTTATTTGACATGTGATCAAATGTATTGGATAGAATTGATGACGTCAAGCGGCTAGGCATCACCGGTCGGCGAATATAATCCACGAAAATTTTCACCTATGTCCATGCCCCAGAGCCTGCTCGCCGACCTGTCGCAAGTGCGCAAGATCGAGCACGCCACCTTATCCGAGCGGGTCTATCGCGACCTGTGCGAACTGATCCAGGCCGGCCAGGTGCGGCCCGGCCAGAAGCTGACCTTGAAGGGGCTGGCCGATGCGCTCGGCACCAGTCCCATGCCGGTGCGAGAGGCGGTGCGGCAACTGGCGGCCGAAGGGGCGCTGGAGATCCTGCCCAATCGCGCCATGCGGGTGCCGTTGATGACCAAGGGTAAATTTCGTGAATTGCTCAAGATCCGGCTGGCGCTCGAAGGCCTTGCGGTCGAGCATGCGGCACTGCATATTGACGAGCGGGGCCTGGCCATGGTGGCCTCGCTGCACGATAGCCTGTGCGTCGAGATGCATCGCAAGACGCCCAATGTGGACGTGATCATCCGCCAGAACAAGCAACTGCACTTCGCGGCCTACCAGGGCTCGGGCATGCCCACCCTGGTCACCTTGATCGAGGGGCTGTGGCTGCAGGTCGGCCCGGTGATCAATCTCGATCTGCGCGCCGGCTCGCGCCGGCTGTCGGAAGCACCGGCGCTGTTGCATCACGGTGTCTTGCTCAAGGGCCTGCAGCAGCATTCGGCGGCCCTGGCGCGTGAAGGCCTGGCCGGTGACCTGCTCAGCGCCGCCGACATGATCCTGGCGGGCGACGGCTTGCCCGACTGAACCCGGCACTGATGCATCGAGTCGGGTAGCGATTCAGCCGCGCGGGTCGATATCGTAGGTGGCGTGCAGCCGGGCGCTGCGGTGGATGGCTTCGCGCCGTTGCTGGCGGCGCGGGTGCGCGCCCAGCGAAAACGCCAACAGCGCGGCCACCAGCGGCAACAGCGCCACGGCACCGGCCAGCAGGTCCAGATCGGCCTGGCGCAGCGTCTCGCGCAGGCTCGCCGAGAATACGCAGGCCAGCGCCACCAGCGCACCGCCGGCTGCGGCCAGGGGCAGCATATCGAGCAATTTTTCCATCATCTTCACCATGGTCATCTCCATTTAGACGGGCCCGCGCCCGCATGTTTTTGATATCGGACATGGCGTCGCAACATGGAGTGCGCAGCTGGTAAAGACGAGTAAGTTTAGGTCAGCGGGACCGCTGCGATGCGGCAGCGCGGGGTTTGCGTCGGGCTGTTGATACAATGCCATTTTTATCAACCACGCGAGCACCATGGACATCATTCTCTTTCTGGTCGATTTCATCCTGCATATCGACCGCCACCTGTCGGAGCTCGCAGTGGCCTATGGCCCCTGGTTGTTCCTGATCCTGTTCCTGATCATCTTCTGCGAGACCGGACTGGTGGTCATGCCGATCCTGCCGGGCGATTCGCTGCTGTTCGTGACCGGCGCCATCGCCGCCACCGGCGCCTACGACATCAACCTGATGGTGCTCACGCTGATCGTGGCGGCCATCCTCGGCGACAGCACCAATTACCAGATCGGCAAGCTGCTGGGGGCCAAGGTGTTCGAGAACCCCAACTCGCGCGTGTTCAAGAAGGAGTACCTGGACAAGACCCACGCCTTCTATGAAAAGCATGGCGGCAAGACCATCATCATCGCCCGCTTTGCCCCCATCGTGCGGACCTTCGCGCCGTTCGTCGCCGGCGTGGGGGCGATGACCTATCCCAAGTTCTTCCTCTACAACGTGGTCGGCGGGATCGCCTGGGTCGCCAGTTTTTCGTACGCCGGTTATTTCTTCGGCAACCTGCCCATCGTCAAGAAGAACCTGAGCCTGCTGATCGTGGCCATCGTGATCCTGTCGGTACTGCCGGGCGTGATCGAGTATTTCCGCGCACGTCGCCGCGCCAACTGAGCGCACTGGCATAAAAAAATTGGCCGCTCCTGCAAAGGGCGGCCAATTTTTTTTGGGCGACGGCTGGGTTCAGCGGGCGCGTTCGCCGTAGTCGACATCCGCGCGAAGCGGGGTCTTGCTCGATGCCGCGCGCACGTATTGCGGCGGCCAGGCGACATCGTCGCGCAGCTCCTTGGCCGCATGCAACGGCCAGTACGGGTCGCGCAACAGTTCGCGCGCCAACAGCACCAGGTCGGCCTGGCCGGTACGCAGGATGTGCTCGGCCTGGATGGCGTCGGTGATCATGCCCACGGCACCGCTGGCGATGCCGGCTTGCGCCTTGACCCGGGCGGCAAAGCCGGTCTGGTAGCCCGGGCCCACCGGAATCGGCGCGCTGGGCAGGTTGCCGCCACTGGACACATCGACCAGGTCGACCCCGGCCTGGCGTAGGCGCGCCGCCAGCGCCACGGTGTCGTCGACAGTCCATCCGCCTTCGGCCCAGTCGGTGGCCGACAGGCGCACCAGCAGGGGCAGCTCTTGCGGCCAGGCCGCGCGGACTGCGGTGGTCAGCTCAAGCAGGAAGCGGATCCGGTTCTCGAAGCTGCCGCCATATTGATCGGTGCGGTGATTGCTCAGCGGCGACAGGAATTCGTGGCCCAGGTAACCGTGTGCGCCGTGCAACTCGATCACCTTGAAGCCGGCCGCATGTGCCCGTTGCGTGGCACTGACGAAGGCATCGATGAGTTGACCGATCTGCGCCGCCTCGAGCGCCAGCGGCTCGGTATAGCCCTCATCGAACGCCAGTGCCGAGGGTGCGCTGGGCAACCATCCGCCTTCGGCCACCGGGACGCTGCCGGGCGTGCCGTCCCAGGGCCGCTTGGCACTGGCCTTGCGTCCGGCATGCGCCAACTGGATGCCCGGCACCGAACCCTGCTGCTCGATGAAGCGGGTGATGCGTTGCAACGGCGCGATGTGTTCGTCCTTCCAGATGCCGAGGTCGGCGGCGGTGATCCGTCCTTCGGCCACTACCGCGGTGGCTTCCACGATCACCAGGCCGGCCCCGCCCACGGCGCGACTGCCCAGGTGGACCAGGTGCCAGTCGTTGGCAAGCCCGTCCTCGGCCGAGTACTGGCACATGGGCGAGACGGCGATGCGGTTGGGCAGGGTGAGGCCGCGCAGGGTCAGCGGCGAGAACAGGTGGCTGGTCATGGTTTGCTCCAATGGTTGGCTGGCTTGTTGTTGTTTGATGCGAAGCAGCAGTCTATTGGATTTTGAAACAATGCGCCGGCACTCTCATTGGGTATTGAACTGCAGTGCCGCCAGGCTGGCATAGAGCCCATTGCGCGCCACCAGTTCGGCATGGGTGCCGCTCTCGACGATCTGGCCGTGTTCCAGCACGATGATGCGATCGGCCCGCTGCACGGTGGCCAGGCGATGCGCGATGACCAGCGTGGTACGACCGACCATGGCCGCTTCCAGCGCTGCCTGCACCAGCCGTTCGGACTCGGCATCGAGCGCGCTGGTGGCTTCGTCGAGCAACAGCAACGGTGGATTCTTGAGCAGCGCGCGGGCAATCGAGATGCGTTGCCGCTGGCCGCCTGACAGGCGCACTCCGCGTTCTCCCAGGAAGCAGTCGTAGCCGCCGGGCAGGCGCTCGATGAATTCATGGGCGGCGGCCATGCGCGCAGCGGCCATCACTTCTGCATCGCTGGCATCGGGGCGGCCGAAGCGGATGTTTTCCATGGCATTGGCCGAGAAGATCACCGTATCCTGCGGCACGATGCCGATGGCTTCACGCAGGTCATGCAGGCTCAGGTAGCGGATGTCCACGCCGTCGAGACGGATCGCGCCATGCTGCGGGTCATAGAAGCGCAGCAGCAACTGGAACAGCGTGGTCTTGCCGGCACCGGACGGGCCGACCACCGCCACCGTCTCGCCCGGGCGCACCTGCAGCGAGAAGTCGGTGAGCGAATTGCTGCCGATGCGCGACGGGTAATGAAAGCTGGCCCGGTCGATGGCCAGCGCGGCGCCGTTGGCCGTACGCGGCGGCAGCTTTTCCGGCAGCAGCACCGATTGCACCGGCGAACGCGCCGCCAGCAGTTCCAGCAGGCGCTCGGCGGCACCGGCGGCGCGTTGGGTATCGCCCATCACTTCCGATAATGCCCCCAGCGAGCCTGCGGCCAGCGATGCATAGAGGATGAACTGGCCCAGCTCGCCGCCGCTCATGCGCCCCTGCATGACCGCGTGCGCACCCAGCCACAGCACGAACACGATGGAGCCGAATACCAGCAGGATCGCCACCACGGTCAGCACCGAGCGGGCGCGAATGCGTTGCATGGCCGTCTCGAAGGCGCGTTCGACCGAGCTGCCGAAGCGTTGGGCCTCGATGTCCTCGTGGGTAAAGGCCTGCACGGTGGGCATGGCGTTGAGGATCTCGCCAGCCATGGCCGATGCATCGGCCACCCGGTCCTGCGAATCACGGGACAGGCGGCGCACGCGGCGGCCGTAGATGACGATGGGCAATACCACCGCCGCCAGCAGCACGATGATGATCGAGGTCAGCTTCACACTGGTGATGAACAGCATGCACAGCGCCCCCAGGAACAGCAGCGCATTGCGCAGGGCCATCGAGATGCTGGTGCCCACCAGCGTCTGGATCAGCGTGGTGTCGGTGGTCAGGCGCGACAGTACCTCTCCGGTGCGGGTGGTCTCGAAGAACGCCGGGCTTTGCGTGACCACATGCGCATAGACCGCGCGGCGCAGGTCGGCCGTGACCCGCTCGCCCAGCCAGGACACCATGTAGAAGCGCAGCGCGGTGGCCACCCCCAGCACGCAGGCCACGCCGAACAGGGCCAGGAAGTACAGGTTGATGTGACTGCTGCTGCGACTGCCGGCGGCACCGAAACCCAGGTCGATCATCTGCTTGAAGGCGTACGGCACGGCCAACGTGGCGCCGGCCGCCACCAGCAGGGCCAGCGCCGCCAGCGCGAACTGGCGGCCATACGGTAGCAGGAACGGCCACAGCCCGCGTAGTGCGGCCAAGGTGCTTTGGCGGGCAGGGGAAGAAGGGGCAAGGACTGGGCTGGCGTCGGATGAGCTTGGCGTGGAGGACATGTTGGCGGGCACGGATTGAGCCGGCCCACGGATGAGCCTGGCTTAAAAAACTCGGCGTCGCGTTGAACCACCACGGTGCGCCAAAGTCGATAACAGGATAAGTATATGCAAGTTGCGCATGTGGCATGCGCAACCGGACTGGCGCAGAGTGTAGCGCAGTCTTGCATCCGCGCTGCAATGCTTGTCGAATCGGCAATGCTCACGTTGCAACCCATGCAAGGAGACCAGATTGGCCCCCCAACTCGCCCACGCACTGCCGCAGACCTGGCAGGCTCCTTCCGAATCCGCCATTCGTGATGAACTCGAAGCGGGCCTGATGGCGCCGCAGGCCGCAGTCTCGCCCAAGTACCTGTACGATGCGCTAGGCAGCAAGCTCTTCGAGGCGATCTGCGAACTGCCCGAATATTATCCAACCCGCACCGAGGCCGGTATCTTCGAGACCCATGCGGCCAGCATCGCGGCGACCGTCGGGCAGGGCGTGACACTGATCGACCTGGGCGCGGGCAATTGCGCCAAGGCGGCGCGCCTGTTCCCGTTGCTGCAGCCGCGGCAATACGTGCCGGTCGACATCTCGGCCGACTTCCTGCACGACGCCGTGGCCAACCTGCGGCAGAAGTTTCCCGACATTGCCATCGATGCCATTGCCCAGGACTTTTCCAGTACGCTCAATCTGCCGGCGACGGTGTCGCGCGAGCGCCGCCTGTTTTTCTACCCCGGGTCGTCGCTGGGCAATTTCGATCCCGACCAGGCACTGCAATTCCTGCGGCGCATGCGCCAGGCGTTGCAGCTGGGCGAGGCCGGAGGGGTATTGCTGGGTCTGGACCTGGTCAAGCCTTCGGCCGTGCTCGATGCCGCCTATGACGATGCGCTGGGCGTGACGGCGGCCTTCAACCTGAACCTGCTCAACCATGTGAATCGCTTGCTGGGCGCCGACTTCAACGCTCGCCACTGGCAACACCTGGGCTTCTACAATGTTGCCGGGCAACGCGTCGAGATGCACCTGGAGGCACGGCACGATGTGCTGGTGCGCTGGGACGGCGGGCATCGGATGTTCCGCCAGGGCGAGCGCATCCACACCGAGAACAGCCATAAGTTCTCGCCCGAGGGCATCGTCGACCTGCTCCAGCGCGCCGGTTTCGGTGACTGCCGCATGTGGTTCGATCCGCAGCGCTGGTTTGCCGTCTGTCACGCCCGAGCACGCTGAGCGCCCACCGCCATGCCTCAAGCCATCTTCAAGGAGCAGGCGCTGGACGCCACCATCGATGCCGTCATCGATGCCGCCGTGCATGAACTCGATCATCGGCCGCGCGACCAGTGGAGCGATCGCTACCGGCGTGTGCGCCGGCAATCGCAGGTCATTGCAGAACCGTTGTCGGCCGAGGATTGCGGCGCCCAGTCGATGCCCGACGCCAGCCCGGTCAAATGGCACCTGGCGCATACCACGTGGTTCTTCGAGACCTTCCTGCTGGAACGCTTCGAGCCGCATTTCTGCGCCTTCCATCCGCAGTTCAGGATGCTCTTCAATTCGTATTACGAAGGTGTCGGCCAGCGCTTTGCACGGTCCCAACGTGGATTGCTGACGCGGCCTTCGCTCGAGGAGGTGCAGGCCTATCGCGCCGATGTGGACCAGCGCATGCTGCGCTTGCTGCAATCCGCCGGCTCGGCGCCGGCACCCGAGCTGGTGCAATTGCTGGAGCTGGGCTTGCAGCATGAACAACAACACCAGGAGCTGATGCTGACCGATATCCTGCACCTGTTGTTCATCAATCCGCTCAAGCCCGCCTACCAGGCACCGCTGGATGACTTGCAAGGCGAGTCCTGCGCACTGCCGCTGGCATGGCATCGTTTCGATGCCGGCGTGGTCGAGATCGGGCATGGCGGCGAAGGCTTTTGCTTTGACAACGAGTTGCCGCGCCATCGCCAGTTCGTCGAGGCGTATTCCTGTGCCTCGCGCCTGGTCAACAACGGCGAATACCTGGCCTTCGTGCAGGCAGGCGGTTACCGCGACGTGTCGCTATGGTTGTCCGAGGGTTGGGACTGGCGTTGCCGTGAACGGATAGCGCACCCGTTGTACTGGCAATGCGACGAGCAAGGCCAATGGCATGAGTTCAGCGAATACGGCCTGCAGCGACTGGACCCGCAACGCGCCGTGCTGCACCTGTCGTACTACGAAGCCGATGCCTATGCCCGCTGGGCCGGCGCCCGCTTGCCCACCGAGGCAGAGTGGGAGCACGCCGCCCCACGGGTGCGGGGACCGGCGTGCGAGTTCTTCGGGGTGGCCTGGCAATGGACCTCCAGCAGTTACGCGCCTTATCCGGGCTTCGCCGCCGCACCCGGTGCGGTGGGCGAATACAACGGCAAATTCATGGTGAACCAGTATGTCTTGCGCGGATCCTCGATGGCCACGCCGTTGAACCACGCCCGGTTGAGTTATCGCAATTTCTTTCCGGCCACGGCACGCTGGCAATGCACCGGGCTGCGGCTGGCGCGATCGGAATAACTCGTGCCGGCGAGCGTGCAAGAAAAATGCCGACCTGTAGGTCGGCATTTTTTTGAGGCTTGCATGCCGGGATCGCCGGCAGCATTCCTTTTTCAGGCGGCGCGTTCGCTGCTCGAGCGGGCCTGGTTGGCGCTCTGGTCGAGGGCGATCTGGCGATTGATGGCGCTCAGTACGGCCTTGAACGAAGCCGTCACGATGTTGGCGTCGATCCCCACGCCGAATCCGGTGGGTGCCTCGTTGAGGCGCAGCTCGATGTAGCTGGCCGCGCGGGCATCGGCACCGGCGCCGATGGCGTGCTCGTGGAAGTCCATCAGCTTGATGTCGAGGCCCAGCGCATGCACGAAGGCATCGATGGGGCCATTGCCGGTGCCGCGCACGGTGACCGGCTTGCCCTCGCGCACGATATCGACTTCGATGTTGATCGACTCGGCGCGGGCCGTGTCTTCGGACATGCGGTGGGCGCGATAGACGTAGGGCGTTTCGCGCTCCAGGTATTCGCTCTTGAACACGCCGTAGATATCGCTGGCGTTGATTTCCTTGCCGGTGGCATCGGCCTGGCGCTGGATGGCGCGCGAGAACTCGATCTGCAGGCGGCGGGGCAGGGCCAGGCCGTATTCCTGTTCCAGCAGATAGGCCATTCCGCCCTTGCCGGACTGGCTGTTGACGCGAATGACGGCGTCATAGCTGCGGCCCAGGTCGGCCGGGTCGATCGGCAGGTAGGGCACTTCCCACAGCGCATCGGGCTGTTGCTTGGCAAAGCCTTTCTTGATGGCATCCTGGTGCGAACCCGAGAACGCGGTGAAGACCAGGTCGCCCACGTACGGGTGGCGCGGGTGGACCGGGATCTGGTTGCACTCTTCCACCACCTGGCGCACCACGTCGATGTCGGAAAAGTCGAGGCCGGGGTTCACGCCCTGGGTGTACAGGTTCAATGCCAGCGTGACCAGGTCGACGTTGCCGGTACGCTCGCCGTTGCCGAACAGGCAGCCTTCGACGCGATCGGCGCCGGCCATCACGGCCAGTTCGGCCGAGGCCACCGCCGTGCCGCGGTCATTGTGCGGGTGCACCGAGATGATGCTGCTGCTGCGGTATTTGAGGTTGCGACACATCCATTCGATCTGGTCGGCATAGACGTTGGGTGTGGCGCATTCGACCGTCGAGGGCAGGTTGAGGATGATCTTGCGCTCGGGCGTGGCGCCCCAGGTTTCGCAGACGGCGTCGCAGATGTCCTTGGAGAAATCGAGTTCGGTGGTGCTGAAGGATTCGGGCGAATACTCGAAGCGCCATTGCGTCTCGGGGCGGGAATCGGTCAGTTCCTTGACCAGGCGGGTGCCGGTGACGGCGATGTTCTTGATCTCGTCGCGCGACATGTTGAAGACGATCTTGCGAAACGCCGGTGCCACCGAGTTATACAGGTGGACGATGGCCTGCTTGGCGCCGGCCAGCGATTCGATGGTGCGGCGGATCAATTCTTCACGCGACTGCGTCAGCACGATGATCGTGACGTCGTCGGGAATGCGGTTTTCTTCGATGAGCTTGCGCACGAAGTCGAAATCGGTCTGCGATGCCGACGGGAAACCCACTTCGATTTCCTTGAGGCCGGTCTTGACCAGCAATTCGAAGAAGCGCAGCTTGCGCTCGGCGTTCATCGGTTCGATCAGGGCCTGGTTGCCATCGCGCAGGTCGGTGCTCATCCAGATCGGCGGGGTATCGATGACCTTGGATGGCCAGGTGCGGTCAGGCAGGTCGATGGCGGGGAAGGCGCGGTACTTGGCGGCGGGATTGCTCAACATCATGATAAACCTCGTTAGTCTTGTCGGTAATTGGCGATAAATGCGTCTGCACAGTCTGATGTGGCCATCGGGCTGCCTGGCTGCCACTTGCACGTGGCCAGGCAGCCCGTCATAGAGCCAGAGGGGGCGGCTCCCGGCGCAGGCGTTTGCGGAACAAGGCTGCGCAGAATGTGTGTGACTTGGAATGCATGATCGCGTCGCTTCGGTCGTGCTGCAACGAAAGGCGGTCGTTGCTGCTTGAATGGGTCCAGGTACTGCGGATCTGTTTTTGCTCTGTCGTGCCGCGCGTGCCCCGCGGTGTCGACGGTGGCCGCATTGGCCAGGGATTTAGCGCGAAGCTAGTAGTAGCGAAGCCGATAGCGGCACTAGCAGGGCGCTGGCGCTGGTCGGTAGCAGGGAGATGTTTGCTGCGGAAGTCATTGGGCGACTTTAGAAGATTGCCCTTGGCCTTGTCAAGCGCTATCTTCCTGACAAGCGTAAATACGGGGCGCTCCCGCATGCCGATGCGATCCTATGTTGTTAGAATCGACCTTTGATAACCCGTTGGTCATTAACTTTGCGATCATGTCGATCTGGCAACGTTGGCCGACATGGAACGCGCCCGGCTATTTAGGCTCCAAGCGGGGCAGCGTACTGCGTGCCGCCCATCAATAACAACAGACAACAGCCAGAAAAGTAGCTTCATCCATCCATGTACAAGCGCCCGGACCTGATCGTCTGCGAAGAATGCGACGCCGTCTATCATCGCCCCCAGTTGCGGGCCGGTGAAGTCGCGCGTTGCCTGCGCTGCGACGCCGAGCTCGACCGCCACACCGGTCGCCGCCTGGATCGCCTGCTGCCGCTGACGGTGGGCGCGCTGATCCTGTTCGTCATCGCCAACGCGTTCCCGATCGTGAGCATCGAGCTGCAGGGGCTGTCCAGCGAAACCACGCTGCTGGGCGCGGTGCTGGCGCTGTCGCGCGATGGCATGTCGGAAGTGGCGCTGCTGGTGATGGCCACCACCCTGCTGTTTCCGCTGATCCAGATGCTGGTGCTGTTGTACCTGCTGTTGCCATCCTCGCGGCTGCAGCGTCCACCCGGTTTCGTGCTGTTGCTGCGACTGATGCAGGCAGCCCGGCCGTGGGGAATGATCGAGGTGTTCATGCTGGGCATCCTGGTGGCACTGATCAAGCTGTCCAACATGGCCGAGGTCATTCCCGGTCCGGCGCTCTGGTCGTTCGGCGCCCTGACCGTGCTGCTGACGGTGCTGGTGTCGTTCAATCCGCGCTACATCTGGCATATCTGCGAGCAGAAGCAGGGGCTGGCCGGCCAGGTCCAGGCGCGGGAGCCGGGGCCATGAGCCGTTACCAAAGCGCCGGCGAGGACAGCGGCCCGCTGATCCAGGATGCGGCCGACCTGGGCGTGACCGGTTGTCATCACTGCGGCACCGTATGGCAGGGCGCGCGCGCCGAGGACCACTGCGGCGTATGCGATGCGTTGCTGCACCGGCGCAAGCGTGACAGTCTCAACCGCACCTGGGCCTTGTTGATCGCCGCCTGCATCATGTACATACCGGCCAACCTGATGCCGGTGATGATCACCCGTACCCTGTTCGACGAGCAGCGCGACACCATCCTCAGCGGGGTCATCTATTTCTGGACTTCCGGCGAATGGGGGCTGGCCGCAGTGGTGTTCGTGGCCAGCTTCCTGGTGCCGCTATTCAAGCTGGTATCGTTGATCGTGCTGGTCATCTCGGCCCGCAACCGCAGCAGCTGGCAACGCCTGCAGCGCGCCAAGCTGTATCGGGTGATCGAGACCATCGGTCGCTGGTCGATGCTGGACGTGTTCGTGGTGTCGGTGTTGAGCGGCCTGGTCAAGATCCACGGTTTTGCCGATGTACACGCCGGTATCGGCATCGCCGCCTTCGGTGCGGTGGTGGTGCTGACGATGCTGGCATCGCTGGCGTTCGACCCGCGCCTGATATGGGACGATGTCGATCCCGAGCCGCAGCCGGCCGAGCCGCGCGCGCTGCCCCAGGTAGCACCAACCAATAAGAACGAAGGAACCGCATGACCGATCCGCATGACGAAAAACCGGCCCTGTTGCAGCCCAAGCGCGAGCACCGTCGCAACTGGCTGCCATCGCTGGTCTGGCTCATTCCCATCATTGCCGCCGTGGTGGGGCTGACGCTGGTGGCCAAGATCCTGGTCGACCGCGGCCCGGTGGTGACCGTCAGTTTCCGTTCGGCCGAAGGGCTGGAGGCAGGCAAGACCAAGGTCAAGTACAAGGATGTCGATATCGGCCAGGTGCAGAGCATCAAGCTGGCCGAAGACCGTTCGCATGTGCTGGTATCGATCCAGCTGACCAAGGAAGCGTCCGGCTTCGATGCCGACGACACCCGCTATTGGGTGGTGCGCCCGCGCATCGCCGCCTCGGGCATCTCGGGGCTGGGTACCTTGCTCTCGGGCGCCTATATCGGCGTCGACGCCGGTACCTCGGAAGAGACCAAGAAGCAGTTCGAGGGGCTGGAACAACCGCCCATCGTCACCCGTGATGCCTCGGGACGCCAGTTCGTGCTGCACGCCGACGACCTCGGCTCGCTCGACATCGGCACCCCGGTGTACTACCGGCGCATCAAGGTCGGCCAGGTGATGGCGTTCGACCTGGACGACGACGGCCGCGGCGTGACGATGCGCATCTTCGTCAATGCGCCCTACGACAAGTTCGTGACCCAGGGCACGCGCTTCTGGCATGCCAGCGGTTTCGACGCCGAACTCAACGCCAGTGGTTTCAAGCTGCATACCCAGGCCTTGTCGACCGTGGTGCTGGGCGGCATCGCCTTTCGCGAGCGCGACGAGAATGCGCACGACACGCCTGCCAAGGAGGGCGCCGAATATCAGCTGGCCGAGGACGAAGGCGCGGCCATGAAGGATCCGGACGGCCCGCCGGCCACGGTGTTGCTGTATTTCGACCAGTCGCTGCGCGGCTTGCAGCCGGGGGCGACGGTCGACTTCCGCGGCGTGGTGCTGGGCGAGGTCAAGAACATCGGCATCGAGTACGACCGCGACAAGGGGGCCTTCCGCATGCCGGTGCTGGTGACGCTCTATCCCGATCGCCTGGGACGGCGCTTTACGCAGGACAATGCCGACCCGCGTTATTCGCCGACCGAGCGCTTGAAGTTCCTGGTCAAGCGCGGCCTGCGGGCGCAGCTGCGCAACGGCAACCTGCTCACTGGCCAGTTATACGTGGCGATCGATTTCTTCCCCAAGGCCAAGCCGGTCCAGATCGACACCGGCAAGACGCCGATCGAATTGCCGACCGTGCCTGGCAGCCTGGATGAATTGCAGACCCAGTTGTCCGAGATTGCGGGCAAGTTGTCCAAGGTGCCGTTCGACGAGATCGGAAAAGACCTGCAAGTCACGGTCAGGAAACTCAACCAGACCCTGACCACGGCCGAGCAGACGGTCTCGCGTATCAACAACGACATCGCCCCGGAAATGTCGGCGGCCATGAAGGATGCGCGCAAGACCTTGAATGCGGCCGAACGGACCTTGTCCGATGATGCGCCGCTACAGCAGGATATCCGCCAGACCATGCAGGAACTGTCGCGGGCGGCGGCGTCGATCCGCGTCCTTACCGATTACCTGCAACAGCATCCCGAATCGCTGATCCGGGGCAAACAGGAGCCATGATGCCAGCCCGCAAGAAGATCTCCATCGTCAGCCTCGCCGTGGCCACCCTGGCGCTGACGGCCTGTGGCAGCACACCGCCGACGCAGTTCTATACGCTGGTGACGTCGCCCACTGCAGTCACCGCGAGCGCCGGCATGTCCACTGCGCCGATGTTCATCGAGGTGTTGCCGGTGGCCGTACCCGAGCGCCTGGCGCGCCCGCAGATCGTGGTGCGCAACGACGCCACGCGGGTCGACGTGCTGGAAACCGAACGCTGGTCGTCGCCATTCAATAACGAATTGCGCGATGCGCTTGCCAACGGCGTATCGCGCCGACTGGGCGCCATCGATGTCTCGCGCAGCGGTCGTCCGGCCGACGGTGTGAGCTATCGCATTGCGGTCGAATTGCGCGATCTCGACGCGGTGCGCAACGGCCAGGTCCAGGCGGCACTGGGCTGGACCATCACCCGCTCTGACGACCGCAAGACGCTCGTGTGCCGCCTGGCGCTCACCGAAGCCGTCAGTGGCGGTGCCGTCGCCGATGTGGTGACGGCGACGCAGAGGGTGGCCGACCGGGGTGCCCAGGCGATTGCCGCCGATGTACGCAACCTGGCGGCGGGGCAGCAGACATGCAGCCAGTCCAGCCCGGCTTGAGGGTACGAGTGTGGCCCAGGGCGCCGCGACCGCGCCTGGGCTCAGGTACGTCAGCAGCTTGCCCGGGCGTCGACCCTCTTGCCGACCAGGCCCTTGTCCATCAGGCTCGTCAAGACCGGCGCGATGTCGCTCCATTGGCGGCCGTCCACCAGCAGGGCGGATCCGGGTTCGCCCCAACCGCACGGTAATGCCAGCAGTAGCGCGTATTCGTCCTGGGTCAGCCGATGCGTCCGGCCCGACGCAAAGATCGTCACCTTGCCTGCGCCGTCGATTTCCTGCGTGAGCACGACATCGGATGTGGTCCGTCGGAAGCGGTCGTCGACCTGCGCGCAATGCAGCGTAGGAAAAGTCGCTTCGATCGGCGAGACGGTATGCGAAGCGTGGTAATGCCTGAGAAAATCCTGCAAGGCGTTTGGGTTGCAAAGGCTCTCCCACGCGTCACGAAACAAGGCAAGGGATCGCTCGCAAAATGCAGGATTGCGCCGAATATCCTCACGTGAGAACAGCGGCCCTTGCTTTTTCAGCATCCACTGCGCGAAATCCAGCAGGGTGGGATTGACCAGGCTGATCGTGAGATGAAGACTGCGCTCGTTCATGGCCGTGACGTCATGCCAGGTTCCCTTGGGAATGAACATGACGTCACCGGTGTGGATGATCACGCTTTGGCCGCGGTCGCTTTCGGTTGGTGCCTCAAGGTCTGCCACGGTGGCCTTTTCATTTGCATCCGGCAACGAAAAGAATTGCCATTTCTTCCTGCCATCGATCTGGATGATGATCACGTCGTGGTCATCGTGATGAACGCCGAATCCCGATGTCAGCCCGAATGACATATAGGCGTTGGCGGCGGACCTGACATCCAATGCGCAGGCAAGGCATTGCGTCATCTCGGCCAGGGGGCGGGTCAATTCGTTGACGGCTTCGAGGACGGCAGTCACGCCGCTCCCCATCACTGCCTGTAGTTCGTGTATCAGCAGATGGTCGGTAGGTCGGCCAAATGCGTCCCGGGTCGCCCGGAAGACGCGTTTGTTGAACTGTTCGTATTGTTGCGCCGTCGACAGGCGCAGGCGGTCATTGGTAATGCGGTTGCAAGTCAGGCAGTCGTTGAGCCTATCCCACGAGAAGATGGCGGGCAGGCCCGCGGCGGGATACCTGCCGAGCCAGAAACTTCCTGTCGAATAGCACGACTGGAATTGCTCACCCTTTAGCAGCCAATCGACAAAATCGTTGCTCATGATGCTTCCTCAGTGACGTGTCTCGATGACGATTCTTTCTTTGCTCGTGTGCTCCAGCAGGGCGTCGATGCGTCTGGTATTGGCCTCGTCCATGTTGGCGTCCCATTCGTCCAGCAGCAGGCACTTGATATGCGCAATACCAAGCACCTCGGTCAGGATTGCGGCGCTTCGCTGGCCTGTGGAAAAGGAGTCGGGACACGATTTCCACATCAGGTTGCCATGCTGGGCCGGTAGCAGGAAGCCGCGGTCCCGGTGTTGCTCCTTGAGCCGCAGCAGTACGGTCGACTTGCCGCCTCCGTTGGGGCCGGTGATGGTGAACCTGCCGGCACTGCGCGAGGCCAGGATGTCCAGCGCCTGCTGCATGTCGCCGACGGCCTGGCCATTGATCGAGATTGACGATATCGCGCCGCGCGGCGGATCCTCCGCAGCCGATAGCGATGCCTGCAACCTGAACAGGACGCGCATCTTTGCATGCAAGGAAATCAGGTCCAGCACACGATAGACCAACGTACTGAGGGCGTTCAGGATCAGGAATATCCGGGTCAGGCTGACAATGACCGCCGCCAGCGACGCGGCAGCGGTCTGTCCACTGGAGGCCAGCATCACGATCAGCAATACGCTCGGTCCCAGCGATGCGGCCGCGAGCACGACATTGCCCACCTGCTTGATCAGTTCGAGCCGATTCGACGCGCGATAGAAGCGCTGGCCGTCATCGTCGACCTGGGCGACCCAGACGTTGCGGTTGTGCCGATTGCCGAGCATCAGGTTGTCCCAGCACTTGCTCAAGGTTGCCGAGAACCGCACATAGCAATCTTCGCTGTGCGCCGATTGCCTGGCGATCGGCCGCGTGAGTGCGGCGATGATCACGGCACACATGAGCAGGCTGGCCAGGTAACCCAGCAGCAGCTGGGCCGGCAGCAGCAAGCCGATCACCAGCACGCTGAGCAGGCTGTTGAGGGCGAAGCTGGCCAGCTCATGCACCGCGCCGAGATAGTCCCTGATGACCGGGTACGAGTTGCGCGCCAATATCGATTCGGTGCGTTCGCGCAAATCCCCGTTTCGATAGGCGTTGACGTTGCCGGCGCCTGCGCTCGCGGCTTCCATGACAAATCGCATGTGCGCCCGGTTGACCCATACTTGAAGGGTGTAGAACGATATGGCGCCGGGAAGATAGGGCAAGGTCATCGTCGCGAGAAACATGACCAGCGCTGGAAGAAAGGGTTTGCCGGCCTGGAACGACGCAATGATCGCGGTCAGGAAAATGGTCGAGCTGGCGACGATGGCCTGGTGGAGCAGCACCAGCAGCAAGCTTGCGACTGCGCTTGCATGGCCATGGATGCTCGCCCATTGGCGTGGGCGCAGGTTCACGTCACGGCTTGCGCCGGCGGGCGCATCGGAGGCATGAAAGGCTGACGCCGGGACATGAGCAAGGGGCCGATGGCGCTGTGGAAAATACGATGGGCATTGGCAAGAACGTATCTACCCCGTTCGCTCAGCACGTCGGGGTGGGCGCGTACGGATTGCTCGGCTTGCACCAGCGAAGTCTTGAGCTGGAGTGCCAGCTTGTTGGTGGGCGGATGGACCCGGGGCGCCATCGGATGGCCAAGAAAGCTGTTGCGAAACAGCAGTATCTCGGTGGACACGACGATGCTGTGCAATACCTTGTCCAGCGGACGGGCGATATTGAGGATCGCCGAGCGGGCCCAGGTGGACCGGTCGAGTACTCGTTCATATGAATAATGCCTGTACTTCATCTCGTCGAGGAACATCGCGTGGTGCGTGAACTCATGCACCAGCATCTCGATGATGTCGGGCAGGGTATAGGTCGGCCTGGGATTCATCCAGATCAGGCCGATCGCCTGCGAGGTCGAGCCGGCGCGCGCCTTGTCCGACGGCAGGATGAAGATATCGGTGATGATGGTCTGGAGAAAATCCAGGTAGTCGCGCGAATACAGGGAGACCTCATGTAGCGCGCAATCCAGGCGCGCCAGCTTCTGCGCCGTGCGGTGGTCTTGGGCATGCCCGATGACCTCGGCCTGCTGGCGGTCGTCAAGCAGTGAATCATTGGCAAAATAGTGGCGCAGGGTTGCGGTGGCACCGTGCTCGGTAATGAACGATATCTCGCGCGATGCGATATCGACCTGACGTTGCTTTAATGATTGCAGGAAGCTTCGGTATCCGGCCCGGACCTGTTCCAGGGAGCGGCAATTCCTTCCGGCGTCGGGTTGGCTGGCTTCTACCAGGGTCAGCACGGTATTCATCAAATCCAGATGGCTGGTCTGCAGGATCATTTGCTTGCCTCTTCCCATGGAAGGGGCGCCCGGCAGGCGCCCCCGTTCGACTCAGGCCTGGTCTTCGTAGGCGATCATGTTCAAGCGTTGGTTCATGTTCCACGGGCTGTGATGGATCTGGATCTCGACCTCCTGCCGGGCGCGCTCGATATCGTGCTGGATCAGTTGGTCGGCGGCGGGTTGGACAATCGCGTCCAGGTTGCTGGATGTCATGGGATGCTCCTTGCAGATGGATGCCACCGGGATCGGTGGTGGCTTCACTCTAGAAGCACCGGGCGCGATATTCAGTCACGGGAATTTGAAAGAGCGCTCGGTAACGGCGTGTATTTATTAGAAAAATCCCCGTTGCATCCGGCGCGGCAGAGGCACCGTGCGCAGTCGCCCGGTGTGCCAGGTCGTTGCCCGGCCATCCGCGTGGCGCGCGCCAAAAAAATACCCGATGATCACTCATCGGGTATGTCTTCTCGTGGCAAGCAAGCTTGCTACAGCTCGGCGATCACGCGCCGGCGATCACGGCAATCAACGATCGCCGTAGGAGCGACGTGGGCCGTCGGTACGGGCACCAGCGCCCTTGTAGCCGCCTCCTTCGCGACGCGGACCACCGGCACCGGCCGGCTTGCCGCCGAAGCTGCGGCCGTCACGGTTGCCACCGAAACCACCTTCGCGATTGCCGCCGAAACCACCTTCGCGTTGACCACCGCCACCTTCGCGGTTGCCAAAGCGGGCGCCAGCGCCGCCTGCATTGTTGCTGCGGCCATCGCCCGGACGCCAGTTGCCTGGCTTGCGCGGGCTGCGCGAAGCCGATGCCGTCTTCTTCGGTTCGTGGCCTTCGACCACATCGACCGGGATCGACTGCTTGGTGAAACGCTCGATACGCTTCACATGCATGCCTTCTGCATGGTTCACCAGCGAGATCGCCACGCCCTTGCGACCGGCACGGCCGGTACGGCCGATACGGTGCACATAGTCTTCGGCGAACTTCGGCAGGTCGTAATTGAACACGTGGGTGATGCCCGGCACGTCGATACCGCGCGCGGCGACGTCGGTGGCCACCAGCACGCGAACCTGGCCGCGGCGCAGGCTGTTGAGGGTGCGATTACGTGCGCCCTGGTGCATGTCGCCATGCAATGCGGCGGCCGCGAAACCACCGATGTTGAGACGGTCGGCGATGGTGTCGGCGTCACGCTTGGTGGCGGTAAACACCACGGCCTGGTCCATCGTCACGTCGCGCAGCAGGTGGTCCAGCAGGCGATTCTTGTGCGACAGGTCGTCCACGAAGTGCACGCGCTGCATGATGTTTTCGTGGCGGGTGGCCGAACCGGCGATCTGGATCGTGGCCGGATTGTTGGTGATGCGCTTGGCCATGTTGCCGACCACGCCGTCCAGCGTAGCCGAGAACAGCATGGTCTGGCGCGTATCGGGAGTGGCGGCGACGATCTTCTCGATGTCGTCGATGAAGCCCATGTCCAGCATGCGGTCGGCTTCGTCCAGCACCAGGATCTGCAGTTGCGAGAAATCGATCTTGCCCGATTCCATATGGTCGATCAGGCGGCCAGGGGTCGCCACCAGGATTTCGGGGTTCTTCGACAGCAGTTGCATCTGCTTCGGGTAAGGCATGCCGCCCAGGATCGACACCACGCGCACGCGGCGCATGTACGAACCGTACTTGTCGGTGGCGGTGGTGACCTGCAACGCCAGTTCGCGCGTCGGGGTCAGCACCAGCATCTTCGGTTGGGCCGGGGTGAAACGCGGGCGCTCGCCGCGCGAGCGGCTGGCCTGGCGTTCCTGGTTGGGCGTGCGGGCGGCGCCGGCGCCTTCGGCAGCTTGCGGCAGTTCAGCCAGCTTGTGCAGCGAAGGCAGCATGAATGCCGCGGTCTTGCCCGAACCGGTCTGCGACGAAACCAGCAGATCCTGGCCGGCGATGGCGGCAGGGATGGCTTTTTCCTGGACTGGGGTCGGGACGGTATAGCCGGCTTCGGTCAGTGCTTTGATGATCGAAGGGTTAAGGCCAAGTGCTTCAAAAGTCATAATCTCTTTCGTGAATGTGAAACGTCAGACCCAACCACCAGGGGCGAGCAAGCGCACGCCTGGCTGATATGGCCTGAACGAAAAAAGCAACGCCAACCGACGAAATGACTATGAAAATACAAAGAAATTTCGGCACAAAAGCTTTGCGCCGGGACGGTGTCAATGAGCGACACCAGGGGCGGGAGGGCTTTTACTGAGAACTTGTCTGGATGACAGGTAAGGCTTGCGAAGCTGCTAGGGCAATCCGCTGGATACTCTCGTCAGGGACGAGCAACCCGGCTGATTCGCCTGTGTGCTGCATATTGCAACGCACAAGCCGAATCATACAGTAAAACATCGGCTTTGGCATCATGCCAACGCGCTAATGTTACACATTATTCTGCGATGCCACCCACCACGCGAGAAAATCCGCCGTCGACATAGGTGATTTCACCGGTAATGCCCGAAGCCAGGTCCGACAGCAGGAACGCGGATGCATTGCCGACGTCGTCGATGGTCACGTTGCGGCGCAGTGGCGCGGTGTCGGCGACGGCGCCGAGGATCTTGCCAAAGCCCTTGATGCCGCTGGCGGCCAGGGTCTTGATCGGGCCGGCCGAGACGCCGTTGACGCGTACGCCGCGCGGGCCGAGGGCTTCGGCGAGGTAGCGCACCGAGGCTTCCAGCGATGCCTTGGCCAGGCCCATGGTGTTGTAGTTCGGCACCACGCGTTCGGAGCCGAGATAGGTCAGCGTCAGCAGGGCGGCATTGGCGCTGAGCATCGGCGCGGCGGCCTTGGCCATGGCCGGAAAGCTGTAGGCCGAGATATCGTGGGCGATCTTGAAGCCTTCGCGCGAGAAGCCTTCGAGGAAGTCGCCGGCGATGGCCTCGCTGGGGGCAAAGCCGATGGCGTGGACCAGGCCATCGAGTTGGGTCCAGGACTTGCCGAGGTCGGCGAACAAGGCGTTGATCTGGTCGTCGCTGGCGACGTCGCAGTCGAAGATCAGCTTGCTGTCGAACTCTTCGGCAAACTTGGTGATGCGGTCCTTGAAGCGCTCGCCGACATAGGTAAAGGCCAGCTCGGCGCCTTCGCGCTTGCATGCGGTGGCGATGCCGTAGGCGATCGAGCGATTCGACAGCAGGCCGGTGATCAGAATTTTCTTGCCTTGCAGAAATGCCATGATGACTCCGTTTGGTCCATCGGGAAGGCGGCAGTTGCTGCGCGCGCCCGGCCGACGTTGGTGGTAGCGGCGCCACCGGCTAAGGGGCGCCATGCTGTAACAGACCCGGATTGTAGGGGCTTGCGATGCAAGCGGCAACCTTTGGCACAGCCGTCGGCGGGAACCGATACGTGGCGCGCGCATCTGGATCAATGAAAATCGCATGAAGCAAGCTGCGGGGCTTGGGTACAATGCCTTCCGATGCTTGCCATGCAACATGCTGTCGGCACGAGACTTGCGTGCCGCCAGCCCGACACCGACATAACCGCCCGCAAGAGCCGCCAACAATAGCCCGCATGGTCAACCCGTTTCCGCCCCTTTGCCGCGCCCTGTGCTGCGCCAGCCTGCTGGCAGCCAGCCTCGCGGCCCACGCCGAGCACGCGTTCTCGCTCTACGACACGCCCAAGTACGGGCCCGGTTTCACCCATTTCGACTACGTCAATCCCGATGCGCCCCGGCGTGGCACGCTGTACCTGGCCAATCCCGACCGCCGCACCAGTTTCGACAAGTTCAATCCGTTCTCGCTCAAGGGCGTCTCGGCCGCCGGCGTGGCCGAGTTGATGTTCGAGACCCTGACGGTCCAGGCCTCGGATGAGGTGGCCACGGTCTATGGCCTGCTGGCCGACGACATCCGGCTGGCGCCGGACCGCATGTCGATCGACTTCCATATCAATGCCCGGGCGCGCTTCAATAACGGCGACAAGGTCACGGCCGGCGACGTCAAATACTCGTTCGATACCCTGATGGACAAGGGCGCGCCGGCCTTCAAGTCGGTCTTTGCCGACGTCAAGCGCTGCGTGGTGGTGGACGCGGCCACGGTGCGCTTCGAATTTGCCAGCCAGAACCACGAGTTGCCGCTGATCGTCGGCAGCGTGCCGGTGTTCTCGAAGAAGTGGGCACAGGGCACGCCGTTCGACCAGATCCAGCTGACCCCGCCCATTTCCAGCGGCCCCTACCTGATCGACAATTACGACCTCGGGCGCGCCATCACCTATCGCCGCAATCCCGACTACTGGGGCCAGCAGGTGCCCAGCCGGCGCGGCATGTACAACTTCGAGCGCATCGTCTATCGCTTCTATGCCGACGACGTGGCGCGCCTGCAGGCGTTCAAGGCGGGCGAATTCGATGTGGTGGTGGAATACAGCGCCAAGAACTGGGCCCGCAGCTATACCGGGCCGCAGTTCCGCGACGGCCGCATCATCAAGAAGGAATTCAGGCATTCCAACGGCGCCGGCATGCAGGGATTCGTGATGAACCTGCGGCGCGACCAATTCAAGGATGTGCGGGTGCGCCAGGCCATCGGGCTGGCGCTGGACTACGAGTGGATGAACCGGCAGCTGTTCTACAGCCAGTACACCCGCATCTATTCGTTCTTCAACAATAGCCAGCTGGCCGCCACCGGCGTGCCCGAAGGTGACGAACTGGCGCTGCTCAAGTCGATCCAGGCCGGCGGCGGCAAGATCGATCCGGCCGTGTTCGGCCCGGCACCGGTGCCGCCCAACACCAATCCGCCCGGCTCGCTGCGCGAAAACCTGCGGCGCGCGCGCACGCTGCTGGCCGAGGCCGGCTGGGTCTACCGCGACGGCGCGGTGCGCAATGCGAAGGGCCAGCCGCTGTCGTTCGAGATCCTCGACGACCAGGGCGCGATGTCGCGCGTGGTCAGTGTGTTCGCCCGCAACCTGCGCACGCTTGGCATCGATGTCTCGCAGCGCACGGCCGACTACGCGCTGGTGGCCAAGCGCATGGAAGAATTCGACTTCGACATGACCAGCATCCGGTTTCCCGACGTCAGCAGCCCCGGCAACGAGATGTTCGACATGTTCGGCTCCAAGGCGGCCGACGAGAAGGGCTCCAATAACGCCTGGGGCTTGAAGGACCCGGTGGTGGACCAACTGGTGCAGGCGCTGGTGGCGGCCGATTCCCGGCCCCGGCTGACGGCGGCGGCCCGCGCGCTGGACCGGGTGCTGCTGCACAAGTACATCGTGGTACCGCACTGGTACTCGTCGACCCATCGCATCGCCTACCAGAACCGCTTTGGCATCCCGGCCAAGGCGCCGCTGTATTACCAGGCCGACCCCTACGTGATCGGCACCTGGTGGGAAGAGAGGGCGCGATGAATACACCAATCCCGGCTAGCCTGAGACGAGCATGAATATCTGGACTTATATATTGAAGCGGGTGCTGCTGATGGTGCCGACGCTGTTTGGCGTCATCGCCATCACCTTTGCGGTGATCCAGTTCGTGCCGGGTGGCCCGGTCGAGCAGGCCATGATCGAGATGAAGGGGCGCGGCGGCGCCGGTGAGGCCTCCGGCGGCGGAGCCGCATCGGGCGCGGCCGGCTACCGGGGGCGCCAGGGCATCGATGAGGCGCGGGTGGCCGAGATCAAGAAGCTGTACGGTTTCGACAAGCCGCCGGCCGAGCGCTTCTGGACCATGCTCAAGGGTTTCCTGAGTTTCGACCTGGGCCGTAGCTTCTATCATCACGGCGATGTCTGGTCGCTGGTCAAGTCCAAGCTGCCGGTGTCGATCACCATCGGCCTGTGGACCTTCCTGCTGACCTATCTGATCTCGATACCGCTGGGTATCGCCAAGGCGGTGCGCGAGGGCAGCCGCTTCGATGGGCTCACCAGTGCCCTGGTGCTGGTCGGCTATTCGATCCCCGGGTTCGTGCTGGGGGTGTTCCTGCTGGTGGTATTTGGCGGCGGCAGTTTCCTGCAGTGGTTTCCATTGCGGGGTTTGACATCCGACAACTGGCAGACCCTGTCGCTGCTGGGCCGGGTGACCGACTACCTGTGGCATATCACGTTGCCGGTGACGGCCTCGGTGGCGGGCGCCTTTGCCGTCACCACCATGCTGACCAAGAACACCTTCCTCGAGGAGATCCGCAAGCAGTACGTGTTGACTGCGCGCGCCAAGGGCCTGTCCGAACACCGGGTACTGTACAAGCACGTGTTCCGCAATGCGCTCATCCCGCTGGTCACCGGTTTCCCGGCCGCTTTCATCGGCGCCTTCTTCGCCGGCAGCCTGCTCATCGAGACGCTGTTCTCGCTCGATGGACTGGGCCTGCTGTCCTATGAATCGGTGATCCGGCGCGATTATCCGGTGGTCATGGGTACCCTGTATCTCTTCACATTGATCGGCCTGGTGGTCAAGCTGCTGGGCGACCTCTGCTATGTCTGGGCCGATCCACGCGTGCAATTCGAAAGCCTGGACAAATGAGCGCAACGCAGACTTCTCCCGCGTCTTCCCCGGCGCCATCGATCTCTCCCGGCCGTCGCATCTGGTTGCGTTTTCGCGCCAGTAGGCGCGGCTACTGGAGCCTGCTGATCTTCGGCGTGCTGTTCGTCATCAGCCTGGGTGCCGAGCTGGTCTCCAACGACAAGCCGCTGGTGGCGCGCTACAACGGGAAGTTGATGTTCCCGCTGGTGCACGACTATTCCGACAAGAGCTTCGGCGGCGACTTCGATTCGCCGGCCGACTACCTCGATCCATTCATTCGTCACCAATTCCAGAAGGACGGCAACTGGGCGCTGTATCCGCTCAATCACTACAGCTACGACACCCTCAACTACTTCGCCAAGGAACCGAATCCGGCCGCGCCCTCGGCCGAGAACTGGCTGGGCACCGATGACCGTGGCCGAGATGTGGTGGCGCGCCTGCTCTACGGGTTCCGGGTATCGGTGCTGTTCGGGCTGGCGCTGACGGCCATCGGCATCGTGCTGGGCATCGGCTTCGGTGCGCTGCAGGGGTATTTCGCCGGGCGCACCGACCTGTTCGCGCAACGCCTGCTCGAGATCTGGGGTTCGATGCCCGAACTGTACCTGCTGATCATCTTTTCATCGATCTTCCAGCCCAGCCTGGGCCTGCTGCTGATCCTGCTGTCGCTGTTCGGCTGGCTGGGCCTGTCGGACTACGTGCGCGCCGATTTCCTGCGCAATCGCAACCTCGAATACGTGCAGGCCGCACGTGCCTTGGGGCTGCCCGACCGGCTCATCATCTGGCGCCATATCCTGCCCAACAGCCTGACCACGGTGGTGACCTTCCTGCCGTTTCGAATGAGCGGCGCGATCCTGGCGCTGACCAGCCTCGACTTCCTCGGCCTGGGGGTGCCGCCATCCACGCCCAGCCTGGGCGAGCTGCTGGCACAGGGCAAGAACAATCTCGACGCCTGGTGGATTGCGCTGTCGACTTTCCTGGTGCTGACGGTCATGCTGCTGCTGCTGACCAATATCGGTGACGCCTTGCGTAACGCCCTGGACGTGCGGAGGAAGGCATGAGCCAGGTAGCGATGCAAGACCTGCTGCGGGTGCAGAACCTGGTGGTGCGCTTTGGCGATAGCACCGTGGTGGACGATGTCAGCTTTGCCATCGCGCCCGGCGAAAAATTCGCGCTGGTGGGCGAGTCCGGTTCAGGCAAGTCGGTCAGTGCGCTGGCGTTGCTCAAGTTGAACCAGGACGCACGGTATGGTGGGCAGATCCTGCTCGATGGCCACGACATCCTGCAAAAGAGCGAGCGCCAGATGCAGCAGGTGCGCGGCAATGATGTGGCGATGATCTTCCAGGAGCCCATGACGGCCCTCAATCCGTTGTTTACCGTCGGCAACCAGATTGCCGAGGTGCTGATGCGCCACGAGGGCGTCGATGCCCGGCAGGCGGCGCTGCGCACGGTGCAATTGCTGGACAAGACCGGCATCCCGGAACCGGCCCGGCGCGCGCGGGCCTATCCCCACGAGCTCTCGGGCGGGCAGCGCCAGCGGGCGATGATCGCCATGGCGCTGGCGTGCAAGCCGCGCCTGCTGATTGCCGACGAGCCAACCACGGCGCTGGACGTGACCATCCAGGTGCAGATACTGGAACTGCTGAATCAATTGCAACGCGACGACAACATGGCCGTGTTGATGATCTCGCACGATCTGAACCTGGTGCGTCATTTCGCCGACCGGGTGGGCGTGATGGAAAAAGGCAGGTTGCTCGAGAGCGCACCGACGGCCCGATTGTTTGCCGACCCGCAGCATGCCTATACCCGCAAGCTGCTGCAGAGCCGACCAGAGCGCCATGTGGTCGAGGTCGCGCCGGACGCACCGGTAGTACTGCGGGCCGAGCAGTTGCGCTGCACCTATGCCATCAAGCAGGGCTGGTTCGCCAAGCGCCTGTTTCACGCGGTCGACGGGGTCGACCTGCAGCTGCGGCGCGGCGAGACACTGGGCATCGTGGGCGAATCGGGTTCGGGCAAGTCGACCCTGGGCATGGCCTTGCTGCGCCTGTCGCCGGCCCGGGTCAGCGGCGCGATCGTCTTCGATGGACAGTCCATTGCCGAGCGCCGCTCGTCGGACCTGCGCCCTTTGCGCTCGCGCATGCAGGTGGTGTTCCAGGATCCCTATGCCTCGTTGTCGCCGCGGCGCACCGTCTTGCAGATCGTCGGCGAAGGGCTGGCCTTGCATCATCCGGAGCTGTCGCCGGCGCAGCAGCGCACGCGGGTGGTCGATGCGCTGGCCGAAGTGGGCCTGCCGGAGCACATGCTGCAACGCTACCCGCACGAGTTCTCGGGCGGCCAGCGGCAGCGCATTGCCATTGCGCGGGCGCTGGTGCTGCAGCCCGAATTGCTGTTGCTCGACGAGCCGACCTCGGCGCTTGACGTCACCGTCCAGCAGCAGGTGCTGCAGTTGCTGGCCGAGTTGCAGCGCCGCCATGGCCTGGCCTATCTTTTCATCACGCACGACCTGGCCGTGGTGCGCGCCATGGCGCACCAGGTGCTGGTGATGAAGGATGGCAAGGTGGTCGAGGCCGGCGCCACCGAGGCGCTGATGGCGCAGCCACGCCACGCCTATACCCAGCGCCTGCTGTCGGCGGCCTCCTATGCCGCCAACGTCGACACCTAGGGGGCGGTACCAATAAAAATGCCGTCCGGTGCGACCCGGACGGCATGACATGAAACTGTACGCAACGATATTGTTCTGATGGCGTTGGTGTGATCCTGCTTGCAGCCAGGCTGCTGTCTCCTCCGGTATCCTCCGGATTCTTCCGTGCTGTCTTACTGCTTGCGCCCGCCGTTGCCCGATGCCAGGGTAATCGGCTTGGCGGCGGCCACCTTGCGAACCGGCGCTGCCGCGGCCTTGCGCACCGGTGCCTTGGCTGTCGCGACCTGGCGTCGCGCCGGGGCGGCCGGCGCCGCACGATGCGAGGCGACGCGGGTAGGGGCTGCGCCACGCGCCACGTTGGGTACATTCAATTGCAGGCTCTGGCCGGCGGCCAGGGTATCGCGCTTGAGGCCGTTCCACTCGCGCAGCTGGGCCACGCTGACGCGATAGCGGCCGGCGATGCCAGCCAGGGTGTCGCGCTTGCCTGCCTTGACGTAGATGCGGCGGGTCTCGGGCACATCGGGGGCGATGGCCAGGCGTGCATTGTCGGCGATCTCGGGGGTGAGGTCGGTATCGAGCGAGGTGGCTTCTTCGGATCTCGGCACCAGGATGGTCGAACCGGCCTTCAACACCATGCGCGGCGGAATCTGGTTGACGCTGCGGATCACCTCAGGGGTGGTGCCGAACTTGCTGGCGATGGTCTCGATGCGTTCACGGGCGCTGGAGACGGTGTGCGAAGTCCAGCTGGTGAAGGCCTGGGTCCACTTCGACATGTTCGACTTGAACTTCTCGGCATTGGTCTCGGGCAGCAGGATCTTGGTATCGTCACTGCCGATGATGACCGGGCGATTGAATTGCGGGTTGAGCGCCTTGAATTCGTCCAGCGACAGTTCGGCCAGTTGCGCCGCTACCTTGACGTCGATATTGCGGGTCTTGCCGATGGTGACGAAGTAGGGCTGGTTGTCGACCTTGGGCAGGGCGATCTCGAACGATGCCGGATTGGCAATGATGTTCTTGACCGCCTGCAGCTTGGGTACGTAGTTGCGTGTCTCGTTGGGCATCTGCGCCGACAGCGTATTGAAGTCGATCGGCAGGCCTGCGGCCAGGTTGCGGTTGACTGCGCGCTGCACCGAGCCTTCGCCCCAGTTATAGGCCGCCAGTGCCAGTTGCCAGTCGCCGAACATGCCGTAGAGCTTCTGGAGATAGTTCAGCGCGGCATCGGTGGAGGCCAGTACGTCGCGGCGCTCGTCGGTAAACATGTTCTGCTTGAGGTTGTAGTCGCGCCCGGTTGAAGGGATGAACTGCCACATGCCGGCCGCCTTGGCGGTCGACAGCGCTTCCGGGTTGAAGGCCGACTCGATGAAGGGCAGCAGCGCCAGTTCGGTCGGCATGCCGCGCTTTTCCAGTTCTTGCACTACGTGAAACAGATAACGCGAGGCGCGCACGGTGGTGCGCTGGATGTAGTCGGGGCGCGAGCTGTACCACTGCGTCTGGCTCTCGACCAGCGTGTTATCGAGGTCGGGAATGCCGAAGCCCTTGCGGATACGGGTCCAGATATCGATGTCGTTCATCCCCGGCAGCGCGTTGCCGGCCAGTTCGGGGTTGATCGCATTGAAGGGAGCGGGGTAGATCGAGATGTCGTTGGCGTGGGAGAGCAGCGGGGTGCCAGCGCAAAGCAGTACGGCGATAGCTAGGGTCTTCAGTGTTCGCTGCATGTGGGCGATGTCCTGTGCCAGGGGCTAAAGAGTTGCAACAATTGCCATGCAGTCGCGGCGCCATCGAAGAGTGCGCCGGCAGACTGCCGCAAATCATGTCATCGGGTCAGTCGCATAAGATGCGGCATCGAAACTGCTGAGGTCCTGCCGAACGGTGCGGTGTCAGCAGCAAGCGAAATCCGACGTAAGAATACGTAAAAAATCGCGCCCCAAAATGAGGAATGGAGCGAGTGTACGGAAGACCCTTTTCTACAGTCAAGTAAAAAAATGCCCCTGTTACAAAGCAGCCGCTGGGATCTTCGTTCAACTTGCCGCTTTATCGCTGCAACGGATCGCTACTTGTAGACATTCTTCCATTCGCGCAGCGCTGCGAATACCGCAACTTCGTCCATGTTCTGCAAACGACCGGCCTTCTGCAGCGATTCGATGATTTCGGCCTGGCCGCACCGCAGGAAGGGGTTGGTAGACCGCTCCAATCCGACGGTCGATGGCACCGTGGGCTGCTGTCGTTGCCGCTTGGCGGTCTCGAAGGCGATGCGCTCGTGCAGCGCGGCATTGCCAGGCTCGACGACGGCGGCAAAACGCAGGTTGGACAATGTGTATTCGTGGGCACAATACACGGCGGTGGCCGGCGGCAGGCTTGCCAGCCTGGCAAGTGATTGGCTCATCTGTGCCGGGGTGCCTTCGAAGATACGGCCGCAGCCGCCGGCAAACAGCGTGTCTCCGCAAAACAGCATGCTGGCGCTGGCGGCATGGTAGGCGATATGTCCCGATGTGTGGCCAGGCACATCGATGACCTTGAAGATCAGTTGCCATTGCGGCAACTCGACCTCGTCGCCTTCGGCCAGTCGATGGGTTACGCCGGCGATGGATTCGCGCGCCGGGCCATAGACTGGCAGGCCCGGATAGGCCCCGGCCAGCTCGAGCACGCCGCCGACATGGTCAGCATGATGATGAGTCAGTAGAATAGCGCCCAGCGTGAGCCGGTTAGCCGCCAGCGCGGCCAGCACCGGGGCAGCGTCGCCCGGGTCGACCACGGCGGCCTGGTGGCCGTCATGGATCAGCCACAAATAGTTGTCGTCGAAGGCCGGCACGGCCAGGACGGCCAATGCAGATTTCGGATCCCGGGTGGCTGGCGTGGCTGGCTGCTCGGTCATAGGCGTGATTGAATGATTGAAAATGCGCAAGCGCAGATTATAGACCTGGCCTCCTGGTTGCAGACCCCGACCGGGACTTACCTGCGCCAGTGGGAGCAGCAGCATCTCAATACCCTCACGGCCGACATCTTCGGCTTCAACGCGGTGCAGCTCGGCTCGCCCCAGATCCACGCCTTGCAGGCCAACCGCATGCCGTATCGCTGGTTGACCGATAACGTGATGCCGGGCGAGAACCAGTCGCAGCTCGAGATACCGCAGGTGCTGGTGCATGATTTCTGCGAATTGCCGTTTGCCTCGCAGAGCCTGGACCTGGTGGTGCTGCCGCATGTGCTGGAATTTGCCGCCGAGCCGCACCAGGTGTTGCGCGAGGTCGAGCGGGTGCTGATCCCGGAAGGGCAGTTGATCATCTGCGGCTTCAATCCCAGCAGCTTGTGGGGGTTGCGCCAGGCGGGCGGGCGCCTGACCGGCGCCCATTTCTTGCCGCGCGATGGCGAGTTCATCCGCCTGCCGCGCCTCAAGGATTGGCTCAAGCTGCTCAACATGGAAGTCAATCGCGGCCATTTCGGCTGCTACGCACCGCCGTGCGAAACCGAGAAATGGCTGCAGCGGTTTGGCTTCATGGAACAGGCGGGCGACCGCTGGTGGCCTTACTTCGGCGCGGTCTACATCGTACAGGCGATCAAGCGCGTGCCGGGCATGCGCCTGGTCGGGCCGGCGCTGAGCCGGCAGAAGGTCAAGGCGCCGCGTGGCGTGCCGGCCACCAACCGCATTCACAAGTCCGACGGCCAGTGATCGGGTATGATCGCGGCCTCGCATTGATGCAACAACGGACAAGAGCATGGACAAGGTAGATATTTATTCGGATGGCGCTTGCAAGGGCAATCCCGGGCTGGGTGGCTGGGGTGCCCTGCTGGTGTTCAACGGCCAGGAGAAGGAAATCTTCGGTGGCGAACGCAATACCACCAACAACCGCATGGAGCTGATGGCGGTGATCCAGGCATTGACGGTGCTCAAGCGGCCCTGCGAAGTGGTGGTGCACACCGACAGCCAGTACGTCCAGAAGGGGATCAGCGAGTGGATCCACGGTTGGAAGGCGCGCGGCTGGAAGACCGCCGCCCGCGAGCCGGTCAAGAATGCCGACCTGTGGCAGGCGCTCGACGCGGCCCAGGCCGAGCACCAGGTCGAATGGCGCTGGGTGCGCGGCCACAATGGTCATGCCGGCAACGAGCGCGCCGACCAGCTGGCCAATCGCGGGGTCGAGACGGCACGCTGAGCCGGTCATCGAGCCAATCGAAAGTCTTCACCAGGAATAGCCCTCATGCGCCAGATCGTCCTCGATACCGAAACCACCGGGCTGTCGCCACGCGCCGGCAACCGCATCCTCGAAATCGGCTGCGTCGAACTGCTGAACCGCCAGCTGTCGGGTCGCAACTTGCACTTCTACATCAACCCCGAGCGCGACTCGGAAGAAGGGGCGCTGGCGGTGCACGGCCTGACCACCGAGTTCCTGTCTGACAAGCCGACCTTCAAGCAGATCGCCGCCGAGTTCCTGGACTACGTGCGCGGGGCCCAGATCATCATCCACAATGCACCCTTCGACGTCGGCTTTCTGGACGCGGAGCTGGCCCTGCTGGGCCTGCCCAAGTTCAGCGAGCACGTCGACAGCGTGATCGACTCGTTGCAGATGGCCAAGGAGCAGCACCCCGGGCGCCGCAATTCGCTCGATGCCCTGTGCGACCGCTACGGCATCTCGAACGCGCACCGTACCCTGCATGGCGGCTTGCTCGATGCGGCACTGCTGTCGGAGGTGTACCTGGCCATGACCCGCGGCCAGAACACGCTGACGATGGACCTGGGCAGCAGCGAGGACCAGGCGGCCAATGCCTTGGCGCTCGAGGCTACGCCACTGGCCGACATCATCGTGATCGCCGCCAGCGACGAGGAACTGGCCTTGCACGAAGGCGTGCTGAACCAGTTGGACAAGGAAGTCCGGGGCGCTTGCGTATGGCGCTTCGAACCGCCGCCACCGGAAGCGGTGGCGGATGCCGCGGCTGCCTGAGGACAGTGTGCGAACTATTTGAGAATTTTGTGAAGAGGGCTTGCCCGCTTTGCGAAAACTATGTAATATCTTGCCTCTCGACGCATGAGCAGTAACCAGTAGCGTCAAGAAAACGGAAGGTTAGCTCAGGGGTAGAGCACTGCATTCACACTGCAGGGGTCGCAAGTTCGAAACTTGCACTTTCCACCAAATTCAGAAAAGCCCGCCTAGTGCGGTAATGCCGTTCAGTCAACGCTGAGCGGCATTTTTGATTGATAGACCGTTCGCACTGAGGTGATGCGCAGGATGGCCTCTAAGGCGCGCTGGCGACAAAGTCAGCCGAGCCTTCGATACGCTGCCATGGCAGCTACCCAGTACGAACGGGAAATAGTTTACTGTTTATCGATCACCCAACCACCGTTCGGACTGAGGTGGTCCGCAGGACCGTATCGAAGGCGTACCGACGCCGAACGGAAAATAATCGCGGCGCGCCTGAGCGACACCGGCAAACGAACTAGAATAGCGGCTATCGCTTCGTCAGCAAGCACACGACCTCAAGGGGCACCGGAACGATTGGTGTCCCGTTTTTTCGCGCCCGATTCCATGTCATCGTCCTCGACAGACCATTCCACCGCATCCAGCCCAGACCGACAACAACCCCCCGCACAGCGCGCCCTGCTGTGGATCGTCGCGTCCGGCTTCTTCATGCAGACGCTCGACACCACCATCGTCAATACGGCCCTGCCAGCCATGGCCGGCAGCCTGGGCCAGCCGGTGCTGGCAATGCACCCGGTGGTCGTGGCCTATACCTTGACCATGGCCTCGCTGACCCCGGCCTCGGGCTGGCTGGCCGACCGTTTCGGCACCCGTCGCATGTACTTCGCCACCATCCTGGTGTTCGTGATCGGCTCCATCCTGTGCGCCACGGCCACCACCTTGCCGCAGCTACTGGCCGCGCGGGTGGTCCAGGGTATCGGCGGCTCGATGCTGTTGCCGGTAGGGCGACTGGCGGTGCTGCGCAGCGTGCCGGGCGCGCAATACATCGCGGCGCTGGCGTCGATCTCGATCGCCGGCCAGCTGGGGCCGGTAGTGGGGCCGGTGCTGGGTGGCTGGCTGGTGCAAAGCCTGTCATGGCACTGGATCTTCCTGATCAACGTGCCCATCGGCACCGTCGGCATGCTGGCGGTGCTGCGCTACCTGCCCGACGATTCGCTGCCGGCCGCGCCGCGCTTCGATGTGCGCGGCTGTGCCTTGCTCTCGGGATGCATGGTGGCCTTCTCGCTGGCGCTGGATGTGCCGGCCGAACAGCATCGGATGGCCTGGAGCGCGCTGCTCCTGACCCTGGCCGCGGCGGCGGTGTGGCTGTACGTGCGGCATGCCCGGCGCGACCCCGATCCGCTGTTCAGGCTGGGCCTGTTCGGCGAACCCAATTTCAGCATCGGCCTGGCCGGTAACCTGGTGTGCCGCATCGGCTCGTCGGCCGTGCCGTTCCTGCTGCCGCTGCTGTTACAGGTGCGACTGGGCTATACCCCGTTGCAGTCAGGCCTGGTGTTGCTGCCGGCGGCCATCGCCGGCACCATCGCCAAGCCGTGGATCGCGCCGCTGGTCAGGCGCCATGGCTATGACAGGTTCCTGCTGGTCAATACGGCAGTGGTGGGGTTGGCCATCGTCTCGTTCGCCTTGATCACGCCCAGCTGGCCGCTGGCGCTGGGCATCGCGCAACTGGCGATATTCGGGGCCGCCAATTCGATGCAATTTGCCGCGATGAACAGCGTCACCCTCAAGGGCCTGGGCCGGGCCGATGCCGGTAGCGGCAACAGCCTCTTCTCGATGGTGCAGATGCTGGCCATCGGCCTGGGCGTGACCATCGGCGGCGCCCTGGTGAACCAGTTCAAGGATGTCTCGGGCGCAGCCACCAGCCTGTCGTTCCAGATCACCTTCGTGATCGTGGGGCTGATCACGCTGGGATCGGCCTGGGTATTTCGCCGCATGGATGCGCGTTATTTCAGCTGAGGGTCATGGCTGCACTGACAAAACGCTGACTCCGGCAAAACTGGCACATAATCCCCGGCATGCGCGCGTACCGGGAAAACCCTGATTGGCAGGGCCGCCGCGCTTGAAATACGATGAACCGTGGCGCCGGATCTGGCGTTCTCCTTTCTGCCCTGAAGCCCTATGAACGTATTGCTGGTCGAAGACGATCCGGTACTCACCGACGGCCTGTCGCGAGTGCTCAATTCGCACGGGTTCACCGTGCATACCGTCAACAATGGTACCGATGCCCTGTCGCAACGCTTCAACGCGTCGGTGCTGGTGCTCGATATCGGCTTGCCCGACATCGATGGCTTCGAGGTGCTGCGGCGCATGCGCGCGGCCGGCAACAATACGCCGGTGCTGCTGCTGACTGCGCGCGACACCATCCCCGACCGGGTGCATGGCCTGGAACTGGGCGCCGACGACTACCTGGTCAAGCCCTTTGCCACGCCCGAACTGGTAGCGCGCATCAAGGCACTGATCCGGCGCAGCGCACCGCAGCCGGCGCAGCTGCTGGTCGGTGGCCTCTCGCTCGACAACGCCACCAAGCGCGCCGATATCAACGGCCGGCGCATCGAACTGTCGCTGCGTGAATGGACCGTGCTCGAATACCTGATGCAGCATGCCTCGCGCGTGGTGTCCAAGCAGCAGATCATCGATGCCGTGCTGCCCTGGGGCGAGGACTTCACCATCAATGCGGTGGAGGTGTATGTCTCGCGCATCCGGCTCAAGATCGCCGACTCGGGCGTGGCCATCCGCACCATCCGCGGCTTTGGCTACATGCTCGAGAAAAGCGATAACTGAGCCACCACCGATGGCGGCCTCGCACACCAGCATCCGGCGCAACCTGCTCAAATGGCTGATTGCGCCGCTGTTGCTGATCAACCTGGTAGGCGGCGGCGTGACCTACTGGCTGGCCTGGCTGCCGGCCCAGCACGCGTTCGACCAGAACCTGATGGATTCGACCTGGGCCCTGTACGCCCAGGTGCGGCATCGCCAGGAGCACACCACCGCCGAACTGACCCAGCAGGCCGAGCAGATCCTGCGCAGCAACCATTCCGACACCACCTTCTTCGCCGTGCGCGATATCGATGGCCAGATCGTGGTCGGCGATCGCGGCTTTCCGCCCATGGTCGAGAGCGACGTCTTCGACCGCCCGATCAGCTATGACGCCGTCATGCGTGGCGAACCGGTGCGCATCGCGGCGTTGCAGGTAAAGGTCAAGAACGGCGTGATCTCGATGGCGGTGGCCGAAACGGTGCGCAAGCGCAATCGCGCGCACTACACCATCCTGTTGTCGCTGCTCATCGCCGAAGGGGTGCTGACCTTCATCTCGGTGGCGGTGGTGATGCTGGCAGTGCGCCGCGGACTGCGACCGCTGCGCAGCCTGCAGCGCAATCTCGAGCAGCGTGGCCACGGCAAGCTGGGTGCCATCGACAATGCCGGTGCGCCGGTCGAGCTGGTGCCGTTGATCGGCGCCATGAACGAATTGATGGGGCGCATCAGCAAGGGCGAGCAAGCGCAGCAGAACTTCCTGGCCGATGTGGCGCACCAGTTGCGCACACCCTTGACCGGCCTCAAGCTGCAAGTCGAACTGTTGCATGCCAAGCATGCCGACGATGGCGACACCATCCGCTCGCTGGCGATGATGAATTCGTCGGTGGAACGGATGATCCGCCAGAGCCGGCAGTTGCTGGCGCTGGCGCGTTCCGAGCCGGGCCTGTTCGAGCAGCGCAAGCTCGAGACGCTGTCGCTGGACAAGCTGGTGGAAGAATCGATCCAGCATTTCATCGAGCAAGCCGACAAGAAGCAGATCGATCTCGGCTTCGACCTGATGCCGGCGCGCCTGGCGGGCGACCGTTTCCTGCTGCGCGACCTGATCGACAACCTGATCGACAATGCGATCCGCTATTCCCCCGCCGGCGGCAGCGTCACGGTGCGCTGCCTGGAACAGCAGGGCGCCACGCTGCTGAGCATCGAGGATAGCGGTCCGGGCATCGCCCCCGAGCACCGCGAGCGCATCTTCGACCGCTTCTATCGCGCCAACGACAAGGTCGCCGGCAGTGGCCTGGGGCTGGCCATCGTGCGCGAGATCGCCCATGATCATGGCGCCACCATCACGCTGGCCTGTGGCGAGCAGGGCGCGGGCACGGTGATCACCGTGCGCTTTGCGCAAGCAAGGTAATGTTAATTTTTTGTTAATTTAGTTTCTTTGATGAAACAGTGAGCTCGCCAGCGCTCGAACCACCGCACCGTCATTATGTCTAACTGCCACTTTGACCATCAGACCGGAGGCAGCATGAGCGACAAGGTATTGCAGAGCGGCACCCATATTGCCCGTTACGACGCCCAGAAGAATCCCGACGACACATTCGAGGCACAGGTCTTCGTACGGCTCTCGCGTGAGCCCGAACTGGCCGAGACGTATATTCCGGTCGGTATCTTCCCCACCGAGGCCGAGGCCCTGGCAGGCGCGCGCGAGCGCGCCGAGCGGGCCTTGAAGGAGCATGAGTTTTGAGCGCCGCCATCGCCACCCGCGGCGGCTGGCGCGGCGCGCTGGCGGCCGTCGCAGCGCTGGCCGTGATGGCCGGCTGCGCCAGCGGCGGCGACCCGAGGCCGGCCAGCCAGACGTTCGAGTTGCGTGGTGCCACCACCGCGCCCGCCGAAGGATGGACCAGGGCGACCAGCAATGATATTCCCGGCATGGTGGTCTACCTGGCGCCGCAACCCATCCTGGGGGCGGCCGATGTCGAGCGCGCCACCGTGCAAAAAGATGCGGCGGGGCGCTCGGTCCTGCTGCTGCAGTTCACGCCCACCGGTACCGCGCGATTGACGGCCGGCACCCGTGAGCTGGTCGGCCGCCAGTTGGCCGCCGTGGTCGAGGGCCGGGTGACCAATATCGCCAAGGTGACCGAGCCGATGACCATCAATACCATGGCATTGACCGGGTTTGCCAGTTTCGATGACGCCACCCGCGTGGCACATGCGATATCGGCCCGTCGCTAGGGGCCGCACGTTGATTGGCGACGGCTGAAACATGTTATGTTTCAGCCGTTTCGCCATGTGCGTCCACCATCACCACCCATCTTCTCCCTATGTCCGTCGCCCGCCATATCGTCCAGGTTCATCCCCGCTTGTTGGTCGCTGCCGCCATTGGCGTGGTCGCTGGCGTGTGCTGGCCTTCCGGATCCCTGATCTCGCAGTGCCTGATCGGGTGGAATGTCGGTGTCTGGCTGTACCTGTTCTTCCTGTGGTCGATGATGCTGCGGGCCGATGCCCTGGCGACCAAGAAGCGCGCCGAGCAGGAAGACGAAAGTGCGCAACTGGTGCTGGCGATGGTCTGCGTGGCGGCCATTGCCAGCCTGGTGGCGATCCTGCTGGAACTGGCCGGTGGCCAGGGGCAGCAGGGACGGTTGGGGCGCTACGCATTCACCGGCGCCACGGTGCTGGGTTCATGGCTGATGATCGGCACCATCTTCACGGTGCACTATGCGCGCCAGTTCTATGCCGATGACGATGATCCGTCGGCCTTGCCACTGCGCTTCGCCGATGGCGTGGCGCGTCCCGATTACTGGGACTTCCTCTATTTTTCGTTCACCATCAGCGTGGCCGTGCAGACCTCCGACGTCGGCGTGGCCACCCGTGCGCTGAGAAAGACGGTGCTGGCCCATTCGCTGATCTGTTTCATTTTCAATGCCGCCATCATCGGCTTGTCGATCAATATCGCCGCCAGCCTGGCCGGAAGCTGAGCGCCGGATTGAACCGAACCACGCAAGCCCGGTCCTAGCCGGGTTCGAGCCATTGCCGCGCTGCACGATGGCAGGCCTGAGCGCTAATAACCAAGTATAATTTTCGGCATTTTTGCCACGCAGAAATGCGCAGGGAGGGGGATCACGGTCCCTCACAGCTCACCAGAATCTATTAGAACGGAGCGCACCGTGCCGGTTTTTTCCAGCCAAGCCGAAGAACGCATTGCCACATTCAAGCGCCAGAGCAAGGGCGCATTCTCGGGGCCGCCGCTGCCGCCCGGGCCGCTGGTCGGGTTTGGCATCGCCGTCCTGGCGGTGATCCTGATCTCGATCTTCACCCTGCAAGCCTCGATCACCCGCACCGAGGCCGCCGATGCGGTCTCGCACACCATCGACGTGCGCGAGCAGCTGCAGGTGCTGATCTCGGCCATGAAGGATGCCGAGACCAGCCAGCGCGGTTTCCTGCTGACCGGCGCCGAAAGCTACCTGGCACCGTACAACCAGGCCCGGGCCTCGTTGCCGGGCGAATTCGACAAGTTGCGTCGCCTGGTGTCGGATAGCAGCGAGCAGTTGCAGCGGCTGTCCCAGGTCGAGTCGATCACCCGCGAAAAGATGGAAGAGCTGGGTGAGACCATCACCCTGCGACGCAACGGCGACTCCGCCGGCGCCTTGGCCGTGGTGCAGTCGGACCGTGGCAAGATGGCCATGGACCGGGTGCGCGCGGTGGTGCGCGAGATGGAAAACCACGAGCGCGCCCTGTTGGCCACGCGCCAGGGCGACTGGCAGGACGCGGTAGCGTTTTCCAGCATGGTCACCTGGGGCGGATCGGCGCTGCTGCTGCTGTTGATCCTGACGTCGGCCGTGATGACCTCGCGCGACTATCGCAGCCGCGAGAAGCAGACCTGGATCCGTTCCGGGCAGATGGGCCTGGCGCAACGCCTGCAAGGCGACCAGCGCCTGGAGCTGCTGGGTGACAACACCCTCAATTTCCTGGCCAACTATCTCAATGCGCAGATCGGTGCGATCTACCTGCGCAAGGGCAATGGCCAGTTCGAGCGCTTCGGTGCCTACGCCATGCCGGCCAGCGAAGGCGCGCTGGCCCTGCGCGACGGCGAAGGCCTGCTGGGCCAGGCGGTGAAGTTGAACCAGGCGATGCATATACGCGATGTGCCCCGGGATTATTTCACGGTGTCGTCGGCGCTGGGGCAACGCCCACCCAGGGAATTGATGATCGTGCCGGCGGCCGCCGAGGGCCAGGTACAGGCAGTGGTCGAACTGGGGTTCCTGCGTCGCATCCGACCCGAGGAAGAAGAACTGCTGGCGCGCCTGTCGGACCAGATCGCCATCGCCGTGCGCTCGTCCAAGGACCGCAGCCGCCTGGAAGAACTGCTGGAAGAGACCCAGCGCCAGGCCGAGGAATTGCAGGCCCAACAGGAAGAATTGCGGGTCAACAACGAAGAGCTGGAAGAGCAGGGCCAGGCCTTGAAGGCGTCGCAGCTGCGGCTCGAGACCCAGCAGGCCGAACTGGAAGAAACCAACGCCCAGCTGGAGGAACAGGCGCAATTGCTGGAAACCCAGAAGGACGACCTGGCCAAGACCCAGGTGGTGCTGGTGGACAAGGCAACCGAACTGGAACGCGCCAACCAGTACAAGAGCGAGTTCCTGGCCAACATGAGCCACGAGCTGCGCACCCCGCTCAATTCGACCTTGATCCTGGCCAAGCTGTTGGCCGACAACAAGCACGGCAATCTGACCGAAGAGCAGGTGCGCTTCGCGCAGACCATTTCGTCGGCCGGCAACGACCTGCTGGCGCTGATCAACGATATCCTCGACCTGTCGAAGATGGAGGCCGGCAAGCTCGATATCCTGCCCGAGCCGTTCCCGGTGGCCAAGCTGGCCGATGAACTGCGCGCCGTGTTTGCGCCCACCGCGCAACAGAAGGGCCTGGCCCTGCGCGTGAGTGTCGACCCGGCGGCGCCGACGCAGATCGAGACCGATATCCAGCGCCTGGGCCAGATCCTCAAGAACCTGCTGTCCAATGCCATCAAGTTCACCGACAAGGGAGAAGTGAGCCTGACCGTGCGCGATGCCGGCGCCAGCCATGTCGCTTTCGTGGTGCGCGACACCGGCATCGGCATCGGCGCCGAGCAGCACCAGTTTATCTTCGAGGCCTTCCGCCAGGCTGACGGCAGTACCCACCGCAAGTACGGCGGCACCGGGCTGGGATTGTCCATCTCGCGCGACCTGGCCCGCTTGCTGGGCGGCGATATCCAGGTGCAAAGTCGCGAGGGCGAGGGCAGCATCTTCACCCTGACGCTGCCGCGCGTGTATGCCGGCGACGGCGAGGCGCCCTCGGGCATGTCCGGCGCGCCGTCGTCGTCGCCATCGCTGGCGTGGCCCGGCGCCGCACCGACGCTGTCACCGGTCTCGGCCGGTGCGGTGGCGGCATCGCCCGATGTGCGCTCGCACCAGACCCATCCGCGCCAGGGGCTGACCGAGATCGCCATCGAGGATGACCGCCATCGTATCGAGCCCAATGCGCGCCTGATCCTGGTGGTCGAGGATGACACCGCGTTCGCCCTGATCCTGCGCGACCTGGTGCATGAGATGGGCTTCCAGTGCGTGCTTACCCACTCGGCCAACGATGGCGTGGCCGCTGCCGACATGTATCGCCCCAGCGCCATCCTGCTCGACATGAACCTGCCGGACTTCTCCGGACTGGGCGTGCTGGACCAGATCAAGCGCAATCCGCGCACCCGGCATATCCCGGTGCATGTGGTGTCGGTGGCCGACTATGCCCAGGAAGCGATGGAGCGCGGTGCGGTCGGCTATGCCTTCAAGCCGGTGCAGCGCGAAGAACTGGTTGGCGCCGTGCGCAAGCTCGAAGCCAAGTTCCTGCAGGACCTGCGTCACGTGCTCGTGGTCGAGGATGATGCGCGTCAGCTCGACAGCATCCGCCAGCTGCTCGCCGGCGAGAACATCAACATCGTCGGCGTGCATACCGCCGGCGATGCGTTGCGCCAGTTGCAGCAGACCACCTTCGATTGCATGGTGATGGATCTGAACCTGCCCGACCTGTCCGGCTACGAGTTGCTGGAAAAGATGGCCGAGCAGGACCAGGTGGCTTTCCCGCCGGTGATCGTCTATACCGGTCGTTCGCTCAAGGCCGAGGAAGAGCAGCGACTGCGCCGCTTCTCGCGCTCCATCATCATCAAGGATGCGCGTTCGCCCGAGCGCCTGCTCGACGAGGTGACGCTGTTCCTGCACCAGGTCGAGACCAAGCTGCCGGCCGAAAGCCAGCGCATGCTGAAGGTGGCGCGCGACCGCGAATCGGTATTCGAGGGACGCCGCATCCTGGTGGTGGAAGACGACGTGCGCAATATCTTTGCCCTGTCGTCGGTGCTCGAACCGAAGGGCATGAAGATCGAGATCGCCCGCAATGGCCTGGAGGCGCTGGCAGCGCTGGAGCGCAGTCGCACTGCCGAGCAGGGTGCCATCGACCTGGTGCTCATGGATATCATGATGCCCGAGATGGACGGCCTGACCGCCATGCGCGAGATCCGCAAGAAACCCGAATTCAAGAAACTGGCTATCATTGCCCTGACGGCCAAGGCCATGAAGGACGACCAGGAAAAATGCCTGGCCGCCGGCGCCAACGACTACATCGCCAAGCCACTGGACGTGGAAAAGCTGTTGTCGCTGGTGCGGGTGTGGATGCCCAAGTCGTGATCGGACATTGCGCATGACTGACAAGCACTTCGACATCGAGATGCAGTTGCTGCTCGATGCGATCTATCTCAAGTACCACTGCGATTTTCGCGGTTATGCCGGCTCGTCGCTCAAGCGCCGCCTGACCACGGCGCTGGGCCGCTTCGAGTGCACCACGTTGTCGCAGCTGCAACACCGCGTGTTGCACGATGCGACGGTTTTTCCGGCATTGATGGATTACCTTACGGTGCAGGTCAGCGAGATGTTTCGCGATCCGACCTACTTCCTGTCGCTGCGCGAGAAGGTGGTGCCGCTGCTGCGCACGTATCCCTCGCTCAAGATCTGGGTGGCTGGTTGCAGTACCGGCGAGGAGGTCTATTCGCTGGCCATCCTTCTGCGCGAGGAAGGCCTGCTCGAACGCACCCTGATCTACGCCACCGACATCAACCAGGCGGCGCTGAAGAAGGCCGAGGCCGGCGTGTACGACCTGGACCGCATCGCCGGCTTCACCAGCAACCACCAGAAGTCGGGCGGCAAGACCTCGCTTTCGGATTACTATACGGCGGCCTATGGTGCGGTGGTGTTCGACAAGTCGCTGCGCCGCAATGTGGTGTTCTCGGATCACAGCCTGGCCACCGACAGCGTATTTGCCGAGATGCAGCTGGTGTCATGCCGCAACGTGCTGATCTATTTCAATCGCCAGTTGCAGGAACGCGCGCTGGGCCTGTTTCGCGAGTCGTTGTGCCGCAAGGGCTTTCTTGGATTGGGATCGAAGGAGTCGCTGCGGTTCTCGGCCCATAACAGCGCCTTCGATGAAGTGGTGCGCGAAGACCGTATCTTCCAGAAGAAGGGCGAGCTATGACCCCGGCCATCGATTGTTCGGCAGTCGAGGCGGTGGTCATCGGTGCCTCCGCCGGTGGGGTCGAGGCACTGCTCGAGGTGTTGCCGGCGCTGCGCGCCGGGGTCGCGCCGCCGACCATGGTGGTGCTGCATATTCCGCGCGAGCGGCCCAGCCTGCTGGCGCAGATTTTCGATGCCCGCTGCGCCCTGCCGGTGGTCGAGGCCCAGGACAAGGACCCGCTGCTGCCGGCGACGATCTATTTTGCCGCGCCCGACTACCATCTGCTGGTCGACGGTAGCGATGCGGCGCCGTTGCTGGCCATGTCCAATGACGAGGCCGTGAATTTTTCGCGACCGGCCATCGATGTGTTGTTCGAGTCGGCCGCCGATCATTTCGGCCCGCGCCTGCTGGGCATCGTCCTGACCGGCGGCAACCAGGACGGCGCGGCCGGCCTGCAGGCGATCCGGGCCGCCGGTGGCATGACGATGGTGCAGGACCCGGGGCAGGCCCAGGCGCCCTACATGCCCGAGCAGGCGATCGCGGCCGGACCGATAGATTATGTATTGACGCTGGCTCGGATCGCCGATGTGCTGGCATCGCTGAGCGTCAAGGGTGAAAGGAAAAGCAGGTGATTGACAAAACCAAGGGACAGCCCCTGCCGCGCGTGAAGTTCTTGCTGGTCGATGACCTGGCCGAGAACCTGCTGGCCTTGTCGGCGCTGCTGCAGCGCGACGACGTGGAACTGCTGCAGGCACGTTCCGGCTTCGAGGCGCTCGAGCTGCTGCTGGTACATGACGTGGCCCTGGCCCTGATCGACGTCCAGATGCCGATGATGGACGGCTTCGAGCTGGCCGAGCTGATCCGGGGCAGCGAGCGCACGCGTAACATCCCGCTCATCTTCGTGACCGCCGGCACCCGCGACGAGCACCGCATGTTCAAGGGCTACGAAAGCGGGGCCGTCGATTTCCTGTACAAGCCGATCGAGCCGCACATCCTGCGCAACAAGGCCGAGGTGTTCTTCCAGCTGTACCGCCAGAAGCAGCAACTGGCGCTGGAACTGCGCGATCGCACCGAGACTCTGCGCACCAACGAGATGTTCGTGGCGATCCTCGGGCACGACCTGCGCAATCCCTTGGGCGCGGTGATGATGGCGGCCACGCTGCTGCAGCGGACCTATAGCGAGGAAGTGGCGCAAAAAGCCTCGCAGCAGATCCTCAACAGTGGCCGGCGCATGGCCAAGCTGATCGAGAACATGCTCGATCTTGCCCGGGCACGGCTGGGTGGCGGCATTGCGCTCTCGCGCGAGCAGATGGTACTGGGCGAGATGGCCGGCAAGGTAGCGCAGGAGTACCGCGCCACCTATCCGGACTGCGTCATCCTCAGCAGTTGCGTGGGCGACGATACGGGGCACTGGGATCCCGAGCGACTGGCACAGGTGGTAGCCAACCTGCTCGGCAATGCGCTGCAGCATGGCGTGCCGGGACAACCGGTGAGTGTGCGCATCGATGGCGCCGGTGAGCATGAGGTGATACTGCAGGTGGCCAATCAGGGGGTGATACCGGCCCATTTGCTACCGTCCATCTTCGATCCGTTCCGCGGTGGCGACAGTACCGAAGGCAACCGCCAGGGCCTGGGACTGGGCCTGTATATTGCCCAGCAGATCGTGGCAGCGCACGGTGGCCGGGTCGATGTGATGTCCAGCCGGGAGACGCAGACGGTGGTGTCGGTGCACCTGCCGCGCCATTGAAGGCCGGAGCCGGCGCGGTGCGTCGATCGCGTCGGTCAGGCAGTGGTAACGGCTCAGACCTGCTCGCCCAGGGCGGCCTGGATCGATGCCACGACATGGGCGCGCACCAGCTCCTGCAATGAATGGCCGGACAGGATGTTGTGCGAGATCGATCCCACCCGCGACAAGGCCTCGCGCGCGCCCCAGGTGACGCTGGCGCTCCACGAGATCGATTCGCCGCCGCGATAGTCGGCACGGTACTGGTATATCTTGCCGTCGGTGATGCTTTTGTAACTGCCTTCGCAGTTGCCTTCATGCAGAATTGCGTTCATTGATGCCCTCGGCTGCGCCGTGTCTTTTCGTGAGTTTTGTTCGATGTCGAGAGATTAACGACCACGTGTCAAGCGCACTATCGGGGAAACCCTGAACTTCAAGGTAAAAAAGCTTACCCCCTTGCCTGGGAGTAAGCTTTTTTGGTTTTACCGCATTATTTTCGCTCTGGCGTTCGAACGATCGCTAGCCGGGACGCGGCTTTCGCTGCGGCGCCGATCGAATGGATGCACGCCTGTCCGCAACGTCCGTCACTGCCATCCGTAACGTCGCGCGTACCAGTTCTTCATGACCTGGATCAGTACTGCATAGGCCAGCAGGATCGCCGCCAGCCAGCCGAAGTAGGCCAGCGGCAGCGCTTCGAGCTTGAAGTAGTGCGCCAGTGGCGACATCGGCAGGAACACGCCGGCGGCCATGATGACCAGCGTCATGCCCATCAGCGGCCAGGCGGCACGGCTCTGGAAGAACGGAATGCGGCGGGTGCGGATCATGTGGACGATCAATGTCTGCGACAGCAGGCCCTCGATGAACCAGCCCGACTGGAACAGGGTCTGGTGTTGCGGCGAGTCGGCGCCGAACACGAACCACATCAGCGCGAAGGTCGAGACATCGAAGATCGAGCTGATCGGGCCAAAGAACACCATGAAGCGGCCGATGTCGGCTGGATCCCAGCGCTGCGGACGGTCCAGGAATTCGCGATCGACGTTGTCGAAAGGGATCGCGATCTGCGACACGTCATACAGCAGGTTCTGCACCAGCAGATGCAAGGGCAGCATCGGCAGGAAGGGCAGGAAGGCGCTGGCGATCAGGACCGAGAACACATTGCCGAAGTTCGAGCTGGCCGTCATCTTGATGTACTTGAGCATGTTGGCAAAGGTCTTGCGGCCTTCCAGCACACCTTCTTCCAGCACCATCAGGCTCTTCTCGAGCAGGATCAGGTCGGCGGCCTCCTTGGCGATATCGACGGCGGTATCGACCGAGATGCCGATATCTGCCGCACGCAGCGCGGGTGCGTCGTTGATGCCGTCACCCATGAAACCCACCACATGGCCCTGGTCGTGCAACACGCGCACGATGCGCTCCTTGTGGGCCGGGCTCAGCTTGGCGAACACGGTCACTTTCTCGGCCGCCACGGCCAGCTCCTGGTCGCTCATCTTCTCGACGTCGCCACCCAGCAGCATGCCGTCGACTTCCAGCCCCACCTCGCGGCAGATCTTGGCGGTGACCAGCTGGTTGTCGCCGGTCAGGATCTTGACCGCCACGCCGTGCGCGCGCAGTGCCGCCAATGCCGGGGCGGTCGATTCCTTCGGCGGGTCGAGGAAGGCGATGTAGCCGACCAGCACCAGGTCCGACTCATCGGCCAGGCCGTAGGTTTCCTTGGTGGGAGGCAAGTCCTTGGCAGCCACCCCTACCACGCGCAGGCCTTCGGCATTGAGGCGCCCGGTGGTGGCGTGGATCTCGGCCAGTAGTTCCGGCGTGAGCGGCACCACGCGGCCGTCATGGCGGGCATGGGTACAGACCGAGACGATTTCCTCGACCGCGCCCTTGCAGATGAGCTCGTGATGGTCTTCCCGTTCGCTCACGACCACCGACATGCGGCGCCGCTGGAAGTCGAACGGGATCTCGTCGACCTTGCGATAGGCCGAGGCCACCGACATCTCGCGTTGCAGTTCGGCGTGCTCCAGCACGGCCACGTCGAGCAGGTTCTTCAGGCCGGTCTGGTAATAGCTGTTGAGGTAGGCGTACTGCAGCACTTCATCGTCGCGCTCGCCCCGGATGTCGGTATGGCGTTCGAGGAAGATCTTGTCCTGGGTCAGGGTCCCGGTCTTGTCGGTGCACAGCACGTCCATGGCACCGAAGTTCTGGATGGCGTCGAGCCGCTTGACGATCACCTTCTTGCGCGACAGCGCCACTGCGCCCTTGGCCAGGGTCGAGGTGACGATCATGGGCAGCATCTCGGGGGTCAGGCCCACCGCCACCGACAGCCCGAACAGGAAGGCCTCGACCCAATCACCCTTGGTGAAACCATTCAGGAAGAACACTACCGGCGTCATCACCAGCATGAAGCGGATCAACAGCCAGCTGACCTTGTTGACGCCCGACTGGAACGCGGTGGGGCTGCGATCGGTGGCCGTCACGCGCTCGGCCAGGGCACCGAAGTAGGTGCGCTTGCCGGTGGTGACCACCACCGCCGTGGCCGAGCCGCTGACCACGTTGGTGCCCATGAAGCACAGGTTGTCCAGCTCCAGCGGGCTGGCGGTGTTGAGATTGCTGGGGGTGGCGAATTTCTCGACCGGCAGCGATTCGCCGGTCATGGCGGCCTGGCTGACGAACAGGTCCTTGGCGCCCAGCAGGCGCAGGTCGGCCGGCATCATGTCGCCCGCCGACAGCAGCACGATATCGCCGGGCACCAGTTGCCGGATCGGTACCTCGACCCGACGCGCGCCACGCGAGTGCAACTGCACGTCGAAGTAGCGGCGCGCCTCTTCGGCGATGTCTTCGCGCAGGTCGTGGCGCATCACGGTGGCGGTGTTGCTGACCATTTCCTTGAGCTTGTCGGCGGCGGTGTTGGAGCGCGCCTCCTGGACGAAGCGCATCAATGTCGATACCACCACCATGGTGCCGATGACGATGGCCGCCTTCATGTCTTCCGTGTAGAACGAGACCGCCGCCAGCAACGTCAGCAGCAGGTTGAACGGGTTCTTGTAGCAGTGCCACAGGTGCACCGGCCAGGACAGCGGCTTTTCGTGCTCGACTTCGTTGGGGCCGACCTCGGCGCGGATGGCCTCGGCTTCGCTTTCGGTCAGGCCATCTGGGCGCGAGCCCAGGCGCTGCAGCAGCTCGGCACTGTCGGCGTGGGCCGCCTGGTGCAGTTGCTCGGCCAGCGTCTGGGGTACGTCGCGGCTGACCGGGGCGCTGCGGAACATGTCCATGCCCAGGCGGCGGAAATGACGATCCATGCCGCGGGCGCGGATGAAGGTGACGAAGGTTTCTTTCAACAGGTTCAGATTCATGATGCACTTCTTTTCTTGTTGTCTGCGCACTTCAGGTGCGCGGGGCTTGCCATCGGGCGCTGCGATGAGCGCTCGTCGTGTCGGCCGCAGGCCAGGTGGTCGACGGGAGATTCATGGTGGTTCCTGTTGCATCACAGCCTCCGCTTGGGTCGCAGGGAGCGCCTGTCGTTGGTACCTGGGACGCGACGCCGGCACCGCCGTCAAGCGGCGTCCGTCAGCAAATCGTCAGCATTGGCCTGCCCATGTGCATCCGTTCCCGGCGCCGTGAGGGCAGGGAGTGCATGTGGCCGCGTGAGCAGCAAAGGGATGGCCAAGCCGGGACGCTGTAGGCGTAGCGGTCGATCGTCGATCTGTCGTTGTGGGGAATGACGATGCGTGTGAGGCGATGCGCGTTGGTGCGCGGCCTGCATCGTTATGCCGTCATCTGCGCTGGGCAAAATGACGACAGGAGGAGTCCTGCGGAAATCTTGCCTGGCTTTAACCGGTAATTAACCGGCAACAACTGTCACCCGAACAAGTACCCATGAGAGGGACTCCATTTAATGAGAACGGACGAATTCTACGCTCGCGCTCAAAAATGGGTCAAGGCAATTCGCCCGTGAAAACTAACTTTTGTGCGTTCGCAACATCATTTGATTCGCGTTGTTGTCGCTGCTATGCAGCAACGAAAGTTCTAACAGATGCTTGTGTTATTGGGCATGAGGCCTATACTCGAATCAACAAGGGCAACAGCAAAGCCAAGGCCAGAGCCGGTTTCAGGTCTTTGTCAGGTTTTGCCAGTCAAGTCGGGCAACGTAGTGTTGGTTACGTGCGCCGCTTGGGCTGGTGGACGCCCGAGAGAACTCGAGAATGAGACAGGCCAATGAGGAGACGCATCATGCCTAATATCATCATGAACAACCTGGTGTTCTTTGTCCCCATGACCCTGGCGGGTCTGTTACTTTGCGGTGAAGTGCCGGTGGCCTCGCGTGCCATCCGTGTGTCACTGCGAACGATTGGCGCGGTGGGTGGCGCGCTGATGGCGCTTTTGGTACTGGAGGCTCTGCCAGTACTGATCTGACGGGCTTGATAGGCCCGTCTTGCCGCTAGCTGCGGCTGGCGGGGCATCGGCTACAGACCAGGGTCGTACGTTGGTCTGATTGAACCAGCCGGTAGTCCCGCCCTGATTTCCCTAGGTCGATATCTTCACAGTGGCCTCGTGGCGGCCCCGAAGGTGTCGGCCTTTTTTGCGTCCGCGGGATGGCGCTGGTCGGGCGCGGGCCATGTGCCGCCGGCGCCGTCGTCGTGCCATGCGACGACGCAATCGCGGCCGTTTTCCTTGGCGCGATACATCGCATGGTCGGCCCGCTGCAACCACACGTAATGCGCTTCCATGCCGTGGTCGAACGGCACCAGGCCGGCACTGACGGTGCATCCGCGCAGGCCGCCCGGGATGACCTGGTAACGCCGTACCTCGTCCACCAGGCGCTGCGTCAGCTGCCAGGCTTCGCTGGCGCTGGTGTCACGCAGGATGACCACGAATTCTTCCCCGCCGTAGCGACCGATGGCATCCTGCTCGCGCAGGTTGCTGCGCAGCAGGGTAGCGAACCTGCGCAGCACTTCGTCGCCCACCAGATGGCCATGGGTGTCATTGATCGACTTGAAATGGTCCAGGTCCAGCAGCAACAGGCAGGCATGCCGGGGCTGGTCGGACTTGCCGCAGCGCTCGAATTCCCAGATCAGCAGGTTTTCCCAGTAGCGGCGGTTGAATAGTCCCGTCAGGCCGTCGGTCTGGCTGACGAGCTCGAAGGCACGCGAGCGCTCGGCCAGCTTGCGCGACATGTCATAGGTGGTCTTGCCCAGTGCCAATGGATAAAGCGCGAGCATCGGCAGGCTGGCCAGGATGGTGGTGAGGTTGGCGTGGGGAGCGAAGTCGAAGCCCAGCACCAGTGCGCCCAGTGCGAAGCCGGTGAGGTTGGCGTACAGACCGCGCATGAACAGGCGCACGCCGCCGGCGGCGATGTTGTCCATCGAGACCATGGTGATGATGACGGCCGAGGGCACCAGGCTGGCGTGCATGGCCGCGACCCAGAAGCCGGCGTAGACCGAGTCGATCACCAGGTTGCGACGCTCGGCGCGGTAGGGAATGCGGCAGCGCAGCGCCCAGATGCGCGCCGCCTGCGGCCATACCAGGGCATGCATCAGGAGCAGGGTCCAGGCCAGCCAGCCGGCGTGCTGTTCGACCAGCCCGGCGCCCACGCACAGCAGGCCGGTGGCCACGCCGACCATGCGCATGCGATAGATGCGCTCGACAAAACGCACACCACGCCCGATCAGCTCCTGGGGCGCCGGATCGTCCAGGCGCGTCGGGCGTCGTGCGAACAGCGTCAACGGATTGAGCAATGCCAGCAGCGACGCCGGGTCGAGCCGTCGTCTGCGTGATTGATCGCGGGCTTGCTTGATATCGGTTGGCATATTGTCAGTCTGCTGCCGACGGCCCCTCAGCACGTCGGTTTGCGGGACGCGAATTATCGCATGGCCTCCGCGCCGCGCGATGCGTTGTCATGGCAAATCGCGCGGGGCATCTCTCCTATAATGCGTGATCCCCATTTTCGGTTGAATCATGTCACGCCTGTTTCCGTCTTCCCGTGTTTCCCGGTTCCTGGTTGCCGCCTCTTCATTGCTGCTGTGCAATTTTCCATTGCTTGCCCAGAGCCTGCCGCCGCCGGTGGTGGGCGCGCTACGGGTGGCGCATATCCCGCAGCAGAACGTGGGGGTGCTGGTGCTCGATGCCGATAGCGGCACGCGGGCGATGGTGTCGACCAATGTCAGCCAGCCATTCAATCCGGCGTCGGTGATGAAGCTGGTCACCACCGACGCGGCGCTGGAGTTGCTGGGGCCGACCTTTTCCTGGAAGACCCAGGCCTATGTCGATGGCAGCCTGAACCAGGGCGTGCTGCAGGGCGACCTGATCATCAAGGGGGGCGGCGATCCCAAGCTGGTGATGGAAAACTTCTGGCTGCTGCTGCGCCAGTTGCGCGCGGCCGGCTTGCGCCAGATCAGCGGCAATCTGGTGCTGGATCGCAGCTACTTTGCCGACAATGTCTACGATCCGTCGCAGTTCGACGGCGATCCGCAGAAGCCTTATAACGTCGGCCCGGATGCCTTGTTGCTGAACTACAAGACCATCGCCTTTCGCTTTACGCCCGATGCAACCACCAATAGCGTGACGGTCACCACCGACCCGCCGCTGGCCGGCTATGCCGTGACGCCCCCGCGCTTGAGCGCGGAGCCGTGCCCGCCAGACTGGCAGAGCCGGCTGATGCTGGGCAACGACGCCGGTGCCGCCGCGTTCGCCGGCACCTACGCGGCCGACTGTGGCCCGCGCAGCTGGTATATCAATCCCTATCGCATGACACATGTGCAATATGTGGGCCAGGCTTTCCAGCAGATGTGGGCGGACCTGGGGGGCAGTTTCTCGGGGCGGGTGGTCAATGGCCTGGTGACGCCCTCGGCGCGCCTGCTGGCGCAATGGCAGTCGCCGACCTTGCCCGAGGTGATCCGCGATATCAACAAGTACAGCAATAACGTGATGGCGCGCCAGGTATTGCTGAGCTTGGCCGCCGAGCTCGGCGGCCAGCCCGGCGATGCGGTCAATGGTGCGCGCGCGGTGCGTGCCTGGCTCAACGACAAGGGGATCGACACGGCCGCGCTGGCCATCGAGAACGGCGCCGGGCTGTCGCGCATCGAGCGGGTCTCGCCCATGTTGCTGGGCCGCATGCTGGTGCAGGCCTATCGCTCGCCGCTGATGCCGGAATTCGTCTCGTCGTTGCCGCTGGTGGGCTACGACGGCACCATGCGGCGGCGCCTGAAGAGCCAGGGCGTCGCCGGCCAGGCGCACATCAAGACCGGCACCCTCAATGACGTGCGCTCGATCGCCGGGTTCGTGCAGGCCGCCTCGGGCAAGACCTATGTGGTGGTGTTCCTGATCAACCATGCGGCCGCGCCCAATGGCCAGAAGGCCCAGGATGCATTGCTGCAATGGGTCTACGAGAACGGCTGAGACCCGCCGGCGACCGCCGCCGCGATACAATATCGGATCTTTACCATCAAGGCATGACCGTGACATTCATCGACAAGCTCAACGGCGCGTGGAAGACGCGCAACTCCCTGCTGTGCGTGGGGCTGGACCCCGACGTCAAGAAGATTCCCGAGGAGTTGCGCGGCAAGTCCGACGCCATCTTTGAGTTCTGCCGCGCCATCGTCGACGCCACCGCTGACGCCGCCTGCGCCTTCAAGCCCCAGATTGCCTACTTTGCAGCGCTGGGCGCCGAAGACCAGCTGGAGCAGATCTGCGCCTATATCCGCCGCCATTATCCCGATATCCCGCTGGTGCTCGATGCCAAGCGCGGCGACATCGGCGCCACCGCCGAACAATATGCCCGCGAAGCCTTCGAGCGCTACAACGCCGATGTCGTCACCGTGAGCCCCTACATGGGCTGGGATTCGGTGGCGCCCTACCTGGAATACAAGGATCGCGGCGTGATCGTGCTATGCCGTACGTCCAACGCCGGCGGTTCGGACCTGCAGTTCCTCGATGTCGAAGGCCGGCCCCTGTACCAGCACGTGGCGCGCCTGGTGGCCGAGAAATGGAATACCAATGGCCAGTGTGGCCTGGTGGTCGGGGCCACCTTCCCGCAGGAACTGGCCCAGGTGCGTGCCATCATCGGCGACATGCCCTTGCTGGTGCCGGGTGTGGGCGCCCAGGGTGGCGATGTCGAGGCCACCGTCAAGGCCGGTCGCACCGCGGGCGGCACCGGCATGATGATCAATTCGTCGCGTGCCATCCTGTACGCGGCGTGCGAAGCGGGTGAAGACTATACCGCCGCAGCCCGCCGGGTGGCGCTGGAGACGCGCGACGCGATCAACAGGTATCGCTAGCACGCAGGGGCAGATGCCGCCCCGGCCAGGGCGGCAGTGGGGGCGACCGGCCGGCCGGTCGCGATCTTAGTCCGACAGCAACTTGAGCAAGCCCTTGAGCGCATGCACCACGGTCTGCTCGCGCACCGCATGCCGGTCGCCCGCAAACACCAGGCGCTCGGTATAGGTCCTGTCGGCCACGCGCCAGCCAAAACAGACGGTGCCGACCGGCTTGCCGGGCACCGCGCCGCCAGGTCCGGCGATGCCGGTGGTGGACACGGCCACATGCGAGCTGCTGTTGGCAACGGCGGCCTCGGCCATGGCCCCGGCGATTTCTTCGCTGACCGCGCCATGCTGGGCAATGAGCGACTCGGCAATGTCGAGCAGCTCGTTCTTGGATGCGTTGGAGTAGGTCACGAAGCCGCAATCGAACCATTCGGACGAGCCTGCGATCTCGGTGATGGCGTGCGCCACGCCGCCTCCGGTGCACGATTCGGCGGTGGCCAAGAGCAGGCCGCGGGTCTTCAGGGCCTGGCCTACACGGGCGGCTAAGTCGATCGTGGTATCCATGAATGTCATCCTCGGTTAGGCCACGCGGACACGCTGAAGTGACCGGCGGCATTGATCGGAACCATGCACCTGCAAGCATACTCCGCTGGTGGCCTTTGTTGAACCGTCAGCCGTAGACGCGCCAGAAGGCAAATACCAGCAAGGTGTAGAACGCGGCCAGGATGTCGTCCCACATGACCCCGAATCCACCCTTGAAGCGACGGTCGAACCAACCGATCGGTGGCGGCTTGACCATGTCGAAGAAGCGGAACACGACGAAGGCGGCGAACTGCTCCTTCAAGTTCGCCGGCGACACCATCAGCAGGACCAGCCAGATGGCGATCATCTCGTCCCATACCATGCTGCCGTGGTCGGGCGAACCGAGCGCGCGGCCGGTGCGGTGGCAGGCCCAGATGCCGATGACGAAGCCGGCCACCACGATGGCCAGCCAGTTGGTGGTGGTGAATACCTGGGGCCAGCGCGCCGTGAGCACCGCGTAGCAAAGCCAACCGAACAGCGTGCCGGCGGTGCCTGGCATGATGGGCGACAGGCCGCTGCCGAAACCCTGGGCGATCCAGTGCGCCGGATGGGCCAGCATGAAGCGCGCAGTGGCGCGGCGGCCGCGCGGCGCGCGCAACTCGGCCATCGTGCCTGGAACAGTATCTTGGGTCATGAACGAAAATGGTCGAAGGAGTCTGGTGCAAATGTAAGGGCCTGGCCGCCGGCGTCGACGATGCGCAAGCCGGCCACGGCCTCGATGCTGCCTACCCGCGCCACCTCCACGCCCACCGCGTGCGCGGCCTTGAGCACCGCCTCGCGCAGGCGTACCGGCGCCGTGAAGCACAGTTCGTAGTCGTCGCCGCCGGCCAGGGTAAAGCGTCGACGCAGGTCGAGCTCGCGCTGTTGCAGCACATTGCCGGGTGGCAGGGCGTCCACGTCCAGCGTGGCGCCCACGCCCGAGCTGGACAGGATATGGCCGAGGTCGCCGGCCAGGCCGTCCGAGATGTCGATGGCGGCGTGGGCGATGCCACGCAATGCCACGCCCAGCTCGACCCGTGGCGTCGGCTCGTGCATGCGTGGCGCCGCCCGTAGCAGGTCGGTGTCGGACAACACGATTTCGTTGCGATAGGCAGCCAGCGCCAGGCGGGCGTCACCCAGCGAACCGGAGACCCAGATATCGTCGCCTGCGCGCGCGGCATCGCGGCGCAGCGATTGCTGGGGTGGCACTTCGCCAAGGATGGTGATGGAGATCGTCAGCGGCCCGCGCGTGGTGTCGCCACCGATGAGTTCGCAACCGTGGCGGTCGGCCAGCGCCAGCATGCCGGCCGAAAACGGCGCCAGCCAGGCCGGATCGGCCTGCGGCAGCGCCAGCGCCAGCGTGAAGGCAATCGGCTGGGCACCCATCGCCGCCAGGTCCGACAGGTTCACCGCCAGGCACTTGTGGCCCAGCGCCTGGGGATCGGCATCGGCAAAGAAATGGCGGCCGGCTACCAGCATGTCGCTGGAAATGGCCAATTGCATGCCCGGCGCCGGCGTCATCAGTGCGCAATCGTCGCCCACACCCAGCGCGGTGCGACTGTCAGGCGCAGGCGGGCGTTGAAAATAACGCGCGATGAGTTCGAATTCGGAGAGCATGAGCCGATTGTAACCAATCCGTCATCGCATCTGGCGCACAATATCGCCGGATGGCGAGGCATCGAGGAGAACTTTTCTAAATGTCATGACTTATTCGTCGTGGCATGGTGCACCGCAATATGCACTGAAAGGGCGCGCCGCAAGGGCGAGTGCGGCCTAGGGGGTATCCATGGCGCGGCGCGCCGATAGCCCCATGCGGTGGGACGCCGCGCCTGCCTGGCTTGCGCGAACGTGCTTGCATCGCGCCACGAACAGCCGTCAATTGCACCGTCAAAGGGCATGTTCGCGGACATCACGCACCGTCGCTGGTGGCGCGCAAAGCCTGTGCCGTACTGGCTTTGCGCGCAGCAGCATGAGGCCGGCGGCCTATGATTGGGGGGCGACCTCTGCTAGAATCACCGGTCTTCGCAAGTCAATAGAGAGAATACAGAGTTATGGATTCGATGATCAGTAAGAAAGAAGAAGTGCGTCAGCAACTTCGTCAGGCAGCGCTGGACTACCATGAGTTTCCAACGCCGGGCAAGATCAGTGTCACGCCCACCAAGCTGCTGACCAACCAGCGCGATCTCTCCCTGGCTTACTCTCCCGGCGTGGCCGCGGCTTGCGAAGAAATCGTCGCCGATCCGCTCAATGCGTTCAAGTACACCGCCCGCGGCAACCTGGTGGCCGTGATCACCAACGGCACTGCCGTGCTGGGCCTGGGCAACATCGGTGCGCTGGCCTCCAAGCCGGTGATGGAAGGCAAGGGCGTGCTGTTCAAGAAGTTCGCCGGCATCGACGTGTTCGACATCGAGATCAACGAGAACGACCCGGACAAGCTGATCGACGTCATCGCCGCGCTGGAACCCACCTTCGGCGGCATCAACCTGGAAGACATCAAGGCGCCCGAGTGCTTCTACATCGAGCGCAAGCTGCGCGAGAAGATGAAGATCCCGGTCTTCCACGATGACCAGCATGGCACCGCTATCATCGTCGGCGCGGCCATCCTCAATGGCCTCAAGGTCGTGGGCAAGAACATCAAGGACGTCAAGCTGGTGGTCTCGGGTGCCGGTGCGGCCGCGCTGGCCTGCCTGGACCTGATCGTCGACCTCGGCTTCCCGATCGAGAACATCTACGTCACCGACCTGGCCGGCGTGGTCTACAAGGGCCGCCAGGAGCTGATGGATCCGGACAAGGAGCGTTTCGCGCGTGAAACCGACGCCCGTACCCTGGCCGACGTCATCCCCGACGCCGACATCTTCCTGGGCCTGTCGGCCGCCGGCGTGCTCAAGCAGGACATGGTCAAGCAGATGGCGCCGCGTCCGCTGGTGCTGGCGCTGGCCAACCCGACCCCTGAAATCCTGCCGGAAGACGTGATGGCCGTGCGTGACGACGCCATCATCGCCACCGGCCGTTCGGACTATCCGAACCAGGTCAACAACGTGCTGTGCTTCCCGTACATCTTCCGCGGCGCGCTCGACTCGGGCGCCACCACCATTACCCGCGAGATGGAAATCGCGACCGTGCACGCCATCGCCGAGCTGGCCCAGGCCGAGCAGTCCGACATCGTCGCCGCCACCTACGGCGTGACCAACCTGTCGTTCGGCCCCGAGTACATCATTCCCAAGCCGTTCGATCCGCGCCTGATGATCAAGATCGCGCCGGCCGTCGCCCGTGCCGCCGAGACCTCGGGCGTGGCTGCCCGTCCGATCCAGGACATGGGCGCCTACATCGAGAAGCTGGAGCAGTTCGTCTATCACAGCGGCACCGTGATGCGCCCGATCTTCCAGGTCGCCAAGAAGGCCGCCGAAGCCCAGAAGCGCATCGTCTACGCCGAAGGCGAAGAAGAGCGCGTGCTGCGCGCGGTGCAGGTGATCGTCGACGAGAAGTTGGCCAAGCCGATCCTGGTAGGCCGTCCGGAAGTGCTGGAACAACGCATCAAGAAGTTCGGCCTGCGCCTGCGCGCCGGCACCGACTTCGAGGTGATCAACCCGAACTTCGACAACCGCTATCGCGACTACTGGCAGAGCTTCCTGGAGCTGTCGCGCCGCAAGGGCGTCACCGAGCAGTACGCCAAGCTGGAAATGCGTCGCCGCCATACCCTGATCGGCTCGATGGCGATCCACAAGGGCGACGCCGACGGCATGATCTGCGGCACCTACGGCACCACCCAGCTGCACCTGCACTACATCGACCAGGTGCTGGGCAAGCGTGCGGGCGTGAATGTCTATGCGGCGATGAACATCGTGATCCTGCCGAACCGCCAACTGGTGCTGGTAGACACGCACGTCAACGAAAACCCGACTGCGCAGGAACTGGCCGAGATCACCATCCTGGCCGCTGAAGAAATGCGTCGCCTGGGCCTGCAACCGCGTGCCGCGCTGCTGTCGCATTCGAACTTCGGTACCAGCAACAGCGCCTCGGCCATCAAGATGCGCGAAGCGCTGGCGATCATTCGCGACGTCGCGCCCGACCTGGAAGTGGACGGCGAGATGCACGGCGACACCGCGCTCGACAGCAAGCTGCTCAATGCCGCGATCCCGGATTCGCCATTGAAGGGCGATGCCAACCTGCTGGTGATGCCCAACATCGACGCCGCCAACATCGCCTACAACCTGCTCAAGACCGCATCGGGCAATGGCGTGGCGATCGGCCCGATCCTGCTGGGTTGCGCCAAGCCGGTACATATCCTGACGCCATCGGCGACGGTACGTCGCATCATCAACATGACCGCCTTGTGCGTCATGGACGCATTGTCGGAGCGTTGATCGCCTGAGTCCTCCCTGGAAGGTCAGGTTGCAACGGCGCATGCTGCAAGGCATGCGCCGTTTTCATTTTCGGGCCGCGAGGCGCTGGATGGAAATCCGCGCAAGCCCAGGCGACATCGTGGCGGATATCCGCACAGTTGCTGCGACGCCGCAATTATGCGGCGCAAAAATCACATAAAAATCAAAGACTTGCCTGTCGTGACGGAGGTGCCCGGGGCTGGCACAAAGCCTGCAATAAGCCCTGCAAACATCGCTTCCAACACCAAGGCGCGCAGCGCCAAACCAGGAGATATCATGAGTACCACCACCAGCAGACTCAGCCCGGCTGAGTACCGCAAGCGCATCTTCGCCATCCTTGGCGCCTCGTCCGGCAACCTGGTCGAATGGTTCGACTTCTACGTCTATTCCTTCTGTGCGATCTATTTCGCACCGGCGTTCTTCCCCAAGGGCGACCCCACCACCCAGTTGCTCAATACCGCCGGCGTCTTCGCCGCCGGCTTCCTGATGCGTCCCATCGGCGGCTGGCTGTTCGGACGCATCGCCGACAAGCACGGTCGCAAGACATCGATGCTGATCTCGGTGCTGATGATGTGCGGTGGCTCGCTGGCGCTGGCATTGATGCCGACCTACGCCATGATCGGCGCCTGGGCGCCGGCACTGCTGTTGCTGGCACGCCTGGTCCAGGGCCTGTCGGTGGGCGGCGAATACGGTACCTCGGCAACCTACATGAGTGAGATCGCACCCAATGGCCGACGCGGCTTCTTTGCATCGTTCCAGTATGTGACGCTGATCGGCGGCCAGTTGCTGGCGGTGGTGGTGCTGTTCGGCATGCAGCAATGGCTGTCGCGGGAAGAGCTGATGGAATGGGGCTGGCGCGTGCCGTTCGCGCTCGGTGCGGCCGGCGCCTTGGTGGCGATGTACCTGCGCAGCTCGCTGGCCGAGACGGCCTCGTCGGCGGTGCGCAAGAGCCGCGACGCCGGCACCTTGAAGGGGCTGCTCAAGCACAAGCGCGCCTTCATCAACGTGGTCGGTTTCACCGCCGGCGGTTCGTTGATGTTCTATACCTTCACCACCTACATGCAGAAATACCTGGTCAACACGGCCGGCATGGACCCCAAGCTGGCCAACGGCGTGATGACCGGCGCCCTGCTGGTCTACATGATCCTGCAACCGATCTTCGGCGCCATCTCCGACAAGATCGGCCGGCGTAACTCCATGCTGTGCTTTGCCTTCCTGGGCATGCTGTGCACCTTCCCGATCCTGCACCTGCTCAAGGATGTCACGAGCCCCTATGCGGCGTTCGGGCTGGCGATCCTGGCGCTGACCATCGTCAGTTTCTATACCTCCATCGGCGGCCTGATCAAGGCCGAGATGTTCCCGGCCGAGGTGCGTGCCCTGGGCGTGGGCCTGTCGTATGCGGTGGGCAATGCGATCTTCGGCGGCTCGGCAGAGTTCGTGGCGCTGTCGCTGAAGTCGGCCGGCATCGAGTCGGCGTTCTACTGGTATGTGACCGCAATGTGCCTGGTGGCCCTGATCGTCACCCTGCGCATGCCCGATCCGCAACGCGATGGCCATCTGAAGGATGATGTGCTGGTCGACGAGAGCGCGGGCAAGCCCGCATGATGCCAGCGCGCAGCCAATGCGCGCTATCATCTTGTCTTTCATGCGGCGCCTGCTGGGCGCCGTTTTCCATTGGCGGCCCAGGGCGCACCCTATGCAATCCCGACGAAACCTGCTGTTGACGGCGTTCCTGGCGGCCAGCCTGCTGGTGTGCGGCGCGACCTATCAACTGGCGCTGCGACGCGCGCTGGCCGACCAGCAAGGCCAGGGCGCGGCGCAGCTGCAGATCGTGGCCCTGGATCTCGAATCGATCCTGCAGAAGTACGAGACCCTGCCGTTCGCGCTGGGATTCCAGGCCGACGTACGGCAGGTGCTGGCCGATCCGGGCGATGCGGCTGCGGTGGACCGCCTGAACCGCGCCTTCAAGATCATCCAGCAGCAGTCGCGCGCGGTACATATCTTCATGCTCGACGCCGGTGGCATGACCCTGGCGTCGAGCAACTGGGACGAGGAATTCAGTTTCGTCGGCCGTGACTTCGGTTTTCGCCCTTATTTTCGCGAGGCCATCCAGGGCCGTGCCGGACGTTTCTACGGTATCGGCAACATCTCCAGCGAACCGGGCTACTTCATTGCCCAGCCGATCTACCGCCGTCCCGACCAGGCGCCCTCGACGCCGTCGGCGCCGCCCATTGGCGTGGTGGTGGTCAAGGTCGACCTGGCCGAGTTCGAACACACCTGGCGCAGCAGCGAAGCGCCGATCGCCCTCACCGATGGCGGTGGCGTGGTGTTCCTGAGCAACCGCCAGCAGTGGAAGTATCACAGCCTGGACCAGCTATCGGGCACCCAGCAGCGCGAGCTCGAGGGCACGCACCAATACGCCGACCTGCCCATCACGCCGGTGGCGGCGTTGCCGGCCACCCTGCGCGAAGGATTCGGCCCGCATGTGGCGCGTCCGGTGACGCAACTGGGTTGGCAGTTGCGCCTGTTCCCGTCGCAGGCGCGCATGATGCGCTCGGCCACGTTGGCCACGCTGGCCGCTGCCTTGTGCATGCTGGCACTGGGCATCTCGCTGTTGGCCTGGTACCAGCATCGCAGTCGCATGCAGGAGCGCCGGCAGTCGCGCGCAGCCTTGCAGCGCGCCGCGCTCGAACTGGACCAGAAGATCGCGCTGCGGACCCAGGAGTTGACGGCGGCCAACCAGGCCATCGCCGCCAGGTTCGAAAAACTGCAACAGACCGAATCCCTGCTGCGCACCACCCAGAACGAACTGGTGCAGGCCGGCAAGCTGGCCATGCTGGGCCAGATGGCCGCCGGCGTGACCCACGAGCTGAACCAGCCGCTGGCCGCGATCCGGGCCTTCGCCGACAACTCGGTGAAGTTCCTGGCGCGCGGGCAGACCGAGCAGGTGGCCGAGAACCTGGAACATATCAGCAGCGCCAGCGCCAACATGGGCAAGATCATCGGCCAGTTGAAGGGCTTCGCCCGCAAGAGCGGCGGCCAGGTGGCGCAGGTGGAGTTGCCCCATGCGATCGAGGCGGCCGTACTGCTGCTGGCTCGCGACATCGAACAGCAGGGCGCGACGGTAACGCGCGAAGTCCGTCATTGCGCCCATATCCTGGGCGACGCCGTACGTATCGAGCAGGTGCTGGTGAACCTGTTGCGCAATGCGCTGGATGCGGTCGAGGAAGCCCCCGTCAAGCAGGTGCGGGTGCTGCTCGATATCGAGCACGGGCAGGCCGTATTGCGCATCCGCGATTCGGGCGGTGGCATCTCCGACGAGGTCGCGCCGCACCTGTTCGAGCCGTTTTTCACGACCAAGGCCGGCAGTCGCGGCCTGGGCCTGGGACTGGCGATCTCGTCATCGATAGTCCAGGCCATGAACGGGCAGCTCAGTGCCCACAACCATGAGCAGGGCGGCGCCGAATTCGTGCTGCGCCTGCCTTTGCTGCAAGCTCCAGGCCCATGAACCAAGATACCAAGAACATCAAGCGCGCGATCCTGGTCGAGGACGAGCAGTCGGTGCGTCGCGCCACCGCACAGGCACTCGAACTGGGCGGCTTCGAGGTCACCGCCTGCGAGCGCGCCGAGCCGGCGCTGGCGCTGTTGGGCCGTGACTTCGACGGCATCGTGGTCAGCGATGTGCGCCTGCCCGGCATGTCCGGGCTGGAACTGCTGGCCGCCGCCGTGGCCATCGACGCCGACCTGCCGATGATCGTGGTCACCGGGCATGGCGACGTCGGCATGGCAGTCGACGCCATGCGCGGCGGCGCCTACGATTTCATCGAAAAGCCGTTTGCCAGCGACCGCCTGCTGGAAGTGGCCGAACGCGCCAGCGAAAAGCGCAGGCTGGTGATGGAAAACCGGCGCCTGCGCGAGGCCTGGGCCAGCCACCCCGAACTGCCACCGTTGATTGGCCAGTCGCCCGCCATGGAGCGGGTGCGCGAATTGATCCAGGGCCTGGGGACGGCCGAGGTGGACGTACTGATCAATGGCCAGACCGGCAGCGGCAAGGAAGTGGTGGCGCGCCAGTTGCACGCCGCCAGCGGCCGGCGCGGCGCGTTCGTCGCGCTCAACTGCGGCGCCTTGCCCGAATCGGTATTCGACAGCGAGATATTCGGCCACGAGGCCGGTGCCTTCACCGGTGCCCAGAAGCGCCGCATCGGCAAGCTCGAATACGCCAATGGCGGCACCCTGTTCCTGGACGAGATCGAAAGCATGCCGCTGGCCTTGCAGGTCAAGCTGCTGCGGGTGCTGCAGGAACGGCGGCTGGAGCGCCTGGGCGGCAACGAGTCGATCCCGATCGACTGCCGGGTCATCGCCGCCAGCAAGTCCGACCTGTTGCAGCTCAGTGCCCGCGGTGAATTTCGCGAAGACCTGTATTACCGTATCGGCGTGGTCAGTATCGACTTGCCCACGCTGGCCCAGCGGCGCGACGATATTCCCTTGCTGCTGGCCCATTTCTGCCAGGCCGCAGCGGTACGCTATCGGCGCCCGGCGCCGGCCTGGAGTGCGGCCCAGATGCAGCAGTGGCAGCGGCGCGAGTGGCCGGGCAATGTGCGCGAACTGCGCAATTTTGCCGATCGGTGGGTATTGGGGGTGGCCGAGACGACGGTCGCATCGCCGCCTGGCGATTCCATCTCGTTGCCGCAGCAGGTCGACGAATTCGAAGCCGGCATGATTGCCTTTGCGCTGCGCGAATGCGACGGCAGCGTGGCGCTGGCAGCCCAGCGCCTGGGAATCCCCAGGAAGACGCTCTACGACAAGATCAAGAAATACCAGTTGGCCGACTGAGCCGGCGTCGCGGCAGCGACCCGGCTAGCGCCCGGTCTTGCAATCGACATTGCCGAACTGGCGCATGCAGGTGTCCTGGGCGCAGGCGGAGATGACGGTGTCGCGTGCGATTTCATTGAGATCGACGGTCACCAGCACCGGTGTGTCGATGTAGCGTATCTCGCGCAACGGTTCGCAGATGCTTTCGGTACGACCATTGCCGATGTCGCGGTTGACGCAGCGCGTGCGGCCGGTAGACACCTCTACCGGCCGCACGCGGCTTTCCCAGCGCTGCTGGTACACCACCGGATATTGCCGGTACGCCGGCGCCCGGCAATAGGACTCGGCATTGCGGTATTCCTGGGTGGCGCAGCCCACCAGGGCAAGCAAGGTCAACAGGACGGGCGACAGCGGTTTCATGCGGGACTCGCGGTGAGGGCGACAAGGGCGTATGGCGTGATGATACGCAATTGTCGCCCGCCCCGCGTCAGTCTTTCTGGTATTGCGGCGAACGCGGGCCATACAGCATGCCGTTGGCACGCCCTGCCATCAGCAGCCGTTGGCTGGTCATGCCGGCGATCTTGAAGCTGGCGTCGCTGAGCGTGTCGGAGATCTGGTTGATCACTGCCGACACCAGCATGCCGATGAGTCCATTGCCTTGCTGCTGGTTTTCGGCGCTGGAGGCGGTGGCCGTGCCTTGCCACAGCACCTTTGCCGAGCGCAGGTCGAGCAGCTTAGCCTCGGCCGTCACCACCGTATTGCTGCTGATGACCTGGTACGACGTGCCGTAGGCCTTGACTTCCACATACAGCGCGGCGTCGGCACCGAAGATCTCGCGCAGCCTGGCCGGCGGTACATTGTGGATGTCGCCGGCGCTGGCCAGCCCGTTCTGCTTGAAGGTCTCGGCTGCCAGCGCCACCGGGATCACGTAATAACCGGATTCGGCCAGCGGGTAGGTGAGCTGCGACAACATGCCGCTGGTGGCGCCCACCTCGGGCGAGCTGTTCAGGGGCGGCAGTACCAGGATCGAAGCAGGGCGTGCCTGCTTGAACTCGGCATAGTCGTAGGGCGTGCGCTGGGTGGCGCAACCGGTGGCCAGCATGGCCGTCGCCAGCAGCAAGGCGAGCAGCTTGAATGTACGCATCATTTGGTCACCTGTGCGGTCGGGTTCTGGTATTTGCGCAGCAGGAAATCCATATAGGGCTGCGATTCTGGAAACAAGCGTTTCTCGGCTTCCAGTTCGCGCATCATCTGGTCATCCTGTCCGACCGAGGCGTACAGCATGCCCAAGTGGGCGTGGTAACCCGGTGGCGCGTTGGCCCCGCGTGCCTGCATGCGCTGCAGGCCTTTTTCCAGCGTCGAGATCTGCTGCTCCGGGCTGGCACCGTCGTCCTTCAGATAGGTGTAGACCTGCTCCTGGTAGTTGTCCCAGCCGTAGATCGGCGGCACCCGTTTCTGGGCGCAGCCGCAGGCGGCCAGCACCACCCCTGCCAGCAAGCCGGCACTGATGAATCTGTTCATGAATCCCCCATGACTTCGTGAATGTTATTGCGGCTTCCAGGCGCCGCTGTCGATGGCGCTGACCAGGTTGTTGACCGCCTCGCGGATGGCCAGGTCGAGCACCTTGCCGTTGAGCGTGGAATCGTAGCTGGCGGTGCTGCCGAAGCCGATGACCTCGCGGTTGTCGAGGCTGTACTCGCCCGCGCCCTGGGTCGAATACACGACCTGGGAAGTGCTGACGTTGACGATGTTCAGGTTGACCTTGGCATAGGCGATCTGCGACTTGCCGCGGCCCAGGATGCCGAACAGCTGACGGTCGCCCACTTCCTTGCGGCCGAATTCGGACACATCGCCGGTGACCACGAAGGCGGCGCCCTTGAGGTCCTGGGCCTGGCGGTTCAGCTTGGCTTCCTGTGCGATCTCGGTCATGTTGTCGCGGTCCATGACCGAAAAGCGCTGGCTCTGCTGCAGGTGCGTGATGAGCACCGTCTTGGCCTGGCTGCCCAGGCGATCGTTGCCGTCAGAGAACAGGCCGCGCATGTAGCTCGACCGGTTGTCGAACTTGCCCACCGAGAGCGGGCTGCGCGCGCCCTGGTAAGGCTGGTTGGCGGTATTGACCTGCGCTACCGGCAGGGCGCGCGATTGCTCCTGGGCGGCGCAGCCGGCCAGCAGGGTGGTGGCCACGGTCATGGCGATGATGGCTTTATTCATGAGAACCCTCTTGTGCAACGATGCAAGCGCCGGGCGCAAGCGACCCGGCATGATGGAAAAGAACGGAAAGGAATGGAACGACCCAACCGCGGCCGGTCACGCCCCCGCGTGCCCGGCCCCGGCGATCCGGGCTCAGCCCAGGTCGGGACGCAACACCGGCAACAGCTCTTTCAACTGCGTGCCGCGCACCGAGCAGCTCACGCGCGTGCCGGGAAACGCCGGGTCACGCGAGACGTCGATGGCAAACACGCGTTCGCCGGCGAGCTTGGACTGGTTGCGGAAGTAGTCGAAGCGGGTGGTGCGACGCCAGTTGCGGCCATCGTAGATGTCCATACGGAGCATCGCGCCGCCGACATCCTGGCGCACCTGCTTGTAGCCGGCAATGCGTGCCCCCAGCACCGACGACACGGTCGCCACTGATGCCGGAGAATAAAAGCCCCAGGAGATCTTTTCAGGTTGGCCGCCGATGATCGTGGCCTCGTCGAAAAAGCCCGAAACCGGCACGCCCATTACCTGCGCCTGCCCGGCCACCGGTACGCTGGAACGACCCGGGATAGCGCGGTCGGCTACGCCCAGGGACGCGCCGTTGGCCTTGGCGACCACCGGTACCTGGGGCGCGAGCTGGGTGACGAACTGCTTGAGCGTGGCCGGCAGGCTGGCGTCGCAACTGGCCAGCGCCTTGATCACGTTGCCCAGCGGCGTGTCGAGGTCTGTCACGGCTTGCGCCGACCCGTCACCGACGGCACCGGTGCCAGAGGTGTCGTTCATGCGCGCGGCGCGCCGCTCGTTGATCTGTTGCGCGCGCAGTTCCAGCTGCTGCTGCTTGATCTGCAGCTTGGCCATGCGCTCTTCCGGCGTGGCGCAGGCGCTGACCAGCAGCACCGCCGAGGCTGCAAGCAGCCATTTGTTTGAATGTGACATGATTCCCCCGAACAAGATATTTTGGTTGGCATGATGGCAAGCCCGGGCGCCAGAACAACAGGCAAGGCGCGGCTTGGTCATCAGCGTACGCGAATCCTAGATGATTTATTGCTCTGCGTGAACCTTTTCATCAGGTCTTCCATTCGTATTTTTTCTGTGATCAGCTCCGTATCGACCGGGCAGCACATCGCCAGGTGCAGGCCTGGCGTGCTGTCATCCAGGATCAGGGCAGCTCCCGCCGCCGATGGTGGCGCGCCCGCATCGTCGCACCGCAATGGCGGCAATCGCGCCTCGGCCTGCAACCCGGCATTGCAACGATATTTGTAGAACGACTCCTTGCCGCACCAGAGCTGGTAGAACGCGTTGGCGCATTCGCCCTGCGCATCGACCCAGCGGCGCTCTTGCTCGCTCAGGGCTGTTTGCGCCAGCGCCCGCAGGTCGCGCCCGGCGTCGTCGGCCTCGATATCGATACCCAGCGCGAAGCCGACCCCGATCGCGCAGGCTATCCAGCCGCCGCCGTGTGACAGGCTGGCCTGTATCGGCTCGCCGTGGCTTGCCGGTACGGTGACCTGCGGCCCGGCGCCGGCGCGTTCGCTCACCTCGATCCGCTCCACGGCACAGGTGCTCACACGCGCCACGCCATGGCGCAACAGCAGCCGCCCCAGGATGAACTCGCGCCGCCGCCTTGGTCGCACAATGCCGGACAGGCGCGCCTGTTCGGCCGCGCCCAGGTGCTGTGCCAGCGACCGCAGCAGCGTATCGTCGGCGCCGGCCACGAGCTCGGTGGCCTCCAGCAGCAAGAGCCATGCGGTGGCCATCGTCGCGTGCCGTGATGCCTGCCGGTCGCTTATTTGTCGCCGATCTTGACGATGTCGCCCTTGAGCGCCACGCCCGCCATCACCGCGCCGGCATGGCATTCGAATTTCTCGCTGTCGGCCAGTTCGTTCTTCTTGTAGTAGCTCACCAGGTTCACCACTGCATTGCCGCCCAGTTGCTGGGCCTTCTTCTGGAACTGCACCAGCGTCGACAGGAACACCCATTTGCAGGCTTGCTCATCGGACTTGCCGAATGCGTTGGTCTTCTGGTTGGAGATATCGGTGCCTAGTTTCTGCAGCACTACCGGATGCTTCTGGCCGGCAAAGTAGAACTTGACCGAGCCGTCCAGGACGCCGTCCCTGTCCTTCATCTGGATCGCATCGGCGATCGGCAGCAGGTGCTGGGTGTCACGGGCATGGGCCGAGACCTGGGCGACGCACAGGACGACGGTGACCAGCGAGAGGGACAGCGCTTTCATGGAGGGCTCCTCGTTATCGATGAATGGGTTGTGCCGGGCGCCGGTTCAGGGCCAGCGCTTGAAGATCAGCGACGTATTGATACCGCCAAAGGCGAAATTGTTCGACATCACGTATTCGCAATCGATCTCACGGCCGCTGCCGGTGAGGTAATCCAGTTCGGCGCATTCGGGGTCCGGCTGGCTCAGGTTGATGGTCGGGGCGAACCAGCCATGGCGCATCATCTCAATGGTCAGCCAGGCCTCGAGCGCACCGCAGGCGCCCAGCGTATGGCCCATGTAACTCTTGAGTGAACTGATCGGCACGCGCTGGCCGAATACATTGGCCGTGGCGTTCGATTCGGCCACGTCGCCCTGGCGGGTGCCGGTGCCGTGCGCGTTGATGTAGCCGATGGCGGTGGCCGGCAAGCCGGCATCGGCCAGTGCCATCTCGATGGCGATCTGCATGGTGGCCGCGTTGGGGTTGGTCACGTGGCTGCCATCGCTGTTGGTGCCGAAGCCGACCACCTCGGCGTAGATGCGGGCGCCGCGCGCCTGCGCATGCTCGAGTTCTTCCAGGATCAGGCTGCCGGCGCCTTCGCCCAGCACCAGGCCGTCGCGCTGGCGGTCGAACGGGCTGGGCGTCCGGTCCGGCATGTCGTTGCGCACGCTGGTGGCGTACAGGGTGTCGAAGACGGCCGCCTCGGTGGCGCACAGTTCTTCCGAGCCGCCGGCCACCATCGCCAACTGGCGGGCGCCGCGGATCGCCTCGAAGGCGTAGCCGATGCCCTGGCTGCCCGAGGTGCAGGCACTGGAGGTGGTGATGATGCGGCCGGTGATGCCGAAGAACACGCCCATGTTGACCGGCGCGGTATGCGCCATCATCTTCAGGTAGGTATTGGCATTGATGTTGCGGGTGCTCTTCTCGGCGAACATCATGGCGAAATCGGCAATCGCATTGGGGGTGCCGGCCGACGAGCCATAGGCGATCCCCAGCTTGCCGCTGGCCAGCAAGGGATGCTCCAGCAGGCCGGCATCGTCCAGTGCCCATTCGCTGGCGCGGGTGGCCATCAGAGCCACGCGTCCCATGCTGCGGGTGGTCTTGCGGTTGTACCTGTCCGACAGCGCAAACTCGGCCGCCGGTGCGCCCAGGCGCGTATGCAGGCCGCTGTATTCATCCCATCCCGGCATCACCCGCACGGCATTGGAGAACGTCTTCAGGTGCGCCAGCGCGCTGGCCCAGTCGTTGCCGATCGGGCTGATGCCGGCCATGCCGGTGACCACGACGCGTCGTGCATGGGTGCCCGCGCTCATGCCAGGCCTCCGTTGACCGAGATCACCTGCCGCGTGACGTAGGCGGCATCGGGATGCATCAGGAAGGCGACGGCGGCGGCGACTTCCTCGGGCCTGCCGGGGCGCCGCGCCGGGATCATCTTGACGATGTCGTCGAGCGGCGCGTCCTGGGCCATGTCGGTGTCGATCAGGCCGGGGGCGACGCAGTTGACGGTGATGTCGCGCTTGGCCAGTTCCAGCGCCAGCGCCTTGGTGGCGCCGATGATGCCGGCCTTGGCGGCGCTGTAGTTGACTTGGCCGCGATTGCCGATCAGGCCCGACACCGATGCCATGGTCACGATGCGGCCTGGCGCACGGCGCCGCACCATCGGCATGACCAGCGGGTTGAGCACATTGTAGAAACCGTCGAGATTGGTGCGCAGCACGCTGTCCCAATCCTCGGCCGGCATCGCCGGAAAGGCATTGTCGCGCGAGATGCCGGCATTGCATACGACGCCGTAATAGGTGCCATGCCGTTCGACGTCTTCCAGCAGGACCTGCGCTGCGAGCGCGCGATCACCGATGTCGAATTGCAGCACGCGTGCCTGGCGGCCCAGCGCTTCGATCTCGCGCGCCACCTGGTCGGCCGCGGCGCGCCCCTGGTGGCAGTGCACTGCGATGTGATAACCGTCGCGCGCCAGGCGCAGCGCGATGGCGCGGCCGATGCCCCGGCTCGAGCCGGTCACCAGTACGGTGTGTTGGGCGGGTGTTGTCATGCCGTGCTTTCTTCAAGATATTGTTTGGCGTCGTGCGGCTGGAACACCGACACGGTGGCTTGCGCCAGTTCTTGTTGTGTCTGCGCATCGATGATGGCGCAGTCGAACGAGCCCAGGCCGTTGTCGGCCTGCAGCAGCAGGCGGGCCGTGACCCGCAATTGCATGGCGTTGGCGAATTCGGGCACGCTGCACCGATAGCGGCGCGCCCCCAGCAGGAACCCGAGCTTGGCCGGCTGGCCCTGCTGGCGTTCCTGGTAGCCGGCCCAGGCGGCAATCGCCTGCGCCATGTATTCGATGCCCACCCAGGCGCCCACGCCACTGCCGCTATTGAACAGGCTGTGGACGCCGATGGTGACATGGGCTTGGAGCGACTCGGCGTCGACGTGGCTGACGCCGTCGAGCAGGATCATCGGCGCGGCGTGCGGCAGCAATTCGGCAATCGGCGGCAGGGAAGGGGGGGCTTGCGACATTTCTAGCGGTCCTGGCGGGTCAGCAGCAGCGCTACGTTGCTGCCGCCGAAGGCGAATGAATTGGAAAGTACCGCACGCGGCGGGCGTCCCAGCGCGCGACCGCGCTCGACGATGTCGAGCCTCGGCAGTGCCGGGTCGGGCACGCCGTCCCACAGGTGCGGTGGCAGCAGGCCCTGGTGGTTGGCCTGCTGCATCGCCAGCCAGCACAGGCCGGCTTCGATGGCGCTGGCCGCGCCCAGGGTGTGGCCGGTGAAGGGCTTGGTCGAACTGACCGGGACCTGCGCGCCGAATAGCGCATGTACCGCGTTCGACTCCATGACGTCGTTCTGGGGCGTGGCCGTGCCGTGCAGGTTGATGTAGTCGATCTGGTCCGGCGCCATGTGCGCGCGCGCCAGCGCGCCGCGCATGGCGCGCAGCGCACCGCCGCCGCTCGGATCGGGGGCCGAGATGTGATGCGCATCGGACGACTCGCCCCAGCCGGCAAGCGCCACCATGGCCGGCTCGCGGCTCATCAGGAACAATGCCGCGCCTTCGCCGATGTTGATGCCGCAGCGATTGCGTGACAGTGGATTGCAGCGTGCTGGGCTGACCGATTCGAGCGCCGTGAAGCCGGCAATGGTGAAGTCGCACAGGCTGTCGACACCGCCGCACAGGACCGCATCGCACAGGCCCATGTTGATCAGGCGCGCGGCGGCCGCCATCGCCTTGCCGCTCGAAGAGCAGGCGCTGGAATGCACGTGGGCCGGACCCATCACGCCCAGGGTCGCGGCCAGCGCGGCCGCCGGCGAGCCCAGCTCCTGCTGGCCGTAGTGGAAATGCGCGGGAAAGGCGTCGCCATGCTGGCGCCACCGGAATGCGGCCTCGCCCTCGGCGATGCCCGAGGTGCTGGTGCCCAGCACGATGCCCACGCGATGCGCGCCGAAGCGCGCGATGGCGGCGTCGACCTGGTCGCGGATCTGGGACAGCGCCTGCAGTGCCAGGCGATTGTTGCGACTGCGGTCCGGCAGCGGCAGCAAGGCATCGCTGGGTAGCGCGGCGTCTTCCAGCGGGATCGCGCCCAGCGCCAGCGGCGTGCCGTCGAGGCCAGGCCGCATCGCGTCGGGCAGTACGCCGCTGTCACCCTCGAACAGCCGGGTGCGGATCGCGTCATGGGACTGGCCAAGCGGGCAGATGATGCCCAGGGCGTTGAGAAAGAGCGTCATGCAGTGGTGGGCGTGCGGTTCATTGCGGGTTCACGACGGACTGGATGGTCAGTTTGTAGCGGTAGCGCAGGTTGGTCAGGACCACCCGGCCACCCCATGGCTTGCGGTCGGGGTAATCGATCACTGCAATCGGTTCTCCACCCTGCAAGAGGGTACGTTGCCCCTCGCTTTCGCGCAACTCCCAGCCAGCGGGAAGGGCCGAGCGGATGCTCTCGGCCGGCCACAGCGTCAATTGCACATCTTGCAATACGTCTTCGCCCTGCACCTGCGCCGGTAGCATGAAGTGGCGCCAGGTAGTGAGTTCGCGGCCGTCGTAATGCAAGCTCATCACCCGCTGGCCGAATGCCAGGCCGACCAGGTCCAGCTGCCTGGCGTCGATTTCGAGCACGGTGTCGAGCTGGTCGGTGCGGCCCTCGCGTTGCACCGTCAGGTGCTGCTGCAGGCTGATCTCGGCGCCCAGCGCGGCCGGTGCCAATCGCAGCTGGAGTCGCGCCGATGGCGCCGGGCCGGGGCTGGCGCAGGCGGCCAGCAGCAGGCTCGCCAGCCACAGTGTCAGCGACCGCATAGCGACTCCAGTGCGTCCAGCCGGCGGCGGCTTTCGGCCACGAACGGATTGCTGGTGTCCCAGGCATAGCCGGCCAGGATCGAGGAGATCATGCGCCGGATCTGCGGTTGCTGCTGCCGATGGAAGATGACGTCCTGGAAACCGCCGGCGTACCACGACTCGACGAAGGTGCGGAAGGTGTCGACCCCGGCCTTGAGCGGGGCGGCGTAGTCGGCTTCCCAGTCCACGACCTGCCCGGCCAGCTGGCGCTCCAGCGCGGCGGCCGCCAGCGAGGCCGATTTCATGGCGATGGTCACGCCCGACGAGAAGATCGGATCGAGGAATTCACCGGCATTGCCCAGCAGCGCATAGCCTCGCCCATGCAGCGAGGTGACATTGGCGGCGTAGCCGGTCAGGCGCCGCGCCGGGGTATCCCAGGTGGCCGCAGCCAGCAGCGCGCGCAAGCTCGGGTCTGCATGCACCAGGCGCTGTAGCGTGGCCGTTTCGTCGGCGGCCGGCAGCGACTGGATGAAACTGTCGCTGGCGACCACGCCGATCGAGCTCCTGCCGTCGGAAAACGGAATGAGCCAATACCACACGTCGTGGTGCTGCGGGTGTACGGTAATGCGAATCTTGTTGCGGTCGAAGTGCGGGCCCAGGATACCGTCGGCGATATGCGTGAAGTGCGCGGTGCGCACCGGGAACCCGCTCGGCTGCTCCAGCGCCAGCAGGCGCGGCAAGACGCGGCCGAAGCCGCTGGCGTCCAGCACGAAGCGCGCCTGCACGGTGTAGGCGCGCGGCGCGGCAGCGCTGTCGTCGAGCACCGACAATACCGGCTGGGCGCCGCTGAAGTCGGCATCGGTCACGCCATGCCGATAGCGCACGATGGCGCCGAAGCGCTCGGCCTGGCATGCCAGGAGGTGATCGAACTCGCCGCGCGGGACCTGGTAGGTGGTGCCCCATCCGGCCGAGTGCTTGTCACGGAAGTCGAACGCGGTGTGGTCGTCGCCCCTGACGAAGGAGGCGCCATTCTTGAACTGGAAACCGTGTTCGACCACCGCCTGCAGCATGCCGGCCTGCTCGATGAACTGCATGCTTTGCGGCAGCAGGCTTTCGCCAATCGAAAAGCGCGGAAACCGTTGCTGCTCGATGACCAGGACCTGGTGGCCCTGCTGGCGCAACAGCGCCGCGGCAACGGCGCCGGCAGGGCCGGCTCCGATGATGACGACGTCATGCCGTTCGATATTCATGAAGGTGTCCGTGTAGGCGCCGTAGCGATGAAACAGGGGGCCAGCAGCCATACCAGCAGCATGCCGACCAGCATGGTCAATCCAAAGGCGTGCAGCGGCGGGCTGCCGCTGCACGCCAGCAGGCCGAACGAGAGCAGCGCGCTGATGGCCGACAGCCCCACGGTAAGCCAGGCGAAGCGCCGTTCGCGCTGCGACGGCTCCAGCAGGAAGATGCCGTAGTCCACGCCCAGTCCCAGCACCAGCAATGCGGCCAGTACGTGGAACAGCTGCAGCGGCTGGCCGCTCCAGCCGAACAGCGCCAATGTCAGCAGCGTGGCCAGCAAGGGTGGTGCAATGGCGCGCCAGGCCTGGCGCCGGTAGCGCAGCGACAGCAGCACCAAGATCGCCAGGTAGGCCGCCGCCAGTGCCCAGCTCATGTACTGCCGGTAATACTTGAGCACGGCCGAGATATCGCCCACCTTGTCGACCCATTGCACGCCGTCCACGCCAGCCGCCACCGCCGCCAGGCGCGGCAACTGGCGATAGTCGGCCAGGCCGCGAATGGCCACGATACTGGCCGCGCCCTGCGGCAACGGCAGCCACAGGTGGCGTGCGCTGTCGCCGGCGGGCGAAGCCAGGAACGCCTCGGGCGTGAGCCATCGGGCATGCGCGCGCACCCGGCTGCGCATGTCGGCGATCCATTGCGGAGCTTCGTCGATGGCGCGCGCCACCTGCTCGATGGCCGCCGGCTGGCCGTTGCGGGCTTGCATCAGCGCCGTATCGACCAGTGCCAGGTTGGCGCGCTGGGTGCGCTGCGATGGCACCCAGTTCGACACCGCCTGGACGCCGCCGATCACGCCTTCGGCCACCAGCGGTTGCAGCTGCTGGCGCAGCCGCTCTTCTTTTTGCAATACATCTTCGTCCGACGCGCCACGCACCAGGTAGAACTGCACCGGCGCGGCCATGTCGAGCAGCTTGCCCACCCGGATCTGGTCATCGAGCAAGGCCTGCGGCGTCTTCTGCAGTGCCCGGATGTCGTCGCTCACGTGCAGTCGCGCCAGGCCCGAGACGCAAAAGCCGACCACGAATACTGCCGCGGCACCCTTCAGGTGCCAGCCGCGCATGCTGGTCAGGCGCGGCCAGCCATGGATGCTGCGGCTGCAGGCATGTGCCAGCGGTGTTGCGCGCAGGGTAGCGGGGCCCACCAGCGCGGGAAACCAGCAGACCACGGTCAGCCACGCGAACACCAGTCCCAAAGCGGAAAACACGGCCATCTGCTGCAGCCCCGGAAACGGCGTGGCGGCCATGCCGAGATAGCCGATCACCGCCGCCAGCAGCATCAGGCACAGGCCCGGCAGCAATTGGCGCAGCAAGCCGTGCGAGGCCAGCGTGGTGGGCGAACCCAACCGTGCGCACAGGAAATAGATGGCGTAGTCCTGCGCCACGCCGATCAGGCTGGCGCCGAACACCAGCGTGAGCAGGTGCACATGGCCGAATACCAGCCAGCTGACCGACAGCGCACCCATGCAGCCGATGGCGATGGAGATCGCGATGTAGGCAATCGGCTTGAACGAACGGAAGCTCAACCACATCAGCAGCAGGATGCCGACCAGCGAACCGGCGCCGATGGTGGCCATCTCGCCGCTGGCCTGGTCGCTGGCGGCGGCGGCATGCAACACCACGCCGGCGGTGAGCAACTGGCCATGCGGCAATTGCGCCAGCGCAGCACGACGGGCCTGCTCCAGCAGCGGGATCAACTGGCGCTGGGCCGCCATCGAAAAGGCCGGCGCCTTCAGCTCGAGCAGCAGCAATACATAGGAACGGCCGTCGCGCTCGACGAACAGGCGGCCATCGCGCGGACGCACCGGGGTTTCCTGCGCACGCTGTTGCAGCCAGCCGGAAAACAGGTTGAATGGATCGTCCACCCAGGCGCCCAGCCGCGGGCCGGAAAATGCACCGTACAGGCCGGCCAGCGCCTGGCGGCTCCATTGTTCGGGCGAGTCGTTGGCCAGTTGCCGCGCCTGGGCATCGGTCAATAGCACGCTGCGGCTGGTATCGAGCGCGGCCAGCCACTGCTGCTGCAGTTCGCCGGCGTTGCCGGCGGCCGGGGCGATGAGCGCGGCGTGCGGCTGCAACGTGGCGGTATAGGCATCGGCGGCGCGGGTGGCGCGGTTCCAGTCGGCATCGCCCACCAGCACCACCACCTTCTGCTGGGCGGCGTCGACCATGTGCGAAAACGCCTGCTGCAGTACCGCGTCATTGCGCGCCGAGGGCAGCAGCGCCAGGATGTCGGTGTCGGGGCTGGCACGCTGCACCAGCCACAGCCAGGCGTTGTGGGCTCCCACCAGCAACACCACCAACAGCCAGCACGTCGCCAGGCCACGACGCAGGAAAGCGGCGGGCCTAGTCAAACAGCGCTCCTTCGGCGGCAGTCATGGCGCCGGCCCCGGTCTTGATGTCCGAGAACACGATGTCGGTGCGGTCGCCGCTGGCTTCCTGCATCAGCACCCGCTCGACATAGGCGCCGCCTTCCAGGGTGATGTCGCCGATGGCACGGGCCAAGGCCGGCTGGCGTGCCTTGAGCGCCACCTTCCAGTGGCCGTTGCTGATCTGGCCGTCCAGTGCGAACAGTGCATCGAGCTGGGACAGGTCGCCCGCCAGCAGCGAGAACAGCACGCTGTTGATCATCTTGACCACCGGTTCCTGCTGGGCGTCGAGTTTCATCGCCACCCGGCCATCCTGCATCTGCTGGATCGCGTCGCGGGTGATGCGCAGGGTGTTGGGGAAGGGCTGCAGCGCCTGCCACAGGATGCCGCGGCCGGCGATGACGCAGAAGCGCCCATTCGATTGCAGCGGCTTCTTGATGCCGGTCAGTTGCTTGGTCTGGTCGAAGCGGCCGCACATCTGCGCCGGGCGCGCCAGCGTGGCCTGGATCTGCTGTACGGGGGCCTCGGCCAGGGCCGGGGCGGCCAGCAGCGATGTCGCCAGCAGCGTGGCCAGGGTAAGGAAGTGTCTGATCATGGGGTCGGGGGAGTCAATCCAAGTTTGTGCCACAGCACGGGAGGCGAGACGAAGCACATGTCGCGCGTGTCGATTCGCACCGCCACCTGGCTGGTGGTGGCGCGCGTGAGGCGCTGGCCGCTGTGGGCGTCGCTGAGCAGGTAATCGATCCGCAGACGATGTTCCCATTCGACGATGGCCGCGCGCACCCGCACTCGCTGGCCGAACACGGCCGGTTGCACATAGCGCAGGTTCATCTCGATGATCGGCCAGGCATAGCCGGACTCCTTCATCGTGGTGTAGTTGTAGTCGATCTGGTCGAGCAGGGCGCAGCGAGCATCTTCCAGGTACTTGACGTAGTTGCCGTGCCAGACGATGTCCATCGGGTCCAGGTCGTAGAACTGGATCTTGACCTCGATCTCGGCGCTCCAGGGCGAATTGGCCAGCCGCAGGCCGCCGGTGGGCAGGATGGTATTACTCATACAGCGTCCAGGCCTGGGCACGGATGGACGACAACAGCGCGCGCAGGTCGGGTTCCAACATGCGGTCTTCCTCGACCGCCGCGATTTGCGCGCCCAGCGCCTGCTGCATGGCGGCCAGTCGCTGGCCCGGCAGCGCCTGCAATGCCGCCTGGCCATCGGCCTGTTGCCGGGTACGCAGCCAGACGCCCTGGCGCACCGTGACCAGCATGGCGGCCGTCACCTGTTCGGTCAGTTCCAGTACCCGCAGGCAGTCGCGCGCGGCGATGGTGCCCATGCTCACCTTGTCCTGGTTGTGGCATTCGGTCGAGCGCGAGAACACCGAGGCCGGCATGGTCAGCTTGAGCGCTTCGGCGGTCCAGGCCGAGGCACTGATCTGCAGCGCCTTCAAGCCATGGTTGATGGCTGCGCGCTCGCCGACGGCGCCCGACAGGTTCGATGGCAGGCCGTTGTTGTAGCGGCCGTCGACCAGGAGTGCCATCTGCCGGTCGAGCAGGTCGGCGATATTGGCCACGGCGTTCTTCATGCTGTCCATGGCAAAGGCGATGTGGCCGCCGTAGAAATGGCCGCCGTGCAGTACCCGCTCGTGGTCGGGATCGATGATGGGGTTGTCGTTGGCGCTGTTGAGTTCGTTCTCGATCGAGCTGCGCAACCATGGCAGGGCATCGGCCAGCACGCCGATGACATGCGGCGCGCAGCGGATCGAATAACGGTCCTGCAGGCGCTTTTCATTGCGGTGTGGCTGGTCGCACGACAAGTCTTGCTGCAGCCAGGAAGCCACCCGCTGCTGGCCGGGGTGCGGCTTGACCGAGAACAGCGTGGCGTCGAAATGGTGGGCATTGCCGTCCAGCGCGAAACTGGCCATGGCGGTGATGCGGGTGGCCAGCTGGGTGAGGTAGCGGGCGCGGTCGAACGCCAGGCAGGCCAGGGCGGTCATGACGGCAGTGCCGTTCATGATCGCCAGCCCTTCCTTGGGACGCAGCCGCAGCGGCGTCAGTCCTGCCTCGGACAGGGCCTGGGCCGCCGCCACCGGGGCGCCGTCGCGCCAGACTTCGCGTTCGCCGCACAGCACCGCCGCCAGGTACGACAGCGGGGTCAGGTCGCCGCTGGCGCCGACCGAGCCTTCGCTGGGGATCAGCGGCAGCAGGTCGCGCTGCAGCAGCGCCTCGATCTGCTTGAGCAGCGCCACGCTGACGCCGGAGTATCCCTGGGTCAGCGAATTGAGGCGTGCCGCCAGGATGGCGCGGGTCTGCTGGGGCGAGAACAGCGCGCCCAGCCCGCAACCGTGATAGGTGTACAGGTGATGTGGCAGGTCGGCCACCAGCGCTGCCGGCACGGTCACGGTGCAGGAGTCGCCGTAGCCGGTGGTGACCCCATAGATATTGCCATCCTCGCGCAGCAGCCGGTCGAGGAAGTCGGCCCCGCGCTGGATGCGCGCCAGGAACGCCGGGCTATCGGACAACGCCGGCCGCACGCGCGCCTGCGACAGCGCCACCACGTCTTCGATACGCAGTGCCGCAGCGCCAAAGGTGACAGCGCGGGGGGATTCAGTGTGGTGCAGGTCGGTCATGCGTGTCGTCCAGTGCGGGCTGTGCCCAGAAGTGATAGAAGTTGAACCATTGGTAGGGCGCTTGCAGGCAATGCGCTTCCAGCCGCGCAGCGTACTGGCCGGCTAGCCGGTCCAGGTGCTGCGGGCGCTCTTTGCGTGGCAGTTCCACGCGATCGCTGAAGGCTTCGAAGTCGAGCCGCGCACCGTCGGCGGTGCGTCGTGAAAACATCAGAAATACCGGACATTGCAACAGGCTGGCCAGGACAAACGGACCCACCGGAAAGGCCGCGCTGCGGCCCATGAAGCTGGCCTGCGCCACGCGCGGCGAGGCCGACACCGGCACCCGGTCGCCGGCGATCACCACGAATTCGCCTTGCGCCACCTTGTCGGCCAGCATCATGGCGGTGGCCGGGGACATCTCGGTCACCTGCAGCAGGTTGAGCTGGCTGCCCGGATCGAGTTGCGCCAGCATGCGGTTGAAGGCCTGGGCGTGCCGGGTATGCACCAGCACCGTCAGGCGTACCGCGGGATAGCGCCGTGCCATCACCCGGCACAGCTCGAGGTTGCCCAGGTGGGTGCAGATCAACAGGCCGCCACGACCGGCCGCGATGGCGTGCGCGATGTGTTGCTGGCCGTGCAGCTGGACCCGGTCCAGCGCAAACAGCCCACCCCACAGCAGCATCTTGTCGAGCAGGCTCTCGCCGAAGGCGCGGAAGTGCCGGAACACGCCAACCAGGTCGGCGCGTACCCCGGCTTGCGGGCGCCAGCTGGCCACCTGTTGCAGGTAATCGCGCGAGGCGCGGCGGGCGCGGCCGTTGACGGCGATGTACCAGCCCAGTACCGGGTATAGCAGCAGCCGGAACGGCCCCCGTCCCAGCAGCCGGTAGACCGCGAACAGCAGGCGCATGCCCGTCACGAAGCTGACTTCGTTGATCTGCGCCCAGTGGCGGCTGCGTTCGGAGGCATGCGAGGGCTTGCGCATCAGCGTGCTCGCAGGCGGCGCCACAGCAACCGTGGCGACCGCAGCAACATGCCCACGAACAGCCGCGCATGCATGCGCGAGATCAGCACGTTGTCGAGCCACAGCTTGAAATGCGAGACCCCATCCAGCGGATAGCGCACGCGGGTAGGCAGGTTGACGACCCGCAAGCCGCGCCAGTGCAAGCGCACCAGGATATCGGTATCGAAGTCCATGCGCTGGCCGATACGGGCACTATCGATCAAGCCCAGGGTACTGGCCACCGGATAGACGCGAAACCCGCACATCGAATCGCGGATGTCCAGCGAGAGGGTATTGATCCACACCCAGACGTGGGTCAGGTAGCGCGCGTACAGGCGAGTGCGCGGCACGCTCTGGTCGTACACCGGCTGGCCGTTGATCACCGCCAGCGGGGCGGCGGCGCTGGCGCCGATGAAGCGGGCGATGTCGGCGGCGTCGTGCTGGCCATCGGCGTCGATCTGCAATGCATGGCTATAGCCGGCCGCGGCCACATGCCGCAGGCCGGTCATCACGGCGGCGCCCTTGCCACGGTTGTGCGGGTGCACCAGCAGCGTGACGCGCCCGGCGTGGTGCTGTGCCAGCTGGCGCAGCACCGCCGCGCAACCGGCCTGGCAGCCATCGTCGACCAGCACGCAGTGCAGGTCATGGCGCAGTACGGCATCGACCACCACGCCGATGGCATGTTCGTGGTTATAGACCGGGATCACGGCCGCCATGCACTGCGCGCCGGTCATGCCGCGTGCCCCAGCAGGAAACGGCCGCTGGCGTGCTGCTGGCCCTCGGAATGCAGCTGGAACGACAGCGCCTGGCGCTCGGTGTCGTGTTGCAGCTCCAGCGTGACGCTGGCGCCGGGTACGATCACGCGCTGGAACTTCAAGGCCTGCAGGCCCAGGAAGCGTGGCGGCAACGCAAAATAACGCCGTCCCAGGGACAGTGCCCAATCGGTCTGGACCACTCCGGGCAGGATCGGTGTAGCGGGGAAATGTCCGTCGAAGTAGAGCAGGTCGAGCGGCACCTGCAAGGCCAGCACCACACGGTGCTGGCTGCGTTCGATCTCGCGCACCTGCGGCTGGGTCGGGCGCGCCGGCGGCGTGGGCGCGGCGTCCAGCAACGCGCTCAAGGCGGCCTGCGTCAGCTTGCCCTGGGCATTGACCGGCATGGCGTCGAGATAGCGCCACAGGCGGGGCAGCGCCAGGCCCTCGATGGCCCCGGCCAGTATCGTCCGCAAGGCGGCATTGAGTTGCCCCCGGCCTTGCGCGAGCAGCACGCGCCCGGCCGCCGTGGGCACCACGAAGGCAGCGATCAGCTGGCGCTGGCGACGGCCCTCATGGACCAGCACGCGGCATTCGGCCACCAGCGGGGAGGCCAGCAGCAAGCGTTCGATCTGGTCCAGCGAGATGCGTTTTTCTTCCAGCTTGACGATGCGATCGGCGCGCCCATGCAGCGTGAAGCCGGCTACATCCAGGCTGGCGCGGTCGGCCATGGCGAACCATTGCCCATCGGGCAGGTGCGGTGAACGCACTTCGAGCGTGGCGTCGGCGCCAGCGCGTACCTCGACCCCGGGCATGGGCTGCCAGTGCTCGGCGCGCAATGCACCAACGTGCGGTTGACGCCAGGCGATGCCACCGGTCTCGGAACTGCCGTAGACCTCCAGCGCGCGCTGGCCGAATACCTCTTGCACGCCCCGTGCGGCATCGGCGGTGAGCGGCCCGCCGGACGAAAACAGCGCCTGCAGCAGGCGCGTCTCGGGCCGCGTCGGTTGCTCGGGAAAACGCTTCAGGTGTGCCGGCGATGACAGCAACGCCCATGGACGCGGTGGCACCAGCCGCCGCAGGTCTTCCGGGAAGAACGCGCTGTGCGCCTGCACCGGGCGTCCGGCCGCCAACGGCCACAGCACCTTGAACAGCAAACCGTAGATGTGCTGGTGCGAGACGGTCGAGACGATCTCGGCCTGGCCCAGCTGCTGGCCGAACAATGCCTCCAGCGTGGCTACTTCGCTGGCCAGTTGCATCATGCTCTTGGCAATGGCCTGGGCGTGGCCGGTGGTGCCGGAGGTGCTCACCACCAGCGCCGCGAAAGACGGCGCCAGCGGCGGCCAGTCGGCCGCGTCACCCGGCGCGGCCGGGGCGGGGGCGGGCAGGGGGGCGAGCGTGGGCTCGAACTCGCCGATGAAGGCGTCGACATCGCGCGCCAGCGCGCCGCAGGTGTCGGGCAGCGCATCGCCCGGCAGGTAGACGGTCTTGGCGGCCAGCCAGGCACCGAACAGGGCGGCGGCGAAATGCAGGGTATCGGCGTGGAACAGTGCGAAACGCTGCCCGGGATGGGCCAGCAGCCGGTCGCGCCAGCCCAGCACCTGGCGCTGGAAGCTGCCGTTGTCGACCGGCACGCCACCGCGCCAGCCAATGATGTGGGTATCGTCGCGGCGGCGCAATGGCCACTGCAGCAGGTCGAGGGGGACAGCGTCAGGCATGGTGTTGCCGCTTGAGATAGATACGTACCAGGTATTCGCCGGCAAACAGGACGCCCATCATCAGGTACGACACCAGGCCGGTATAGAGCGACCACACGGCGGGCGGCGCCCATAGTGCCGTGCCCAGTGCGATGCTGCCATTGAGGGCGAAGAAGCCGCACCAGACCTGGGTCACGCGACGGGTATAGGCGATGGCGAAGGGCGGCAGCGCCGGGTCGCGCAGGCGCGCCAGGCGCTCGATGATCGACGGTGGACGCAGCAGGCTGGCGCCGAACAGCACCAGCATGCCCATGCTGATGAGCACCGGGTACAGTTTCAGCGGCAGCAGGTCGTTCCACAACAGGGCCGGCGCGGCCAGCAGCAGCGCCGCCAGGCCCGGCCATACCAGCTTGATCGCCCATCTTGCCGCCAACAGCCGCACCGCGCCGATGGCCAGCAGCAGCAGTGCCAGCTGGCGCGGTTCGAGGCGACCGTGCGCGCTCCAGATCAACAGCGGGTAGAGCAGGATCAGCAACGTGCCCAGCAGGGTGGGCAGGTCAGGCTTTTTCATCCGCGCCGATCAGCGTGTCGAGCACATCGACCACATCCTGCACCGTGCGCACGGTACGGAACACATCGGGCTGGATGCGCTTGCCGGTGATCTGGTTCAGCTTGACCACGATATCGACGGCATCGATGCTGTCGATGTCGAGATCGGTATAGAGGTTGGACTGGGGCGTGATGGCCGCCTTGTCGATCTCGAACATCTCGTGCAGCATGTCGATGATCCACAGGGTGATCTCGTCCTTGTTCATGGTGGGGGCCAAAGTGGTCATCATGAGCCTCATTGATTGTGATTGGCGACCAGCGCCGCCAGCGCCTGCACCGATGCGAAGTGCTTGCGGGTTTCTTCCGAATTGGCCGACAGCGTGATGCCGTAGCGTTTTTGCAGGGCCACGCCCAGTTCCAGTGCATCGATCGAATCGAGGCCCAGGCCGTCGCCGAACAGCGGGGCGGCGCTATCGATGTCGGCCGGGCCGATGTCTTCCAGCTGCAGAACCTCGATGATCAGTTCCTTGATGTCTTCTTCGAGCGTTTGCATCGACTAGCTTTCTTTCATGAAATAGTGTTGCAGGTAATGGGTGAGCCGGCGCGCGGCCGCACCCGGGTTGTCGATCTCGACGGCTGCGGTGTCCGGGCAGGCGGCGTCGATGGCTTGCCGCAGGTCGATATCCTGGCCGATGTCGATGCTGAAATGGGCTGTGGTGGGCGGCACGTCCCACCATTTGCAGCCCTTGCCCAGGGTCGCCGGGGTGCAGCGGATCACCACCGGGGTGATGGCGCACACGCCTCGCACGGCCACATTGGCCGCGCCACGCTTGAAGCTGATGTTGCCATCGCGCGGGGTGCGCGTGCCTTCCGGAAAGATGATCAGGTTGCTGCCGGCGCGGATCGAATTGATGCAATCCTCGATCAGCTCCGGTCCCTGGTCGTTGCTGATATACCCGGCCGCCTGCACCGGCCCGCGGGTGAACGGATTGCGCCATAGCGCATTCTTGACGATGCAATCGGCATGCCGCACGAAGGCCATCAGCAGCACCGTGTCGATCAGTGTCGGGTGGTTGGCCAGGATCAGCAGGCCCGTGCGCTGCAGTCGTTCCAGCCCGGTGATGCGGTAACGGATCACGCCGGTGGCGCGCATCAGTTCGACAAAGCCACGCATGGCCAGCTGGATCAGCCGGCGCGCGGCCAGCACCTGGCGTTGCCGGTCGCGCACCAGCAGCGCCAGCAGCGGAAAGGCGAACAGCCGCATCACCAGCCCGCCCAGGCCGAATACGGCAAAGCAAAAGCCGGTAGCGGCGATGCGCCAGATGCGGGCCAGCCGTTGCCGGATCGGCCTATGCATGACGGATCCAGTGCCAGCGGCGGCCGTTGGCGCGACGCACCAGGCCGGCCGTGTCCGGCGCCGACAGGAACAGCCGCAACACTTCCACCCCGCCTGGCGCCCTCGATGCAGGTTCCGCGGGCGGCAGGTCGTCGCCGCTCCATCGCAGCGACAGCGTGGGCAGGGCGCCATCCTGGCTGGCGCCCTGGACCAGCCAGGCCCAGCCGAAGGGTTCATCGTCGCAATCGCGAAAGTTGCCGAACACGGGCGGCAACGGGCCATCGGCCATCACCACCAGCACCTGCCGGGCGCCATCGGCCAGCAGGCCGCAAGCCTCGATGAGGGCGTGCTCGACGGTGCTGGCGCCGGCGGCGATGGCGATGCCATTGCCGCGCATGCCGCGCGCGATCGAAAACAGGCCGACATTGGCGTTATGGACCGACAGGCTGAACGCGGTGGGGGACAAGGCGCTGCCGGCCACCAGCGCCTGCAGCAACTCGACCGAACGGCCGCATTCGCCATGGCGCGAGGCAAATACCAGCGGGATGTCATGGTCGCCCGCGGCGTCGGGCTGGGGCGGCAGGGGGTGTGCGGCGTAGGCGGTTTCGAGTGCGATCTTGCCGGCCGGGCTGGCGCGGCGGCGGAGCATGGGCGGCATGCTCTTGACGGCAGGTTCTCCCGAACCCGCTGCCGCGCGATGGCCGTTGACCCATTGCTGCCAGGCTTCTGCGGAATCGATTCCCGGAACCCATGCCGCATGCGACGCAACCGAAAAGCTGACATCCCCAAAAAGCATATTCTCTAAAAGCCCGAAGGCTTTTGTATATGGCTATGTGTTACCCGGACCCCCGCTGTCGCGGCCGCTGGCGCCGGCGCAAACGATGCGCTGCGGTCATGCGGCTGTTCGGTCTAGCCCCCCGCCTGCTATTGTTGTTTGCTGTGCAGGCTGGATCCGGTGGCGTTTATATAAAGCTGCGTTATTTTCACAGACATGAATCAATGCTACGGCATCATGCCTTAAATATACGTAAATTTACATTTGATTCGTGGTCGAAAAAAAAGGCGGGAACGAGTTCATCGTACCCACCTGTCTTTGTGTGGCTGGCGCACCACGGATGTCACCCCCTTGCATGACCTTGCACCGTTATCGCGCCACCTTTATTTCTTGCAACCAAATCTCTGGTGCCGGGAGCCGGAATCGAACCGGCACGCCTTGCGGCGCGGGATTTTGAGTCCCGTGCGTCTACCTATTCCGCCATCCCGGCAACGCAAGCCCGCGATTATGACGACTTTTTCTACATAGGGCAAGGCCCGGCCACTAGAATTTACCTGCCGCACACCGCGTCGATGGCCCGTTCGCCGGTGGAGCCGGGCGGCGGGTCCGACAGCTTGACGTCGGAATACGAAAGCTGCGGCGCCAGCAGCACTTGCCCGCGACCATCCGGTTGCGCGTACATCTTGCGGCTGCCAAAACCGAGCTGGTGGTTGGCGCAGTCGAAATAGGCGGTCGAGATCTCGGAGGTGTAGTAGGTCTTGCTGCCCTGGCCCATCAGCAATTGCGGGCGGGTCCAGTTGAGCAGGATCTGCGCCTGGCGTATGCCGCGCGTGGCCACGATGCTGCTCTTGTCGATGAAGAAGCTGCCGATGCTGTTGTCGCCCAGCGGCAGCCATTCGGCGCGCGCCGGGAGCGCCGCGCCGCCCAGCAGGGCCAGCAGCGCGGTCGCCAGCAGGCGCCTGGAGCAGGGCAGGAGTGAAGACATGTTGATCAAGGCAGTGCGATCAGCTGAACATGCAGGCCAGCATGGCCACATCGTCTTCCAGCATCAAGGTCAGCATGACGCTCCAGAACAAGGTGCTGGCCAGGATGTTGTGGGCGGCGCCGCGCAGCCTGGGATGCATGTTCGCGAAAGTGTTAGTTACAGTTGTCAGCATCCTAACACGTCAGGCCATCGGCTCGCCGGTCAGTGTCACGCCCAGGGTATGTTCTTCACCGGGTGCCAGTTCGACCAGGTCCTTCATCACATTGGCCGTCTCGATGCACAGCATGCGCTGCCAGGCATCGTCGGCAAACTGCGACAGCCGGCGCGCCTTGCTGACCCAAGGGTTCCACACCACGGCCGAGGTCGAGCCGGTGGCGTCGATATGGATGCGGCGGTTCCAGCCGTCGTCGCGCAGCGTCAGGCGTGGCGGCAGGTCGAGATAGATGCGGTCGGTTTCGCTGCTGACCACCAGGTCGCGTTTCTGCTGGCGTTCGGCCCACCCTTCCAGCGTCTCGATGTAGCTCTGCCCCTCCAGCCCCTCGACCGTCACATTGATAATGTCGGACACGGCGAAGTAGCTGTGCAAGGCCTGCGTGATCGCCAGGTGCTGTTGGCTGTCGTTGCGCGTGGTCAGCTTGAGGTGCAGCTGCTCGTCCAGCACGATCTCCAGCAGCAGTCCCAGCCCACGCGGCAGGTGCCGCAGGCTGGGCGAGTCGGTGGTGGCAGGGATGGCCAGCAGCAGTCGCACCCGGTCGCCCTCGATGGCGCTTTCCTGCAAGGTCCATTCGATGGTGCGCACCAGGCCATGCGCCGGCAGGCGGCCGCCGGAATGCAGCGACTGCACCTGCGGCGGATTGCGCATCAGGTCGCCGAACCAGGGCCAGCAGACCGGAATGCCGCCGCGCACCGCGTTGCCGGTCTCGAAGGCGGCTTCCTCGCTGAGCCAGATCAGGGGTTCCTGGCCGTGTTGCTGGTAGCGCAGTACCTGCGCACCTTGCAACGCCAGCAGCAGCTCGCCGCGCGAGTTCTGTACCCGCAGGCATTGCAACTGGTTGACTTCGATCTGCTGGATGTGCGGGATTTCGGGAGGGACTTCGGTAAGGCTCATGCCAGACAACTCCAGGGAATTTATGTCGATGGCGCAAGCCTGCCACATTTCGGCGCGCTGCGGTACGGTCGTGGCGTGATTCAATCCAGCGACAGATTGTCGTTTTTATATCAAGCATGGGCGGTATAAGGGTATTTGATGTCCACAATCGAATACATTCTGGTCCATTGGCGACTCTAATGGCTGTTTGCCAAGGACCCTGCCGCCATGCCTCGCCTGTTGCCGTTCCTGTTATTGATGCTTGCCTGTGTTGCATGGCCCGCGCGCGCGGCCGACGACCCGCTGGCGTTCTGGGATAGCCAGCGCCGCGGCGGCAACAGCTTCAACCGCCTGCCACCCGGGCAGTCCTATTTCGATGCGCTGCGTGCCCATGGTGCGCGCTGGGTTCGTCTTTCTTACGACAAGTGGCCGTCCGGCCGACGTGATTTCCTCATTGGCGACGCCGACCACTACCAGGCGCTCGACCCGCATGACCTGGCCACCCTCAGGCAGGTGCTGGACCGCATCGAGCGTGCCGGTCTCAAGGCGGTGATCGCACCGCTGTCGCTGCCGCTATCGCGCTGGCGGCAACACAACGGCGGCAAGTTCGACGACCGCCTGTGGCAGCAGCGTGTGCATTGGCAGCAGGCCGCGCGCTTCTGGCGCGACCTGGCACTGGCCTTGCGCGGCCATGCGGCATTGGTCGGCTATAACCTGGTCAATGAACCCGCGCCCGAATATCGCGGCGGGCTGGCCGAGCACGCCAGTGCCGACGCCATGCGCCAGTGGTATGCCGGTCACCGGGACGGGCCGCGCGACCTGCCGGCCTTCTATGGCGAGCTGATTGCGGCCATCCGGGCCGTCGACGACACCATGCCGCTGATGGTCGATGCCGGCTGGTACGGCGCGGCCGACGCCTTCAGCTACTGGCCGGCGCGGTTGCCGGACGCGCGGGTGCTCTACAGCTTCCACATGTACGAACCCTATGCCACCACCAGTGCGCCCAATGCGCGCCGTGCCCAGCCATACCGCTATCCCGGCGCCAGCCGCTTTGGCGGGGG
>NZ_AKJA01000016.1 GCF_000282575.1 Herbaspirillum sp. YR522 | reverse complement strand
CCGCCCTGCCGCTGCAGGCGGTGCGCGGCCAGGTCACCCATCTGGCGGCGGATTTCCCGGTGCTGCCGGTGGCCATGTGCGGGGATGGCTACCTGACGCGCGCCTACCAGGGCCAGTTGTGCATCGGTGCCAGCTATGACCGCGACCAGGACCCGGCACTGCGGCCGGCCAGCCATGCCGAAAACCTGCAGCGGTTGAACAACATGCTGCCGCAGCTTGCCGCGCATTACGACGTGCCGGCGCCAGCCACCCTGGCCGCCGGGCGGGTCGGTTTTCGCTGCATCGCTCCCGACCGGCTGCCGCTGGTGGGAGCGCTGCCGATGGAGCAGGGGGGCGGCGTGCAAGGCCTGCTGGGATACGCTTCGCGGGGATTGATCTGGGCGCCGTTGATGGCCGAGCTGTTGGCTTGCATGCTCGAGCGCGAACCGCTGCCGTTGCCGCGCGAACTGGTCGCAGCGGTGGATCCGGCCCGATTTGGTGGGCGCCGGCTGGAGTAGAATGTCGCCTTTCGGCTGCCACTGCAGCCATGCCAAACCAGTCCCACGGAAAGTCCCGCAATGCTGCGCATCAATGAACTCCAGCTCCCCCTCGAACACTCGGAAGAAGACCTCACGGCCGCCATCCTCGAACGGCTCGCCATCGGCGCCGACCAGTTGCTGGGGTTCACCCTGTTTCGCCGCAGCTACGACGCCCGCAAGAAGTCGGCCGTCATCCTGACCTATACCATCGATGTCGAACTGCGCGACGAGGCCGCCGTGCTGGCGCGCCACCAGGGCAAGCACAACATCGTTGCCACACCCGACACCGGCTACCACTATGTGGGCACGGCGCCGGCCGGACTGGACAAGCGTCCGCTGGTCATCGGGTTTGGCCCGTGCGGCCTGTTCGCCGCGCTGTTGCTGGCCGAAATGGGCTTCAACCCGATCGTGCTCGAACGCGGCAAGACCGTGCGCGAACGCACCAAGGACACCTGGGGCCTGTGGCGCCAACGCCAGTTGCAGCCCGAATCGAACGTGCAGTTCGGCGAGGGCGGCGCCGGGACCTTCTCCGACGGCAAGCTCTACAGCCAGATCAAGGATCCCAAGCACTACGGACGCAAGGTACTGACCGAATTCGTGGCGGCCGATGCGCCACCCGAGATCATGTATGCCAGCAAGCCGCACATCGGCACCTTCCGCCTGGTCAAGATGATCGAGCTGATGCGCGAGAAGATCGTGCGCCTGGGTGGCGAGTTCCGTTTCGAGCAACGGGTCGATGACGTGCTGATCGAAGACGGCCGGATTCGCGGCGTCACCCTGTCCAACGGCCAACAGCTGGCCGCCGACCATGTGGTGCTGGCGGTCGGCCACAGCGCCCGCGATACGTTCGAGATGCTCTACCGGCGCGGCGTCTATATCGAGGCCAAGCCCTTCTCGATCGGATTTCGCGCGGAACATCCCCAGTCGTTGATCGACAAGTGCCGCTTCGGGCCCAGCGCCGGCCACCCCATCCTTGGCGCGGCCGACTACAAGCTGGTGCACCATGCCAGCAACGGTCGCTCGGTGTACAGCTTCTGCATGTGCCCGGGCGGGACCGTGGTGGCCGCCACGTCCGAGCCGGGACGCGTGGTCACCAACGGCATGAGCCAGTACTCGCGCAACGAGCGCAATGCCAACAGCGGCATCGTGGTCGGCATCTCGCCCAGCGACTACCCCGGTCATCCGCTGGCCGGCATCGCCTTCCAGCGCGAATGGGAAAGCCGCGCCTATGAGCTGGGTGGCGGCAACTACGATGCGCCGGGGCAACTGGTGGGCGACTTCATCGCCAACCGTCCTTCCACTGCGCTCGGCAGCGTCACGCCGTCGTACAAGCCCGGCGTCAAGCTGGGCGACCTCAACGCAGCGCTGCCGGACTATGCCATCACCGCCATCCGCGAAGCATTGCCGGCCTTCGACAAGCAGATCCGTGGCTACTCGATGCACGATGCGGTCCTGACCGGCATCGAGACCCGCACCTCGTCGCCGATCCGCATCAAGCGCGACGACCAGACCCTGCAGAGCCTCAATACCGCCGGGCTCTATCCGGCCGGCGAAGGCGCCGGGTATGCCGGCGGCATCATGTCGGCTGCCATCGACGGCATTCGCGTGGCCGAGGCGTTGGCACTGGACATCATCGGCCGTCACTGAAACAGCGCCGCATAAGAAAAAAGACCGCCGGGGTTGCACCCGGCGGTCTTTTTTTTATCGGCCCTGCGGCAGCGATGCTTACTTCTTGGCGCGGGTCGCGCCGGTCGCCTTCTCGGCGGCGGCCGTGAACTGGCGGGTCGCGTTGCTGAGGTTGGCTTCCAGTGCCTCGACGGCTTGCTTGCTGTTCTTGGTCAACTGTTCGTAGCCGGCATTGGCGTTGGACAGCGCCGCCTTGAGCAGCGACACGGCCTGTTCCGAACCCGGCGGCGCATTCTTGCTCAGTTCATCGATCAAGGCGCTGACCTTGCGGGTGTTCTCGGCAATCTGCGCTTCTGCGGCACGGGTGAATTCGGCCTGGGTGGTCGAGACGATGGTGGCCAGGTGACGACCATAGGCTGCTGCCTTCTCGGCGCCCGGCTGGGCCTGGGCCGACGCCAGCGACAGCGCTTCCTGCGGGTCCTTGGCCGACGCCAGCTGGCGCGCCACGGCGGTGGCTTCTTCCAGCGAGGCACGGGTGGCCGACAGGTTCAGTTCAACGATTTTCTCGACGCCCTCGAAGGCCTTCGCGGTCAGGGTATTGATCAGGTCCAGCTGTGCCTGCAGGTTGGATTTGGTGGCGGCGGAAAACTGATCTTGAAACGAAAACATGTTATCTCCTTTGTGTGGATGAGCCGTAATGCAATATGCCGAGCCGGCGCGGGAGCGGCATTGGATCAGACATCAGCAGATCATCGTGATTTGTGCGCCGCAACAATCCCTATTTTATGCCCTTCTTTGGTGAAATCAAGTGAAATTTGTGCGCCGCACAATTCAACTGAAGACCCGTCTGCTTTACGCCACGCCGCCACTGGCGCGGCCTGCAGCGGTTTCAGGACGAACGTTCGGTCGCTTTCGTGCTGCTGGTTCCCTCCGGCAGGTCGTGCACCACGATGCCCGCCTGGTCGGATTCGAATTCACAGGCCGCGCTGACCTCGATGCCACGCAGCCCATCCTGGTAACCCTGCTCCCAGCGCCAGGCGACCGAGCCGCGGGCGAAGTTGGCGTCCTTGGAGGCCATGTTCCAGTCGCGCCCGGCATAGGGCAGGCGCACGATATGGATGGTGGTGTCGGCACCCAGCTCGGCCATCATCTTGCGATCGGCCGCGCTGAGCAGCTCGCTCGGCAGGCGCTGGTACAGTGCATGGGCGGCGCGGCGCAGATGGTGTTGCTTCAGGTAGGCCTCGATGTGACGCTGCGAGCGCGAGGCGAAGGTGACATCCTTTTCGCGCGTCTGGACTTCTTCCAGCGTGGTCGGCTCGGGGCCGTCGGCATGCCACAGGTCGACCATCAGGCACAGCGTATCGGCGCGCGGTTCATCGCCCAGCACGGCTTCCAGCGGGGTATTGGAATACAGCCCGCCATCCCAGTAGAGCTCGCCATCGATGCGTACCGGAGCAAACGCCGGGGGCAGGGCGCCGCTGGCCATGATGTGCTCGGCGCCGATGCGGCCGTTGGCCGAATCGAACTTGGCCAGCGTGCCGCAGGTCACGCGCACGGCACTGACGGTCAGCCGCATGCCATCGGCCTGGTTCAGGTAATCGAAATCGACCAGGCGCAGCAGGGTCTGCTCCAGCTCGGCCGTACTGTAGAAACTGGCGTCCTCGGCCGGTACCGCCAGGCCCAGCGCGAACGGATTGAACGGGCGCGGACGGAAGAAGCCCGGCGCACCGCGCACGAAGGTGTCCAGCGTGGTCAACCGGGTCGACCACAGGCGCAGGCCATCGGGTACCTGGGTCAGGTCGAACAGGTCCGGATGGGACACCGTGTCCCAGAACTGGCGCAGGCGTTCGACGCGGCTCTCGGGTGGGTTGCCGGCGATGATGGCGGCATTGATGGCGCCGATGGAGGTGCCCACCACCCAGTCCGGGCTCAAGCCGTTTTCATGCAGCGCCTGGTAGACCCCGGCCTGGTAAGCCCCCAACGCGCCGCCACCCTGCAGCACCAGCGCCACCTGCGGGCGGGTGCCGGGCGACAGCCGGGGCGAACGTGCGGTGGCCGGCGACACCGGCTTGCGACCAGCGGGGGAATGCTCGGGAAGCTTGCGCATGGACCTGCCTTTTTGTGTGCAATACAAAACAGACGCGGACCCGACGCAAACGTTCAGCCGGGATGGTAAGGCACGCCGCTCAGCGACGTGTTGCCTGCCATGACTGCACCAATTGCCGCGCCTGCGGTTGCAGCGCATCCATGGCCACTTCGCTGCGGCGCTCGAAGATCATCATCGCATACAGGCCGGCCAGGGCATTGACCTCCGGCGAGAGGGCGCATTCCTCGCCGGTGGCGGGGCGTTGCAGGCGCCAGTAGTTGATGGCTTCTTCGAGATCGGTCAGGCTGAGCATGGATTGAATCGGTGAGGCGGGTGCCGCTATGGTTGATTGCGCCATTCTACCCGTTCAGAAACACAGCATGATGCGATTGGCCAGGTCGAGCACGAAGTCCGGCCGAAGATAGGCTGCGAAGATCGCCGCCAGTGTCGTGGCCACCAGCACCGTGACGATCGGGCGGCGCATCATGGCGCCGCCGCCGGTGCGCGGGCAATGGCCTGCTCGCGCACCGGCAGGTTGATCAATGCGGCGAACACGCCCAGCGCCAGCGTGATGGCCCACACCGTGTCGTAGCTGCCTTGGCGGGTGAACAGCCAGCCGCCCAGCCAGACCCCCAGGAAGCTGCCCACCTGGTGCGAAAAGAAGACGAAGCCCGACAGCATCGACAGGTACCTGACCCCGAAGATGCCGGCCACGATCCCGTTGGTCAGGGGCACGGTCGACAGCCACAGCAGGCCCATGGCGGCGGCGAACAGGTACACCGACCAGGCCGACAGCGGCGCCGCCAGGAACAGCCCGATGGTCACCGTGCGCAAGCCATAGATGGTGGCCAGCAGGTAGCGCTTGGGCAGCATGCCGCCCAGCTTGCCGGCGTAGTACGAACCGAAGATATTGAACAGGCCGATCAGCGCCAGCGCCAGCACCGCCACATTGGGATTCATGATGCCCTTGTCCTTGAGGTAGGACGGCAGGTGGGCGCCGATGAACACGACCTGGAAGCCGCACACGAAGTAGCCCGACAGCAACAGGATGAACGAGCGATGGCCGAACGCCTCGCCGATGGCTTGGCCGATACTCTGTCCGGACGCATTGGCCACCGGTGGCGGTTCCTTGAGGCGCCAGGCCATCGGCAGCATCAGCATCAACACCAGCCCGGCGAGCCAGAAGAACGCGTGTTGCCAACCCGATATCGAAATCAGTTGCTGCTCCACCGGCATCATCAGGAACTGTCCGAACGAGCCCGCCGCCGACGAGATGCCGAACGCCCAGGAGCGCTTCTCGGGTGGCGCGCTGCGCCCGACGATGCCCGACACGGCGCCGAAGGCGGTGCAGGCCAACGCCGCGCCGATCAGCACGCCCGAGCCGATCACGAACAGCGCCGGCTGCGGCACCAATGCCATCCACAGCAGGCCGGCGGCGTACAGGAAGGCGCCCAGCACGATCACCCGCGCCGTGCCGATGCGGTCGCACGCCATGCCGGCGAACGGGCCGAAGGCGCCCCACAGCAGGTTCTGCAACGCCAGTGCCAGCGAGAAGGTCTCGCGCGTCCAGCCGTGCGTCTGCGAGATCGGCTGCAGCCAGAATCCCAGGCCGTGACGTACCCCCATGGCCAGGGTCAGCACCACGCCGGAGGCAATCAGGACGGTCTTGAGATCGGGAGCGCGATCGGTTCGAAACATGTTGTCTCTCTCTTGTTGGAATTGGAATGATGAGGTGATGCCCTGCGCATTTACTTATTGATTGATGGCTGCGCGGCTCGAGTTTACTGCAAACCGGCAAGTTCGCCAGGCGCATATCGATCTGCAATAAATGCAGCATGAGAAATCCAAGCAAGCACATGCGGAATGCTTAGTTCGTAAAAGATGAGTGCTGGGCTCTAATGATCCTCCCCAAGGCCGACCGGGCCTGTCCAAGGAAGGAACATCGAGTCATGTCCGCGCAGATCGAAGCCACGCACGTGCGCCAGGCCGCCCGCCTGGGCGGCCGTCGTGCCCATCGCATCGCCAGCCAGGCCGAAGCGCTGCAGCGGGCCCGCGAATTGGCGGCCGAATTTGCCGTCGAGGCCGCCGAGCGCGATCGTGACCGGCGCCTGCCGGTGCATGAAATCGAGCGTTTTTCGCAGAGTGGTCTGTGGGCCATCAGCGTGCCACGCGCCTATGGCGGATTGGGAGCATCGTGGGTGACGATCGCAGAAGTATTCAAGATCATTTCCGCGGCCGACCCGTCGATCGGCCAGATTCCCCAGAACCATTTCGGCAACCTCAACGTCATCGCCACGGCCGGCAGCGATGCCCAGAAGCGGTTCTTCTTCGACCAGGTCCTGGACGGCGCGCGCTTTGGCAATGCCGGACCCGAACGCAACGGCAAGAACGTGCTCGATGTCCGGACCCGTGCCGAGCTCGACCGCACGGCGGGCGACGGCAGCTACCTGTTGAGCGGCACCCGGTTCTACTCGACCGGCGCCCTGTATGCACACTGGATCCCCAGCCGCGCCGTCGCCGACGACGGCAGCCCCCTGTTCGTCTACAACCGCGCCGATGCGCCCGGCCTGCGGGTGGTGGATGACTGGTCCAGCTTCGGCCAGCGCACCACCGCCAGCGGCAGCGTGGTGTTCGACCGGGTGCGGGTGCCGGCGTCGCAGGTGCTGCACGTCAAGGACATCCTGCAGCAACCCAATGACATCGGCCCGGTGTCGCAACTGATCCAGGCCGCCATCGACGTCGGCATCGCGCACGCCGCCGTAGGTGATGCCATCGAATTCGTGCGCACCCGCTCCCGTGCCTATGCCGATAGCGGCGTCGAACGTGCCGGCGACGACCCGTACGTCATCGCCGCGATCGGTGCCCTCAAGGTGCGCCTGCACGCCAGCGATGCGCTGCTCGAACGGGCCGCCCGATTCATCGACGACCTGCCCGAGACCATCAGCTTCGAACAGATGGCGCAGGCTTCGGTGGTGGTGGCCGAGGCCAAGGTGTGGTCGACCGAACTAGCGCTGCACGCCGCCGAGAAGCTGTTCGAGCTGGCCGGCTCGCAAGCTACCCTGGCTGCCCACAACCTGGACCGCCATTGGCGCAATGCGCGGGTGCATACCTTGCACGACCCGGTGCGCTGGAAGTATCACGCCGTCGGCAACCATGTCCTCAACGGTGTGGCGCCGCCGCGCCATTCGTGGAGTTGAAGTTGCCACCGATTCCTTTTCGATCCATTGCTTTACAACCAGACCATGACGCAGACCGCCACCGCCAGCAACGCATCCCATACCGCTTCCGCACCGCGCATCGTGGCTCGCATCCGCGACGATGCCGAAGCCATCTCGGTGGCCCACAAGCTGGCCGCCGAGTTCGCCGTCGAGGCGGCGCTGCGTGACCGCGAGCGCAAGTTGCCCTGGGATGAACTGGAGCGTTATGTGCGCTCCGGCCTGTGGGGCATCACGGTGCCGCGCGAGTACGGCGGCGCCGGTGTCGCCTATGGCACCCTGGCCGAAGTGATCGCCATCATCTCGGCCGCCGACGGCTCGATCGGCCAGATTCCGCAAAACCATTTCTATGCGGTCGAGCTGATCCGGGTCAACGGCAACGAGTCGCAGAAGCGCTTCTTCTTCGAGCGCGTGCTGCAGGGCGACCGCCTGGGCAATGCGCTGGCCGAACTGGGCACGCGTACCTCGCACGATCGCAAGACCAGCCTGGCGCGCGACCCGGACGGCCCGGGCTATCGCATCAACGGGCGCAAGTTCTACGCCACCGGCGCGCTCTATGCCGACTGGGTGCCCACCTCGGTCATCGATGAGGCTGGCGTGCAGCAACTGGCCATCGTGCCGCGTCATGCGCCGGGCCTGACCATCATCGACGACTGGTCCGGGTTTGGCCAGCGCACCACCGGCAGCGGCAGCGCCGTGTTCGAGAACGTGCATGTGCCGGCCGATGCGGTGATCGGCTTTTCATCGGCCTTTTCACGCCCGACCCAGATCGGGCCGATGGCGCAGATCCAGCATGCCGCCATCGATCTCGGCATCGCGCGCGGCGCCTATGGCGACCTGATCGAATTCGTCCGGACCCGCTCGCGGCCCTGGATCGACAGCGGCGTCGAACGCGCCGGCGACGACCCGTTGACGATTCGTGAAGTCGGCGACCTGACGATACAGTTGCACGCGGCCGAAGCGCTGCTGCAGCGCGCCGGTCGCTACGTCGACGCGGCCGCCGCCGATCCCACCGAAGACAGCGTGGCGGCGGCCTCGATCGCGGTAGCCGAGGCGCGGGTGCTGACTAACGACGTGTCCCTGGCCGCCGGCAGCAAGCTGTTCGAACTGGCCGGATCGCAGTCGACCCTGGCCGAGCACAACTTCGACCGCCACTGGCGCAACGCGCGCACCCATACCTTGCACGATCCGGTGCGCTGGAAGTACCACGCCATCGGCAACTACTACCTCAACGACAGGAAGCCACCTCGGCACGGTGCGCTGTGATGGACCGGCGAGCATTCGCAGGGCGATGTTGAAGCGGTTCGCCTGACCCATTGCCCATTGCCCATTGCCCATTGCCGATTGCCCGTTGTCCCTCGCACCGTCCACGGCGCCCCGCGCGGTGGACGTCGCGCCGCGCCTGCGGCCACATCCGATCATCACGAGACATGCAAAATCGATTCATCTCCCGCCCGGCTGCGTGCCTGGCCAGCCTGATCCTGCCGGCCCTGCTGGCCGGCGCCGCGCAGGCGGCCGACCCCGCACCCAGGCAGGGCGGTACCCTGCTGGCCATCGTGCAGCCCGAACCGGTGACGTTGACCGGCGCCGTCAATACCGCCCAGCCGACCTCGCTCATTGCCACCAATGTCTATGACGGCCTGCTCAGCTACGACAACGAACTCAAGCCGCATGGCCAGCTGGCGCAGCGCTGGGAGGTCTCCAAGGATGGCCTGGCCATCACGTTCCACCTGCGGTCCGGCGTGAAGTGGCATGACGGCAAGCCGTTCACCTCGGCCGACGTCAAGTGGTCGGTCGAGAATGTGTGGAAGACCCTGCATCCGCGCAACAAGGCGATCCTGGTCAACCTGGCCCAGGTCGATACACCCGACCCGCTGACGGCCGTGTTCCGCTTCACCAAGCCGTCGCTGGCATTGTTGTCTACGCTCAATTCGTGGGGTGCACCGGTCCTGCCCAAGCACCTCTATGAGGGTAGCGACGTGCTCGACAATCCCAATAACAACAAGCCGGTGGGCACTGGCGCCTTCGTGTTCAAGGAATGGAACAAGGGCAACTACATCACGCTGGAGCGCAATCCGGACTACTGGGATCGCGGCAAGCCCTACCTCGACCGCATCATCTTCAAGGTAGTGCCGGACGCCGGCGCGCGCGCCGCCCTGCTCGAGAATGGCCAAGCGCAATACGCGGTGTTCAGCCCGGTGCCGCCAAAGGAGGCCCAGCGCCTGGCGCAGTCGGGCAAGGTCAAGGTCGAGACCAATGGCTACCAGTGGTCTTCGCCGGTGCTGTACCTCGACTTCAACCTCGACAACAAGTATCTCAAGGATGTGCGGGTACGGCGCGCCATCGCCCATGCCGCCAACCTGGAAGGCTTGAACAAGGTGGTCTGGTATGGCTACGGCAAGCCGGCGGTGTCGATCGTGCCGACCACGCTGGCCCAGTTCTTCGACCCCGGCGTGCCGCGCTATGGCTACGACACCAGGAAGGCCGAGGCGCTGCTCGACGAAGCCGGCTTCAAGCGCGGCGCCGACGGCGTGCGCTTTGCCATCGGCAACGACTACCTGCCCTACGGCGACGACTACCGGCGCAGTGCCGAGTACCTGAAACAGTCGCTCAAGCGGGTCGGCATCGAGGTCAACATCCGCAGCCAGGATACAGCCGCCTTCACCAAGCGCGTCTATGGCGACCGCGATTTCGATACCGCCTTGACCTGGAACGCCTCGTTCCCCGATCCGCAGATCGGATTGACCCGCATGTACTGGTCGGGCTGGATCGGCAAGAACGTGCCCTGGACCAACAGCTCCGGCTATCGCAATGCCGAGGTCGATCAGATCATCGAGCAGACCCAGGGCGCGGCCACGCAAGCCGAACGCATCGCATTGTTCAAGCGCTTCCAGCAGATCACCCAGGCCGAGCTGCCGACGCTGCCACTGATCGAGTTGCACTTCTTCACCATTCATTCGCCGCGCCTGCACGGCATCACCGAGCAGGGTGACCAGTCGCAGGGTTCCCTGAAGAACGCCTGGCTTGCCCAATAACGCCTCCTCCGACGAAAGCGCACATGTTCAAACGCATCCTGTTTCGCACCCTGCTGGCTGGCGCCGCGCTGGCCACCGGTATCGGTGCCCAGGCCGCCACCCCGGGCGGCACGCTTACCGCCATCCTGCAGCCGGAGCCGGTGATCCTCACCTCGGCGCTCAATACCGCCTCGCCCACCGGTTTCTTCAGCGCCAACGTGTTCGATGGCCTGGTGGAATACGACAACGACTTCAAGTTGCGACCGGCCCTGGCCGAGCGCTGGGAAGTCTCCAAGGACAGCAAGACCCTGACCTTCCACTTGCGCCATGGCGTGAAATGGCACGATGGCAAGCCGTTCACGTCGGCCGATGTCAAATGGACGCTGGAAAACGTGTGGAAGAAGATCCACCCGCGCAACCAGATCATCTTCAGCAAGGTGAGCTCGACCGATACCCCCGACGAGCACACGGTGGTGATCCATTTCAGCGAGCCCTCGCTGGCGGTATTGAGTTCGCTCAACAGCAACGGTGCCCAGGTGTTGCCCAAGCATCTCTACGAAGGCACCGACATTCTCAATAATCCGTACAACAACAAGCCGGTCGGCACCGGGCCGTTCGTGTTCAAGCAGTGGAGTCGCGGCAACTACATCACGCTCGAGCGCAACCCTGACTATTGGGACCGTGGCAAGCCCTACCTGGATCGCATCGTGTTCAAGATCGTGCCCGACGCCGGCGCTCGCGCCGCCGCGCTGGAAAAAGGTGAAGTGCAATACGCGCCGTTCTCGCCGGTGCCGTTGAAGGACGCCGAGCGGCTGGCCAAGCTGCCCGCGTTGAAACTGGAGACGCGCGGCTACGACTGGATCTCGCCCTGGCTGTTCGTCGACGTCAACCTCGACAAGCCGTACTTCAAGGATGTGCGGGTACGCCAGGCGCTGGCCTACGCCATCGACCGCGACGCCTTCAACAAGGTGGTGTGGTACGGCTTCGGCAAGCCCGCCACCAGTCCCGTGGTGTCCACCCTCAAGCAGTTCCATGCCGCCGATGTGCCGCAGTACGGCTTCGATCCGAAGAAGGCCGAGTCGCTGCTTGACCAGGCCGGACTCAAGCGTGGCGCCGATGGCGTGCGCCTGCGCATCAACCTCGACTACCTGCCGTATGGCGACGACTTCAAGCGCAGTGGCGAATTCGTTCGTGCCGCACTCAAGCGGGTCGGCATCGAGGTCGCCGTGCGGGCCCAGGATACGCCCGGTTTCACCCGCCGGGTATATGGCGAGCGCGACTACGACCTGTCGCTGGTGTGGTTCGCCGGTTTTGCCGATCCGCTGGTGGGCGTCACCCGCGCCTACTGGAGCGATTCGATCGGCAAGAACATCCCCTGGACCAACGCCTCGGGCTATCGCAGCCCCGAAGCCGACCGCCTGATCCAGCAAGCCCAGGGCTCGGCCGACCAGGCCGAACGGGTGGCGCTGTTCAAGCAATTCCAGCAGCGGGTGCAGACAGACCTGCCATCGATCCCATTGCTGGAACTGCATTTCTTCACGTTGCAGTCGTCCAGCCTGAAGGACACCGTCTCGGGCGTCGACCAGATCTACAGCTCGCTGAAGAACGCCTGGTTCGACAATGGCCCCCGGGTGGCCGGCGGCGCTCCGGCTGCGGCCCGCTGATAGCCAAGGACACGCCATGCGCCTATCCGCATTGAACAACTTGCGAACGCACCGCCTAGCGCGCCGGGCAGCGCGCCGCCTGCTGCAACTGGCGGCTGTCGTGCTGGGCGTGACCGTGATCAATTTCTTCCTGCTGCGGCTGGCGCCCGGCGACGCCGCCCAGGTGCTGGCCGGCGAGGCCGGCGCGGCCACGCCCGAGTACATGGCGGCATTGCGCCAGCAGTTCGGCCTGGACCAACCACTGCTGGTGCAGTTCGGCAGATACCTGTGGCACCTGCTGCAGTTCGACCTCGGCTATTCGTTCCGCCATGGCATGCCGGTGGTTTCGTTGATTGCCGATCGGCTGCCGGCCACGCTGTTGCTCATGGGTGGCGCCATCGCCTTTGCCGCCATCGCCGGCTCGGCGTTGGGCGCGCTGGCGGCGTATCGTGCCGGCCGGCTGGCGGACGTGGTCATCTCGACCCTGGCGCTGCTGTTCTTCGCCACGCCCCTGTTCTGGATCGGACTGATGCTGGTGGTGGTGTTTTCGGTATGGCTCGACTGGCTGCCGGTGGGCGGCATGTTCACCGTCGAGGCCGGCTACACGGGCCTGGCCCATGTGCTCGACGTGGCGCGCCACCTGGTGCTACCGGCCGTCACGCTGGGCCTGTTCTACATGGCGGTCTATACGCGACTCATGCGCGCCACCATGATCGAGGTGCGCCGCCAGGACTTCGTGCGCACCGCCGTGGCCAAGGGCGCGCGTGCGCCGCGGGTGCTGATGGCCCACGTATTGCGCAACGCGCTCTTGCCGCTGGTGACGATGCTGGGCGTGCAGGCCAGCTCCATCGTCGGCGGTGCGGTGCTGGTCGAGACCGTGTTCTCGTGGCCCGGGCTGGGGCGGCTGGCCTTCGAGGCGCTGTTCCAGCGCGATTTCAACTTGTTGCTCGGCATCTTGCTGTGCAGCTCGGTGGTGGTGATCGTGGTCAACTGGATCGTCGACGCCGTCTACGTGCGGCTGGACCCGCGCATTCGCCTGGCATGAGGACCCGGACATGAGCAAATTCTCCAGCACCCGCGCCGCGCCGCGCGCGGCAGGCCAGGTCGACTCCGGAGTACCGAGCCGCCCGCTGGCCGCGCCTGGCCACTGGCTGCGCCGCCTGCTGCGCTCACCCTCGGCGCTGGCCGGCAGCTCGCTGCTGTCGCTGGTGCTGGCCATGGCGCTACTGGCACCGGTGCTGTTTCCCGGCGACCCGCTGGACATGGTGGCCGAGCCCTTCATCCATGCCGGCACCGACCCCGCCTATTGGCTGGGCACCGACATGATGGGACGCGACCTGCTGGCTGGCATCCTGCATGGCGCCCGTGCTTCGCTGACCATTGCCCTGGTGTCGACGGCAGTGGCACTGCTGGTGGGCATATCGGGTGGTGTGCTGGCCGGTTACTACGGTGGTCGCGCCGATGCGGTGCTGATGCGCGTCACCGAATTCTTCCAGACCATCCCATCGTTCCTGTTTGCGCTGGCCATCGTGGCGGTGGTCCAACCGAGCCTGTCGAGCATCGCATTGGCCATCGGCGTGACCGCCTGGCCCAGCCTGGCGCGACTGGTGCGCGCCGAGGTTCTGCGCCTGCGCCACGGTGAAATGGTGCAGGCCAGCGTGGCACTGGGCGCGGGCGACGCCCGCATCATCCTGCGCGAAATATTGCCCAACGCGCTCACGCCGATCCTGGTATCGACCTCGCTGATGGTGGCTACCGCCATCCTCACCGAATCCAGCCTGGCCTTCCTCGGGCTGGGCGACCCCAACGTGGCCAGCTGGGGCAACATGGTCGGCGCCGGCCGCGAGGTGCTGCGCACCGACTGGACCATCGCTACCTTTCCCGGCATCGCCATCGTGATCACGGTGCTGGCGCTCAATCTTCTGGGCGACGGCCTGGCCGACGTGCTCGACCCACGCCACAGACAATAGGAGAACACCCATGGCACGCGTATCCACGCTCCTGTCGAATCAATTGCCGGCAGGTCCGGCCCGCAGCATCTTCGAGCAGGTCGAGAACCACTACGGTGCGTTCGGCAACATGCTCGGCGTGCTGGCCCACAAGCCAGCCTCGATCGAGCATATCTACGGCTTGCTGCTGGGCCTCGGCGCCGAAGGCAATATCTCCAGGCTGCATCTCGAGATCGTGCTGGTGACGGCGTCCAAGGCCAACGAATGCAGCTACTGCGTATCGCACCATGCGCCCAAGCTGCAGGCAGAACACGTCGCGCCGCAGACCGTCGAGCGCATTCTCGAGGCCGACGTGCCCGGCCTGGCGCCGCTCGAACGACTGGTGCGCGACTATGCCCTGGCGGTAACGCGCCAGCGTGTGGGCGACAGCCTGGTGGCGCGCCTGCGCGAACATTTCGACGAATCGCAGATCGTCGAGCTTACCCTGCGCGCTGCACTGTGCGCCTTCTTCGCCCGCTTCAACGAAGCACTCGACGTGCAGCTCGAGCCGCAATACCGGGAACTGGCATGAGCAAGAAAGAGATTCGCCTCAACGCGTTCAACATGAACTGCGTGAACCACATCAACCATGGCCTGTGGACCCATCCACGCGACCGTTCGCAGGACTACACCGACGTCGGCTACTGGACGCAGCTGGCGCAGCTGCTCGAACGCGGCAAGTTCGACGGCCTGTTCCTGGCCGATATCGTCGGTGTCTACGATATCTACCAGGGATCGCCCGACATCACCCTGCGCGAGTCGATCCAGCTGCCGGTCAACGACCCGCTGCTGCTGGTGTCGGCCATGGCGGCGGCGACCCGCCACCTGGGCTTTGGCGTCACCGCCAACCTGACCTACGAGGCGCCGTTCCTGTTTGCGCGACGCATGTCGACCCTGGACCACCTCAGCCGCGGGCGCGTCGGCTGGAACATCGTCACCGGCTATCTCGACAGCGCCGCGCGCGCCATGGGCCTGACCGAGCAGCTCGAGCACGACCAGCGCTACGATCGCGCCGACGAGTTCATGGAAGTGGTCTACAAATTGTGGGAAGGCAGCTGGGAAGACGGCGCCGTGGTGCGCGACCGTGCCAACCGGATGTATGCCGATCCGGCGCGGGTACACAAGATCAGGCATAGCGGCGACTACTACCAGGTCGAAGGCATACACCTGTGCGAGCCGTCACCGCAGCGCACCCCGGTGCTGTACCAGGCTGGCTCGTCCGGGCGCGGCCAGGCCTTCGGTGCGCGCCACGCCGAATGCGTCTTCATCTCCAGCCAGACGCGCGAGGCCGCCGGCAAGCTGGTGCAGCAGGTGCGCGCGGGGGCCGAGCGCGAGGGCCGTGATCCGCATGCCATCAAGATCTTCATGGGGCTTACGGTGGTGACCGCCGCCACCGAGCAACTGGCCCAGGAGAAGTATCGCGAATATGCCCGCTACGCCAGCCCCGAGGCCGGCCTGGCGCATTTCTCCGCGGGCACCGGGATCGATTTCTCGCAATACGACCTGGACGAGCCGATTCGAGCGGCCAAGACCAACTCCATCGAGTCGCTGGTCAAGACCGTGACCAATCCGGAACTGAACTGGACCAAGCGCAAGCTGTTGCAGCAGATGGAACTGGGCGGGCGTTACGCCACCATCGTCGGCTCACCCACCCAGGTGGCCGACCAGCTCGAAGCATGGATGGCCGATACCGGCATCGATGGCTTCAACCTGACCCGCACGGTAAGCCCGGAGAGCTTCGAGGATTTCATCGATCTGGTGATCCCGGTGCTGCAGGAGCGAGGTTCGTACAAGCGTGACTACGCCGATGGCAGCCTGCGCGAAAAACTCTTTGGTGGCCAGGCCACCTTGCCGGCGCAACATGTGGGCGCAAGTTTTCGTGCCGGCGTCACCGCCTAGGAGCCACCATGCCGCCGCTGCTTGAATTGCGCGACCTCAGCATCTCGTTTCCCGGCCACGACGCGGTGCGCCACCTCGACCTGGCGATCGCTCCCGGCGAGATGCTGGCGCTGGTGGGCGAATCGGGGTGCGGCAAGTCGACCACCGCGCTGTCGCTGCTGGGCTTGCTGCCGCCCAGTGCGCAGGTGACGGGCCAGATCCACTTCGAGGGGCGCGACCTGTTGCGGTTGTCCGGATCGCAACTGGCCGCCTTGCGCGGCAATGCCATCTCGATGATCTTCCAGGAGCCGATGACCTCGCTCAACCCGGTGCTGTCCATCGGCCAGCAGGTGATCGAGGCGATCCGCCTGCATCAGGACCTGTCGCCATCGGCTGCCCGCGCACGCGCCATCGAGCTGCTGGCGCTGGTACGCATCCCGCAGCCCCAGCTGCGCATCGACGATTTCCCGCACCAGCTGTCCGGTGGGCAGCGCCAGCGCGTGATGATCGCCATGGCCGTGGCCAACCGGCCGCGCCTGCTGGTGGCCGACGAACCCACCACCGCCCTGGACGTGACCATACAGGCGCAGATTCTTGCGCTGCTGGACCAATTGCGTCGCGAGCTTTCCATGGCGGTGCTGTTGATCACGCACGACCTGGGCGTGGTCGAGCAATGGGCCGACCGGGTGGCGGTGATGTTCGACGGGACCAAGGTCGAGCAGGGCGCCAGCAGCGAACTGTTCGCCCATCCCAGGCACCCCTACACCCGTGGCCTGCTGGGTGCGTCGCTGCGCATGGAGCAGGAGATCCATTATCGCCAGCAACGCCTGCCCGAGATCCGCACCACGATCGACGCCGACGGCCAGCGCCAGTTCACGCTCAGCCCGCGCGAGCATCCGCAGGCGCTGGCGCCGCGCGCAGAGCTGGCCGAGTCGCCGCTGCTGTCGGTGCAGGACCTGCAGGTGCGCTACGACATGCCGCGCGGATCGGTGCATGCGGTGCGGGGCGTGTCGTTCGATATCGCGCCGGGCCAGACCGTGGGGCTGGTGGGCGAATCGGGTTGCGGCAAATCCACGTTGTCACGCGCCATCGTGCGCCTGGCCGACGTCGCCGATGGGCGCATCGTGCTGGGCGGCGTCGACATCGCGCGGCTCGATCGGCGTGCCTTGCGAGCACACCGGCGCCAGGTACAGATGATCTTCCAGGACCCGTACGCCAGCCTCAATCCACGCCAGTCGGTCGCCCAGATACTGGACCAGGCGCTGGTGATCCATGCGCTCGGCGAGCGTCACGAACGCCAGCGTCGCATCGCATCGATGATCGATCTGGTGGGCCTGCCGCAGAGCGCATTGCAACGTTATCCCCATCAATTCTCGGGCGGCCAGCGGCAGCGTATCGGCATTGCCCGGGCGCTGATCCTGAAGCCATCGCTGGTGATCTGCGACGAGCCGGTGTCGGCGCTGGACGTGTCGGTGCAGGCGCAGATCCTGAATTTGCTGGTCGACCTGCGCCGCGAATTCGGCCTGGCCTACCTGTTCATCTCGCACGACCTGTCGGTGGTGCGCTACATCGCCGACCAGGTACTGGTGATGAATGATGGCCGCATCGTCGAGCGCGGCGACCACCAGTCGATCTGGCGCCATGCGCAGCATCCGTACACCCGCTCGCTGATCGCCGCGGTGCCCGGCGCGCCGGCCCCGGCGCTGCCCACCGAAGAACCGGAATTGCTGCGCGCTTAGTCGGCGTACACATAACCAAGACGGAAAAGATTCGTTCCGCCGCCGCTGCCTGGCCGATACATTGATGCTCTTTCTTCAAAGCCGGGAGGGCATCGATGGACATTCGCGGGATCGCACGCAGCGCCAGGGGGCTGGTCGCGGCGTTGGCAGTGGCAATGATGGCGGCCGGCCCGGCACTGGCTGCGGACAAGGTGTTGAAGGTCGGCGTGACCAGTGGTCCGCATGCGCAGATATTCGAAGCGGCCAAGCGCGTCTTCGAGCGCAATAACCCTGGCTACAGGATCCAGATCATCGAGTTCAACGACTACATCCAGCCCAATGCCGCGCTGGATGCAGGCGAACTCGACGCCAACAGCTACCAGCATCGTCCCTTCCTCAATGCCCAGGTCAAGGCGCGCGGCTACAAGATCTACGGCACCGGCAATACCATGATCGGACCGATGGCTATCTACTCCAGGAAGTATCGGGCCCTGGCCGACATTCCCAGCGGTGCCCGGATCGGGATCCCCAACGATCCTGCCAACGAGAGCCGGGTCCTGCTGTTGCTGCAAAAGCACGGCCTCATCAAGCTGCGCGCTGGCATCGATCCGCTAACCGGTGTCAATGCCACCCCCATCGACATCGCCGAGAACGCCAGGAAGTGGAAATTCGTCGAGATCGACGCCGCCCAGTTGCCGCGCACCCTCGATGACCTCGACGCTTCGGCCGTCAACGCCGACTTTGCCGCCAAGGCCGGTCTCAATCCGGCGCGCGATAGCCTGCTTGTCGAAGGCGGCGAGAGCCCGTATGCCTGCGTCATCGCCGTGCGCGAAAAGGACCGCGACCAGGCGTGGCTGCCCAAGTTGGTACAGGCTTACCAGTCGGACGAAGTGAAGCGCTTCATCGAGACCGAGTTCAAGGGCGGCATCCTCGCAGCCTGGTAGCCGCATCGACCTGATGGTGCGCATGCTGCGACCGGCGCCTTGCCGGGCTCGCACGCGGCTCAGTGACGCGTCGCGCTGGCGTAGGCCACGCAACGGCGCGCCAGCGTTTCGGTCGGGTCCACCAGTGTCAGGGTCGATCCGCCCTGGTGCGCCCACGGGCCCGAGGGCAGCAGCAAGGGCAGCTCGGTGCAGCCCAGGATGATCACCTCGGCGCCTTGCTGCACCAGGTCGTCGAGCGCGGCGCGGATGTCGTCCTGGCATTGGCCTTGTGTGAAACCGGCCTTGACCCCCTGGGGACCATAGATCGCATTCATTACCCGTTGCTGCATGGCCGGGGACGGGACCAGTTGCGCCAGCCCGTGCGCGGCCAGTTCGCGCTGGTACACGCCGCTGCCGATGGTGCCCGAGGTAGCCAGCAGGCCGACCCGGGTCAGCTGCGCAAACCGGGTGCGGATGGCCTCGGCCGTCACGGTGAGCATATTGACGATGGGTATGGCCAGGCTACCCTGGATACGCTCGACATAGGCATGCGCCGTATTGCAGGGAATGGCGATCAGGTCGGCGCCGCCGTCTTCCAGCTTCTTGCAGGTGGCGTACAGGGCGATGGTGGGGTCGAGCCCGTCGCCGACCAGGTTCTCGGTACGGTCGGGAATCTGCGGGTTCTGCTCGACGTGCAGCTTGATGTGATCCTGGTCGCGTGCCGCCGGTGTATTGCGCACGATCTTCTGCATGAAGTCGACCGTGGCCGCCGGCCCCACGCCGCCCACCACGCCCAGCTTGAAAGGCCGGGTGGCGAGGTGGTCGTGGCTGGCCGCGATGTGATCGGCATAGACCTGGTTGCTGTCGACCAGCGGTGCCGGCAGCGTGCCCAGCGCATGCGCCACCAATGCCACCTCGGTCAGGCCGGGCAGGATCAGGTCCACCTGCTGCGCGGCCAGGTCGTGCGCCGCCTGGCGCAGCAGCGCCAGTGGCGCGCCGTCGAGCTGGCCACGCTTGATGCCCTGTTCGCCATAGACTGCCTCGCTGACCAGGTTGCGCCCCTCATGGGGGCGCGGATATACCACCTCGAACCCGGGCGCCGCAAAGTAGCGTTCGAACAGGCGCGCCTCACGGGTGAAGTCCGAGGCCAGTACGCCGATGCGCCGGGCGTGCGGATACTGGCTGCGCACATGCAGCGCCAGCGCCGCCATCAAGTCGACGATGGGCAGCGTGGTGTTGGCGCTGAGCTCATCGAGGAAGGTATGGCTGAGAAAGCAGGGCAATACGATCACATCGATGTGGCGTTGCTCGAAGGCACGGATCAAGTCGAACACGTACAGCTTGCGTTCGGTGGTGGCGCTGGTGCTGGAGTGATTGCCCTTGAACGGATGCTGCTCGAATACGACGTCGGCGCTGTCGGCCATGTTGCGTCCGGCGATCGAGCGCATCAGCTTGAAGAACACATCGGCACTGGCCAGGGGGCCGAGCCCGCCGATGACGCCGTAGGAACGACGTGCGGCAGGGGCAGTGGAAGAGGGCATGGGAGTCCTTGCTGGAAAATGGCCATCGATGACCCAGTATGCGCTGGCATGCGGGTCGGCGGCATGCAATGTCGGCATGGCGGCACGGACGACGGAGCTCGCCTCGGGCGTTGCCGATGCCGTTGCGGTATGGAATCGGCGGGACTTATAGAGCCGATGCATTGCATGAATTTGATTTATCCCCAGGCGCCGCATAAGATCTGCCGCACCGAGGATGGCTGGAGCCAGCATGCCCAATATCGAGATGTTCGTGGTCGAAGGTTATAGCGACCAGCAAAAGGAGGCGCTGGTGGGCGCCCTGACGCAAGCCACCGTCGAGGCCATCGGCGCGCCGATCGACTCGGTGCGGGTGTGGCTCACCGAGGTGCCGGCCACGCAGTTCGGCATCGGTGGCAAGACGGTCGCGGCAATCGCGGCGGGACAGGAGTAGCCATGTCCATCATCCAGGTCACTTTCATCGCCGGTCGCACCGAGTTGCAAAAGGAGCGCTTGATCGCCGCGCTCACCGATGCCGCCGTCGATACGGTGGGCATCGAGCGCGCCGAGGTGCGCGTCATCCTCAAGGACATTCCCAACACCGACTACGGCATCGCCGGCCAGACCGCCCGGTCGCTGGGCCGGGGAGTGGATCGACACGGCCGTGCGCCGGGCGGGTCCTGAGCGGGCGAGGCCCTCTTATCTGGTTTGGCTGGTCCGGACAACGTCGTGCTTGTGTTTTGCAGTTTGGACCTTTTTTAGGGGCTCGCCTGGCGGGCCCCTTTTTTGTGCCAGTCGCATGGCCTGGGCCCGGCCGCCTGTGCGGGGTGTTCGGCGTGCCTGGCCATGGGATGGTCGCGGCATGGCGTGCCAACCGCAGGCACGGGCGTCGATTAAAATACGGCCCTGTCCGAATTTCCGCCAACCCAGACCAAGGAAAGCATGAGCTTTACCCCCAGCCGCCCGGCCGGCTACGCCTGCCTGATCCTGAGCATGTCGTTGGTGGGCGCCTACGTGGCGCTGAGCAAGCCCCTGGTGGCTGCCTTGCCGTTGTTCCTGCTGGCCTGGCTGCGTTTCGGCATCGGCGCCGTGGCCATGCTGCGCTGGTTGAAGAAACCGCCCGGCGAACTGGCGCTATCGTCGCAGTCGCGCTGGCTGCTGTTCCTGGAGTCATTCCTGGGCAACTTCCTGTTCAGCATCTGCATGATCACCGGGGTCTCGATGACCAGCGCCGTATCGGCCGGGGTGATCATGTCGGCCATCCCGGCGGTGGTGGCGCTGATGAGCTGGATCTTCCTCAAGGAAAGGATAGGGCCGCGCGTATGGGGCGCGATCGCCTGCGGCGTGCTGGGTATCGGCATGCTGTCGCTGGCCAAGCCACCCCATGCGGGCGTGACCGCACCTCACGACGCCTGGATCGGCAACCTGTTCGTCATGGGCGCCGTACTGTGCGAGGCCGCCTATGCGGTCATCGGCAAGAAGCTGACGTCGGTCCTGAGCCCGAAGCGGATCAGTGCCATCATCAACCTGTGGGGCCTGTTGCTGATGACACCCATGGGTGTATACCTGGCGCTGCATTTCGACTTCGTCGCCGTCACGCTGGACATCTGGGCGCTGCTGCTTTTCTATGGATTGGCGGCCAGCGTATGGACGGTCTGGCTGTGGATGACAGGCCTGAAGGTAGTGCCGGCCGGCCGGGCCGGCGTATTTACCGTGATGCTTCCCATCAGCACCGCCGTCGTCGGCGTGGTGGTGCTGGGCGAGCGCCTGAGCTGGCTGCAGGGAGCGGCCTTCGCCGTAGCCCTGGCCGGCATGGTGCTGGTCACGGCCCCGACGCGCTCGACACCGACTGTGAATTGAACGAGAAAGATCATGAATAAACCCAAGCGCCCGATCGCCAAGCCTGCTCCAAAGCCTGCCGCAAAACCTGCCCCTAAGCCGGCCGGCCCCGCCCGCGACAAGCCGCTCACCCATGTGGCCACCGACGCCTCGCGCCGGCGCCAGCAAAACGCGCACGCCGCCAGCGGCGATTTGGACCAGGACGAGGAGCGGGTACGCCAGCTGGCCGCGCTGGCCACGGCGGTGGCCGCCGGGACGGTCGGCGCCGATGGCCAACGGGTAGGGCAGGCCGAGCTGGAGCGCATGATTCGCAATTGCCTGCGCCAGCGCGACGATGAAACGCTCTACGAGGCGCTGGAGCAACTGCGCTTCGAGGACGAGCGCGGCCACGCTCTGCTGCGCCAGACGGTGGAAGATGCGGCCGACATGCTGCTGTTGCGCCGGGGCGATACCGAACTCGAGATCAACGCCTTCCTGATCCCGTTGCTGGTGCGCACCAGGGGCGGCCTGCAAGCTTCGCGCGTGCTGGCCGATGGCGACAGTTTCGATACCTTGCGCCTGAGCCTGCAGCGCGCCGGACTGGAGAGCGAGCGAGCCCGCGTGGTGCTGGTGCACCACCTGTACCACCCGCAGGAGATCGATGCAATCAGCTACAGCGAACTCGAGGCGATGAACCGCGACGCGTTCGCCTCGCTGACCGACCGCAAGGTGATGAGCGTGCCGGCCATCGAGCGCAGCATGCGGGGCTGGCCCGAAGCCGGTTTCGGTACCGATGACGAAGTGCTGGAATTGCGTTTCCTGCTCGGTTTTGCGCTCAAGCAGCTGGACGACCCGTTCTATGTAATACCCACCGACGAGGCGGCCGCCGACGCCTATTTCGAACAGCGCGCAGAGCGCTTCAGGGCCTGGGCCGCCGACCAGTCGGCGTTGATGCGCCAGTGCCTGACCGGCAGCAGCCATGCCGACGCATGCCAACTGCACTTCCTGTACCAGGATCTGTTCCATGGCGCCAAGCAAGCCGGCAATGCCGAATATCGCATGCTGCAGATGCTGTCCGAACTGGAGCAGGGGCTGGCCGTATCGAGCGCGGCGGCGGCCGATGCGCGCGCCATCATGGCCATCGGCGAGGATGCCGGCGACGCCATCCTGCAGGTGCAGCTGCGGCGTGCCGATGCGCTGCTGGCTAGCGCATCGCAATTGATCGATGGCGACCTGCAGGAACCATTGTGGGATGCCGCCGAGTCGCTGGCATCGCTGGGCGTGAGCGAATTCAGGCTGGCCGATGGTTTCGCCGCCGATGGCAGCGTACTGCGCGAGCGTGCCCTGCCGCGCGCCTGATCGGGCTCAGTTCAGCAGCGCCTGCAGGCTCACCCCCTTGGCCTGGCAGCGGAAGTACAGTTCGACCTGCATCGGGCGCCAGCCGCGCACCAGCTGGCGCAGGTCGGCATTCATCTGCTGCCGGCCACAGAATTCATCGGCTTTTTCCCTGGCCGCCGCGGTCAAGGCCGGAATCGACATGGTATAGCTCACGCCGGTGGCGCTGACCATGTAGAGCTCCCGCTCGTCGGTGCTGATGTCGGTGAAACTGGCGCAGCCCGACATCGCCAGTGCGCACACTGCCAGCAGCCCGCCGACGCGATGGCGGCGCAACGATTGCGTGGTTTGCATGAGACCCCCCCTCTCGCCCATGATGCTGCAAAAAGGTCGCGGCACTATTGCCATACGGAACCGAAATGCAGGGTCACAGCGTAAGGCCGATGCACCGGAGGTGGGCCGCTTCTTACCCGGATTTACCCGGATTGGCTGACTGTTAAAGCGAGGACTGGGCGGTCATCTTGAAGATGCCTTGCGCATTGCCGCTGTCGAAGCTCAGGTCGAGCCGCTCGACACCATGCTCGTCGATATACCGGGCACGCGAGATGAACTCGTAGAACGAACCGGGCACCGATTTCTGCACTACCTGGCCTTGCTCGTTGCGCATCGGGCGCACCACCGTGCAGGCGCGATAGGCGGTCTGCCTGACGCGACCGTTGCGCGAGACCTCGATCTTGTCCTTCATCGGGCGGCCCAGGTCGCGCTGCTGGCGGGCCACCTGTTCGACGTCGGCCACGCGGTCGGTGGCATGGTTGAAGACATTGCCTTCGGTTGCGATCCAGGCCATTTCGGCCGATTCGGCGCGCAGCAGTTCGTAGTCGGCCAGGGTCGGCAATTCGTGCTGGCGCTCGAAGCACGACAGCAGGGCCGGCAGCAAGCCCTGGGCCGCTGCCATGGGCAAGTGTCCGGCTTGCTCCAATTGCGCCAGCAGGGCCTTGGCGTCGTCATCGAGCGGATCGATCGAGGTACCGACCACGCGTGCGACGGCGGCCTGGAATTCGGGCGAGAAGCGCTCGACATGCAGTTCGCTGACGAAGAACTGGGCGATGTCCTCGGGCGCATCGGCGTGGCCGTAGGTATGCCCGGTCATGCGCAGGCGTTCCAGCGGATACAAGCCGTTGCGGACATAACCCAGCGGTCGCAATATGCGCACGATCACCTCCACGCCCGGCGGCAACAGCCCGGTGTGATCGCCCAGCACCGTGCGCAGCGCGCCGTGATCGAAGTGCATGCGGGTTCCGGTGGCCATGGCGTCGGCCACATAGGCGGCGGCATCGGGTACCTCGCCCAACAGCTTTTCGAACAGCAGCATGTTGAGCGCCTGCGCCAGTTCGAGCCGACTGGCGTGCTCGCCTGCCGGGGCCAGCGTAGAGGGCGGGACATGCAGTGCGCGCAGCAGGAAGTCGATCTGCTGCGGCGAGCGGTGTGCGCCCAGCAGCCGGATCAGGCCCGAGCCCGTCACTGCGGTATCGTCATGCTGCAAGCGCTGCCGGCCGGTTGCCTCTGGTGTCATGCGGGTCTCCCTGGGATGCGATGCCGCCAGTGTACTCCCGCTCTGCATAGACGCGCCCGAAGCGGTTGGCCAGCAGCTCGGGCAGGGCAATGCGCTCCTGGGCGATGAAGCCGCGCTGCGGCAGCCTGCCGGCGGCGAACAGGTCGACTGCGGCGCACACGCCGGCGGCCGTGGTGATCTGGATCGCGCTCTCGTCGGCACTGGCAAAGACCTTGCGACTGAACACCCGCTGCACATACTGGCCCCTGCTGTGGCCGCTGACGGTGACGAACACCAGTACCACGTCCTGCAGCGTGGCCGGCACGGCGGCACGCAGGATGTCCTTGAGCAGTTGCGGGCGTTCCTTCAGGCGCAACTCGTGCAGCAGGAAGTGCAGTCGCGCGCGATGCCCTGGATAGCGCACCGATTTGTAGTCGAGGTTGCTGGTGCGCCCGGCCAGGGTACTGCACAAGGTGCCCAGCCCGCCGGACGTATTGAAGGCCTCGTACTCGACACCATCGATCGAGAAATGCTCCAGCCCTTCCATTGGCTGCAGTTCCTGCAGCACGCCGTCGCGGATGGCCTCGCACGGATGGCAATATTCATTGACCAGGCCATCGACGCTCCAGGTCAGGTTGTACTTGATTTCGTTGGTGGGGTATTGCGGCAGCGCGCCGACCCGCATCTTGATTTCGACGATATCGTCGAAGCCTTGCGCCAGGTGATGCGCGGCAATGCCCACGAAGCCCGGCGCCAGTCCGCATTGCGGCATGAAGGCCGTCCCGGCCTCGTGCGCCAGTTGCATGATGCGGCGCGTGGCGCGCACGTCCTCGGTAAGATCGAAGTAATGGGTGCCACTGTCGCGGGCGGCCTCGGCCACCACAATGGCCATGTGGTAGGGCAGTGCATTGATGAGCGCATCGTGCTGCGCCAGCACTTGCCGCAGTCGATGCGCATCGTCGAGCTCGAGCGTCATGGTCGCGATACCCAGCTGCTGCAATGGCGCCAGTGCCAGCCGATCACGGTCGGCCACCGTCACCTGATGGTCTGCGCTGTCGTGCAGGCGGCGTGCAATGGCCAGCCCGATATGGCCGGCGCCCAGTAACATGATCTTCATGGCAGCTCCCTTTGGTATCGTTCCTGTTGGCATTCTAGGGAGGAGCGAGCACGATAAAAAGACCAATATTGACGTCGTGATGTCGTATTTATCGTCAATTTGATGTGCAACTCGATACATATCGTCATCCGCAGGATTTCCCGCCACTCGGGATGATGGAGTGCCATCGTTCCCCGGCCAATGAATTTCATCAAGCGGCCAGCGCCTTTGGCCGCTGTGCTGGGCTAAAATCGTCGGCGACGTCCGGTCACACGCCGGACATATTCATCAAGCGCGCCACAGCGCCATCCGCCAACAGGGAGAACCATGACCAACCGCCGCAGTTTCATCGCCAATGTCGCCGGCCTCGCCGCCGTGTCCGCCTTCCCGAATGTATTCGCCCAGGCGACTGCCCCGGGTTCGACCGAAGCCACCTTCGCGCGTATCCAGCGCACCAAGATCCTGCGTATCGGCGCCGTGCGCGGTCAAGCGCCTTACTACAACAAGGACCTGGCCAGCGGTGAGTGGAACGGTTTCATGATCGACTTCGCCAAGAGCCTGGCGGCCAGCCTCAATGCCAAGCTCGACATCACAGAGACCACCTGGGGCAACTCGGTGCTGGACCTGCAGACGCGCAAGATCGACGTCTTCTTCGGCATGAACCCGACCCCGGCGCGGCGCGAAGTGATCGGTTTCTCGGAGCCGCTGTTCCAGAACGCGTTCACCATCGTCTCCAAGAAGGAATACAAGACCTGGGCCGAACTCAACAAGCCCGAAGTGAAGATCGGTGTCGACATCGGCTCGTCGCACGACCAGATGATTTCGCGCGTCTGCCCCAACGCCACCATCGTGCGCCTGGAAAAGGCCGACGACGTCACGCTGGCCCTGCAGACCGGCCGCATCGATGCGCAGGTGCTGGTGTGGCTGCTGTCGCTGAACGTGTTGAAGAAGAATCCGGCGCTGGGCAAGATGTATGTGCCGATGCCGCTGGAAGCCACTTCCACCAACATCGGCGTGCCCAAGGAAGAGGACAAGGCCTGGGTCGAGACCATCAACAAGTGGATCGTGGCCGAGCGTACTGCTGGCAAGATCAAGCCGACCGTGCTGGGCAACCTGCAGAAGCTGTCGGGTGTGAAGCCGGAAGACGTGCCGCCGCAGATCCCGCTATAACGTTGCGCATGGTCGTCGTGCAAAAAAGCCTGTCGTCACCGACAGGCTTTTTTTTATCCTGGGACGGGTGTGGCCTGCCGGTGCGGTTACTGGTAGGAGAAGGTGAAGGACGCGATTGCATTGGCAGTGCCGGGCATCACCTTGTCAGCGGTCTGGATATAGCGCGCGGTAAAGGGCAGGTCGACATTTGAATTGCCCGATACCTCCTGCAACACGATCTGGTTGGTGTTGCCGGGCCGTGCATCATCCGGCCCGAAACCCACCGGTCGCCCGCCGTTCAGAATCTGGACGCCCAGCCCAGAAGCAGTGGAGCTGTCGTCCAGTGGCAATCTGTTGCCGGTATTGCCCCGATTGCGAACGTCGGTGAAGGTGACGCCCACCCGGTTGCCTATGCCGCTGCAGTTCAAGCGCAATGAAAATGGTACTTGCGCAGAGGTCGTGTCGCGGCCAGTGAAATTGGCCAGCGGCAGGCCTGTGCCCGGACTCAGTTTTACTGACTGGGACGGTATGGTCACCGCGCAAGTCGACCCGACGATGTTGGTCGAGCCTAGCACGTACGTGATACGTAGCGGTGAATTAGTGACAAAGGGTGCGGCGCTGGACGGGCGGGAGATTTCCCTGGCCGATGCCAACAACTGTTCAGTGATGACGCCCGACTGGATCGAGCCGGTCTTGACCAGTGCCACCCGGAGCGCCATCAGGGTGTGCTGTCGTGTAACTGCGCCATCGCAGGTAGCCGAAATCCCGGCAGGTGACATGCCCATTCCTCTGGTTGATGGACAATTGTTGAAATGAAAGTAACCCACCATCGCCACTCCGATTCCCGGGATGCCGGTATTCCATACGATGACAGGTTGGCCCGTGGAGGGCGGGATCACGGTAAGGCCCGAGTTCTGTAAGCCGGCGCCGACCTCAGCGGCCATGCCGCTGGCCTCGACGAAGGGTTTCTCGCAGAGAACGTGTACCACCGTATTCGAGCTGGTGACCCACGGCGTTAGCACGGTACCAACGATCGCGTCGGCCGGGATCCGCACTGAGTCCGGCATCTTCAACGTGACCGTGCGGGCATACACGGTGCAGGGGTATTGGGCTGAAGCCGCGACAGCATCGCCTGTCATGGACGCGGCAATCAATACCAACCATATCGCGAATCGCGCTAGGTATTCGCTTGGATTTTTTATGATTGGCATGGTTGAAATTCGAGATTGGTATGCTCCGAGCCTAATAGGCCTATCAATGCGGCGCTATAGGAAAACTCTCAAAGATCTTTGGGTGTGCAATGCCCTGTGATGGCGGTCGCTGTCTCAGTCCCATGCGTTTTCGCGCCGCATCGTGGATTCAGCCGATGCCTGCCGACACGTATCGGCGCGCGCGACACTCAGCCTTGCAACATGGCCGAACCCATCCGAACTGGGGGCCGGCGATTCGATCCTGGTCACGCCTTGGAAGAGTGTCGCTTTTTTTGACCCTGCGTGTCTGGCCCATGCACCTTGTTACCGGTGGGAGAAAGTAGAGGACGCCTGCGCGTCGGCTGCGGCAATAAGCAAGCCGTAGAGTGGGCTAGGTCCGGTCGGTGCAGAGCGCCTCACTGATACGAGATGGTGAATGATGCCTGCGCATTGGCGCTACCGGGAGTCACCGCAGGCCCGGTCTGTATATACCGCGCGGCAAGTGGCATGACGACTTGTTGGCCACCGTTGCGCAAGTCCAGCGTGATCTGCCCCGGTGTGCCTGGCCTGGACGAGTCGTAGCCGTAACGGACCGGCGCATTCTTGTGGAGAATCTGTACACCCAGGCCCCTGGCCGATGAACTGGCGGACAACGGCAGCGTCGTGCCGGCGTTGGCAGGATTGCTGGTATCGGTGAAGGTGATGCCAAGCCGGGTGGGATTGTTGCCGCATGTCAGCTTCAATTCGAACGGAACCGGAGTACTGCTACTGTCATGGCCAGTAAACGTGCTTGCCGACAGCCCATTGACAGGCGCAAGCTGGACCGCTACCGAAGTGGTCGTGACCCTGCAGGTCGGCGCCACGATATTGATCCCGCCGATCACGAACGAGATGCGTTGCCATGAGATGGGGCGGAGATTATACCCACCGATCGGAACGGCCCGCATGACGGTCATGTTCTGGATCCTGCCAGCCCTCACCGGTCCGGTCTTGACCAGCGCTACCTTGACCTGGCTGCCCACTGGTATATGCCCGCTGCACGCGCCACCAGTCTCGGCGTCCTCCCAGTTCGACCATCTGCAATTGCCGTTATACCAGCGATGGATCAGTGCCACGCCGATGCCGGCGACAGTGGTTTCCCACACCCTGATCTCGGTTCCCATGTCGGGAGACCAGATCCGCACATTCGAGATACTCGACCACGAAAAATCCGCCATCACACCGTTAGACGGATTGGCGTAACAATACAAGTAATTGGTAACCGGGTCGCTCTGTATCCAACTGGTGAGCACGGTGCCGACAGGGGCATTGCTGGCAGGGGTGATGGTTGCCGGCAGCGGCAGATTGACGGTGCGGCTATCGCCAGAGCACTGCGCAAATGCCGAGCCGCTCAGCAGGGCGATGAGGCCGGGGAGAAAAAAGCGCAGCCGACCCTTCGGTGCATGGGCCATCACGCTGGTCTGGTTCTTCATAACCTCTCGTACGAAATAGGTATGGCGTCATGCTAGGGGCGCTATCCATCTATTTCTATAGGAATATTCTTGATGTGGGGGTCAACGCTCGATCTTGCGCGACAGTACGATCGAGGTCGTGGTGCGGGACACGCCATCGATCTGGCCGATTTCGTCCAGAATTTGATCGAGCCGTTCGGCCGAGCTGGCGCGCAGCCAGGCGACGTAGTCGAATTCGCCCGAGACCGAACACAGCAGTTCGATCTCGGGCATGCGCCTGAACTGCTTGAGCACGTCGCGTGCGGCCTTGGGCTCGATGGTGATGCCGACATAGGCGCGCAGTGCGTTGTCGGTCACTTCCTGGCCCAGCTTGACGGTGTAGCCGGCGATGATCCCGTTCTGTTCCAGCCGCGCCAGGCGCGCCACCACCGTGGTACGCGCCACGCCCAGCTTGCGGGCCAGGTTGGCCACGCTGTCGCGGGCCGACAGCTGCAGCAGCGCAATCAGGTTGCGGTCGGTCTCGTCGAGGGTATCGAGCCGCGTCTTCATGGGCCGTGCTTCAGCCGTTGAAGCGCGCCAGGAACGCCCGCGTGGCGGCCTGCTGCGGATTGTCGATGACCTGCGCCGGTGGCCCCGCCTCGACCACCACGCCATCGCGCATGAACACCACCTGGTCGGCGACCTCACGTGCAAAGGCGACCTCGTGGGTCACCAGGATCATGGTCATGCCATCGGCGGCCAGGGCGCGGATGACATTGAGTACCTCGCCTACCAGTTCGGGGTCGAGTGCCGAAGTGGCTTCGTCGAACAGCATCACGTCCGGGCGCATGGCCAGGGCGCGGGCGATGGCCACGCGTTGCTTCTGGCCGCCGGAGAGCTTTTGCGGATACATGTCGGCGCGGTCGGCCAGGCCAACCTTGTGCAACAGCGCCAGTGCCTGGCTGCGGGCCTCGGCCTTGGGCGTGCGCAGCACGGTGAGCATGCCTTCCATCACGTTTTCCAGCGCCGTCATGTGCGGGAACAGGTTGAAGTGCTGGAACACCATGCCGGTGCGGGCGCGATAGCCGGCCAGCTCGCGGTCGCGTGGCAGGCGCGACTTCTTGCCGTCGAACTCGAAATGCTGCTCGCCGATGCGCACCGAGCCCAGGTCGGGCACGGTCAGCAGGTTCAGGCAGCGCAGCAGGGTCGACTTGCCCGAACCCGACGGTCCGATCATGGCCACCACGCTGCCGCGGGGAATCTGGATGGAAATGTCCTTGAGCACCACGTGCTCGCCGAAGGACTTCTTGAGGTTGCTGATCTGGATCATGGCGGGGGCGGATATCATGGCGGGCTCCTCAACCGTGCTGCGCCGACAGGCGCGTCTCGAGCCGCTTGGCCCAGATGGTGGCCGGCAGCAGGATCAGGAAATAGATGATCGCCACCATGGTGTAGATTTCCAGCGGGCGATAGGTCTCGTGGGCGATGATCTGGCCCTGGTACAGCAGGTCGGGAACTGCCAGTACCGACAGCAGCGAGGTATTCTTGAGTTGCATGATGGACTGGTTCACCAGTGGTGGCGTCATGCGCTTGAAGGCCTGCGGCAGGATCACGCGACGCATCAGTTGCAGGCGGGTCATGCCCAGCGCCCAGCCGGCTTCGGATTGGCCCACGTCGATCGAGACGATGCCGCCGCGAATGATTTCCGAGTAGAACGCGCCGCCATACAGCGACAGCGACAGGGCCGCGGCCACGCCGGCCGACATCTCGATACCCAGCAATACCGGCAGCGCGTAGTAGAACCACACCAGCTGCACCAGCACGGGGGTGCAGCGAAACACTTCGACATAGGCGCGCAGCGGTCCCGACACGAACGGGTTGGACGACAGGCGGCCAAGGCCCACCAGCAGGCCGATCAGCAGGCCCAGCGCGATGACGGCCACGGTATAGCTGAGCGTATAGGCAAAGCCGATGCCGATGATGCTCCGGAATTGCCAGAGCGAGCCGAAGTCCCATTGATACATCTGCGGTTTTCCTTCAATTCGATTCAATGTGGACCAGAAGCCTGGTCCGATGCGGAGGGGGGGCGGGAAGTCCAAGCATGATCCATGCCGCAGCGTGGAGAGGGGGATGGCATATCTTTTATATCGGCGACCCGCGAACCCGGCAATTGTAATGGAGAACCGTTGCACGCGGCCATGCCGGCGTGCGGCGAACCCCCCGGTGGCGTGGGCTTTGGCTAAAATAGCGCGGGCGCCGCAACGCATCGTGCGGGCGGCGCGCCGGTCCTCTCATGGGCCGGGATTGGCCCCTACTTCCAGACTGCGCTCATGAACCAGGTTTCTGCTTTCCCCACGTCCGGCGACCCGCATCGCGTGATCCTGATCACGGGGGCTGCGCGCGGCATCGGCGCGGCCATTGCCACCACCGTGGCCGCCGGCACGACGTCGCTGGTACTGCATGCGCGCGCTGATTCGCCGCAGCTGCAGGACGTGGCCCGCATCTGCGGCGAACGCGGCGCGCGGTGCGTGCTGGCCTTCGGCGAGCTGGCCGAACCGGCCACGGCGGGGTTGCTGCGCGACACCGCACTGGATCGGTTCGGCCGCCTCGACGCGCTGGTGGCCAATGCCGGCTTTGCCGATCGCAAGCGCATCGGCGAGCTGGGCGAGGCCGACTGGTCGCGTTCGCTCGACGCCCTGCTGTCGGGTTTCTTTCGCCTGAGCACGGCGTGCCGCGAGCTGCTGCAGGCCTCGGGCAGCGGCCGGGTAGTGGCGCTGAGTTCATTCGTGGCGCACGTCTTTCGCCTGGGCGAATCGGGCTTCCCGGCATCGGCTGCGGCCAAGGCCGGTATCGAGGCCCTGGTCAAGTCGCTGGCGGTGCAGATGGCGCCGTTTGCCGTCACCGTCAATGCGGTCGCGCCTGGCTACGTGCAAAAGAGCGACCCGGCCAAGTCGGCCATCGACCCGGCCGCCTGGCAGGCGGCGCTCGATCGTATTCCCTTGCAACGCCTGGGCCAGCCGCAGGAGGTCGCCAATGTGGTCGCCTTCCTGCTGAGCCCGGCGGCCTCCTACGTGACGGGCCAGGTCTGGCATGTCGACGGCGGCCTCACCCTTTAATCCTGTCCTGGAATTTCCATGCGTATCATCGTGCTGGGCGCCGGCATCGTCGGCGTCACCACCGCTTATTTCCTCCGCGAACGCGGTCACGAGGTGACCGTCGTCGAACGGCGCGCCGAAGTCGCCGCCGAGACCAGCGTGGGCAACGCCGGCCATGTATGCCCATCCTACGCCACCCCATGGGCCGCGCCCGGGATGCCTGGCAAGTCGCTCAAATGGACCGTGCAGAGCTGGTTGGGCATCGAATCGGCGCTGCGCCTGACGCCGCGCCTGGACACGCATCAATGGCGCTGGCTGCGGCGCTTCCTGGCGCAATGCACGCCCGAGCGTTATGCCCTCAACAAGGCGCGCATGGGGCGCCTGGCGCGTTACAGCCATACCCAGTTGAAGCAGATCCGGGAGCGCCTGGACATTCGCTACGAGCAGACCACCGGCGGCAACCTGCAACTGTTCCGCACCCAGGAAGGGGTGGACAACGCCGGCTTGTCGACCCGGGTATTGGCCGAGGCCGGGGTGCCGTTCGAGTTGCTCGATGCCGATGCCTGCGTGGCGTTCGACCCGGGCCTGCATGCCGCGCGCAAGGAATTGAAAGGCGGCCTGTTGCTGCCGCTGGACGAGACCGGCAATTGTCCCCTGTTCGCGCGGGCGCTGGCCGACTGGCTGGGCACGCAAGGGGTGCGGTTCCGGCTCTCGACCACGGTCGACGCCATCGAGGTGGCAGGTGGCCAGGTGACGGGAGTGCGCACCAGCGCCGGCGTATTGCAGGCCGACGCGTATGTGGTGGCCTGCGCCAGCGCCTCGGTGCCGATGCTGCGACCGCTCGGGTTGGACCTGCCGATCTATCCGGTCAAGGGTTATGCCATCACGGTGCCGGTCAGCGACCCCGCGGGGGCGCCGCGCAGTGGCGTCATGGACGAGTACTACAAGGTGGCCATCACCCGCATGGGCGACCATATCCGCGCCGCCGGCACGGCCGAGATCGGCAGCTGGGACACCCGGGTGAGGCCACGCGATTGCGCCACCGCGCTGAAATCGCTGAACAATCTTTACCCACAGGGTGCCGACATGGCGCGGGTCCAATACTGGGCAGGGCTGCGTCCGATGACACCCGACGGCGCACCGCTCATCGGTGCCACGCGCTATGCCAACCTGTGGCTCAACGCCGGGCACGGCTCCAACGGCTGGACCACGGCCTGTGGCGCCAGCCGTATCCTGGCCGACCGCATTGCCGGCGAGCGCACCGAGATCGAGAGTGACGACCTGGGGCCGCTGCGGGTCATCTGAGGCGGCTGTAAAGTCGCCTCGCTCCCAGCGTAAATACAGGTAAAACAAAAGTAACGAGATATGCGGCGCGGCTATGATGAAACGGTGAGTAGCCTGGAGGGGGCGTCGTGCGCACCATCATCATTGCATCCTTGTTTGCATCGTCCTTGTCGGCGTGCGTCGTCATGCCGTCGGACCCATTGGTGCAGGCGGCCAACCTGATCGGCTATGCCGCCTCCGGGGTACGCTCGTTGACACCCAATCCTCCGCAGAATGCGGTGATCTACGACCGCAACGCGATCCGCGAAGTGTGCATCGAGTGGAACGGCGCCGTGGCCATGAGTGATTTCGTGCCGGCGTTGCAAAACGAACTGATGCGCCGTGGCGTGCAAAGCCGGGTCTACGATGCCGGCACGCAATCGGTCGGCTGCCCCGTGACGATGACCTACACCGGCTTCGTCAAATGGGATACCAAGGTCTTTTCGGACGCCTATACGCCTTACCTCACGTATGTCTCGCTGACCTTGCGGCGCGATGGGCGGGTGATGGGCTCGGCACAGTATCGCCTGGGTTCGTTCGCCCAGGACAAATGGGCCACGACCAACGAAAAACTGGGGCCGTTGGTCGATGCGCTGCTGCCCTCCAATGCCGAGGTGATCGCCGACAGTTCGCGCACTCCATCGCAGGCCGGCGGCGGCTTTTGATCAGGCCGACCGGCATCCGGCACCGGAACCAGAAAACGGCAACCTCGGTTGCCGTTTTTCGTTGCCTGCGGCTGCCGGTGGCGCTTACCAGATTGTCAGCAGGCGCTTGAAGAAACCGCCATCGGCGTTGGCATCGGCAATGGTGCCGCCACCGACCTGTTCCAGGCGGGCGTCGGCGACGTTGGCCGAGGCCACGATGCCGCCGCGGATGTCGCGCGTGCGCACGACGCCGGAGAAGCGCAGCGTGTTGACGTTGTTGTTGAGGCCGATGCGTTTCTCGCCCGCCACCACCAGGTTGCGATTGGGCAGGACCTCGACGATGGACACCATCAGCGTGCCGCTGACGGTGTTGGAATTCTCGGTCTGGCCCGATCCCTTGAACGAGTTGCTGCCCGAGGCCGAGAAATCGGCGGTGTAGAGCGAGCCGAACAGTCCGGCCAGCGGCGCCGAGGACCCGGGGCCCTTTTGCGTCAGGCTGCTGTCGCGGGTGTTGGTGGTGGCCGACTTGTTGCTGCCGCTGATCGATTCGGAGATGTCGATCTTGATGATGTCGCCGACGTTGTAGCTGGTCGGTTCCTCGAACAGCTGTGCGCTGCTGACACGGAAGATGGCGCCGTTGTTCTCGACGTTGGCTACAGGATACGCCGGGCGTACGCTGGTGGGACCGTTGACCATTGGGGCCGGGCTATAGCAGGCGCACAGCGTTGCCGCCACGGCACATGCGCCGGCCAGGCGAATTTGAATATGCATGACGACACCCCCGAGTTTGTTTTTCCGATGATGGTCGCCAAGCGTGTAAGCGGCCGTTAATCGCTTGTAAATGGCGGAAAACAAAAATCAACAGTCGTTAAGCCTGCGCCCCTTGAGCGCGTCGCGCCGCGCTCAGGGCGGCGAGGCATTTCGGGGCATAATGGGGGCAATTTCACCGATACCAGCGCAGCCGATGGCTGCGCGCTTTCCGATATGGCGACAGAAAAAAACCAGCCCAGCGTACATGACCAGCTTGTCTCGGCCCGCATCCGCGCGCGCATCAAGAAGGCGGGCGTCCGCTTTCATGCCAACGACAATATCGCCGCCTTCATCGAGGAGGGCGAGCTCGAGCAATTGCAGGCCGAGGTGCAGGGCAAGCTGGCAGCCGTGCTGGAAAGCCTGGTGATCGATGTCGAGAGCGATCACAACACCCAGGACACCGCCAAGCGCGTGGCCAAGATGTATCTCAACGAAGTGTTCCGCGGACGCTACCAGGCGCCGCCCGCGGTCACCGAGTTTCCCAATATCGAAGGCCTCAACGAATTGATGATCGTGGGACCGATCGCGGTGCGCAGCGCCTGCTCGCACCACCTGTGCCCGATCATGGGCAAGGTATGGATCGGGGTCATGCCCAACGAGCACTCCAACCTGATCGGCCTGTCCAAGTATGCGCGCCTGCTGGAGTGGGTGATGAGCCGGCCGCAGATCCAGGAAGAGGCGGTGTCGCAGGCGGCCAACCTGCTGATGCAGAAGTTGCAGCCGGATGGCTTGGCCATCGTGATGGAAGCCGATCATTTCTGCATGCACTGGCGCGGCGTCAAGGATGTCGATTCGAAGATGATCAACAGCGTCATGCGTGGTTCCTTCCTGCGCAATCCAGACTTGCGACGCGAGTTCCTGGCCCTGATTACTCAACGTCAACGAGGTTAAGCATGTTGGTCCGTCTTATCTATGCAAGCCGCGCCAAGGCGCCGATCGCACCCGATACGGTAGACGCCATCCTGGCCAGCGCGCGCAAGCGCAATCCCGAATACGGCATCACCGGTGTGCTGTGCTACAGCGACCGGATATTCGTGCAGGTGCTCGAGGGTGGGCGCGACCAGGTCAATCGCGTCTATGGACAACTGATGCAGGACGAGCGCCACCAGGACCTGATCCTGCTGGGTTACGAGGCCATCGACGAGCGCCAGTATTCGTCCTGGACCATGGGCGGCATCCGGCTCGACAAGATCAACCGTTCGCTGCTGCTCAAGTATTCGATCAGCAGTGAACTCAATCCGTACCTGGTTTCGAGCTGTGCCACCGTGGCCTTGCTCAACGAGCTGGCCTCGACCGCCGCCTTTACCCAGCGCGACTGATCAGAGTTCGGTGTCGGGCAGGTTTCGTATGCCCCATTTGGCCGGGTCCGCATAGGCGACGATCTTGTCGTTGGCATGCGCCAGGTCGACGATCTCGGGCCGTTGCGGCATCTTCGTCAGGGTCGAGTAGAACATCTTCACCCGTGGCGTGAGCAGCTGGTCGGGGCGCTGGTCCACCACCACCGCCAGTCGCCCGGACTGCATCAGCACACAGGACCCGGTGGGGTAGATGCCGATGGCCTTGACGAAGGCTTCCATGGTGCTGGCGTCGAAATGGCCGGCGCTGCCTGCCATGTGGCGAATCGACCTGGCCGGATCCCAGCCCGCCTTGTAGGGCCGGTTGGAGGTGATTGCGTCGTACACGTCGCACACCGCACCCATCTTGGCCATGATCGAGATCTGGTCCGCCTTCAGGTTGAACGGATAGCCGCTGCCATCGATCTTTTCGTGATGATGCAGCGACACGTCGAGCGCGGCCTGGCCGATGCCGTCGATCTGTTGGAGGATCGCGTGACCGGCCACGGTGTGCGAACGCACCGATGCGAATTCCTCGTCGGTCAGCTTGGCGGGTTTGTTGAGGATATCCAGCGGCACCGACATCTTGCCCACGTCGTGCAACAGGCCGGCCATGCCGGCCTGCTTGGCCTGCTCGTGCGACAGGCCCATCTGGTGCGCCAGCGAAATCATCATCGCGCATACGGCCACCGAATGCATGTAGGTGTAGTCGTCGGTTGTCTTCAGGCGCGCCAGGCTGATCAGGGCGTCGGCGTTGCGTGAGACCGAGGCGGTGATCTCGGACACCAGCCCCACCGCGTCCTTGACGTCCACGGTCTTGCCCATGCGCGCTTCGGCGAACATGTGGAGCACGGTCGACTTGGAGGACGAGATGATGCGCGCGGCACGCTCGCGTTCCTGGGCCGTATCGGTGCGCACCACCGGTTTGCGCGGGGCAGTGCCATGCACGGCAGGGGCCTCGACGACGTTGACCGGGGCCTCATCGCTGCCCTGGTCGTCATGCACGTCATCATCGACGGCGTGTTCGGGGGTGACGTCGCGGCCCTTGGCCGTATCGATCAGGATTTCGCGGATAGGACTGGCGCGCAGGGCCTGCAGGTCCTCGAGGTTTTCCAGCTTGAATGACTTGCGCCAGAATGGGTGATTGATCCACGCTCCGGGAATGGAGTGGACGTACATGCCCAGACGCAATTGTTCGGTGGCGATCGATTTCAACATATCTGATGCACCAGGTCTCATGCCCGGTGTTGTCGTGCCCCGCCGCAAATCGGCTTCAATGACCCCTGTGTGAAGCAACGCCTGTCGCAGCACTTTCGCCTACAGCCGGTCTTAATAAAACGAGTCCATCGTAGCAGAATGTTTTTTGTTTGAGACAGGCGCGGCAGTGCGCCGGCACTTAAATTTGATGCGGCGGCGACGAATAGTTATGCAGGGGAAGACTTCTGATGTTTTCTTGCACGTTCCTGACTGCTGGCTGACGCCGGGATGCGCAACGGCGGCCTTTGAGCCGCCGTCGATGTTGCTCGCCGATCCGCTGCGGCGCCTATTTTTTCAGCGGCGCCGCATACGGGTTGCTGGTGAGCAAGCGCAGGAAGCTGGCCAGGCAGGCCAGCCCGGCGAAGGCTGCGCCGAAGCCCAGTGCAAAACGCGAACCGTGCGTTTCGGAGAGGTTAAAGCACAGTGCTACCAGCGAGGCGCCGATGCTCTGGCCCAGCAGGCGCGCGGTGGCGACGATACCCGAGGCGCCGCCGCTGCGATGAGGCGGCGCGCTGGTCATCAGTGCCTTCAGGTTGGGCGACTGGAAGAACCCGAAGCCCATGCCGCAGATCAGCATGCGCCAGCAGATATCCCAGACCGTGGGGGCGGCCGGCATGAAAGTCATGGTGAGCAAGCCCGTGCACAGCATCGCCAGCCCGACCCCGCCCAGGATGCCCACCGGATAGCGGTCCGACATACGGCCTGCGATCGGCGCCATGATCGCCACGGCCACCGGCCATGGCGTCATCAGCAGGCCGATCTCGACCTGGCTGCGACCAAGGTCGTGATGGAAGAAGAAGGGCAGCGACACGAATGCCAGGCCCTGGGCAGCGAACGAGCATACGGCGGTGACTGCCGAGAGCGAAAACATGGGATGGCGAAACAGGTCGACCGGCATCATGGGGGCCGGGTGGCGCAGCTCGCGGCGCAGCAGGAACGCGCCGCAGACCAAGGCTGCCGCCAGCTCCAGGCCGACGACATGGCCCTGGGCCTGGTGCGCCCCTTCGCCGATGGCCAGGATCAGCAAGCCGAAGGTGGCGGCATTGAGCACGGCGCTGCGTACGTCGAACGAATAGGCCGACAAGGCGGTATGCGGCAGCGACGGTATGGCCAGGACCACTGCGATGATGCCCAATGGAACGTTGACTGCAAACAACCACGGCCACGGAGCGATGGCCAGGATGGCCGAGGCCACGCTGGGGCCGACGGTAAAGGCGACGGCTACGATCAGCGTATTGAGCCCGACGCCGCGGCCCAGCGAGCGGGTCGGGTAGATGAAACGGATCAGGGCGGTGTTGACGCTCATGATGCCGGCCCCGCCCAGCCCCTGCAGGAAGCGCGCCACGACCAGCGACGGCAGCGACCAGGCCACGGCGCACAATAGCGATGCCACCGTAAACAGCACCAGGCCCCATATATAGATACGCCGATAGCCGACGATCTCGCCCAATGCCGCCAGTGGCAGCAACGACACCATCATGGCCAACTGGTAGGACGTCACGATCCATACCGACGCTGCCGGCGTGGTATTGAGGTCGAGCGCCATGGCGGGCAGGGCGGTATTGGCAATGGCGGTGTCCAGCGTGGCCAGCCCGACCGCGATCAACAGGGTCAGGATCGCCCGGCCACGCTGGTCCGGCGGCAGGCCGTCGCCGGCCACGACCAGTTGGGGGGAGGGGCGGGGGACGTCGGTGGATGAAGGCAGCGAAGACATGTGAGATTGGCAAGGGGAGCGACCCGGGCCGCTGGCAGGCCAGCGCGGCCGGATGCTCTTATATAGTGATAGTGGTGAGACGACGTGGCCGCGGCGGCTGGCGGCCGGCTCCCATGATAGCGGGGAAACGCCGGCCACGCTGGCCATTGCCCTGCTGGCAAGCCGGTACGTTATCATGCTGTTTTGCGCTGGCGTGGCCGGCGCGCTTTTATCGAGACGGAGTGGGAATGGCCAATCAGCAGTTGTCGGAGCGCCTGTGCGCATGGATCGATCAGCATTTCGATGAAGAAGTCGGGGTGTTGCAGCAACTGGTCCGGATTCCTACCGACACGCCGCCGGGCAACAATGCACCGCATGCCGATGCGGTGGCTGAACTGGTCCGGCGCTGGGGCTGGCATGCCGAAAAACACGTGGTGCCGCAGCAGCAGGTGGTGGACTACGGCATGCAAAGCGTGACCAACCTGATCGTGCGACGCCCGTATGCCGACGGCGGCCCCACCGTGGCCCTCAACGCGCACGGCGACGTGGTGCCGCCGGGTGACGGCTGGACCCATGATCCGTACGGCGGCGAGATTGCCGACGGTCGTATCTACGGGCGCGCCACCGCCGTGTCCAAGGGCGATTTCGCCAGCTATATCTTTGCCGTGCGCGCGCTTGAGTCGCTCGGTATCGATTTGCGCGGCGCGCTGGAACTGCATTTCACCTACGACGAGGAATTCGGCGGCCTGCTGGGCCCGGGATGGCTGCTGGAGCAGAAGCTGACCAGGCCGGACTACGTGCTGGCGGCCGGCTTCAGCTACAACGTGGTGACCGCGCACAATGCCTGCCTGCAGTTCGAGGTGACGGTGCACGGCCGTGCCACCCACGGCTCGATGCCCGAGACCGGGCACGATGCGTTGCAGGCGGCCAACGCCATTCTCAATGCCATCTATGGCGCATTGCCGGGCCTCAAGGAAATCCGCTCGGCGATCCCCGGCATCACCCACCCGACCATGATCGTAGGCCGTATCGATGGCGGCACCAACACCAACGTGGTGCCGGGCAAGGTGGTGCTGAAGATGGACCGCCGCATGATTCCCGAAGAAGATCCGACCGAGGTCGAGGCCGGTGTGCGTGGCCTGATCGAACAGGCAGTGGCCGACCTGCCCGGTATCCGGGTCGAGATCCGGCGGCTGCTGCTGGCGAGGGCGCTGCGCCCGCTGCCGGGCCACGAGCGCCTGGTCGAGAGCCTGTTGCGGCATGCCAATGACGTCATGGGCGAGACCCTGACCACCTTTGGTTCGGCGCTCTATACCGATGCCCGCCTGTACGGCGAGCATGGCATCCCGGTGGTGCTGTTTGGCGCCGGCCCGCGTACGCTGATGGAATCCAATGCCAAGCAGGCCGACGAGAACCTGGCGCTGGAAGACCTGCGGCGTGCCACCAAGGTGGTGGCCCTGACGCTACTGGATTTTGTCGGGCCAGAGCAGCATCCCGCCTGACGACTGCCGGACCAAGCGCATGCACAATGCCATCGAACACCTGAATTCGACACCGCAGCAGAAGCCGGGGTACCTGGGCTTGTCGTTCAGGCAATTATTGCTTGCTGCCTTCCTGTTGATTGCTGCCCTGCTCAGTGCCACCTCGATCCACGCGCTGTTCACGCTGGAACGCATGGCCAGCAACAGCAGCCAGACCGCCCGCCAGGCGGTGCAACTGACCGAGGCTGCGCAACGTCTGGCCGAGCGCACGGTGGCCATGGAACGCAGCGCCCGCCAATACCTGGTGCTGGACGACGAGGTGTTCCATGATCGCTTCGTCGAGGCGCGCGACCAGGCGCGCGGCGCCATCAATGAACTCTCCGACGCCCTGCCGATGGCGCCGCGCGAGCTGTATGGCCAGTGGACGCTCTATGTGGACGAGGCGTCGGCGGTGCTCGAATCCGAGCAACGTCGCGACAAGGGCGAGCAATTGAAGCTGTTCCAGGACTTCTCCCGCCTGCCTGCGCTCAATGACCGGTTGGCACTGGAGAGCCGGCGCGAAGTCGACCGCCGCAACAATGCCCTGTCGACCGCGCTCGAACAGCAGCGCCGCATGCTCACGCTGCAGGTAGTGGGCGCGATCCTGCTGGCGGTACTGCTGGCATTCTGTTTCGGGCTGTGGTTGTCGCGCCCGCTGGCGCGGCTGGAGCATGCCATCGGGCGCCTGGGCGATAACCGCTTCGACCAGCCCATCGATGTCCGGGGCCCGGCCGACATTCGCCGCCTGGGACAGCAGCTGGACTGGTTGCGCCTGCGCCTGGCCGATCTCGAGGCCGAGAAGTCGCGCTTCCTGCGCCACGTATCGCATGAACTGAAAACGCCGCTGGCAGCGCTTTGCGAGGGCGCCGCCCTGCTCGACGACGGAGTGGCCGGGCAGCTTTCGGACAACCAGCGCGAAATCGCCCGCATCCTGCGCCACAATACCCAGTCGCTGCAGACCCAGATCGAAGACCTGCTGCGCTATAACGAATTGGCGTTCGACGCCCAGCGCCTGCATCCGGTGCCGGTGGACCTGCGGGCGTTGCTGCACAAGGTGATCGACGACCAGCGCCTGCAGTGGCTGGCGCGGGACCTGAAGGTCGAGGTCGACGGCAGCGCGCGCATGGTGCAGGTGGACCCGGAAAAAATGGCCATCGCACTGGCCAACCTGTTGTCCAACGCCGTGCGTTTCAGTCCAGAGGGTGGATTCATCCGTTTCCTGCTGGCCGATGTGTCGGGCACGGTCCGGGTAGAATGCATCGACCAGGGGCCGGGCGTGGCGCCTACCGATACCGCGCGCATCTTCGAGCCGTTCTACCAGGGCCTGCACCAGCCGTCCGGCGCGCGGCGCGGCAATGGCATCGGCCTGTCGGTGGTGCGCGAATATGTCCATGCGCACGGCGGGCGCGTGCAGTTGGTGCCGCGAGAGGGCGGCGCCCATTTCAGAATAGAGTTACCCGATGAAAAACAAGATTGAGCGCCCGCTGCGAGCGGCGGCCGTTGGTGCGCTGGTGTTGCTGGCGGCCTGCACGACACCGCCGGCGGAGCCGCCGGTAGCGACGATCAAGTTGATCCACTCGCCCAGCAATGTCGATGAATTGCTGGCCTATGGCATCCAGGTCAGGAAGATGTCGGCCGCCGAAGTGGCGCGCGAACTGCAGCGCGCCAATGCCAACCCCAGCGGTCCGGCCAATGCCGTACGGCGCGCCATGTTGCTGGCGGCCACCCGCGATCCGATCGACCTGGCGCGTGCCGAGGCCCAGTTATGGAACGTGATGGCCGACAACAGCGTCGAAGCAGACAAGCTCAAGCCGTTCGTCCAATTGCTGGTGGGCCACTATAGCGATCTGCGCCGCGTGGCCGACAACGCCGAGAAGTCTGCCGGGCAGGCGCGCGATGCACAACGCAAGGTGGACCTGCTCAACGAAAAGCTCGAAGCCCTCAAAAACATCGAACGGAGCTTGCCCGCCGCAGGCAAGTGAGCTGGCGTCGGCTCCGTTCCGCACTGGAGCCACGATGGAAAACAACACGCAGTTCTCGCCCCTTCTGCTGGTCGACGACGACCCCGACCTGCTGCGCCTGCTGACGCTGCGACTCAATGCAGCCGGCTATCGGGTAGTGGGAGTGGGCAGCAGCGAAGCGGCGCTGGCGCAACTGGCCATCACCTTGCCGGCGCTGGTGATTACCGATGTACGCTTGCCGGGCATGGACGGCCTGGCCCTGTTCGACGAGATCCGCAGCCGCCAGCCGACCTTGCCGGTCATACTGCTGACCGCCCACGGCACCATTCCCGATGCCGTCGACGCCACCACCCGAGGCGCTTTCGCCTACCTGACCAAACCGTTCGACAGTGCCGTGCTGCTCGACAAGATCGCCCAGGCATTGAGCCTGTCGGCGCCGGCCGTGGAAGGGGACGACCAGGCCTGGCGCGCCGACATCGTCAGTCGCAGCCAGCGGGTGGCCGAATTGCTGGCCGAGGCACGCCTGGTGGCGGCGTCCGACGCCAGCATCATGATCCGTGGTGACAGCGGCACCGGCAAGGAACTGCTGGCGCGCGCGATCCACCGCGCCAGTCCGCGTGCGGCCAAGCCGTTCGTGGCGCTCAACTGTGGCGCCATCCCCGAGCAATTGCTGGAGTCGGAGCTGTTCGGCCACGTGCGGGGCGCCTTCACCGGCGCCGTGGAGCATCGCGACGGCCTGTTCCAGGCGGCCGATGGTGGCACCCTGTTCCTGGACGAGATCGGTGACATGCCGGTGCCGCTGCAGGTCAAGCTGCTGCGGGTGCTGCAGGAAAGAAGCGTACGCCAGGTCGGCTCCAACCAGGCGCGCGAGGTCGATGTTCGCATCATCTCGGCCACGCACCGTGACCTGGAGGTCGCCATGGTCGACGGCCAATTCCGCGAAGACCTGTATTACCGGCTCAATGTCGTGACGCTGCAGCTACCGTCGCTTGGCGAGCGACGCGAGGACATCGCGCTGCTGGCCAACCATTTCCTCAAGACCATTGCCGCCAGGTATGCCAAGCGCCTGACCGGATTTGCGCCGGACGCGCTGGAGATGCTGAGCCTGGCGCAATGGCCCGGCAACGTGCGCCAGCTCTACAACGTGGTCGAACAGGTGTGTGCGCTGTCGACGGGCGCGTTGATTCCGGCCTCGCTGGTGCAGCGGGCGTTGCAGGTGCCGGCGCTGGACCGGCTACGCTATGCCGAAGCCAAGCAGAAATTCGAGCGCGACTACCTGATCCGGCTGCTGAAGTTGACCGATGGTAATGTTTCCGACGCGGCGCGCCTGGCCGACCGCAATCGCACCGAGTTCTATCGACTGCTGCAGAAGAACGGCCTCGATCCCCGCATGTTCCGCGGCGGCGAGGAAGGCGTCGTTGTCGAGCGACAGGAATGATCCCTTTGGAATCAATTACTTATATGTGCATCGATGGCGTGGTGTCGCTGATACCCGACGTAAATCGACCATATTGGCGTCTACATTGAAGGCCTTGGGCAGGGAGGGATTGGCAAGTCATTGAAAGTTATAAGTTTTTTTCGCCTGGCACGGCCCTTGCGAAGGAGAAGCCATCGGCCGCGATTGTGCTGCCCATGTTTATTCTTTGCTAGATAAGGAGAACGCCATGGAAAAGACCAAACTGACTGCCAAGCTGCTTGCCGCATCCCTCGCGACCGCCCTGATGGCGGCGCCGCTGGCCCAGGCCGCAGACTCGTCCAATAGTAGCGACTCCAGCTCCAGGTCGGCGCAGACCGCTGGCGCCTATGTCGACGACTCCGTTATCACCGCCAAGGTAAAGGCGGCCCTGGTCGAGGACAAGCAGGTCTCGGCCACCAAGATCAAAGTGACCACCAAGGCCGGTATCGTGACGCTACGGGGATCGGTGCCTAGCGCCGAAGCCGGGCAGCACGCGTTGCAACTGGCCGCCGGCGTTGAAGGCGTCAAGGACGTCAAGAGCGACCTCACTGTAAAGAGCAGTTAATGAGAAAGCGGGCTAGGACGGACGCTGCCTGATTTGCTGTTCGGCGGCGCCGTCCACTTTTATCCAATGCCCGATTCAATTCATATATAGATAGCTTGGCTTTAATGATGCCCGCCCCGCGAGGGGCGGGCATCTGGTCTTTTGGCGTTTGCGGTTGAGTCAGTCCAGGATACTCATGCTGGCTGTACCGCGATGTAGACTGCTGGCCAGGCAGCCATTCACGGCGCGCTAAATTATTTTGCAGTTTGGTTCAAAAAGTACTTGCGCGGCCTATGCGGCGTTGCTATAGTTCGCCCCCTGCTGACGCAACGCAGAAAGCGGAGTGAAGAACGAAGCGAAGGTTGCGAGCGAAAGCAGGTGAGAACGAAGTGGTTTTTACAGGGCAAGTCAGGAGCGGAAGTCACAAGCACTGACAAGCGATGTAAGAAAAGCGGAAAAAAGTAGTTGACGCGATTCAGAAACAACTTCATAATCTCGTTTCTCTGCTGCTGACAAACAAAACGATTTGTCAGTGACGCAAGCGAGGCAACAGCTTCGCAGTGCGACAGAAAAGATCTTTAAAAATTAACAGCCGATAAGCGTGGGCGTTTAATGGAAGCGACGGACCTTCGGGTCTGGAAACTTTAAATATTAAATGCTCACAAGAAATATAGGTAAGTTCGAAAGAAATTACCTGTCAGTATTTTGAGAGAGCGACACCCTTCGGGGTGGCCAGAAATGGCACAAAACAGTGATTAAACTAAAGAGTTTGATCCTGGCTCAGATTGAACGCTGGCGGCATGCCTTACACATGCAAGTCGAACGGCAGCATAGGAGCTTGCTCCTGATGGCGAGTGGCGAACGGGTGAGTAATATATCGGAACGTGCCCTAGAGTGGGGGATAACTAGTCGAAAGATTAGCTAATACCGCATACGATCTACGGATGAAAGTGGGGGATCGCAAGACCTCATGCTCCTGGAGCGGCCGATATCTGATTAGCTAGTTGGTGGGGTAAAAGCTCACCAAGGCGACGATCAGTAGCTGGTCTGAGAGGACGACCAGCCACACTGGGACTGAGACACGGCCCAGACTCCTACGGGAGGCAGCAGTGGGGAATTTTGGACAATGGGGGCAACCCTGATCCAGCAATGCCGCGTGAGTGAAGAAGGCCTTCGGGTTGTAAAGCTCTTTTGTCAGGGAAGAAACGGTTGAGGCTAATATCCTCGACTAATGACGGTACCTGAAGAATAAGCACCGGCTAACTACGTGCCAGCAGCCGCGGTAATACGTAGGGTGCAAGCGTTAATCGGAATTACTGGGCGTAAAGCGTGCGCAGGCGGTTATGTAAGACAGATGTGAAATCCCCGGGCTCAACCTGGGAATTGCATTTGTGACTGCATGGCTAGAGTGTGTCAGAGGGGGGTAGAATTCCACGTGTAGCAGTGAAATGCGTAGATATGTGGAGGAATACCGATGGCGAAGGCAGCCCCCTGGGATAACACTGACGCTCATGCACGAAAGCGTGGGGAGCAAACAGGATTAGATACCCTGGTAGTCCACGCCCTAAACGATGTCTACTAGTTGTCGGGTCTTAATTGACTTGGTAACGCAGCTAACGCGTGAAGTAGACCGCCTGGGGAGTACGGTCGCAAGATTAAAACTCAAAGGAATTGACGGGGACCCGCACAAGCGGTGGATGATGTGGATTAATTCGATGCAACGCGAAAAACCTTACCTACCCTTGACATGGATGGAATCCCGAAGAGATTTGGGAGTGCTCGAAAGAGAACCATCACACAGGTGCTGCATGGCTGTCGTCAGCTCGTGTCGTGAGATGTTGGGTTAAGTCCCGCAACGAGCGCAACCCTTGTCATTAGTTGCTACGAAAGGGCACTCTAATGAGACTGCCGGTGACAAACCGGAGGAAGGTGGGGATGACGTCAAGTCCTCATGGCCCTTATGGGTAGGGCTTCACACGTCATACAATGGTACATACAGAGGGCCGCCAACCCGCGAGGGGGAGCTAATCCCAGAAAGTGTATCGTAGTCCGGATTGTAGTCTGCAACTCGACTACATGAAGTTGGAATCGCTAGTAATCGCGGATCAGCATGTCGCGGTGAATACGTTCCCGGGTCTTGTACACACCGCCCGTCACACCATGGGAGCGGGTTTTACCAGAAGTGGGTAGCCTAACCGCAAGGAGGGCGCTTACCACGGTAGGATTCGTGACTGGGGTGAAGTCGTAACAAGGTAGCCGTATCGGAAGGTGCGGCTGGATCACCTCCTTTCTAGAGTGCGCTGAAGTTAAGCGTCCACACTTATCGGCTGTCAATCAAAGAACAGTTATTTGGTAGATGCACGGTCAGGCAGCGTTGACTTGCTACCATACTGATCCAAGCGGGTCTGTAGCTCAGCTGGTTAGAGCACCGTGTTGATAACGCGGGGGTCGTTGGTTCGAGCCCAACCAGACCCACCAACGTTTTTCGGGGGTTTAGCTCAGCTGGGAGAGCACCTGCTTTGCAAGCAGGGGGTCGTCGGTTCGATCCCGTCAACCTCCACCAAGACATCAAACCTAAGTCTGCATCGCAAGATGCCAGGATTTAGGTTTGGTCTTTTACGATCAATGGCTGTTTTTGTTCTTTAACAATCTGGAAGAAGTAAAGATTCATTTAAGACAATCACCAGGACCTCGGTTCTTGTGAACGTCAAAAATGGGTGTGATTGTATCAATCAATGTATTACGAAGTGATCTTAGCAATTAGAAGACTTACTTTGGCAATACGGCAAACGCTAAACTCAAATTTTTCTATGACGCTCTGGCAACAGAGGCTAACGTTATAGGAACAAGCGAATAAGTGCACATGGTGGATGCCTTGGCGATTACAGGCGACGAAGGACGTAGTAGCTTGCGATAAGCTGCGGGGAGCTAGCAAACAAGCTTTGATCCGCAGATTTCCGAATGGGGAAACCCACCCGCAAGGGTATCACTCACTGAATACATAGGTGTGTGAAGCGAACGTGGCGAACTGAAACATCTAAGTAGCTACAGGAAAAGAAATCAACCGAGATTCCCAGAGTAGTGGCGAGCGAAATGGGACCAGCCTGCAAGATTTAGCATTTTTGATAGTGGAACGGAATGGAAAGTCCGGCCATAGAGGGTGATAGCCCCTTACACGAAATCATTAGTGTGGAACTAGGCTTGCGACAAGTAGGGCGGGACACGTGAAATCCTGTCTGAATATGGGGGGACCATCCTCCAAGGCTAAATACTCGTAATCGACCGATAGTGAACCAGTACCGTGAGGGAAAGGCGAAAAGAACCCCGGAAGGGGAGTGAAATAGATCCTGAAACCGTGTGCATACAAACAGTAGGAGCCTCGCAAGGGGTGACTGCGTACCTTTTGTATAATGGGTCAGCGACTTACATTCAGTGGCAAGCTTAACCGTATAGGGAAGGCGTAGAGAAATCGAGTCCGAATAGGGCGTTCAGTCGCTGGGTGTAGACCCGAAACCAAGTGATCTATCCATGGCCAGGTTGAAGGTGCGGTAACACGCACTGGAGGACCGAACCCACTAATGTTGAAAAATTAGGGGATGAGCTGTGGATAGGGGTGAAAGGCTAAACAAACTTGGAAATAGCTGGTTCTCTCCGAAAACTATTTAGGTAGTGCCTCAAGTATCACCATCGGGGGTAGAGCACTGTTATGGCTAGGGGGTCATCGCGACTTACCAAACCATTGCAAACTCCGAATACCGATGAGTGCGAGCTTGGGAGACAGACGCCGGGTGCTAACGTCCGACGTCAAGAGGGAAACAACCCAGACCGCCAGCTAAGGTCCCAAAGATTGGCTAAGTGGAAAACGAAGTGGGAAGGCTAAAACAGTCAGGAGGTTGGCTTAGAAGCAGCCATCCTTTAAAGAAAGCGTAATAGCTCACTGATCGAGTCGTCCTGCGCGGAAGATGTAACGGGGCTAAGCCAGTCACCGAAGCTGCGGATATGCAGTAATGCATATGGTAGGAGAGCGTTCTGTAAGCCTGTGAAGGTGTCTTGTAAAGGATGCTGGAGGTATCAGAAGTGCGAATGCTGACATGAGTAGCGATAATGCGGGTGAAAAGCCCGCACGCCGTAAGCCCAAGGTTTCCTGTTCAACGTTCATCGGAGCAGGGTGAGTCGGCCCCTAAGGCGAGGCAGAGATGCGTAGCTGATGGGAAGCAGGTTAATATTCCTGCACCGTCGTTAGATGCGATGGGGGGACGGATCGCGGAAGGTTGTCCGGGTGTTGGAAGTCCCGGTTTTTGTGTCAAAGAAGGCTGTTAGGCAAATCCGGCAGCGTAATTCAAGGGCATGAGACGAGCGAACTTGTTCGCGAAGCAATCGGAAGTGGTTCCAAGAAAAGCCTCTAAGCTTCAGTCTAACGAGACCGTACCGCAAACCGACACAGGTGGGCGAGATGAGTATTCTAAGGCGCTTGAGAGAACTCGGGAGAAGGAACTCGGCAAATTGGTACCGTAACTTCGGGATAAGGTACGCCCAAGTAGTTTGACTGGCCTGCGCCAGAAGGACGAAAGGGTTGCAATAAAATGGTGGCTGCGACTGTTTAATAAAAACACAGCACTCTGCAAACACGAAAGTGGACGTATAGGGTGTGACGCCTGCCCGGTGCTGGAAGATTAAATGATGGGGTGCAAGCTCTTGATTGAAGTCCCAGTAAACGGCGGCCGTAACTATAACGGTCCTAAGGTAGCGAAATTCCTTGTCGGGTAAGTTCCGACCTGCACGAATGGCGTAACGATGGCCACACTGTCTCCTCCCGAGACTCAGCGAAGTTGAAATGTTTGTGATGATGCAATCTACCCGCGGCTAGACGGAAAGACCCCATGAACCTTTACTGTAGCTTTACATTGGACTTTGAACCAATCTGTGTAGGATAGGTGGGAGGCTTTGAAGCAGGGACGCTAGTTCTTGTGGAGCCAACCTTGAAATACCACCCTGGTTTGTTTGAGGTTCTAACCTTGGTCCGTTATCCGGATCGGGGACAGTGTATGGTAGGCAGTTTGACTGGGGCGGTCTCCTCCCAAAGTGTAACGGAGGAGTTCGAAGGTACGCTAGGTACGGTCGGACATCGTGCTAATAGTGCAATGGCATAAGCGTGCTTAACTGCGAGACTGACAAGTCGAGCAGGTACGAAAGTAGGACATAGTGATCCGGTGGTTCTGTATGGAAGGGCCATCGCTCAACGGATAAAAGGTACTCTGGGGATAACAGGCTGATTCCTCCCAAGAGTTCATATCGACGGGGGAGTTTGGCACCTCGATGTCGGCTCATCACATCCTGGGGCTGTAGCCGGTCCCAAGGGTATGGCTGTTCGCCATTTAAAGTGGTACGTGAGCTGGGTTTAAAACGTCGTGAGACAGTTTGGTCCCTATCTGCCGTGGGCGTTGGAAGTTTGAAGGGGGCTGCTCCTAGTACGAGAGGACCGGAGTGGACGAACCTCTGGTGTATCGGTTGTCACGCCAGTGGCATTGCCGAGTAGCTAAGTTCGGAAGAGATAACCGCTGAAAGCATCTAAGCGGGAAACTCGCCTTGAGATGAGACTTCCCGGGAACTAGATTCCCCTAAAGGGTCGTTCGAGACCAGGACGTTGATAGGTCAGGTGTGGAAGCGCAGTAATGCGTTAAGCTAACTGATACTAATTGCCCGTGCGGCTTGTTCCTATAACATTAGTTCTGTTATAGACGAGTTTAGCAAAATCGTGTTTGCCCTTTGTGCATCACACCCAGTAGTCCACCCAGACTACACACTCTTTACTTCTTCCCAGATTGAATTGCACGCTGCTCATCAGAGAGCGCGCAGTTTTACAAGTTATGCCTGATGACTATAGCAAGTTGGTACCACCCCTTCCCATCCCGAACAGGACCGTGAAACGACTTCGCGCCGATGATAGTGCTGCAACCAGTGTGAAAGTAGGTCATCGTCAGGCTAGTATTCTGCATAACCCCACTATCGATCGATAGTGGGGTTTTTGCTTTTGTGCCTCACCTTGGCAATGTCCTCCCTGCCTCCGCTCGACCCGCAACCGTCGACGCTCAATCCGCAACCTGCAACCCGCAACCAGATTGCATGACCTTCAAGACGCAGGCCCCTGAGCCTGGTCAGCATCTCAAAATCACCGCCTGACCTCCATGCCTTCGCCGTCATACCGGCGCGCCGCATACCCTCACTTCCATTTCTACCATTGCCACGCCGTCGTCTTCCACGATCGGCCGTACTGGCGACCGACGCACTCCAGCATCGAATGCCTGGCCTGGCGGCGTTGCGGACCCAGGAGACTTGCCGACAGCTG
>NZ_AKJA01000015.1 GCF_000282575.1 Herbaspirillum sp. YR522 | reverse complement strand
CCTTGACCAGCCGGTACTGGCGGTTGTCGACCTTGGCATAGACGGCGATCTCGGAGAGGTCGCGGCACAGCAGCGTCAAATGGTGCTTGTCGTCGACGCCGCGGATGCGGCGCACCCGCTCGACCGCGTCCTTATTGTCGAGCTGGCACACCAGCGCATAACAGGAGTCGGTCGGCAAGGCCACCAGGCCACCCTTGTGGATGATCTGGGCCGCCTGCTTGATCAGGCGCAGTTGCGGGTTGTCGGGATGGATCTCGAAGAATTGACTCATGACTGCTTCCGTATTCGGTTCATTCAATGCAAAGCGGCGGTGTCGCCACCGCCGCCAAACGGATACCCGGTGCGCTCAGCGCTGCCCGCGCAATGCCGCGATGCGCTGCTCCAGTGGCGGGTGCGTCGAGAACAGCTCCATGATGCCGGGCTTGTCGCTGATGCCCAGCGCGGCCATCGAGTTGGGCAAGCCTGCTGCCGAAAAACCGCCCAGGCGCGCCAGCGCATGGATCATCGGCTGGGGCGAGCCCATCAGCCGCGCCGCGCCGGCATCGGCGCGGAACTCGCGATGGCGCGAGAACCAGGCCACGATCATCGAGGCGCCGATACCGAACACGACCTGGCACACCATCACCGTCACCATGTAGCCGATGCCGGGGCCGGACTCGTCGTTGTTGCGACGCAGGGCCGAGTCGACGAAATAGCCGACCACCCGCGACAGGAATACCACGAAGGTATTCACCACGCCCTGGATCAAGGTCATGGTGACCATGTCGCCATTGGCGATGTGGGCCACTTCGTGTCCCAGCACGGCCTCGACTTCTTCCTGGGTCATGCCCTGCAACAGGCCGGTCGACACCGCCACCAGGGCCGAGTCGCGAAAGGCGCCGGTGGCGAACGCGTTCGGTTCGCCCTCGTACACCGCCACTTCGGGCATGCCGATACCGGCGCGCTGGGCCAGCCTGCCGACGGTCTGCAGCAGCCAGGCTTCGGTGCCGTTGACCGGCGTTTCAATGACGCGCGCGCCGGTGGACCACTTGGCCATGCTCTTGCTCATCAGCAAGGAGATGATCGAGCCGGTGAAACCGACCACCAGCGAAAACACCAGCAGCATGGGCAGGTTCAGGCCGGCATTGGTGAGGAAACGGTCGACACCCAACAGCGACAAAATGACGCTCATCACGACCAGCACGGCAATGTTGGTAGCAATAAACAGCAAGATGCGTTTCATCGGAACACTCCTATCGGGGGAACTGGCTGGTAGATAGGATTGCCGCGGCCGAATTCAAGAGCGCGACCGTGGCCGGCCGGCACCGGGCGCGGTCGTGGCAGTGCTAGAAACCCCAGTCGTGCCAGACCGGGGTCAGCCCGCGCGACAGGGGCGGCAATTCACCTAGGTCGACCCGCGATTCGCCGGGTCCATGGAAGTCGGAGCCCATCGACGCCAGGAAACCGTAGTGACGCGCAACCTGGGCATATTCTTCGTATTGTTCCGGGGAATGGCTGCCGGTGGTGACTTCGATGGCCGCCCCGCCCAGTTGCTTGAATTGGTCGAACAGCGCGCCGAACTGCAGCGGGCTGTACTTGTAGCGGCCGGGGTGGGCGATCACCGCGACCCCGCCGGCGCCGCGTATCCAGGCCACTGCCTCATCGAGCGTTGCCCAGCGATGGGGCACATAGCCGGGCTTGCCCTCGGTGAGGTAGTTGGCGAACACTTCCTTGGTGTCGCCGCAATGACCGCGCTCGACCATGTGGCGGGCAAAGTGCGTGCGCGAGATCAGGTCGGGATTGCCCACGTGCTGCAAGGCACCTTCGTAGGCGCCGCAGATGCCGACCTTGTCGAGTTCGTCGGCAATCTCGCGGGCGCGCCGCTCGCGTCCGTTGCGGGTCGCCGCCAGGCCGGCGATCAGCGCGGGATTGGTTTCGTCGACCCGCAGGCCCACCACGTGCACCGTCTGGCCGGCCCAGGTCACCGAGATCTCGACCCCACCCACATGGTGCATGCCCAGTGCCTGGGCGGCGGCGCGGGCACGGGCCACACCGCCCAGCTCGTCATGGTCGGTCAGGGCCCACACACCTACACCATGGGCGTGCGCGCGCGCGGCGACCTGTTCCGGCGGCAGCAGGCCGTCGGAGACATTGGAGTGGCAATGCAGGTCGAACTTGAGTTGAGACATAGGATCGGGTGGAGTCGGATGCAAGCTGCAACCGAATGCCATTGTACGCCGCATCGGCGGCCCTTGCCGGCTACCCGATGAAGCGCTCGATGAGCTGCGCCAGCCGTTCGGGCTGGTCGTGGTGCAGCATGTGGCCGGCATCCTCGATCATCTCGACCTGTACCTTGTCAATGAACGCAATGCGGCGGTCGATCTCTTCGCGCACCAGTTCGTTGGAACCGAAGAACCGCCACAGCTCGCTCTGGCGCGCCTCCACCCACAGCACCGGCGCGGTGATGCGGGCCAGGCAGGCGGTCATCTCGTCGGCGCGATACAGCAAGGGGCTGACCTGCTTGTGGGCCGGGTCGCCCAGTATCTGCCACTGGCCATGGGCGTCGGGCCGGGCCCAGTGCTGCGCCAGGAACGCGGCGCGCGCGTCGGTGAGGCGGGCATTGTTCTTCTGTAGCCGCGCGGCCACCTGGTCGACGCTATCGTAGCCACGCATGAGTGGTACCTTGCGCAAGCTGTCGAGCCATTCGGCAAACCGATCCGGAGCCTGCTCGGGACGCGTCGGTGGCAGCCCCACCCCTTCCAGGTTGATCAGCCGCGCCACCCGTGCCGGACGCACGCCGGCATACAGGCTGGCGATGTTGCCGCCCATGCTGTGACCCAGCAGGTTGACGGCGTCGTCGCCGGCGTAATGGGCCAGGATGGCATCGAGGTCGGCCAGGTAGTCGGGAAACCAGTAGGTATCGGCGCCGCTGCGCGCCGACAGGCCGAAGCCGCGCCAGTCGGGCGCGATCACATGCCAGTCGCGTTGCAAGGCGTCGACCACGAACTGGAACGACGCCGAGACATCCATCCAGCCATGCAGCATGAACAGCTTGGGCGCACCGTCGTCGCCCCAATGGCGGATGTGGGACCGCAGGCCGCGCAGGGTCAGGTATTCGGAACGGAAGGGCTTGCCGGGCTGGGTCATGGCGCTGTGCGGTGGAGGATCGAGCCGGCAAGTATAGTCAAAACCGAACGACCGTGCGCAATCCCGGCGCATTCAGGGCAAAAAACGCCCCAGATCGAAGGTCGAGCGCCGGCCGATGCTGTCGAAGTGCTGTTGCAGCCATTCGCCGGCCCGTTGCCGCCCCTGCTGGTGCAGGCTGCGGATGAAGCTGCCCTGGGTGTTGAGCTTGCTCATGTTGGTCAGTTGCCCCATCAGTTCGTCGGCGTCGATCAGGTGCATGTTGAGCCGGCGCAGGCGACGCTCCAGCGAGCCGAACGCGAAGCTGGCATTCTCGGCTTCGCGCTTGACCATCGCCAGCCCGGTCAACTCGGTGAAGAAGGCCGAACTGAAACTGATCTCCGACAGCCGCTGGCCGATCTCGTCGCTGGTGGTGGGCGTGACCGGGCGCCGGCTGGGATGCAGCAGCACCACCATCACATCAGGCGAGGCGCAGGCCTGCAGCAGCGGGAAGATCGGGGGATTGGCGGTCAGCCCACCATCCCAGTAGGCCTCGCCATCGATCTCGATGGGCCGATGCAGCGACGGCAGGCAGGCCGACGCCAGCAACACGTCGGCCGACAGATCGGCGTTGCGGAAGATCTTCAGCGTGCCGGTGCTGACCTGGGTGGCCGCGATGAACAGGCCAATCTCGCGCTGCTGGCGCAGCCGCTCGAAATCGATCTGTTCGTTGAGGATGTCGCGCAGCGGATTGATATCGAGCGGGTTCAACTGGGCCGGCGTGAAAAAGCGCGTCATCGCCAACAAGGCCTGCATGCCGGGCATGGTGGCCGGATTGGTCACCGCCGCGCCACCAAAGTCGGGCTGGTCCAGGCCGAAGGGTTCGCGCGTGGACAGGCTGCTCCAGAACCGCTCCAGCGCCGCCCGGGCGCCGTCGCGTCCATCCTGGGCATAGCCCTGGGCCAGGATCGCTGCATTCATGGCACCGGCCGAGGCGCCGCTGATGCCTTCGATATCCAGCCGCGCGTCTTCCAGCAGCCGATCCAGCACGCCCCAGGTAAAGGCGCCGTGGGAACCACCACCCTGCAGGGCGAGACTGACGATCTTGTTGGCCATGATGTCCTTTTGCCGGGCCTGGGCCCTGCCGTTATCATTGCTGTCACCGGGTTGTCATCGGGGCACCTTATGCTGCACCGCACCACGAACATGGTATAACATGAATGTGGTCTTGGCCCGGAAATCAACGTCGAGACAACATTTTCATTCCGCTGCCCTGCCCGCATCGGCCGTGACATTCCCGGGGCATTGTAGCGATGGTTATTGCAGAGGACTCATGAAATCGATTTGCGTTTATTGCGGCTCTTCCCCTGGCGCATCGCCGGCCTATGCCGACGCGGCCCGCCAGTTGGCCCGTGAAATGGTCAAGAACAATATCGCGCTGGTGTACGGCGGTGGCAATGTGGGCCTGATGGGCATCATCGCCACCGAGATCATGCAACTGGGGGGCGAAGCCACCGGGGTGATCCCCAAGGCCCTGCTGGACAAGGAACTGGGCCACCATGGCCTGACCCGCCTGCACATCGTCAAGGACATGCACGAGCGCAAGGCCATGATGGCCGAGCTGGCCGACGGCTTCGTGGCCATGCCGGGCGGCATGGGTACGCTGGAAGAATTGTTCGAGGTGCTGACCTGGGCCCAGCTGGGCTTTCACTACAAGCCCATCAGCCTATACAACACCGAGGGCTTCTATGACAACCTGATCGCTTTCGTCGACCACCTGGTGTCGCAGCGCTTCGTGAGCAGCGACCAGTCGGGCCTGATGATGCACGAATCCGATCCGGCGCGCCTGATCGAGCGCTTCAAGACCTTCACCCCCAGCTACAAGACCAAGTGGGCCGATCGCGAGGCAGTGGCCAACCTGCTGCCCTGATCCCCGGCGCCGCTACGGCGATCCAATGAAAAATGCCTGCGGCTCCTGGAGTCGCAGGCATGTCCATGGCTACCGGCCGCCTCGCACCATCACGGCATCAGGCATCAGGCATCCAGTGCCTGGCGGAAGTCGTGCACCAGGTCGTCGGTGTCTTCCAGTCCGACCGACACCCGGATGAGCGACTCGGCGATGCCCATCGCCGCGCGTCGCTCGCGCCCCATTTCGTAGAAGATGGTATGCGACACCGGGATCACCAGCGTACGGGTGTCGCCCAGGTTGCTGGAAGCGACCGCCAGTTGCATCCGGTTCAGGTAGTCGAAGCAATCGATGCCATCCTTCAATTCGAACGACAGCAGGCTGCCGTACGAGCGGAACAGCTCGCTGGCCAGGGCGTGCTGCGGATGCGACGCCAGGCCCGGGTAGTAGACGGCAGCGACGCGATCATCGGCCTCCAGCATCTGGGCCAGGGCCAGCGCATTGCGACACTCGCGCTCCAGGCGCAGCGCGATGGTCTCGGCACCGACCGCGATGTGGTGCGCCGCCTCCGGGCCCAGTGAGGCGCCGAAGTCGCGCAAGGCCTTGGCGCGGATCTGCGCCATGCCCCATTGCGGCGCCGGGTTGCGCTTGTAGTTCTCGGCGATGTGCGGATAGCGGGTCCAGTCGTATTCGCCGGTATCGGTCAGCGCGCCACCCAGCGCATTGCCGTGGCCGGCGATCGACTTGGTCAGCGAATTGACCACCAGCCCGGCACCTACCGCCTTGGGCCGGAACAGGTAGGGCGAGGTCATGGTGTTGTCCACCACGTACAGGATGCCGCGCGCGCGGCACAGCTCGCCGATACGCTTCAGGTCGGCGATCTGGGTACGCGGGTTGGCGATGGTCTCGACGAACACCAGGCGCGTGTTGGGCTTCAATGCGGCCTCGACATTGGCCGCGTCGGTGGCGTCGACCATGCTCACCTCGGCGCCCTGCGCGCCTACCGTCATCCACAGGCTGTTGGTATTGCCGAACAGGAAGGCCGACGACACCACGTGGTCGCCTTCGCGCAGCAAGCCTTGCACGATGGCGCCGATGGCGGCCATGCCGGTGGAAAAGCAGATGCTCGACCGGCCGCCTTCCATGGCGGTGATCTTGTCTTCCAGCGCCGACACCGTGGGATTGCCCTGGCGCCCGTAGCGGTAGCCCGGCTGCTTGCCCTGGAACACATCGGCCAGTTGGCGTGCGTCCTTGTAGCCGAAGGCCACCGAGGTATGGATAGGCTTGTGCAGCGAGCCATGCTCGATGTCCTTCTGACGATCGCCGTGCAGGATGGTGGTGGTGAAGCCGTAGGTCTTTTTATCGTTCATCGCGAAAATTTAAAAGTGCAGATAGACAAACGCCGACTGCGTTCGGGCAGCCGGCGTTGGCAGGTACGGGTCAGGCGCGGCCTGGCATCACTCCACGCGCGCCAGGTTCAGGTTCAGCTGCGAGCGCACCACATCCTCCAGCATCGGCTGCGGGTTCTTGCGCGCCAGTTCGATGCGGTCCAGGTATTCCTGGGTGATGTCGCCGGTGATGTACTGGCCGTCGAAGCACGAAGCCTCGAAGTTCTTGAGCGCAGGGTTGCATTCGGAAATGGCGCGCTTCATCGCCTCGACGTCCTGGTACACCAGGGCATCGGCGGTGATTTCACGGCACACTTCCTCGGTGCTGCGGCCGTAGGCGATCAGTTCGTCACGGGTCGGCATGTCGATGCCGTACACGTTGGGGAACATCACCGGTGGCGCGGCCGAGGCGAAGATCACATTCTTGGCGCCCGATTCGCGCGCCATCTGGACGATCTCGCGGCTGGTGGTACCCCGCACGATGGAGTCATCCACCAGCAGCACGTTCTTGCCCTTGAATTCGCTGACGATGGCGTTGAGCTTCTGGCGCACCGACTTCTTGCGCAGCGCCTGGCCGGGCATGATGAAGGTACGGCCGATGTAGCGGTTCTTGATGAAGCCCTCGCGGTACTCGATGCCCAACTTCAGCGCCAGCTCCATGGCGGCCGGACGGGACGAATCGGGGATCGGCATGACGACGTCGATTTCGCCCGACTTGAATTCGCGGCGGATCTTGTCGGCCAGGAACTCGCCCATCTTCAGGCGCGTGCCGTACACCGAGGCGCCATCGATGACCGAGTCGGGACGGGCCAGGTAGACGTACTCGAAGGCGCAGGGATTGAGGGTCGGGTTTTCGGCACATTGCTGGTTGTACAGCTTGCCATCGATATCGATGAAGATCGCCTCGCCCGGCATCACGTCGCGCAGGAAGCGGAAGCCCATGCCTTCGAGTGCGACCGACTCGCTGGCCATCATGTATTCGATGCCGCGTTCGCTTTCGTTGAAACCCAGGCACATCGGGCGGATGCCGTACGGATCGCGGAAACCCAGCAAGCCGTAGCCGGCGATCTGCGCCACCACCGCGTACGAACCGCGCACCCGCTTGTGGACCATGGTCACGGCCTTGAACAGGGCCGCCGGATCGAGCGAATAGCCGGTGGTAGCCTGCTGCAGCTCGTGGGCCAGCACGTTCAACAGGACTTCGGTATCGGAGTCGGTGTTGAGGTGGCGCCGATCGTTCTTGAACATCTCGATCTTGAGCTGGTCGGCATTGGTCAGGTTGCCGTTGTGGGCCAGGATGATGCCGAACGGTGCGTTGACATAGAACGGTTGCGCCTCTTCCTCGCTGGACGAGCCGGCGGTCGGGTAGCGTACCTGGCCGATACCGGTATTACCCGGCAGCGAACGCATGTTGCGGGTACGGAACACGTCGCGCACCAGGCCATTGGCCTTGTGCATCGAGAAACCCTGCTGGTGGTTGGTTGCAATACCCGCTGCGTCCTGGCCGCGGTGCTGCAGCAGCAGCAGCGCGTCATACAACATCTGGTTCACGGGGCTATGAGAGACGATACCGACGATGCCACACATGGTGGACTCCTAACAAAACGAAAACGACGAAAACCACAATCCAGGCGCTACTTGACACCCCGGCGACGCCAACACGACGTCAGGCCGGGGCGGAAAAACTTATATGCTCGGCAAACTTGCCCGGCAGGAACTGCATCACCTGCAGCGCTGCCTGTTCAGCCCAGGGGCTCAGTATTGCATCCTTCCAGAACGGCTGCTGCGGGATGGACGTGGTGCCGCACAGCAACACCGCCGCCAGCACGACCAGGATCCCGCGCGCCACGCCGAACACGCTGCCCAGCGCCCGGTCGAGCATGCCCAGGCCGCTGACCTTGATCACTTCGCTCAAGGTCCTCGACACCAGCGCCATCAACAGCCTGGTACCGATGAACAAGGCGATGAAGGCCACGATCAGCCGGGTCGATTGCCCCGGCACCAGCTCGGGCAACATCCCCGCCAGCGCTTCACCGTAGGTATTGGCCACCACCAGGGCCACGATCCAGCTGGCCAATGACAATACTTCGCGCACCAGTCCGCGCAAGGTGCTGATGATTACCGAACAGACCACCACCAGCAACACCAAGTAGTCAAAAATCGTCACGATGACAACAATATGTAGCTAGATAGTCTCAAATTCAAGCCGGGACGATGGTCGCGTTCAAGCCGAGCTTCTTGATCCGGGCCGCCGTGCGTTCGGCGTCGTCACGTCCCGTGAAGGGACCGACGCGGATGCGGGTGCGCTCGCCGCCCTGGGTCGATATCTTCTGGGTGTACGAATGGATGCCGGCGCCGGTGAGCTTGCTGCGCAGTTCATTGACCTTGTCCTGGGTGGCCAGCGCCGCCACCTGGATGACGAACTTGCCAGCGGCGGCGGCCGGCTTCTTGTCGGCCGCGGCGTTGGAGGACTTGCCTTCGAGGATGGCCAATGCCCGCGCCGCATCGTCGCCACTGTCGGTGGCATGCGGCTTGGGGGCTTCCTTGGGCTTGGGCGGCTCGACCTTGGCGGTCTTCCTGGGCTCTTCCTTGTGCTCGACGGCGGGTTTCTTTTCTTCCGGCTTGGCGGCTGGCTTCTCGACCGGCTTGGGCGGGGCGACCGATGCCACCGGCGGTGCGGTGACCGGTGCCGGCGTCACCGCCGACGGTTCGACGATTTCTTCCTTCTGGTCCAGTGCCGCGCTGGACGCCACCCGTGCCGGCTCGCTGGCCGCCGCGGCCGGCTGGGCCACGCTGGAGGTGTTGTTGGCGCCCTGGTCCTTGGATGGGATCTGGATGGCGATATCGTCGTTGAGCGGGCGCGGCTCGGAATCGAGGATCATCGGCAACAGGATCACTACCGCCAGGGCCAGCGCCACGGCGCCGATGAGGCGGCGGCGCGCACGTTTCTTTTCGGGCAACAGGGGATCGACGCCTTCCTTGCCGGCCTTGCCCCGGGCGGGACCGCGGCCGCTGGTATTGGCGGCACGACTGGTACGGCTGCGCAGAACCGAGGTTTCCTCTGCGGAACGCGAACGGAATTCGCCTTGGTCGGAAGCAGATTCCTGCTTGTTTTTACGGAAAAACGAGAACAAGCCCATGCGACAGTCAAGTTGATTGATCTTAAGGCAAGAACCCGCAAACCCCGGGGTTCCTGAAAAACACACGTGCGCTATTCAGGCGCGACTCACGGCCTGCGGCCAGGATCGACATCAGTGCAATCCGGGTCGCCGTGCCTGCATGACACCGGCCACCGTGAGGAAGGATCCAAAAACCACAATTCTATCATTCTCGCCTGCCCTGCCGAGGGCATTTGCATAGGCCGCGGCCGGCGTGTCGAAGGTCTCGATGCTGCGTGCCGCGTCGCGCCTGAATTCGGGCTGCACCCCGGCTTCCAGCAGGGCGTCGCGCAACTGCCCGGCGCTGGCCGCGCGCGGCAGCGGCAGGTCGGTCACGCACCAGTGGTCGATCCTGTCCTTCAGGTGACCGATGACGCCTTCGATATCCTTGTCCAGCATGGAGCCGAACACCGCATAGGTGTACGGATGAAAGCCCATGTTGTCCAGGTTCTGCGCCAGCGTGGCGGCCGCGTGCGGGTTATGCGCCACGTCCAGGATCACCACCGGCTGGCCTGGCAGCACCTGGAACCGCGCCGGCAACTCGACCGTCGCCAGGCCTGTGCGCACTTCCTGCGCGCCCACCGGCAACACTTCGCGCAAGGCTTCGAGCGCGGCCAGCGCGGCCGAGGCATTGAGGATCTGGTTGGCGCCACGCAAGCTGGGATACGCCAGCGAGTTGCGGCGCATGCCGCGCCCGCCGTAAGCCCACTGCTGCTTGTCGCCCTGGTAGTTGAAGTCGCGCCCCATCAGCCACAGGTCGGCGCCGATCTTCTCGGCGTGCTCGATGAGCGACTTCGGCGGCATCGGGTCGCCGCACACGGCCACCTTGCCGGCGCGGAAGATGCCGGCCTTTTCGAAGCCGATCTCTTCGCGCGTGTTGCCCAGGTATTCGGTGTGGTCGATATCGATGCTGGTGACGATGGCCACGTCGGCATCGATCACATTGACCGCATCCAGGCGGCCGCCCAGGCCCACTTCGAGGATGACCACATCCAGGGGCGCCGCGGCCAGCAACTTCATGATGGCCAGCGTGGTGAATTCGAAATAGGTCAGCGAGATGTCGCCGCGCACCGCCTCGACGGCGTCGAAGGCGGCCACCAGCTGGGCGTCGCTGGCCATGTCGCCACCAATGCGCGCGCGCTCGTTGAAGTGCAGGAAATGCGGCTTGATGTAGAGACCGACGCGATAGCCTGCGCGCATCAGGATCGATTCCAGCATGGCGCAGGTGGAGCCCTTGCCGTTGGTGCCGGCGACCATGATCACCGGACAGGCGAAGTTCAGTTCGAGTCGCTGCTTGACCTTGGCGACGCGCTCCAGCCCCATGTCTATCTGCTTGAAATGTCGCTGCTCCAGCAGCGCCAGCCATTCGTTGAGCGTGGTGGGGGTAGTGGGTACTTGCGATGTCATGGCGCCGCTCGGGTCGAGGGAAAAAACAAGGCCCGGACTTGCCGGTCGGCAAATCCGGGCCCGATGGGATGCGCTGCTCAGGAAACCGTTTCGGCCGCCTGGTTCTGCAGCAATGCCAGCAGGCGCGCGATTTCCTCGCGCATCTTGCGACGGTCGACGATCATGTCGATGGCACCCTTGGTCAACAGGAACTCGGCGCGCTGGAAGCCTTCCGGCAGCTTCTCGCGTACGGTGTTCTCGATGACACGCGGCCCGGCAAACCCGATCAGGGCGCGCGGCTCGGCCATCACGACATCGCCCATGAAGGCAAACGAGGCCGACACGCCGCCCATGGTGGGGTCGGTCAGCACGCTGATGAAGGGCAGTTTCTTCTCGGCCAGCTTGGTCAGCATCGAGGTGGTCTTGGCCATCTGCATCAGCGACAGCAGGCCTTCCTGCATACGGGCGCCGCCGGTGGCGGTAATGCAGATGAACGGCACTTTCTGCTCGAGTGCGGCCTGGGCACCGCGCGCGAAGCGCTCGCCCACCACCGAACCCATCGAGCCACCCATGAATTCGAATTCGAAGCAGGCCACCACCACCGGCAAGGTCATGATCGCGCCGCCCAGCACTACCATGGCGTCGGTTTCACCGGTGGATTCCATGGCGTCCTTGAGACGATCAGGGTACTTTTTGCTGTCTTTGAACTTGAGGGTATCGATCGGCAGCGCCTCCTGGCCGATCTCGTAGCGACCGCCTTCGTCGAGCAGGGCATCGAGACGAGCGCGGGCGCGGATGCGCATGTGGTGGCTGCACTTGGGGCAGACATGGAGATTGGACTCCAGGTCGGTACGATACAGTACGGCTTCGCAGGAGGGGCACTTGACCCACAAGCCTTCCGGGATCGACTTGCGACTTGCGGAACCACTGCGTTGAATCTGGGGTGGCAACAACTTCTCAAGCCAGCTCATAGAATCCTCTTTCAAATTTCCGGTGGCGAATTGTACCAGAGCCGATTCCCCGCTACATGCCCGGCGCGGTTTCGTTTCCAGGCTGCAATACACTTCCCTTGGCATGGGAAATATCGAACCAAATGGGCCGTGCGCTACTCAAGCAGCATCAAGCCCAACCTCAAGGAAATCCATGATCAAAATACCCGCCCTGCTGGGCATGACGCTGGTCCTGCTGGCCGGCCAGGCCGTGGCGCAATACACCGGCCCCTCGCAAAACCCGGCCATCACCGACGTGGCGCGCGCCAGCAAGTCAGCCGACAAGAGCCAGGTGCTGCTTGAGGGATTGCTGGTGTCGAAGGTGCGCGACGAGCATTACATCTTCCAGGACTACACCGGTGCCATCGAGGTCGAGATCGACCACAAGCGCTTTCCCACCACTCCGGTGAGCGAGAAGACGCGGGTGCGCCTGCAAGGCGAGGTCGACAAGGACTTCGGCAGCAATGCCACCATCGACGTCAAGCAGGTCACCGTGCTGCAATAGGCCACGCTCGCGCCCAAACAAAAAGCCTTCCGGTCCGGAAGGCTTTTTTTTCGAGGGCCGATCCGCCGGGTCAGGCATCCAGCGCCTGGCGAATATCGGCCACGAAGGCCTGCACCGCCGCGCATGCCTGTGCCGGCGGCGTGTTCTCGATTTCGGCAATGATACGGCTGCCGATCACCACGGCATCGGCCACCGCCGCGACCGCCTTGGCCGTGGCGCCGTCGCGAATGCCGAAGCCCACGCCGATGGGCAGCTTGACGTGGCGGCGGATGGCGGCGATGCGCTCGGCCACTTCGGCCGTATCGATATTGCCGGCGCCGGTGACGCCCTTGAGCGAGACGTAGTACGAGAAGCCGCTGCTGAACTGCGCCACCTGGCGAATCCGTTCCTCGGTGGAAGTCGGCGCCAGCAGGAAGATCGGATCGAGCCCTTGCGCCTGCATCTTGCGGGCGAAGTCCTCGCACTCTTCGGGCGGGTAGTCGACCACGATGGTGCCATCGACCCCGGCCTCACTGGCCGCGGCGATGAAGGCATCCACGCCGAAGCGCTCGATCGGGTTGGCATACCCCATCAGCACCACCGGGGTATGGGTGTTGGTCTGGCGGAACTGGCGCACCTGGTCCAGCACGTCGCGGGTGGACACATTGAACTTGAGGGCGCGTTCGCAGGCCCGCTGGATCACCGGCCCCTCGGCCATCGGGTCGGAGAACGGCACGCCGAGCTCGAGGATGTCGACGCCGCCGGCCACCAGCGCATGCATCAGCGGCACGGTCAACTCCGGCGACGGATCGCCGGCGGTGATGAAGGTGATCAGGGCCTTGCGCTTGTGCTCGGCCAGCTTGGAAAAAGTCGGTTGGATTCTGGACATGATATCGGTCTCGTTGGCGGATCAACCCAGGCGCTGCTGGACGGTGTGCATGTCCTTGTCGCCCCGGCCGGACAGGTTGGCCAGCACGATCTTGTCACGCGGCAGGGTGGCCGCCAGCTTGGCCGCATAGGCCAGTGCGTGGCTCGACTCCAGCGCCGGGATGATGCCTTCGATGCGACAGCAGGTATGGAACGCCGCCAGCGCCTCGTCATCGGTGATGCAGGCATAGGTGGCGCGGCCGCTGTCCTTCAACCAGGCGTGCTCGGGACCGACGCCGGGGTAGTCGAGCCCGGCCGAGACCGAGTGGGTCTCGATGATCTGGCCGTTCTCGTCCTGCAGCAGGTAGGTGCGGTTGCCGTGCAATACCCCGGGCGAACCCAGCGTCAGCGACGCCGAGTGACGCCCGCTGTCCAGGCCGTCGCCGGCGGCCTCTACCCCCACCAGCTGCACATCGCGGTAATCGATGTAGGGATAGAAGATGCCCATGGCGTTGGAGCCGCCGCCCACTGCCGCGACCACGTAGTCCGGCTGGCGCGATGCGATCTCGGGCATCTGCACGATGCATTCGTTGCCGATCACCGACTGGAAGTCGCGCACCATCATCGGATAGGGATGCGGGCCGGCCACGGTGCCGATGATGTAGAAGGTCGACTCGACATTGGTGACCCAGTCGCGCATGGCTTCGTTGAGCGCATCCTTGAGCGTCTTGGAGCCCGACTCCACCGGGATCACCTTGGCGCCCAGCAGGTTCATGCGATAGACGTTCTGCAACTGGCGCTTGACGTCTTCGCTGCCCATGTAGACGATGCACTCCATGCCGAAGCGGGCGCAGATGGTGGCCGTGGCCACGCCGTGCTGGCCGGCGCCGGTTTCGGCGATGATGCGTTTCTTGCCCATGCGCCGCGCCAGCAGCGCTTGCCCGATCACGTTGTTGATCTTGTGGGCGCCGGTGTGGTTGAGGTCTTCGCGCTTGAAGTAGATCTGCGCGCCACCGGCCTGCTCGGACCAGCGCTTGGCGTGATACACCGGACTCGGCCGACCGACGAAATGCTTGAGTTCGTGATGGAATTCGGCCAGGAAGTCGGGGTCGTTCTGGTACCGCTCATAACCCTGGCGCAGCTCGTCGAGCGCCAGGGTCAGGGTTTCGGCAACGAAACTGCCGCCGTAGGGGCCGAAGTGGCCACGTGCGTCGGGCAGGTCATAGGGTGCAGCCTGCCCTGGGGCAGCCGTGTTCAATTCTGTCATGGAAAATCCTGAATTCAGTTGGACGCTGGCAATGGCACAGCGTCGGCCAGGCGAACCGCATCGATGAAGGCATTGATCTTTGCGGCATCCTTGATGCCCTTGGCCGCTTCGACACCGCTACTGATGTCGACCGCGTAAGGGCGAACGCCCGCCACCGCTTCAGTGGCGTTGAGTACGCTCAAGCCACCACTCAAAACGGCCCGAGGCGCGAGTTCTTTTGGGATTAGAGACCAATCGAAGACCTTTCCGCTACCACCATACTGCTCGACCAGGGTGTCGAGCAGCAGCCCGCAGAAGAACGGACTGGCAGAGCGATATGCACGTTCGTATTCTAACAAATCGGCGGGCGTAGTCGAGGCCCCGATGCGGGCGGCGCGCACGAACGGGCGTACCGTGGCCGCGGCCAGCTCGGCACACTGCGCGGGAGTCTCGTCGCCATGGAACTGCAGCAGCGACAACGGCACCTGCATCAGCACTTGCCGCAGCTCTTCCAGGGATGCATTGACGAACAATCCCACGCTGCTGACGAAGGGCGGCAGCGAGCGCACCAGCTCGGCGGCGCGGGCAGGTGTCACGAAACGGGGGCTCTTGGGGTAGAACACGAAACCGATGGCGTCAGCGCCGGCCTGTACGGCGGCGGCCACGTCTTCTTCGCGGGTCAGGCCGCAGATCTTGATGCGGGTACGTTGGCTCATCTTCATTGCCCTATGGAAAGTTGTCGTTGCGCCATCATAAACGATCTTATAGCCATGGCCACGGGCGGTTCTCCTGCGGCAGCATCCAGGTATCGGGGTAGTCCACCCGTGCCAGGTACAGGCCGTCCGGCATGAAGGTCGGTGCGGCCCGGCTGCGATCGCGCTGGGCCAGCAGCTGTCCCATCCACTGCGGCGCCTGGTTGCCGGTGCCCACGAAGATCAGCGAACCGACGATGTTGCGCACCATGTGGTGCAGGAAGGCATTGGCCTTGAGCGTGAAGATGATGAGGTCACCCTGGCGTTGCACGGTGATGCTCTGCATGTGCCGCACCGGCGACTTGGCCTGGCATTCGACGGCGCGAAAGCTGGTGAAGTCGTGCTCGCCGATCAACTGCTGTGCCGCCTCGTGCATGCGCGCCGCGTCCAGCGGACGAAACGTGAAGCCGGCCTTGCCCGCCAGCAGCGGCGAGCGCACCGGGTGGTTGTAGAGCACGTAATGATAGGTGCGGGCCGTGGCCGAGAACCGGGCGTGAAAGCCGAAGTCGGCGGCCACGCCCGCGCGCGCGTGGCCATGCGCGACCGCCTGGCCCGACAGTTGCGCGGCCACCGCGGCATCGTCCACATGGCGCTGCTCGCACGACCAGCGCACCGCAATGCTGGGCGGCAGGAAGGCGTTGACGCCGCGCACCCACGAAAAAAGGTCGCGCGTGATCGTGGTGTCGAAATGCACCACCTGCTCCAGCGCATGCACCCCGGAATCGGTACGGCCGGCGCAGGTGGTGGCGATGCGCTGCAGCGTGAAGCGGTGCAGTGCCTGCTCCAGCTGGTCCTGCACCGTCTGCCGATGCGGCTGGGTCTGCCAGCCCTGCCATTGCGAACCGTCGTATTGCACGCCCAGCACCACCCGCCGCAGGCCCGGGCCATCGGGGTGAGCGGAATTGGCGGCAGCGGTGGTGTGGTTCATGTCGATATCTGCGTTACGGGCCGGCGGGCGGCAAAAAACAAGACGGGCACCTCATGCGAGGTGCCCGCGAGAAAACACTATTGTATGCGCCGCCGGTGATTTGGTCAGGACAGCTTGGCCAGCATGTCGTTGGCGCGCGCGATCTGGGCATCGTTGCCGCCACGCATGACTTCCTCCAGCAATTCGCGCGCACCTTCCTTGTCGCCGATTTCCTGATAGGCGGCAGCCAGGTCGAGCTTGGTGGTCATCTCGGCTTCGAAAGCCGACTCTTCGTCCTCGTCGAGCAGGTTGACCGCCGACGGCGTGGCCGGCGCGGCAGCGTCCAGGTCGAGATCGAGATCGGCCAGGCTTACCGGCGGCTTGCCGTCATCGCCATCGTCGAGCAGCATCGACGCCGAGGTCGACGCCGGCAGGATAGGCTCGTCGTCATCCGGCTTGCTGCCGTTGTCGAGATCGAGGTCGAAATCGATATCGCGGCCGAGATCGACCGCGGCCGTCGGCGCGGCGGCGGCCGGCTGGATCTCGGCGCTCTTGAAGTCGTCGAGATCGAAGTCCAGGCCCTGCTCTTCCGGCTCAGGTACCAGCGGCGCTTCGGGCGCGCCGCCATACAGCACATTGGTGGGGTCGAGCGCCAGGCCCAGTGCCGCCGCCTTTTGCCATTCTTCGCCCACGCCGCCATCGATGCGGTGCAGTTCGAGTGCGGTGCGGTTGAAGCTGTCGACGTCCTGCCGCTTGGCATAGATCTCGAGCAGCTTGCCGTGCAGGGCCTGACGTTCAGGATCGGTCTGCAACGCCAGCTTGAGGATGTCTTCGGCCTGTTCGTCGCGACCGTAGGCAATGTACATGTCGGCTTCGGCAAGGGCGTCGACGGGCGCCTCGACGACGGGCTCAACGACCGGCTCGGGCTCGACCACCTGCTCGGCCTCGGCCACCGCGGCGACGGCAGCGGCCTGTGCCGCGGGCGCAGGCTCGGGCTCGGCGGCGGCTTCGGCGGCTGGCTCTTCGGCCTTCTTCTTGCGGCGACGGGTGGCAATCACGGCGCCCGCCCCCACCACCAGCAGCGCCAGTAAGCCGCCGATCACCGGCCAGGTATAAGGACTGTGCTGCAGGGACTCGAAAAAGCCACCCTTGGCGGCCGGCGCATCGGTGGCCTGGGCCGCCGGCGGTGCCACCACTACCGGTGCTGGCGCGGCTGCAGGCGCAGGCGCTGGTTCAGGAGCGGCCGGTGCCGGCGTTGCGGCCGGTTCTTGCGGCTTGACCTCGGCCGTTGGTGCGACGTCGGTCTTGGCCGCTTCGACCGGCGCCGCGGCCGGCGTTGCCGCCGCAGCGGCTGGTGCCTTCTGCTCGCTGAGTTCGGCGATGGTCTTGTTCTTCAGTTCCAGCAGCTTCTGCAGGTTGCCGACGTTCTCTTCGAGCGCCTTGACGCGATCATTGGCTTCGGCCAATGCACGTTCGGAAGCGGCGCGGTCTTCGGCCGAACCGGCATTGCCAGCCTCGCCCTTGGCGCGACCGCCACGCGACAGCTCCAGCCGGTCACGCGCCTGGGCATTGGCGTTGCGCTCTTCGACCCGCGCGGTAATCTTGCCGCCGCCGCTCTGGCTGGCGCCGCCAGGCCTGCGCGCGGGGCCATCGGCCACCTGCGCGGCCAGCTTGTTGCGGTAGGCGTTGAAATCCTGGGCCTGCGCCACGACGATGCCGCGTGCCTCGCCCTGGTCGACCGCTGCCGCCGCCGGCTGGTCGGGGATGGCCAGCACGCGCCCGGCGCGCAGGCGATTGATGTTGTTGCCATCGAAGGCTTCCGGGTTGGCGCGGTACAGCGCTACCAGCATCTGGTCCAGCGAGACATCGGTCTGCTTGTTGCGGGCGGCGATGCCGGCCAGCGTATCGCCTTGCTTGACACGATAGTCGCCACTCTTGCCGCCAGCCGCCGCCGCCGCTGGTGCGGACGCGTCGGCGGTGGCCGGCGCCGGCCGGGTCACGCTGCCGCTGGCACTCTGCGTGGCCGGCATGTCGGCAGGACTGGCCGCGGCAGGTGTATCGGCCGGGGCCGCCTGCTGGCGACGAATCAGTTCTTCGGCCAGCGCCGACGGCGCCGGGCGCTGGACGATCGTGGACACCGGCTCTTCGCCGCTGACCGGGATCGGGGCGACTGCGGCAGCCGGCGCTGCGGCGGCCGGCGTTGCTGCGGGAGTCGCTGCGGGAGTCGCTGCATTGGCCGGTGCGGTGGACGCGGTTTCCGATGGTTTGGCCAGTGCTGCCGGTGCTGCCGGTGCTTCAGGCGCAGCAGCAGATGCCACTGCGGCAGGCGCTGCGGCGACAGGTGCTGCCGGCGCGGTCACGGCAGCAGCAGGTGCCGACGACGGTGCCGGTGTGGTGGTAGCAGGTGCCGTACTGCGGGACGGCGTCAGGGGGGTCACTTGCGCGTTGCGCGGGGTGCGGCTATCGGCGGGGTCCAGCAGGAAGGTGTATTCGCGCACGGCCTTGGCATTGCCGGCGGACAATTCGAGCAGCAGGTCGACGAATGGGTCGCTCACCGGCTGCGCCGAGCTGATGCGCACGAAGTGACGCCCTGCCCGCTGTTCGACCGCGAAACTGAGCGACGACAGCACCGGGTTGAACTCGACGTTGGCGCGCGCGAATGCCTCGGCCGGCGCCAATTTCACGGCCAGCTTGCCGGCTTCCTGGGCGCTCACCGCCGTGACCTCGATCTCGGCACGCAATGGCTGCCCCAGCGACGACAGCACCGTCAGCTTGCCCAAGGCGGCGGACTGGGCCGCCAGCGGAAAGGCCAATGCCAGCGCCACGGCGGCACTGAGCTTCTTGAGGTGCTTGATCTGCTGGGTGTGGGACGGAGGGAGCTTGGTGTTCAGAGGCATGTTTTTTATGGCGTAATGAAACGTTCCGCAAAGAACCCGTCACGCTCGTTATGGGTGGTGAGCCGTGTTGGGGCATGTGCTGCTCGGAAACCGCAGTTTCGGGACATCCGCCCGCGAAGCGCGAAGAGCCCACGACAGACCCATTTCATCAATGCCAGCACACCGATGCAGGGGCGCTGCGACACCGTTGCGCCCCGATTATGTTGGCTTTCATGAAATGAATTTGAAACCCTCCGCATCTTGTTTATGCGAAGAATCCCAGATTTTCAACTTATCATCAAGAACTTACGCTCGCAAGTGTAACCAAGTTCTCAAGACGATAAAAACCCGCCCGCGACCATCTGCATGGTCACGGGCGGGCTATTGTTGCAGACTGACAACGACAAAGGCAAGCCCCTATCGCATACGGTCGTGCAATCCCGGCATTATTTCAGGTTGCCGAGAATGATGCGCAGCATGCGGCGCAGCGGTTCGGCCGCGCCCCACAGCAGCTGGTCGCCGATCACGAAGGCCGAGATGTATTCCGGCCCCTGATTGAGCTTGCGCACCCGGCCCACGCCGATTTCCAGGCCACCGGTGATGGCCGCCGGCGTCAGCTCCCTGACCGTGACCGCACGCTCGTTGGGCACCCACTTGACCCACTGGTTGCCGCCGCGAATGATCGCCTCGATCTCGGCCAGCGGCAGGTCGCGCTTGAGCTTGATGGTCAGCGCCAGGCTGTGGCAACGCATGGCGCCGATGCGCACGCACAGGCCGTCGACCGGGATGACCTGCTGGTTGCCGAGGATCTTGTTGACTTCGGCCTGGCCCTTCCACTCTTCCTTGGACTGGCCGTTCTCGAGCTGGGCATCGATCCAGGGGATCAGGCCGCCCGCCAGCGGTGCGCCGAAGAATTCGGTCGGCACTTCTTCGCGGATGGTGCTGGCCACCTTGCGATCGATGTCGAGAATGGCCGACGATGGCGTGGCCAGTTCATCGGCCACGGCCGCGTTGATCACGCCCATGCCCTTCAACAGCTCGCGCATGTGGTTGGCACCGCCGCCGGAGGCGGCCTGGTAGGTCATCGAGCTGACCCACTCGACCAGGCCTTGCTTGAACAGGCCACCCACACCCATGAGCAGGATCGAATTGGTGCAGTTGCCGCCGATGTAGTTCTTCACGCCACGCGCCAACGCATCATTGATGACGTCGTTGTTGACCGGGTCCAGCACGATGACCGCATCGTCCTTCATGCGCAGCGACGAGGCCGCATCGATCCAGTAGCCGTCCCAGCCAGCCGCGCGCAGCTTGGGGAAGATCTCGTTGGTGTAGTCGCCGCCCTGCGCGGTGATGATGATGTCGCATTTTTTCAGCTCTTCAATGCTGTTGGCATCTTTCAGCGTCGTTGCCGTCTTGGCGAACGACGGCGCCTTGCCGCCTGCATTCGAGGTCGAAAAAAATACCGGTTCGATGTGATCGAAATCACCCTCGTCCTGCATGCGTTGCATCAGGACCGAACCCACCATACCGCGCCAGCCTACCAAACCAACCAGTTTCATCATCTTTCCCTGTGTAGAACTTCCATCGTTATCAGTCAATCGAGCCTGACATTATGCCTCAGAGGGCCTTCACCACCGCATCGCCCATCTGCTGGGTATTGACCTTGGTGGTGCCCGCTTCGTAAATATCGGCGGTGCGCAGGCCTTGCGCAAGCACTTTCTTGACCGCGTTCTCGATGCGATCGGCCTGCTCGGCGCGATTGAGCGAGAAGCGCAACATCATCGCCGCCGACAGGATGGTAGCCAGCGGATTGGCGATGCCCTTGCCGGCGATGTCCGGCGCCGAACCGTGCGACGGCTCGTACAGGCCCTTGTTGTTGGCGTCCAGCGAGGCCGAGGGCAGCATGCCGATCGAGCCGGTCAGCATGGCCGCCGCGTCCGAGAGGATGTCGCCGAACATGTTGCCGGTGACGATGACGTCGAAGTTCTTGGGCGCCTTGACCAGTTGCATGGCGGCATTGTCGACGTACATGTGCGACAGCTCGACCTCGGGGTATTGCTTGGCCACATCGCTGACCACATCCTTCCAGAACTGGAAGGTTTCCAGCACGTTGGCCTTGTCCACGCTGCACAGGCGCTTGCCGCGCTTGGCCGCGGCCTGGAACGCCACGTGCGCAATGCGCCGGATCTCCGGTTCGCTGTAGCGCATCGTGTCGAATCCTTCGCGGGCCCCCTTGAAGGGGCCGTCCGGCGCTTCACGCATGCCGCGCGGCTGGCCGAAGTAGATGTCGCCATTGAGCTCGCGCACGATCAGGATGTCCAGGTTGGCCACCAGCTCGGGCTTGAGCGAGGAGGCGCCGGTCAGTTCCGGGTAGCAAATCGCGGGACGGAAGTTGGCAAACAGTTGCAGGTGCTTGCGCAATCCCAGGATCGCCTGCTCGGGACGCAGCGCGCGTTCGAGCTTGTCGTATTTCCAGTCGCCGACCGCACCGAACAGGATCGCGTCGGCTTGCTTGGCCAGCTCGAGGGTGCCATCGGGCAGTGGGTGGCCATGGGCCTCGTAGCCGGCGCCGCCGACCGGGGCGGTTTCCATTTCGAACTGTTCGCCCAGCGAATTGAGGACGCGAACCGCCTGATCGACGATTTCCGGACCGATGCCGTCACCCGGCAGAATTGCAATCTTCATGGCACTCTCTTTTTTCTAGGGGGGTATAAAGACAAGGGCGGTCATCTGACCGCCCTTTGCTGTGTATCGACTATCGTCAGATAGTGTTACTCAACCAGGGCTGTTCATATAGCCGTTTTTCTTCGTAGGCGCGAATGGTATCGGCGCGCAATAGCGTCAGGCCGATGTCGTCGAAGCCATTCAACAGGCAATACTTGCGGAATTCGCTGATGTCGAAAGGATACGATTGGCTGCCGCTGGTGGTGCTCACCACCTGCTTTTCCAGGTCGACGACCAGGCGAAAGCCGGGGAACGCCTTGACCTCGTTGAACAGCTGGTCGACCTGCGACTCCGACAACACGATCGGCAGCAGGCCGTTCTTGTAGCAGTTGTTGAAGAAGATGTCGGCGAAGCTGGGCGCAATCACCGCCCGGAAACCATATTGGTCCAGCGCCCATGGCGCGTGCTCGCGCGAGGAGCCGCAACCGAAGTTCTTGCGCGCCAACAGGATCGACGCTCCCTGGTAGCGCTCCTGGTTGAGCACGAAGTCAGGGTTCAGCGGACGCACGGAGTTATCCATGCCGGGCTCGCCGTGATCGAGATAACGCCATTCGTCGAACAGGTTGGGGCCGAAGCCGCTGCGCTTGATCGACTTGAGGAATTGCTTGGGAATGATGGCGTCGGTATCGACGTTGGCGCGATCCAGCGGCGCGACCAAACCCTCGTGTACATTGAATTTATTCATGGTGCTGAGTCGGTGCCAACGGCTCCTGCCGCTCGCTCCTTTCCTTTTTACGGATCGACGGGCGCCGGCGGCAAGGTCATCGACCCGGCCGCCCGCGGCCAGCTTACTTCTTGGAAGAATCCTGCATCTTTTCGCCGACGTGCTGCACATCCTTGCCGAAGCCGTCGACCGTATTGCAGCCGGCCAGTGCACCCAGCGCAGCCACCAACAGAACCAGAGCGGTGATTTTTTTCATGATGTGATCTCGAGTTGACAGTTAAAGGGAACGGATATCGACGAAATGGCCGGCAATACCGGCTGCCGCAGCCATCGCCGGGCTGACCAGGTGGGTACGGCCACCGGCGCCCTGACGGCCTTCGAAATTGCGGTTGGAGGTGGAGGCGCAGCGCTCGCCCGGCTCCAGCCGGTCGGCATTCATGGCCAGGCACATCGAGCAACCCGGCTCGCGCCACTCGAAACCGGCATCGCGGAAGATGCGGTCCAGGCCTTCGCGCTCGGCTTGTTCCTTGACCAGCCCGGAACCGGGCACCACCATGGCCAGCTTGACGTTGGAGGCACGGAACCGGCCGCGCACCACTGCGGCGGCTTCGCGCAGGTCTTCGATACGCGAATTGGTGCAGGACCCGATGAACACCTTGTCGATGCGGATATCCTCCATCGGCGTATTGGGCTTCAAGGCCATGTAGGCCAGCGCCTTTTCCATGCCGTCGCGCTTGGTCGGGTCTTTTTCCTTGTCGGGGTCCGGCACCCGGGCGTCGATCGACACCACCATCTCGGGCGAGGTGCCCCAGGTCACCTGCGGCTTGATCTCGGCCGCATTGAGCGTGACCACCAGGTCGAACTTGGCGCCCGGATCGGAATGCAGCGTGCGCCAGTAGCTTACCGCGCGTTCCCAGTGCGGGCCGGACGGCGAATACGGACGACCCTTGAGGTAATTGAGGGTGACGTCGTCGAAGGCCACCATGCCAGCGCGCGCGCCGGCCTCGATGGCCATGTTGCAGACCGTCATGCGGCCTTCCATGGACAGCGAACGGATGGTCGAGCCGGCGAATTCGATGGCATAGCCGGTGCCACCGGCGGTGCCGATCTTGCCGATGATGGCCAGCACGATATCCTTGGCGGTGACGCCAGCGGGCAAGGCACCGTCGACCTGCACCAGCAGCGACTTGGACTTGCGCGCCAGCAGGGTCTGGGTGGCCAGCACGTGTTCCACCTCGGAGGTGCCGATGCCATGCGCCAGCGCCGCGAAGGCGCCGTGGGTCGAGGTGTGCGAGTCACCGCAGACCACCGTCATGCCCGGCAGGGTGGCGCCCTGCTCGGGGCCGATCACATGCACGATGCCCTGGCGCTTGTCGTTCATGCCGAAATAGGTCAGGCCGTAGGTCTTGGCGTTTTCGTCGAGCGTCTCGACCTGCAGCCGCGAGACCGGGTCGACGATGCCCTGGGCACGATCGGTGGTGGGTACGTTATGGTCCGCCACGACAAGATTGGCCGAATTACGCCAAGGTTGACGTCCGGCTAGCTTGAGGCCTTCGAAGGCTTGCGGGCTGGTCACTTCGTGGAGCAGGTGGCGGTCGATATACAGGATGGCGGTACCGTCATCTTCTGTATGGACGACGTGCGACTCCCAGAGTTTGTCGTAGAGCGTCTTGAGCATGATGCAATGTCGTGCGGAAAAGGGCACTTATCGTTGAAAACAGCATTTGATTATGCCATAAAGCGCCCTGGCCCATCCTCCTTCACACATTTTTCGATGTGCGGTCACAACAGTCAATAATGCTGCAAATTGCACTCAAGACCGCACATCCATCTGCCAGCACCGAAAAATCGACATTTTGAAAATGCAGCTCAACGGGTCTTGCGGGTTTGTTGGTACAGCGGGTCGACGCGCTGGGCGTAGACGGTCAGGTCGGCGATGCGCTCCGAGCTCGATGGATGGGTCGACATGAACTTCATCGGCTCCTGGCCGCCGAGCTTGGCCATCTTCTGCCACAGGCTCACCGCCGCCTGCGGGTTATAGCCGGCACGCGCAGCCAGCTCCACGCCGATACGGTCTGCCTCGGTCTCGTTGGCCCGCGAATTGGGCAGGCCCAGCAAGCCCATGTAGGCATACTGCGCGCTCTGCTGGCCCAGGTCGCCGATACCCAGCAGCGACGCGCCGATCGAAATGGCCGAACCGGCCACGGCTTGCTGGGACGCCCGTTCACGCGCGTGCTCACGCAGGGCGTGGGCGATCTCGTGCCCCATGACAGCGGCCAGCTCATCGTCGGTGATGGACAACTTGTCGATCAGGCCGGTATAGACCGCGATCTTGCCGCCCGGCATGCACCAGGCATTGGGCTCGTCGGAGTTCAGTACGTTGATTTCCCATTGCCACTTGAGCGCATCCGGACGGAATACGCCGGTCTGCGGGATGAGGCGATTGGCGATGGTGCGCACCCGCTGGGTCTGCGCCGCATTGCGATTGAGCAGGTTCTTCTTCCTGGCCTCGTCGAGTACCTGGGCATATTCCTTGGCGGCGGCGGCATCGATTTCCTGTGACGACACCAGCATCTGCTGGCGCCGGTCGACGCCCACTGCCCCGCCTTGCGTGGTCTGCACGCTTTCGCACGCCACCACCCCGACCAGCGCGGCGGCCAGGATGCTGTTCTTGATGATCGGTTTGATGCGCATTGCGCCACCCTCCTCGTTGGTTTTCGAATGATGTGACGGCACCTCATCCGTCACTGAGCGAGTTTTTCGACCAGCCCTCGTGTCGGATGGTTCGCAAAAAATCAGGCCGGCGATCGCGTGACGATGGCCGGCCTGGCTGCACTTGGCGACCAAGGCGGTGCCGTGGTCACGCGCGGGTTCGCATTCAGCGCAAGCGCGGCGTCTCGACCCGCACGTCGGCGCACTGCGCCCGGTGGCGCAACGCGTGATCCATCAATACCAACGCCAGCATGGCTTCGGCGATGGGCGTGGCGCGAATGCCGACGCACGGATCGTGACGGCCGTGGGTCTCGACCTCGATGGCCTGCCCGGCCTTGTCGATCGAGGGGCGCGCCTTGCGGATGCTGGAGGTCGGCTTGATGGCGATCGAGGCGGTGATGTCCTGGCCGGTCGAGATGCCGCCCAGCACGCCTCCGGCGTTGTTGCCCGCGAAGCCGCCTGGGGTCAGGGCGTCGCCATGCTCGGAGCCCTTTTGCGCGACCGAGGCGAAACCGGCACCGATCTCGACGCCCTTGACCGCGTTGATGCCCATGAGCGCATAGGCGATGTCGGCGTCGAGCTTGTCGAACAGCGGCTCGCCGAGGCCGACCGGCACATTGCGCGCCACCACGTCGATCCGGGCACCGCACGAATCGCCTTCGCGGCGCAGGGCGTCCATGTAATCCTCGAGCTGGCCGATGATGCTGGCGTTGGCGGCAAAGAAAGGATTGGTGGGCACGTGCTCCCACGACTCGAACGGAATCGCGATTTCACCCAGCTGGCTCATGCAGCCGCCGAAGGTGGTGCCGTATTGCTCGAACAGCCATTTCTTGGCAATCGCCGCCGCCGCCACCGGGGGCGCCGTCAGGCGCGCCGACGAGCGACCGCCACCGCGCGGGTCGCGGATGCCGTACTTCTGCCAATAGGTATAGTCGGCGTGGCCCGGGCGAAAGGTGTCGAGGATGTCGCCATAGTCCTTGCTGCGCTGGTCCTGGTTGCGGATCAGCAGCGCGATCGGGGTGCCGGTGGTGCGCCCCTCGTAGAGCCCCGACAGGATCTCGACCGTGTCCGGCTCCTGGCGCTGCGTGACGTGGCGCGAGGTACCGGGCCGGCGGCGGTCCAGTTCGGGCTGGATGTCGGCCACCGACAGCGCCAGTCCCGGCGGACAGCCGTCGACCACGCAGCCGATGGCTGGACCGTGGGATTCGCCGAAAGTGGTAACCGTGAAGAGCGTGCCTAGGGTATTGCCGGACATGATGGATTCGCGCAGTAAGACGGGAAAAGCAGGATTTTACCAGTCCCGCACTGCCTGAGAACCTGTTTATGGTTTGCGCCAGGCGCGGCCATCCGAAGCGCCCGGTCGGTCGCACGGCCGGGTGCGGCTGCCTCACTTCCAGTGGCCACGCAGCGCCGCGACCTTTTCCTGCAGCAGGGCCGGGGTCACTTCGCTGGCCGCGATCGGCTCGCCCACCACCAGTTCCAGGCGCGAGAACAGGCCGCGCTTGAAGCGGCGCGCAAACGGATTGGTCGGGTCGCGCGACAGCAGGCTGCCCCACAGTCCGCGCAACGCCATGGGCAGCACCGGCACCGGGCTGCGTTCGATGATCTTCTGGATGCCGCCACGAAAGGCGCTGAGCTCGCCATCGCGGGTCAGCCGCCCCTCGGGGAAGATGCACACCAGTTCGCCCTCATGCAGGGCCTGGGCGATGTCGACGAAGGCCTTCTCGGTCAGCCATGGGTCTTCCTTGACCGGCGCGATGGGGATCGCCCGCGCCGTGCGAAACACCCACGACAGCAGTGGCATGCGGAAGATGCGGTGATCCATCACGAAACGGATCGGTCGCGGGCTGGCGGCCATGATGACGATGGCGTCGACATAACTGACATGGTTGCACACCAGCACGCCCGCCCCATGGGCCGTGATGGCGTCGCCGTTGGTGATGCGCACCCGGTAGAAGGTGTGGATCATCAGCCAGGCCAGAAAGCGCATCAGGAACTCGGGCACCAGCGAGAAGATGTATAGCGCCACCGCCGCATTGAGGATCGCCGTGGCCAGGAAGATCTGGGGAATCGTCAGGCCCGCCTTGAGCAGCACCATCGCCACCAGCGCCGCGGCGACCATGAACAGCGCATTCATGATGTTCATGCCGGCGATGGTGCGCGAAACATGCGCCGGGTCGCAGCGGGTCTGGATCAGCGCGAACAAGGGCACGATGTAGAGTCCGCCGAAGATGCCGATACCGAGGCAATCGAGCAGGATGCGCCAGCTGCCGCCTTGCCCCAGGAAAGCGGGGATGTCGACCGTGGCCGCCGGTACCACATAGGCCTGGCTGGCCAGGAACAATTCGAGTCCGAACACCGACAGGCCGATCGAGCCGAACGGCACCAGCCCGATCTCGACCTTGTTGCCCGACAGGCGTTCGCACAGCAGCGAACCGGCGCCGATGCCCACCGAGAACACGGCCAGCAGCAGCACGAACACGCCATGGTCGCCCAGCAGGTAATTCTTGGCGTAGAGCGGAAACTGCGCCAGCACGATGGCGCCGTAGAACCAGAACCACGAATTGCCCAGCAGCGACAGGAACACCGGCCGGTTGCGGCGCGAAAAACCGAGGTTGCGCAGCGTCTCCGAAAACGGGTTCCAGTTGATCCTGAGTTCGGGCGCCGGTGCCGGTGAATGGGGAATGCGCAGGCTGGCCAGCCAGCCCAGCACCGCCAGCGCCAGCGTGGTGATCGCCACCAGCGGCAAGCCCCACGGCCGTTGCACCACCAGTACCGCGCCGATGATCTCGCCCAGCAGGATGCCCACGAAGGTCCCCATCTCGACCACCCCGTTGCCGCCGACCAGTTCCTCGCGCTTGAGGTGCTGCGGCAGGTAGGCGTACTTGACCGGCCCGAACAGCGTCGAGTGGATGCCCATGCCCACCACCGCCGCCACCAGCAGCCACAGGTGATGCGTCATCCAGCCGAATGCCGCCACGCCCATGATGACGATCTCGACCAGCTTGACCCAGCGCGCCACGCGCCCCTTCTCCAGCTTGTCGGCCAGCTGGCCGGCGGTGGCCGAGAACAGGAAGAACGGCAGGATGAACAGGCCCGGGATCAGGTTGTTGAGCAATGCCGTATCGATCGTGGTCCAGGAAACCGCGTCGTAGGTCAGGATCGTCAGCAGCGCCGTCTTGAACACATTGTCGTTGAGCGCGCCCAGGAACTGGGTCCAGAAGAACGGCGCGAAGCGCCGCTGCGAGAAAAGCGAAAACTGGTTGTTCTTTTGCATGGAACTGTTCGGTGGCGGTTCGGACGTGACGGACAACAAAAAGCCGTTCCCGGGGGAACGGCTCGATCGCGGGCGAATGCCGCTCAGGTATTGTTTTCTTCCTCGGCGGGCCAGTCGCGGATGTACGCCTTGAGCATCTTGTTCTCGAAGCCCTGCGCATCCAGCACCGCCTTGGCGACGTCGTAGAACGACATCACGCCCAGTACCGTCTTGGCTTCCATCACCGGCACGTAGCGTGCATGCTGCTCGAGCATCAGGCGCCGCACCTCGTTGAGATCGGTATCGGGCGTGACCGTGATCGGGGCATCGTTCATGTGACGGCGCACCGTCGCCCCGCCCAGCGCACCGCCATTCTTGTGCAACGCCAGCAGCACCTCGCGGAAGGTCAACATACCGACCAGGTCACCGTATTCCATGACGACCAGCGAGCCGATGTCTTTCTCTGCCATGGCGGCCACCGCCTCCTGGATCGGGGTCTCAGGCGTGACCGTGAAGAGGATGTTGCCCTTGACCTTGAGGATTTCAGAGACTTTCATGATGTCATCCTAAATGTGATGCTGCTGTTTTGACTGTTGCCGAAGCCGGCGCGTTGAACCGATCGAGGGCTTCAATGCGCCTTGAGCCCCGCATTTGCCCTTTGAACCAGCATGGTAGTAGCAATGGCGACATTTGAGCAACCGCCTCGCGATTTTATTGATTATCAGCCGCCGTGTACTAAGCTGTCATTATCGTCCGCACCGGAGATGATCGTGGCCACCACCGTCGAACCGCGCGAGTTTGCCAGTTTTACCGAGTTCTATCCGGCCTACCTGAGCGAACACTCGCATCGGATCAATCGCCAGCTGCATTTCCTGGGGTCTACGCTGGCCCTGCTGAGCCTGATGCTGCTGGTGGTGACGCACCAGTGGTGGTGGCTGCCCGTGGCGCTGGCCTGCGGCTACGGTTTCGCCTGGCTCGGCCATTTCGCCGTCGAGAAGAACCAGCCGACCACCTTCCGCCATCCGCTGTGGTCGTTCGCCGGCGACTGGGTCATGTACTGGCAGATGCTGACCGGCCAGCTGTCATTCTGACCGTTCCCATAACTTGCGGCGCTGCGCCAGCGGCACCGGCTGGTAGGAGATGGCCGCCATCGCCGAAACCGGCCCGGCCCCGTCCTGGGCGCGGCCGCAATAGTCTTGCAGCGTTTGCTGCAGTGCCAGGTCCACCGCCTGCCCTACCCGCTGCACCAGGTGCTCTTCGCCGGCTTCGGCCAGCGTGGCACTATCGAAGACGAACAGGCGATAGACATCGGCCAGCTGGATGTTGGCCGGATTGACCACCAGTGCCCAGCGATCCATGCCATCGGTGATGCGCTTGTTCCAGCCGGTACGGCGCGACGTCTCGGGCCGGATCGACGCCACCCAGCCCGCCTCGCCCATGCGGCGCAGCAGGTCATCCAGTTCGCCCAGCCCGAGCCGGGTTTCGCGGCGCAGGGTATCCATGTCGACCACCGCCGTTTCCACGCCTTCGCGCGCCTGGTTGAGAAAACGCAATACGGCGATGGCGTCGATGAATTCCGCCCCCGGCGACGAGGTATGCCACCATCGCTCGTAGCGCACCACCGGCAGCGCCGCCGTCAGCAAGGCCCCCAACAGCGTGATCATCCACATCATGTAGATCCACAACAAAAAGATCGGCAGCACCGCCACGGCGCCATAGACCATCGTGTAGGTCGGGAACTTGAGGATGTAGATGGCGAACAGGCGCTTGGCGATTTCGACCCCGACCGCCGCCAGCAGCCCACCGGCGGCGGCGTCGCGCCAGTCCACGGTCTGGTTGGGCACGCTGCTGTAGAGGAAGGTATAGGCGGCCGTCGAGATCAGCACCGACACCAGCGTATAGAAACCGGCGCCCAGCAACGGCAGGCTCTTGACCGCCCCGCCGGTGGCGGTGGACAGGTAGGACGTCACGCTGATCGATATGCCCATCAACAGCGGCCCCAGCGTGATGATGGCCCAGTACACCAGCACCCGCTGCAGCAGCGGACGCGCCTTCTTGACGCGCCAGATCTGGTTGAACACGCTCTCGATGGTCGACATGGTCAGCACCGAGGTCACGATCAGCGCGGCCGCGCCCACCGCCGACAGGCGCGCCGACTTCGAGGCGAACTGGTTCAGGTAGCCAAGGATGGTATTGGCCACGCCGCGCGGCATGAGGTTGTCGACGAAATAGGCTTCCAGCGATGCCCGGAAGGTGCTGAACAACGGAAAGGCCGTAAACAACGCCAAGGCGATGGTGATCATCGGCACCAGCGACAGGATGGTGGTAAAGGTCAGGCTGCCTGCCACCTGCGGCAAGCGGTCCTCACCCAGGCGGGTGATGGCAAAGCGGAACAGATCGCGCAATTGCTGACGGTTCAGGCCACGCATACGGGACAGGGAGAATCGAATAGGAGACATCGGACCACTTCAAATACGAACAGCGCTAGCAGACTACGCGACACAGGCCAGGTTCCCGCGGAGCCGGCCCCGCCCGGCAAGCGCGACTTCCGCCTGCTGCCTCGGTTTGCGGGATATCTTCGGGCTGTCCGGCAGCGCCGGCAGCATTCATCATCCCCATTTCTCGCAATTATCGCTACTTTTACCCAACACAGCTCAAATAAAAAATAGCGCAGTTTCTAGTCGGTCCGCTAAACTCTGTTTAAACAACGATGCCAGCGGGCCGCCGGCAAGACACGGGCGACACCGCACCAAGCTGGCACATTCCATCAGTTGCATATTTCGGGGGATTTATGCGCCACGTCATCCGTTTGATGGCCGCCATCGTGGCCATGTCGTCATGCTGCCTGTGCGGCAATGCCTTGGCGACCAGCGAGGCAGAGGGTGAGATAGCCTGGATCGGCTTCGCCGGTCCGCTCACCAGCGCCTTCGAGCCGTCGGTGCGTTTTGCCCGGAGCCTGAGCCAGGCGGTCCAGCTGGCCATCGATGCGGCCAACCAGCAAAAGACCAGGATCAATGGGCGTGAGGTCACCTTTCGGCTGTTGCCCCAGGACGACCGCTCCGACCTGCGCACCGCACCACTGGTGGCCGACTACCTGGTCAAGCGCGGCGTGGTGGGGGTCATCGGGCACGGCAATACCGGCACGACCATGGCCGCCGCCGCGGTCTACCACCGCGCCAACGTGGCACTGCTATCGCCCTCCTCGAGCGGCCGCGCCTACACCCAGCAAGGCTATTCCAACGTGTTTCGCACCATCGGTCACAGCGATCGTGGCGGCGAATACCTGGGCCAGCATGTGGTCCGTACGCTCGGCATGAAACGCATCGTGGTCATCGACAACGGCGCCCCGGCCGGACGCGCCTTTGCCGAACGCTTTGCGCAGGCCGCGCGCGCCCAGGGCGCCGAGATCCTGAGCCACGACTCGGTCAGCGACAAGACCTCCGACTTCAACGGCATCCTCAATAGCGCCCGGAGCCATCAACCCGATGCCATCTTCTGGGGCGGCCTCAACGACCAGGCCATCGTGCTGGCGCAGTCGATGCAAAGGCTGCAACTGGCCATGCCCCTCATCAGCGGCGCCAACGGCATGGTCGGGCCGGTATTCATCGAAAAGGCCGGTCCCGTGGCCAATACCATCATCGCCCTCGAGGCCGGCCAGCCCATGGAGCGCCTCAAGGGCTGGAAGAACTTCCAACGCAGCTACGAAAAGGAGTTCGGCGCCTATATCGATCCCTATGCCCCGTTTGCCTTCGATGCCGCCCAGGCCCTCATCGCCGCGGTGCGCCAGGCCAATTCGCTGGATCCGGCCAAGGTGGTGGCAGCGCTGCACGAGGTCCGGTTCAACGGCCTCACCGGGCCGATCGCCTTCAATGCCGAAGGCGACCTGCAGGCGCCGAGCTTCAGCATCTATACGTTGCGCGGCCAGCAATGGCAATTCCAGCAAACGATCGGCGACAGATAACAGCCTGCAACCGACGAAAAATCGGAAATATAATATGTCGCATGACCTCTGCCGCCCCTCTCGATCCGACCTCTTCGGCCACCACCATCCTGGTGCTGTATTACTCGCGCCACGGCGCCACCCGCAAGCTGGCCGAGCTGATCGCCCAAGGCGTGGAAAGCGTCGCCGGCTGTGACGCCCGGCTGCGCACGGTGCCGGCGGTATCGACCGTGACCGAGGCCGTCGAGGCCGAGGTGCCTGCCAGCGGTGCGCCCTACGTCGATGGCGACGACCTGCTGCAATGCCACGGCCTGGCGCTGGGCTCGCCGACGCGCTTCGGCAACATGGCCTCGGCCATGAAATATTTCTGGGACGGCACCGCGCCGCAATGGCTCTCGGGCACTTTGGCGGGCAAGCCGGCCGCCGTCTTCACCTCGACCGGCAGCATGCACGGCGGGCAGGAATCGACCCTGCTGACGATGATGCTGCCGCTGTTGCATCACGGCATGCTGCTGGTCGGCCTGCCGTATACCCATCCGGAACTGATGAATACCCACAGTGGCGGCACCCCGTACGGCGCCAGTCACTGGGCCGGCGTCAACGGCAACCAGCCGCTGTCTGACGACTCGCGCACCCTGGCCATCGCACTGGGGAAAAGGCTGGCAGAAACCGCCAAACAATTACGGAGACCATCATGAACAACCAGCACGCGCGCGCTACCCATGCAGCAGCCCTGACCAGCCTGGTCGCCCTGATCCTGCTGAGCCTGGCCTGGGAACTGGTGCTGGCGCCGTTGCGCCCGGGCGGTTCGTGGATGGTGCTCAAGGTGATCCCGCTGCTGCTGCCGCTGCGTGGCGTGCTCAAGCGCGACGTCTACACCCTGCAGTGGTCGTCGATGCTGGTGCTGGTCTACCTGGCCGAAGGCCTGGTGCGCGCCACCAGCGACGCCTCGTCCACCTCGATGTTGCTGGGCTGGGCCGAGGTCGCGCTGGCCGGTATCTACTTCACCTGCGCCCTGCTGTACCTGCACCCGTTCAAGAAGGCCGCCCGCGAGATCGCCCGCCAGGCGATCCAGAAGGCCTCGCAATGACCGCCACGCTGCGTGATGAGTGATTTCCTGCAGGCCTGCCGTGCCGCCGTCGGCACCGCGCATGTATTGACCGACCCGGCCGACACGGCCGCCTACCTGACCGACCAGCGGGGCCGCTTCACCGGCCGAGCGCTGGCCGCGCTGCGCCCCGGCAGCACCGACGAGGTGGCGGCACTGGTGCGCCTGTGTGCGCAGTACCGGGTACCGATCGTGCCGCAGGGCGGCAATACCGGCCTGGTGCTGGGCAGCGTGCCCGATACCGTGGGCAATGCGGTAGTGCTTTCGCTGCGTCGGCTGGACCGCATCCGCGCCGTCGACCCGCTCAACAACACCATCACCGTCGAGGCCGGTTGCATCCTGCAAAACGTGCAGCAGGCGGCGCTGGCGGCCGATCGGCTGTTCCCGCTGTCGCTGGCGGCCGAAGGCAGTTGCACCATCGGCGGCAACCTGTCGACCAATGCCGGCGGCACCGGGGTGCTGCGCTACGGCAATGCGCGCGAATTGTGCCTGGGGCTGGAAGTGGTGACGGCGCGCGGCGACGTCATGAGCGCGTTGCGCGGGCTGCGCAAGGACAACACCGGATACGACCTGCGCGACCTGTTCATCGGCGCCGAGGGTACCCTGGGCGTCATCACCGCAGCGGTGCTCAAGCTCTTTGCCCAGCCGCGGGCGCAGGTCACGGCGCTGGCCGCACTGGCCACGCCGGCCCAGGCGCTGGCACTGCTGCAGCTGGCGCAGGCGCGTTGCGGCGCCGCGCTGACCGGTTTCGAATTGATGTCGGACATGTGCCTGCAACTGGTACACAAGCATTTTCCCCAGCACCGCCTGCCCTTCGGGCAACGCCATGCCCAGTATGTATTGCTGGAACTGTCGGACAGCCAATCCGAAGCGCATGCCCGCTCGCTGTTCGAAGACCTGATCGCCAGCGCGCTCGACGCGAGCCTGGTCGACGATGCCGTGATCGCATCGTCGCTGGCGCAATCGAAGGCGTTATGGCAGCTGCGGGAAAGCATCTCGATGGCGCAGGCGCACGAAGGCAAGAACATCAAGCACGATATCTCGGTGCCGATTTCGCGTATCGCCCAATTCATCGAACTTACCGACGACCTGGTGCAACAGGCGGCCCCCGGGGCTCGCATGGTGACCTTTGGCCACCTGGGCGATGGCAACCTGCATTACAACGTCTCGCCGCCACCGGGCGTGGCCGACGGCGACTTCCTGGCGCGCCAGGAAGCCATCAACCAGGTGGTGTACGACAGCGTCGACCGCTTCGGCGGTTCGATCTCGGCCGAGCATGGCCTGGGCGCCCTGAAGATCGACGAGATCACTCGCTACAAATCGGCCGTCGAACTGGAGCTGATGCGGACCATCAAGGCCGCGCTCGACCCGCTGCGGCTGATGAACCCCGGCAAGGTGATCGACCTGCCGCCATCTTGAACAAAAAAGGCGAACCATGCTCTGCCAACACGGTTCGCCCAACCTTCCCCCTACTACCTCAAGTCTTCAATTGAGTCGCTTGTAACCTTGCAGGTTGAACACGCTGACCAGTTCGGTCAGCTTGCCGGCCTGGTCCTGCAGCGATTGCGCAGCGGCGGCCGCCTGTTCCACCAGGGCAGCATTCTGCTGGGTGTTCTCGTCCATCTGCGTGATGGCGCGGTTGACCTCTTCGATACCGGTGCTCTGCTCGGCGCTGGCGGCGGTGATCTCGGCCATCACGTCGGTGACCCGGCGCACGCTGGCCACCACTTCGTCCATCGTGCGTCCGGCCTGGGACACCAGCTCGCTGCCGGTACCGACCTTGACCACCGAGTCGTCGATGAGCGACTTGATCTCCTTGGCGGCGGCCGCCGAGCGCTGGGCCAACGAGCGCACTTCCGAGGCCACCACGGCGAAACCGCGCCCCTGTTCGCCGGCGCGGGCCGCCTCGACCGCCGCATTCAGGGCCAGGATATTGGTCTGGAACGCGATGCCGTCGATCACGCTGATGATGTCGACGATCTTGCGCGAGGAATCGTTGATCGAGGCCATGGTCTGCACCACCTGGCTGACCACCGCACCGCCTTGCTCGGCCACTTCCGAGGCCGACGCCGCAAGCTGGTTGGCCTGGCGCGCATTGTCGGCGTTCTGCCTGACGGTCGACGTCAGTTGCTCCATGGCCGAGGCCGTCTCTTCGAGGGCGCCGGCCTGCTGTTCGGTACGGGCCGACAGGTCGAGGTTGCCGTTGGCGATCTCCGAGGATGCCGTATTGATGGTGTCGGTACCGGTGCGCACGTTGCCGACGATATTGCGCAGGTTCAGGTTCATGTCCTGCAGCGCCTGCAACAACTGGCCGGTCTCGTCCTTGCCGCGCACGGTGATCTCGGCGCTCAGGTCGCCCTGGGCCACCTGGCGCGACACCTTCACGGCCGCTCCCAGGGGACGGGTGATGCCTACCGTCAACACCCAGGCACAGGACACTCCGAAGGCCAGCAACAGCGCCTCGAGCACCGCCAGCATCACCGCGCTCTGGCGCGCGATATCGGTATTGTCGACGGCCAATGCATCGAGCGACTTGCGCTGCAGCGCGATCAACCCGGCGATGGCGTCGGTGTAGGCCTTGGCTGCGGGAATGAATTCGGTCTCGAAGATTTTCTGCAGCAGCGCCGCGTCGGGGCTTTCCTTCTTCTGTTCGTTGTAGAGCGCATCGCGGCTAGACAGGTAGGCCTTGCGCAGGGTGTCGATGCGGGCAAACAGCTGCTTTTCTTCATCCGACACCAGTAGCGGCTCGATCTGCTTGAGCAGGCCGCTGGAGATGCGCGTGGCCTCGTTGGTCTCGGCCTGGAAGAATGGGCCGAGCGAACGGTCGCTGCTCTTGGCCACGGCGGTGGCGCGGCGGATGCCGGAATAGGCGTGCAGGTACCAGTCGGAGATGTAGCGCTCCTTGGCAATGGGCTTGTCCATCATGGTCTGCATCGACTGCGCCATCGACACCAGGCGCCACATGCCGGCGCCGGCGATCAGCACCGACAGCCCCAGGATGATGCTGAAGCCCAGCGCCAAGCGGTTCCCGATCTTCATGTTGCCGATACTAATCATGCTGAGCGACTTTCCTTGATTGATATTGAACGACCATGCGGCCGCCGCCCCTCCAGGCGATGCTGCTATCTTGCATCAAGCAAGACAGCGCTATCCAAGGAATAACCACGGACCCCGCCCTCAATTTCACGGATGAGCCCGCTCCAGCCAGGGCGGCAGGCCGGTCGCCGCGGCTCTTTCCCAGCGGCTGGGGCGGCCCGGCCGATTCACCCCTGGCGCGCCAGCGACGCCGACTCCAGCCGCGCCTGCTGCGGATCCTGCAGGGCCTGCTGCAACGGCATCGATTGCGCGTCGACGGCCCGCAGGAACTGGTCGGGCGCCATCGGCCGCCCGATCAGGTATCCCTGCATGGCGTCGCACCCGACCGCGGTCAGGAAGTCCTGCTGCATCTCGGTCTCGACCCCTTCGGCGACGATGCGCAGGTTCAGCGCCCGGCCTACGGCCACGATGGCCGAGACGATGGCGGCGTCCTCGGTGCCGTCCGACAGGTCGCGCACGAAACCGCGATCGATCTTCAATTCGTTGGCCGGCAGGCGCTTGAGGTACAGCAGGCTCGAATAACCGGTGCCGAAGTCGTCGATCGAGATTTCCACCCCCAGGTCGGCGATCTTCTGCAAGGTCTGCAGGCTGGCCTCGGTATCGTGCATGGCGGTCGACTCGGTGATCTCCAGGGTCAGGCAACCGGGCGGCAGGCGATGCTTCTGCAGCGTCGCCTGCACCACCTGCACCAGGTGTGGATCGTTGAACTGCAAGGCCGACAGGTTCACCGCCATCTTCCAGTCGTCATGCCCCTGGTCCAGCCACTGGCGCATCTGGCCGCAGGCCTCGTCCAGTACCCAGGCCCCGATGGGGATGATCAGGCCGGACCGCTCGGCCAGCGCGATGAAGTCGTCCGGCCCCACCAGGCCGTGCACCGGGTGCTGCCAGCGCAGCAAGGCCTCGGCGCCGATCACGGGCCCCGCGGGGGCGATGAACTTGGGTTGGTAGACCAGCTTGAACTGCTTGCGCTCGAGCGCCACCCGCAGGTCCTGCAACCATTGCAGCTGGTGATGGGCGTTGGCGTTCATGGCCGGCTCGAAGAAGTTGTAGCCGTTGCGCCCGCTGCGCTTGGTGTGATACATGGCGGCATCGGCATTGATCACCAGGTCGTGGCGGGTACTGCCATCGTCGGGGTAGATGGCGATGCCGATGCTGGCCGACACCCGCAGTTCGTACTTCTCGACCATGAACGGCCGGTTGATGGTCTCGACCAGCTTCTCGGCCACCGCCATGGCGTCGTCCGGCTTGGCCAGGTCGACCAGGATCACGAATTCGTCGCCGCCAAGGCGCGCTACCGTGTCGTGCGCCCGCATGGTGTCGGCCAGGCGCGTGGCCACGCCCACCAGCAGGCGGTCGCCGACATGATGGCCGAGCGAATCGTTGATGGTCTTGAAGCCGTCCAGGTCCATGAACATCAGCGCAAAATAGCTCTTGTTGCGGGCCGCCTTGTTGATCGCCTGGCTCAGGCGATCATCCAGCAGCGAGCGATTGGGCAGCTTGGTCAGGTGATCGTGCAACACCATCTGGGTCAGCTCCTCGTTGGCCTGCGCCAGCGAGCGCGCCAGCTTGGCCGTGCGCGACTCGAGCCGGGCGTCCAGCACCGAGGTCAACAGGGCGATCGACAGCACTGCCAGCGTCACCACCACGATCAGGATCGCCAGCCAGCCGGGGCTGACGCCACCGCGAGCGGCCATGCAGATCGAGTCCAGCGGAAAATTGGCGGCGGCCATGCCGGTGTAGTGCATGCCGACGATGGCCACGCCCATGATGATCGAGGCCCCGACCCGGGCGGCCTTGACGTGCGGCGTGTCGCGCCGCAGCCGAAAGGCGATCCACAAGGCGGCGGCCGAGGCCAGGATGGCAATGGCCACCGAGACCGTCAATAGCAACGGGTCGTAGTCGATCCCCGGGTTCATGCGCATGGCGGCCATGCCGGTATAGTGCATGGCGGCAATGCCGGCCCCCATCACCAGGGCACTGTTCAACAGCCTGCGCAAGGGCAGCTCGGGCTGGGAAACGCACCACAGGGCGTAGGCCGAGACGGCGATGGCGATGGCCAATGACAGCAGCGTGATGGCAGCGTCGTAGCCCAGTTCGATGGGCAGGCGAAAAGCCAGCATGCCCACGAAATGCATCGACCAGATGCCGATGCCCATGGCGACCGCGCCTCCGGCCAGCCAGTAACGCCCGGCGCGATTGTGGACACTCCCGGTGGTATTGACCCGCTCGGCCATGTCGAGCGCCGTGAAGGACGCCAGGATCGCCACCAGCAGGGAAATCACCACCAATGAATTGTCGTAGGATGCGCTTAGCATGGTCATGACCGAGTCGGAGCGGGAGCCTCCGTTGTATGAAAACTGTGCCGCGGCACACCGGCCCCATGCCAACTGTGCCATCATCGTGCCCCATCCCGGCGGGGAACCTGCCCCATCCCGTGAGAACGATGCGCGAGGCAACCAGAGCTTATAGGGGGCGCCCTGCCGCGACAATCAGGAAATACCCCTTGTCAGATCGATATCGAAATAAGCTTGCCGGCCGGATGCGAGTGCGGCAACTTTATCGCGGCGCACCGATCTCTTAACACCATGGCGGGACGGTTCACGCATCGTCCCCGCCGCCCCGGCGCGCGACGCCTCGCGCACCCGGACGCAACCGGCCCAAACAATACTACTGAAAAAGGACACCATGCGCCGCCCCCTGTCTCTCTCTACCGCTGCCCGACTACGCCCGCGCCCGCTGGCACTTGCCCTGTGCAGCCTGGCCGTCGTCACGCCGCTGATGTCGCAGGCGGCGATCTCGGTACTGCAACCGCCCAAGCGCATCGATGCCAGCAAGCCGCTCGAACTGACCTTGCTGGTGAGCGAGGACGAACAGCCCGAACGCACCTATACGCTGCCGCCGACGGTGCTGGTGGCCGCCTCGGCCGACATGATCCCGCCGGTGCAGATCGCCCTGACCCGGGTAGAAGGCAGCGGCAGCCAGGACATCACCCTGAAGAAGGGCGAGTTCCGCAAGGTGCGCTACCAGGGTAGCCTGCCCGAGCGGCTGCGCGGCATGGTGCGCATCGAGCCGATCGGCATCGACGCCTCGCCGGTGCTGGTGGCGGTGGTACGCCCCGGCCCCAACCAGCCGCCGCTGGAACCGGGTCCCAGCCTGCTCAATGCGCCGCTGGCCGACTCCAGCAGCAAGACCGCCCCGGTCGCGCCGTCGGCCTCGGTCGTGACTCCCGGCACCAATGCCGCGCCCAGCGCCACGGCGCCGGCGGCCGAGGATATCCTGTCCAACGGCAACCGGCTGTCGTTCCATGAGCCGATGTTCTTTACGGTGGGCAACAGCGGCGACAATGCCAATGCCAAGTTCCAGCTCAGTCTCAAGTTCCGGCTGTTCATGCCGGACGACCCGCGCTCGCGCGGCCTGCTGGACAACCTGTACCTGGGCTATACCCAGTTCTCGCTGTGGGACCTGGGCGCGCCATCGGCACCGTTTCGCGATACCAGCTATCGTCCCAGCCTGTTCTACTACCTGCCCGACCTGGGCATCAGCAACGGCCTGGTCAGCCGGGTGGGCATCGCCACCGGCCTGGAACACGAATCCAACGGCAAGGATGGCCTCCAGTCGCGCAGCGTCAACACCTATTTCGTCCAGCCCACGGTCAACTTCGGCAATCTCAACGATTACCACCTGAGCATTTCGCCCAAGGCCTATGCCTACCTGGGGCCGACCCGTGACAATCGCGACATCGGCGACTATCGCGGTCACCTCGACCTGAAGCTGGCCTACGGCAAGCCCGATGGCTGGGAGCTGGCCAGCACCATCCGCAAGGGTCGCCGCAGCGACTACGGCAGCGTCGATACGCAATTGTCTTATCCGCTCTCGCGCCTGATCCCGGGCACCGCCGGCTACCTGGTGGCAAGCTATTTCTACGGCTATGGCGAAAGCCTGCTGACCTACAACCAGAAAGAGCGCGCACAATTTCGCATCGGTTACGCCTTCTGGCGTTGAGCGCTGCGACCCAATGCAAAACGGGGAGGCAATGCCTCCCCGTTTTGCATGCCAACAGCGACCAGCGTCAAGGCACCGGCGTGCGCATCGTCACGAATTCCTCGGCCCCGGTCGGATGAATGCCGATGGTCAGGTCGAACTGCGCCTTGGTGGCGCCGCACTGCAAGGCCACCGCAAAACCCTGGATCACTTCGCCGGCGTCCGGCCCGACCATGTGGACGCCCAGTACCCGGTCGCTGGCGGCATCGACCACCAGTTTCATGAACGTACGCTCGGTGTTGCCCGACAGGGTGTTCTTGAGGGGCTTGAAGTCGGTCTTGAAGATCTTCACCTGGCCCACTTCCTGGCGCGCCTGTTGCTCGGTCAAGCCGACCGTGCCGACATTGGGATGGCTGAATACCGCAGTGGGAATATTACGGTAGGACATCACCCGCTCGCCCTGGCCGAACAGGCGCGACACCACCGCCATGGCCTCGGCCAGCGCCACCGGTGTCAACGCCACCCGGTCGATCACATCGCCCACGGCCAGGATCGATGGCACGCTGCTTTCGAAATCATCGTTGACCTTGACCGCACCGTTGCCCGCCAGCGCCACCCCCGCCTGTTCCAGGCCCAGGCGGGCGGTATTGGGCGCGCGCCCGGTGGCGAACAGCACGCACTCGGCCTGCAGCGTGTCGCCGTTGCTCAACCTGACCTGCTTGAGCGCGGCCGGACCATCGGACGGGGCTTCGATGGCGTCGATGGCGTCGATGGTGGCCTCGAAGATGACCTTGATACCCTTCTTGGCCAGTTCGTCGACCAGGAACACGCCGAGATCGGCATCCATGCTGCGCAGCAGGCGCTGCCCGCGATACACCAGGGTGACTTCGCTGCCCAGGCCGTTGAGGATGGACGCCAGTTCGACTGCGATGTAGCCACCGCCCATCACCACCGAGCGTGCGGGCAAGCCCTTGAGGTGGAAGAAATCGTCCGACACGATTCCCAGTTCCTTGCCGGGGATGTCAGGGCGCTGCGGATAGCCGCCGGTGGCCACCAGGATGTGCTCCGCGCTCAGGCGCGCCTGGCCCACCGCCACCGTATGGGCATCGACCAGCGTGGCAAACCCGCGATGCAGCGTCACCTTGGCGCCCTCCAGCAGGCGCAGGTAGATGTCGTTCAAGTGCTTGATCTCGCGGTCCTTGTTGGCGATCAACTGGTTCCAGTCGAATTCGGGCCTGGCCGGCAGGCTCCAGCCGTAGCCGACCGCATCCTGGAACTCCTGGTGGAAATGCGCGCTGTACGACATCAGCTTCTTGGGAATGCAACCGACATTGACGCAGGTCCCGCCCAGGTCGCCACTCTCGGCCAGGCCGACACGGGCGCCGGCCTGGGCGGCAAAGCGCGCCGCGCGCACCCCGCCGGATCCACCGCCGATGACAAAAAGGTCGAAATCGTACTGGCTCATGCTGTTCTCCACGGTTGCATTCATTGTTGGGTGTCATGTGGGCCTGCCGGCAGCGCTTTCAAGCGCGCCGACGGCCGTCCAGTGCCCGCATCACCAGTACCACCGGCACCAGGCCGACGGCGACGATGGACAGCGACGGCAGCGCCGCCTCGCCCAGCCGCTCGTCCCGCGCCAGGTTGTGGGCAATCACGGCCAGCGTGTCGGTGTCGAAGGGACGCAGCAACAGGGTTGCCGGCAACTCCTTGACCACGTCGACAAACACCATCAGCGCCGCGATGGCCAGCGAGCGCCACAGCAGCGGCACATGCAAGCGCCAGGCGATGACACGGCGCGGGCTGCCCAAGGTGCGTGCGGCCTCGTCGATACTGGGCGCGATACGGGTGTATCCGGCGTCGATCGACTGCACCGCGACCGCCGTGAAGCGTACCAGATAGGCGTAGATCACGCCGGCCGAACTGGCCGTGAGCAATACGCCCCAACCGACGCCCGGCCAGCGCGCCTGCAACCAGGCCAGCGGCAGCAGGATACCGACTGCGACGACCGAACCGGGCACCGCATACCCCATCGCCGCCAGGCGCGCCACGAACGCCAGCGCCGCGGCCATCAGGCGCGGCAAGCCGCTGGCGCGCTGCGAGAAGCACAGCGCCAGTGCCAGCACCACCGCCACGATGGCGGCGATACCGCCGAAGCGAAAGCTGTTCCAGACCCACGCCAGGTAGCGGGCGCCGGCCCCGGGCACGGCCTCGGCCTGGCCCCACCACAGTTGCAGCAGGATCGCCACCGGCAACGCAAAACCCAACAGGATGGGCAAGAGGCAAATGGCCCACGCCAGCATCGCGCGCGACCCGGTCAATGCCGGCAGGCGCGCCTCGGCGCCATCGCCGCCACGCTGGCCACGCGTGCTGGCAAAACGCATGCGGCGTTGCTCGCGCCGCTCCAGCCACAGCAGCCCGGCCACGAACAACAGCAGCGCCGATGCGTACTGGGCCGCCGCCAGGCGGTCGTCCATGACCATCCAGGCCTTGTAGATGCCGGTGGTAAAGGTGGTCAAGCCGAAATAGGCGGCCACGCCGTAGTCGGCCAGGGTTTCCATCAGCGCCAGCGCGGCGCCTGCCACCAGTGCCGGGCGCGCCAGCGGTAGCGCCACCCGCAGGATGCGCAGGTGCTGGGGCGTGCCCAGCATGCGCGCCGCTTCCATCAGGTGCATGCCGCGCTCGCCGAGCGCGTTGCGCGCCAGCAGGTAGGCATACGGATAGAGCGTGAAGACGAACAGGAAGATGGCCCCCGGCAGGCCGCGCACGTCGAACCTGAAGCCGGGCCACCAGCCGCGCAACGTGGACTGCACCAGGCCCGCGTACTGCAGGAAGTCGGTGTAGGCGTAGGCCGAGACGTAGGCCGGCATCGCCATGGGCAACAACAGCGCCCACGACAGCAGGCGCTTGCCGGGGAACTCGAACAGCGCCACCGTCACGGCGGTGGCGCCGCCGACCGCGATCACGCCCAGCGTCACCATCAAGGCCAGCCAGCCGGACGTGGCCAGGTAACCGGGCAGGACCGTCGCGGCCTGCTGGCGCAAGGCGTCGAGTCCGGCCGCGTCCAGCCCCAGCCAGGCCGACAGGATGCCGATCAGCGGCAAGGCGATGAGTACGGCGAGCAATCCGATGAGATGCATGGGCAGGCAATGACGATGAGGGTTGGGCGGCATGCGCTAAACTTCACGCGAACGCGAATTGTAACCATTTGAGTGAGTCCCTCATGTTTCTGGAAGTCGATCAGGTCAGCATCCGCTATCCCCGTGCCCGGGTCGCCGCCGTGTGTGCCCTGTCGTTGCAACTGCCGGCTGGCGCGCTGGGGGTGCTGATCGGCCCATCCGGCAGCGGCAAGACCAGCCTGCTGCGCGCCATCGCCGGATTGGAACAGGTCGCCGCCGGCCGCATCCTGCTCGATGGGCGCATGCTCGACGGCGACCGACAGCGGGTCGCGGCCGAAGCGCGTCGCATCGGCATGGTGTTCCAGGATTTCGCGCTGTTTCCGCACCTGGACATTGCCACCAACGTGGCCTTCGGACTGCGCCACCAGGCACGTGCCGAGCGCCACCGGACGGTGGACGCGATGTTGACGCTGGTCGGCTTGCCCGATGCCCACCGCAAGTACCCCCACCAGCTGTCCGGCGGCCAGCAACAACGGGTGGCGCTGGCCCGGGCGCTGGCGCCGCAGCCGCGCCTGCTGCTGCTGGACGAGCCGTTCTCGAGCCTGGATGTGGAATTGCGCGAGCGCCTGGCGGCCGATGTGCGCGAGATCCTCAAGCGTACGGGTACCACGGCGCTGATGGTGACCCACGACCAGATGGAAGCCTTTGCCGTGGGCGACGTCGTGGGGGTGATGCGCGATGGGAACCTGCAGCAGTGGGATACCCCCACCACGCTCTACCATCGCCCCGCTACCCGCTTCGTGGCCGACTTCATCGGCCATGGCGTGCTGGTGCAAGGCCAGGCCCGACGCCGTGGCGATGATATCGAGGTCGACACCGCCGCCGGGGTACTGCGCGGCGTCGCCGTGCCGCCGGGCGACAACGCTCGGGTGGGCCCGGTCTCGGTGCTGCTGCGTGCCGACGACGTGATCCACGACGACGATTCGCCGTTCAAGGCGCAGGTGGTGCGCAAGTCGTTCAGGGGAGCGGCGTTTCTCTACACGCTGGCGCTCGATGGCGGCCAGCGCCTGGTGTCACTGGTGCCGTCGCACCATGATCATGCCATCGGCGAGTGGATCGGCATTCGCCTCGAGGTCAAGCACCTGGTGAGCTTCGAGGCCGAGGATGTGCACGCCTGAAGCGCTGGCGCCCACGGATGACGCGACTGCAGCCGATAAAACGGTATCGGAAGGCACGATAGGGATGGCATGACCTTGCCCATCCACCACCAGCCAGTCGAGCGCACGACGCATCAAATGCGGGCTTTCGACAATACCACCAGCCAGCGGCGCAGCAGCAGGATCTCGACATGGCCCGGCTCGATGCCGGCGCTGCATTCGATCACCGGATTGACGCGGTAGCGGCGTACGTAACTGTCGCGGCAGACGAAGATCTCGCGACGGCCCAGGCGCACGGAAAACGACGACGGGTTGGACGAAGCGATGGCAAAACGCGCGGTGGACGCGAGATCGAACTGGGTCATGGAGCGCATGGCAGTGGTTCCTCTTCTTGTCGTTAAGAGGCTTCACTGTAGCACAGGTACTGTACAAATACCCAGTATTTTCCATACAGTGGTTTTGCCGCGACGGCTTGCCCTCAGGCAATCCCGGCCGCATCCACCGATGCCGCCGGTGGCGGCACCAGCCGCGCCCGGACGAAGCCGATATGCTCGCGCAGCACATAGAACTGGTCGGCGAAGGCCAGCGGCATCTTCATGCGATTGACCGCCACTTCGATCTCGTCGAGTCGCTGCAGGGTGTCGGCCTGCTCGTTGGCGCCGTCGCGGGCCAGTCCGCGTTCGAGCGCGATCAGTTCGCCATACCAGCGATAGATACGCGAGCGGATGCGCCAGCCATACAGCATCGGCACCAGCCGGATGCCCGGGATCAACAGCAGTATCACCGGCAGCACGATCACCAGCGCGCGGTCGACCAGGCTGGCCAGCCAGAACGGCAGGGTGCGGTAGACCAGGGTCTTGCCGGACTTGTAATAGCGCGCCGCATCGTCGCTGATGCGGTACTCGTGCTCCAGCGGCGCCGGGAACTCACCGGCCTTCTGCATCACGCTGGCCTTGCCATGCACCTCGTGGGCGGCTTCGATGAGCAGGTCCGACAGGGCCGGGTGCAAGTCGTCGCGCGCCACCAGTTCGGCCGTCGGCGCGATCAGCTTGGTGTCGCGCGCCGGCAGGTTGCGCGCCAGGTCGAACACCCCCATGGGCATGTTGAGCGCATTGAGGTAGCGAAAGCGCCGCACATAGGCATCGGCCTGGGTGAAATCGAGCAGCCGCACGCCGGGCGCGCGCAGCAGCTTGCCGATGGTGGCCAGCGAGACCGAATCGCCCATCAGGAAGGCGGCATCGATCTTGCCCGAGGTCAGCGCCTGGGCGGTCTCGTCGCCGCCCAGGTTGAGCAGCTCGGTGCGCCCGCCCTGCTGCACGCCGTTGGCTTTCAACAGGGTAGCGGCCAGTACGCTGGAGCCGCTGCCATCGCCACCGATGGCGATGCGCTTGCCGACCAGCTCCGACAATTGCCGCAGCGGCGGCGATGGCCGGCCATCCTCGCGTGGCACGCTGCGGTAGTACACCGTCACCGGCACATACGAGATGCTGCCCAGCGACACCAGGGCATCGCTGCCCTTGACGCTCTCGGCCAGCCCGCCCTGCACGAAGCCGACATCGACCTTCTGCTCGGGGTCGGCCAGGCGCTTGAGGTTGTCCAGCGAGCCGCCGGTCTCGACCAGCTTGAGCTGGATGCCGTCGCGCGCCAGGATGGTGCGATAGCGCTCGGCCACGCGCCAGAAATTGCTGTCGGCGGGACCGGCGGCGATGGTGATCGACGACGGCGGCGCCGGCCGGATCAGCCATACCGCCAGCCAGGCGCCGACCAGCACCAGCAACACGAAGGGGCCGAAACTGACGGCCAGGTCACGCCATGAGATAGCGACGAAGCGCGCCTTGATACGCTGCGCGGAGGGCTTGTAGGCGGAAAGTTTATGATCGTTTGGCATGCGCCTATTCTACCTGTGCCGCAGCACCTGGCCGCAGGTCCTTCGCCCCACCCGGCATGCGCGGGCAGGCATCCATCAACCCGGTCGTCCTGGCCGGCCACCGGTGCGGGCAGCGTCGGACGTCAATAGGTCTTGTAGGGCAGGAACTTGCCCGACAGCATCACGTTGACGCGGTCGCCGTTGGGGTCGGCCTGGCGCTGGATATCCATCTTGAAGTCAATCGCGCTCATGATGCCGTCGCCGAACTCTTCATGGATCAGTTCCTTGATGGTGCTGCCGTAGACGCTGACGATCTCGTACCAGCGGTAGATCAGCGGGTCGGTCGGCACCGGCGTGGGCAGCGAGCCCTTGTAGGGCACGATCTGCAGCCACAGCGTCTCTTCGTCGGTCAGGGCGAACAGTTCCTGGGCCACCGCGGCCTGGCGCGCGGTCAGCGTCATCTGGCCCAGCATGGCGGCGGTGGTCCACTCCTTGCTCTGGCCGATGCGCTCGGCGATGTGCGCCCAGCTCAGTTGCTGGCTGACCTTGGCGCTGATGATCTTCTGGGTGACTTGGTTGCGGTCCATGCTGCTCTCCTTGGATGGGGATGGTGAAACGACGGTGAAGTCGATGGAATCAGGCCACTGCCTGGGGGCTGGCCGGTGACGGCTGCTCCAGCCCCGGCCTGACCACGCGGGTTGCCGGGACCGGGGCGCCGTCGGCCTGCGCGGCCTGGATCTGCCGCGACCGATGCACCAGGAAATCGACCAGGTGGTTACGGAGTCATGCCGCGGCAACCGAAAATTGCTTGGTCGAGGAACCGACCAACTCACTCCCCGCCACTTATCGGGATGATCAACCCGGCATGGAACAGTAATGTGGAACCAATATCCGCCAACGATAGCGCATGTTCCTTTTCCCGCTGAAGACGTCGGCATTCGGGACCCGGGGCAGCCCGACACCACGAGATCGGCCACTGCCGCCGGGCGTTACGGCGAGCGCTCTGGCAATTGCGCAGCCATGCGGGCGCGCGGCAACGTCATACAGACCCAACTACAAGGGGCTTGCCAGGTGGATGCGCCGGGACCACGGATAACCCGTGAGCAAGGCGCACAATGCTTCAAGGAGCTGGAGGAGTACGGATGTGCCATGATGGACCGCCTGGCCACCCCGGAGAATATCGCCTATTGCCTCGGCTTGGCCGACAACCCCCGGTTGCACGAAGTTGATCGACAAATCGCCATGCATGCCTTTGTCGACAAGTCACTGGCCCAGGAATGCTACAACGGCTACGCCGAATATAAGGCGCCAGCGCTGGCGGAGGTGACCAGGAGCCAGCGTCAAGCCATGCTCGCGGCACTGGACGCATTGAACACCCAGGGATTGACGGCCCGCCCCCAGGACCCATCGGCCCAGGCCCAGCCCATGCCAGTGATGTCCTGGCGGCGCCGGCAACAAGAGAAGGTCCGGAATCTGTTTCATCCAGGCACGGCGAGATCTGTTCAGGAGCAAATGTCAGCGCGCCGAAGCGCGACCAATTACCATATCGAAGCAGCGCAAGGTGGCGGGCTGGCCCGGCCGGCCAGGCCAAGGCCCAACGCCAGGGGCACCATCTCGGTAGCGCTAGCGCCGGCCGACCTTCCCCGCCTGATCGACCTGATGCCTGAGATCTTCAGGCGATTCGGCACGGTGCTGGACGAGGCCAAGGTCACCGCACCGGCTTCCCAGCATCTCCGCTCGGAGAGCGCCCGGTTCTATCTGCATGGACTAGACGACAAGGATCAGGCCCTGGCGCGCGCCCTGCTAGGCTTTCTGCAGCACAACCTGCCAAACGCCCGATGGCGCAATGCCGCACCGGGGCAACTCAACATCGATGACATCGGCAAATATGGTGAAGAGCTACGTCCAGAGGGGCAGCCCAAGCGCAGCCTGGGCTCGCACAGGGCGGCGCAGGTGGGCCATGCGATGACCCGTTGTTTCATGAAATACGGGCACGATGCCGAGCAGCGCCATCGCCATTTCGCCACCGAACTCAAGGCGATCCTCAGGCAGGACGGTTACCGGGTGGACTGCCCCGCCCTGCTGGCCGCACGGCCCGACCGACCGGCGCGCAGGCGGTGAGCCCTGCCGGCGCCGGCCGACATCACCCGGCGCCGGCGTGGCGGCTATCCGCGCCCGGCCTCAAGGCATGTACTGGCCGCCATTGACCTCGATGATCTGCCCCGTCACATACCCCGACAACTGTTCCGATGCCAGGTACAGGAAGGCGCCGCTGCATTCGTCCGGGTCGCCGATGCGGCCCATGGGAATGGTCTTGCGAAACGCCTCGAGCTGTTCCGGCGTGGTGAAGCGTTCCTGGAACGGTGTCATGATCACGCCCGGCGCCACCGCGTTGACGCGGATCTTGTCGGCCAGCAGCTCCTTGGCCATGCCGCGCGTGATCGTGCTGACGAAGCCCTTCGAGGCGGCATAGATCAGGGCGCCGGGTCCACCGCCATGACGCGCCGCCACCGAAGTGACGTTGATGATGTTGCCGCCGCCCTGGCCGCGCATGACCGGGATCACCGCGCGGGTGAAGGCGACCACCGAACGGGCGTTGATCTGCACGATCTCGTCGAACAGTTCGTCGCTGACTTTTTCCAGCGCCTCGCGCTTGACCAGGCTGCCGGCGTTGTTGATCAGGATGTCGATCCGGCCCAGTTGCTCCACGGCGCTGGCCACGGCCCGATCGATCGCACCGCTGTCGCGCACGTCGGCGCCGATGGTGATGGCGCGGCTGCCGGTTTCACGCACGTCGGCTGCCACCAGCTCGGCCTCCTTGGCCGAGCTGTTGTAGTGCACGACCACGTGCGCCCCCTTGGCACCGAAGGCACGCGCCGCGGCCGCCCCGATGCCGGTACTTGCGCCACTGATGAAGACAACTTTTCCGGCCAGATCAAGCATGGTGTTCTCCTGTTTGTCGTTGGATGCGTGGTTCGATGGCTGGCCGTGTCAGTCGTGGACCGACTCGTCCTTGTTGGGTGCGGCGCCGCGATAGGCGGCGCGTACATGTTGCAGGTGGCTGCGCATGGCCTGCGAGGCCCGTTGCGGGTCGCGCGCCTGCAGCGCGTCGAGGATCTCGCGGTGGTCCTGCAGGCTGCGCTCGAGCGTGGCCGGGATGCGCGAGGTGATGCTGCGGCTCTTCTTGCCCAGCATGTAGAGGCTGCCGGCGATGCTCTGCAGGAAAGGATTGGCGCAGGCCTCGATGATGGCTTCGTGGAACTCGACGTCGGCCGCGGCGAACGCCACCGGGTCCGACAGCAGGCGCGCCTCGTCATCGACATTGCGCACCAGCCGCTGCAGTTCGCTGTCGTCCATGTGGGTCGCGGCCAGCGCGGCCACCCCGGTCTCGATGATCAGGCGCGCATCGAACAGCGCCTCCAGCGTACCGGGGTTGAGGTCGATGATCATTTCCAGCGGCTCCAGCAATTCGCGGGTTTCCAGCGAACCGACGAACGTGCCCTCGCCCTGGCGGATGCGCAGCAGCCCCAGCAAGGCCAGCCCGCGGATCGCCTCGCGTACCGCCGGCCGCCCCACGCCCAGCATCGCCGCCAGTTCGCGCTCGGGGGGCAATTGCTGGTCGGGCTTGAGCAGCCCGCTGCGGATCATGGTCAGCAGGCGTTGCGCCACCTGCTCGGAAATCGATTTCTGGACAATGGGATCAAATGACATGGCGTCGTCTTGAGTGCCTGCGGAGAGACTGGATCGGAGCCCTCCCCTGTCGACGCCCGGCTTGCAGCGACGGCAATGGTAAGACCAATGGCTGTGGAGGATAGGTATCCCCCGCCCAAGTGTCAAGCCACGGGAAACTGTGCCATGCAGCATATCGCCTTCGCCGACAAAACGCAGCCGGTACGCGCGGTTTCATTGACATGATGTTGCGCTGCCTCAAAAACGCGCGCAGCAGGGAGCCATCGCCAGATGCGCTAACATTGCCGTTGTCGCCTTCCGGCCCCAGCCATCGCCCCCATGAAGCCCAGTTCCCTGCCTGCCGAGCTCGACACCCGCCCCACCGGCAAACTGACCGATACCGTCTACGACAGCCTGCGCGACGATATCTACGCCTTTCGCATGCTGCCCGGCGACCGCTTTGCCGAGAACGACATCGCCGAGCGACTCCAGGTGTCGCGCACACCGGTGCGCGAGGCATTGATGCGGCTGCAAAGCGAGGGCCTGGTGCGCGGCTACTTCCGCAATGGCTGGGAAGTGGTGCCGATCGACCTGGCGCGCTTTGCCTGGCTGTACGAACTGCGCGCGATGATCGAGTTGCATGCCATCGGCAAGCTGTGCTCGAGCCGCGTGCCCGATGCCAGCCGCCTGTCGCTGGTCAGGGAGCTGGGGCGCTTCTGGCGGGTCGGCCCGTCGCGGCGCCTGCGCGACGGGCTGCGGGTGGCCGCCCGCGACGAGCAGTTCCACTGGGCGCTGGTCCACGCGGCCGGCAACCCCGAGACCGATGCCGTCTATGGCCAGGTGACGCAGCAGTTGCGCATCATGCGCCGGCTCGACTTTGCCTATGGCGACTGCATCGGCGACACCTACGACGAGCACGTCGCCATTCTCGATGCCGTGCGGCAATCCGACGCCGCCCTGGCCGCGCGCCTGGTCGCACGCCATATCGAAGACAGCCATGCCGCGGTCGAACGCATCACCATCGAACGGCTTGAACAGGTACGCGCCGCCACCAGTGTGGTGCAGGCCGGCGCGTCGGCACAGTCACGGCGCAAGCGCTTCGGCTGATCTCCCGCATCTGGTGCACGCTTGCTGCGCATGGCGCTGCAAGCGCCGTCACGTCCCTCTGGCTGTGGGCTCGCCATGCCAATGGCATGGAACCTGCTTTTAGTAGTCGAGATTTATGTATGCATAAATCCCGGCGACCCTTCATCACCGGTCGTCCATGCCTGGTATTTCCGAGTCACGTCGCTGTCCCCGCCCGACCCATGTCGCGGCGTCCCCCATGGCACACAAGTACAGGAGAAACGCATGACCGCCCTCACCCACACCGCCCCGGCCGCCGCGCCGGGTTTATTGCGCAACCGCTGGTTCCAGTTGTTGATCGGCCTGATCTGCATGATGGCCATCTCGAGCCCGCAGTATGTCTGGACCCTGTTGACCAAGCCGCTCACGGCCAAGTTGGGCGTGCCGCTGTCCGAACTGCAGATCACCTTTTCGATGCTGATCGTGCTGCAGACCTTCTTCTCGCCGTTCCAGGGTAGCCTGATCGAACGCTACGGCGCCCGCCGCCTGATCGCCATCGGCACCTTCATGTCCGGCCTGTCGTGGGTACTGGCCGCGCAAGCCTCGAGCATCGGCATGTTCTACCTGGCCTATGGCCTGGTCGGCGGCCTGGGCACAGGCATCGTCTATGTCGGCGTGGTCGGCCAGATGGTGCGCTGGTTTCCCGACCGGCGCGGCTTTGCGGTAGGCATGGTGGCGGCCGGTTATGGCATGGGCGCGATCCTGACCACCTTCCCGATCTCGTCGTCGCTGGCCACGGCCGGGCTGGAGACCACGCTCTGGCAATTCGGCCTGGTATTTGCCGTGATCGGCGTGATTGCCTCGCAGGCGCTGCGCTCGCCCGACCCGGCGCAAAGCGCGGCCTTGCCGGCGCCGGTCATTGCCGCCGGCACGCACGACCTGGCACCGCGCCAGATGCTGCGCACGCCACTGTTCTGGTTGATGTTCGTGATGATGACCATGATGTCGACCTCGGGCTTGATGGTCACCTCGCAGATGGCAACCTTCGCGCGCGACTTCGGCGTGGCCAATGTGATGGTGTTCGGCCTGGCCGCGTTGCCCCTGGCACTGACCATCGACCGCCTCACCAATGGCCTGACGCGGCCGTTCTTCGGCTGGGTGTCGGACCGCTTCGGGCGCGAGAACACCATGTTCATCGCCTTTGCGCTGGAAGGCGTGGCCATGGCGCTATGGCTGGCCACGCGCGAAAATGCGGTGCTGTTCGTGCTGCTGTCGGGAGTGGTGTTCTTTGGCTGGGGCGAGATCTTCTCGTTGTTTCCCTCTACCCTGACCGATACCTTCGGCACCCGCCACGCCACCGCCAACTACGGCTGGCTGTATATCTCGCAAGGCATCGGCTCGATCTTCGGCGGCCCGCTGGCAGCCATGATGCACGAGAAAACCGGCAGTTGGCATCCGGTGTTCGGCACCGCCATCACGCTCGATATCCTGGCGGCGTTGCTGGCACTGATGGTGCTCAAGCCCTGGCGCGCGAGCTATCTGAAACGGCTGGCACCGAAATAACCGCCCGAAGCCGCCGGGAGCCCATGCAAGCCGCCAGCGGGCGGCTTGCCGTGGCGCCACGGCGGCCAGGCGTCAATAGGCGCTGGCCGCATCGAGCAGGCCCACGTCGGCCGTCGACAAACTCAACCGCGTCGCCGCCACCAATGCCTCGAGCTGCTGCAGCGACGTGGCGCTGGCAATCGGCGCGGTCACGCTCGGGCGCGCGATCAGCCAGGCCAGCGCCACCGAGGCGGGCGTGCTGGATTGGCGCTGGGATACCGTATCGAGCGCATCCAGTATCTTCAGGCCCCGCTCGTTCAGATACCCCTTGACCCGGCTGCCGCGGGCGGCACTCTTGCCCAGGTCCGCCTGGCTGCGATACTTGCCGCTCAAGAAGCCGCTGGCCAGCGAATAGAAGCCGATCACACCCACCCCATGCTGCAGGCAGTAGGGCTCCAGCTCGCGCTCGAAGGCGCCGCGTTCGATCAGGCTGTATTCGGGTTGCAGGGTCTGGTACAGCGGCAGGCCCAGCTGCTGGCCCACTTCCCGCGCTTGCGCCAGGCGCTTGACGTCGTAGTTGGACGCGCCGATGATGCGCACCTTGCCAGCCTTGATCAGGGCGCCGTAGGCTTCCAGCGTTTCTTCCAACGGGGTGCCACGGTCGTCGTCGTGCGACTGGTACAGGTCGATGTAATCGGTCTGCAGGCGACGCAGCGAATCTTCCACGGCGCGCTGGATATAGGCTTTCTTCAAGCCCACCTTGCCATCGCCCATGTCCTTGCCGACCTTGGTGGCGATGACCACCTTGTCACGCCGGCCGCCCTGGGCCAGCCATTTGCCGATGATGGTTTCCGATTCCCCTCCCCGGTTGCCCGGCACCCAGCGCGAATACACGTCGGCCGTGTCGACCAGGTTCAGTCCGGCGTCGACGAAAGCGTCGAGGATGGAAAACGAGGCCTGCTCGTCGATGCTCCAGCCGAAGACGTTGCCGCCAAAGGCCAGCGGTGCCACCGAAATATCGGACTTGCCAAGCTTGCGTTGTTGCATGGGGTATACCTCCAGGGATGTGGGCAGATCGTGACCAACCACGATTTTATTCCTGCGCCGCAATATCTGCTGTGGGCCTGCGTCTTCTATACTTGCAACTTAGGGCCGCGCCCATAGTCACTCATGGCCTGCCAACAACACCAAGAACCTCACCGCCGCCCCCCAATGGAAATCGTCTTCACCGTACTCATCCTGCTGCTTGCCGTTGCCGTCTCCGGCGTGGTGGCCCGCCTGGCGCGGTTCAAGTTGCCGTTGCCGCTGTTCCAGATCGGCCTGGGCGCACTGCTGGCCTTGCCCATCTTCGGCTTGAACATCAGCTTCGACCCCGAACTGTTCCTGCTGCTGTTCATCCCGCCGCTGCTCTTTACCGATGGCTGGCGCATGCCCAAGCGCGAATTCTTCCGCCTGGCCCAGCCTATCCTGGCGCTGGCGCTCGGGCTGGTGCTGTTTACCGTGGTCGGGGTCGGTTACTTCATCCACTGGATGGTGCCGGTCATCTCGCTGCCGGCCGCCTTCGCGCTGGCCGCCGTGCTCTCGCCCACCGACGCCGTGGCGGTATCGTCGATCGTCGGCAAGGGGCGCCTGCCGGCCTCGATGCAGCATGTGCTCGAAGGCGAAGCCCTGATGAACGATGCCACCGGCCTGGTGGCTTTCAAGTTCGCCATCGCCGCCGTGGTGACCGGCACCTTCTCGCTGCTCGACGCCAGCCTCAGCTTCGTGCTCATCGCCGTGGGCGGGATTGCGGTGGGACTGATCGTGGCCTGGGGCTTCGGCCTGATCCGGCGCAAGGTCATCGAATGGGCTGGCGACGAGCCGGGTATCCAGGTGGTGCTGCTGATCCTGATCCCGTTTACGGCGTATATCTTTGCCGAACATTTCGGCCTGTCCGGCATCCTCTCGGCGGTCGCCGCCGGCATGCTGATGCCCTACATCGAGACCGCCGGCGGCGAATCGGCCGCTACCCGCATGCAGGGCCGCAGCATCATGACGATGATGGAATTCATCTTCAACGGTATGTCGTTCCTGCTGCTGGGGCTGCAACTGCCCGACATCGTCAGCCTGGCCCACGCCGATGCCAAGACCGCCGGCAACGTGCCGGTATGGCACCTGTTCATGTACATCCTGGCCATCACGGTGGCGCTGGTCGTGCTGCGTTTCATCTGGGTCTGGATCAACCTGCGCATGCGTCGCTTCGCCAAGGCGGTGCGCGGCCAGACCGGCCGCCAGCGCAAGTTCGACCTGCGCCTCATCAGCATCGCCGCGCTGTCCGGGGTGCGTGGCGCCATCACGCTGGCCGGCGTGATGTCGATCCCGCTGCTGCTGAAGGAACACACGCCCTTCCCCGCACGCGACCTGCTGATCTTCCTGGCCACCGGGGTGATCGTCTGTTCGCTGCTGTTCGGCAGTTTCCTGCTGCCCTGGATGCTCAAGGACCTGCAACTCGACGCCGAGGTCAAGCGCCGCCGCGCCGAAGAGATGAGCGCCCGCACCCGGCTATCCGAGGCCGCCGTGCGCACCATCGAAAGCGCCCAGGAACGCATGGGCGCCAAGCTCGACGAAGGCGACCTGGCACTGCTGACCGAAGTCAGCGGCAGCCTGCTGGCCACCTACCGCATGCGCATGAATGCCGAAAGCGACTCCGAGGAAACCCAGCGCGCAGCCAACCGCTTCAAGCAGTTCGAGCGTGAACTGCGACTGGAGGCGATCCGGGCCGAACGGCTGGAAGTGCATTACCTGCGGGCAGAGCAACGCATCAACGACGAGACCTTCCTGATGTTGATCAACCAGATCGACATGGCCGAGACCTGGCTGCTGGGTTCGCTCAACGCGTCCGACTGAACCCTGTGCGCGCCGGGTACAGGGGGGCGGGCGCGCACAGGCAAGCACGCTAATTGCTTGTATCATGGCTCCGACCACCGCCCGTATTCCAGGAGGACCAGCCATGCCGACCTCGCTCCTTGCCGCCCTGCCCTACATGCCGGCCCTGCAGCCGGTCGATGCGCTGTCGCTGCACCACCTGAAATACGTGCTGGACGACCTGGTAGGCCCGGGCGAACTGTGCCAGGAACAGAATTTTCCCGGCAGCCTGTCGGCGTGCCGCCTGATGGGTGGCGGCGTGATGCTGATGGCCGAGTTGCCACGCGGCACCGTGGTGCGCCACGAATGGCAGCATGTGGCGCAGCTGGAGTCCGACGACGTACTGGCCAGCATCGTGCTCGAAGGCAGCGGCCGCGTCGAGCAGAACGGGGTCGCATTGCAGTTCGGCAGCGGCGACGTGTTCTATCGCAAGGCACGCATCCCTTCCACGGTGCGTAACGACAGCGCGTGCCGCTTCCTGCTGCTGCGCTTTTCATTCGGCCGCTTTCACGGCGCCCACACCAGCCGCTTCCAGCATTTCGTGCCGACCATGGCGCGCCGCGACTCGGCGCTGCGCCAGGCGGTCTGGCATTACGCGCAGCAGGTGTTGCCTTCACTGCCGCAGCTGGCGGGCCAATCGGCCGACACCGCCTATCACGCCGAGCAAGCCTTCGTGTCGATGCTCTCGGCGGCCTATGCCGAATCGCAGCAGGCGCCGGCGCAACCGGTCTTGCCGGATCGTGACGACGCCCGCTGGAGCAGCATCGTGGCGACCTTCGACGCCCTGCTGTGCGAGCCTGACCTGACGGTGGCCCAGGTGGCCCGCACGGTCGGCATCTCGCCACGCCTGCTGCACCGACTGTTCGCGCGGCGCGGACTGCGCTACGGCAGCTACCTGCTGGAGCGCCGCCTGGCGCGCGCCCATGCCGACCTGGGCGACCCGCGCCACGCCCGCCTGGCGGTGGCCGATATCGCCTATCGCACCGGCTTCAACAATGCCAGCCATTTCAGCCGCGCCTTCCGCCGGCGCTATGGCGTGTCCCCTTCTGCGCTGCGGCAGACCGGCGACAGCTGATTGCGTTGCAGCGGGCGCGCGCAGCGGCGTGCACAGTCATCACGTCAGGCACGCAGGTGACATCGCCAAGCTGACGACGCCGTTAATCTGGTTCCCACCTTCACTCACCGGGAACCCCCATGACCTTAGCCAAGGAAGAACTGTCCAGCCAGGCATTGCAGCGCATGTCGGCCGGACTCGATTACGGCAACTGGACGATCAAGGAAAAGATCGCCCTGTCTTGCAACATCCTGGCCGCCGAGGGCCACTCCGAGACGCTGGCCGGGCAGATCACGGTGCGCCAGGACGATGGCACTTTCCTCACCACGCCGCTGGCGCGCGGCTTCGACGAACTCGATGCCGATGACGTCATTCGCATCGATGACCAGCTGCAGGTGCTCGAAGGTCGCGGCGTACCCAATCCGGCGATCCGCTTCCACCTGTGGGTGTACCGGCGCCGCCCGGACGTCAACTGCATCATCCACACCCATCCGCCGTTCGTATCGACCCTGTCGATGACGGGGCAGCCGCTGCAGGTGGCGCACATGGACGCCACCCCGTTCCACGACGACTGCGCCTTCCTGGCCGAATGGCCGGGCCTGCCAATTGCCGACGATGAAGGCCAGATCATCTCCGATGCGCTGGGCGGCAAGCGCAGCATCCTGCTGGTCAACCATGGCTTCCTGGCGGCCACGGCCAGTGTCGAGGAAACCCTGTACCTGTCGGTACTGATCGAACGCGCCGCGCGCAACCAGCTGCAGGCCATGGCTTCCTATGGAACGCTGAAGGTGCTCGACCCGGCACTGGCCAGGGAATCGCACGACTTCCTGCTGTCCTCCAGCGTGGTGCGTGCCAGCTTTGCCATGTTTGCCCGCCGCGTGCTGCGCCACCGCCAGCGCTGATCTCTTCCTTCCTCGAACTGCTCAACCGGAGCCGGCCATGTCTGCCACCCCCACTCTCGATCCATCCGCGCCCAGGAAACCGCATCGCCTGGTGGTGTTCTTTTCCAGTTTCATGGGTACCGCGCTGGAACAATACGATTTCCTGTTATACGGCACCGCTGCCGCGCTGGTCTTCAACAAGCTGTTCTTTCCCACGCTCGATCCCTTGACCGGCGCCCTGGCGGCCATCGCCACCTATGCCACCGGCTATGTCGGGCGTCCGCTGGGCAGCATCCTGTGCGGCTACCTGGGCGACCGCTATGGGCGCAAGTCGGTGCTGCTGGCCACGCTGATCGTCATGGGCTTGGCCTCGACGCTGATCGGGCTGTTGCCCACCTATGCCACCGCCGGCGTCTGGGCGCCGTTGATGCTGTGCGCACTGCGTCTGATCCAGGGCGTGGCCCTGGGCGGCGAACAGGGTGGCGCCATCCTGATCGCGGTCGAGAACGCGCCGGCCCGGCGGCGCGGCCTGTTCGGCAGCTGGAGTTCGTCCGGCGGCATGGCCGGGCTGGTGCTGTCGACGCTGGCCCTGTCGCTCACGGCCAAGTTGCCCGAGGCGGACTTCTTGTCGTGGGGATGGCGCTTGCCGTTCCTGTTGAGCATCGTGCTGGTGATCATCGGCGTGGTCTCGCGGTTGCGTTTGCCCGAGTCGGCCGAATTCGAACAGGCCAAGCGCGCCGGCACCGTCAGCAAGACGCCGCTGTCGACGCTGATGGCGCATCACAAGAAACAGATCGTGCTGGCGGCGCTGGCGCGTGCCGGCGAGATTGCCTGGCCGATCAATGTGCTGGTGTTTACCACCTCCTACGCGGTCACGCAGCTGCACATGGCCAAGCCGATGTTTCTCAATGCGATCCTGCTGGGCGCCTGTATCTCGATCTTCGGCAACACCTTGTTCGCCGCCCTGTCGGACCGCATCGGCCATCGCCGCATGTACATCATCGGCACGCTGTGCGCCGCCGGCGGGGTATGGCCTTACTTCATGATGATCAACACCGCCCAGCCACTGCTGGTGGCCGCCGCCGTGGCCATTGCACTGGGCGTGATCCACCCGATGATGTATGGACCGCAGGGCGCATTGTTTGCCGGACTGTTCGGCACCCGCGTGCGGTACAGCGGGGTCGGCATCGCGCACCAGATCGGCGCCTTGGTGGGGGGTGGCGTCACGCCGGTACTGTCGTCGCTGTTGCTGGCGCGCAGCGGCGGCAGCCCGTGGATGGTGGCCCTGCTCATCACCGTGTTTGCGCTGGTGGCGGGGATGGCCGCGCGGGCGATGCGGGACGTGGACGAAAGCGCGCTGGGCGATCAGCAGGTGGCGTCCGTGGCATTGCAAGGGTCACCACGATAGCCCCGGATTCAAAGACTAAATAATTTTTTGAAAAGCAGGGATTAGCGTCCCTGCTTTTTTTATGGGCGCCGCTGCGCGCTTACATTGCCCTCTCGACAGCAGCTTTTTCTTGCGCTCGCTGTACCGCCGTACCCGTCCAGGCTTTACCAGGCATCGGCTCGATTCTACTTTTGCGCATTACCAGATCCCGGAAGCCGTTGGCGATCAAGCGATGCCGGAGAACGGCCATGAACACAGTTATTTCCTTGCTTCTCGTCCTTGCTGGAACCACGTTCTTGGCCGGCTGCGAATCGCAGACAAACGCTGGAGCGCATCAACTTCCCTATCGGATGAAGTTCGATTTGGCGGATGTGGGGGCGGATTATGAGTTTCAGGTAGACGTGAAGAAACCGGGGATGTACGCAGTCAGTGTGACCTTCTACACCCGACACTTGAATGAATACTCTCATTTCCTTGATAAGGATACGACGCCAGCAGAATCTGCCCATCTATTCAAAATGATGGGATCACGATTCGATCCACTTACCCGCGAGTGGACAGACATAGGCATGCCTGCGACGTTCAGAGTTCAACTGATCCGAGACTCGGACAACCACCAGTTATTTGATCGCGTGCTTACCCGACAATCCACCAATGGCACTTTCAAGGGCCGAACGGCCCAACTGGTGCAACATGAATTGCCCCCCGGCACATACGTGGTACGTATCAGCTATCTGGAGGGAATTTGCGCTCTCTTTCCTCTTAAGGGTGTGATTTCTTTCTATAACACATTACCTCCTAAATAGCCCTGTGGATCTAAATTCATTCGGACTACCTATAGATCAATCTCAAGAGATGACGTCTTGAAAATCTGGTCTGGCATGTCCTTTTTTTCACCTAACGAAAGGAGTAACGCATGCCGTCCATCACGATATACATCGCCGACCGCGGTACTGAAAGAACAAATGGAGAACCTGCCACGGTAGGACACATGTGGTATTCGCTAGATAACGGAAAAGGAGAAAAAAAGCATTTCAGTTTTTATCAGAATATAAATATTGTCCCTGAGGATGCCAGCGGGTTCAGGAAACTATTTACCCCAGGATATTTTTATAATACCGATGGAGAAAAGTACAAGAATCCAGATTATTCAAGGACGATCGCACTGACTCAGGATCAATACGCAGCCGTCGCCACATTCAGCGAAGACCCCGAAGCCGCCGGATTCAGTAAGAACTACAACGCCTTCACCAACAGTTGCATCGACTTCGTCTGGGCCGCGCTGCATGCAGCTGGCATCAATCCGACCAACTTCGAAGCGATCTCTGGCCATGGCACAACAAGGACAATGTGGAGGCCATCGGCCGCGGCCCGGTCCAGGGCGTGCCCATGTGGCAGGTGGACCCGATCACCGGTCTACCTTGGCCATTCGTGGGAACAGGAACCGCTACGGCTATCAGGCACAAGCGAGGTGGACCGGGAATCGGCAACGCGGGAGCAGAAAGAGCGCGTGCGGCAATCCGGAACGAAACTCTCGATCCTCTTGCCATGGATTTGGATGGCGACGGCATTGAAACCGAAGGCAGCCAGGCAGCGCCGCTTTTCGACCATAACGGTGACGCCATAAAGACGGGCACAGGCTGGTTGAAGCCCGATGACGGCTGGCTGGTGCTGGATCGAGATGGCAACGGCACCATCGATTCGGGAAGCGAACTGTTCGGTGTCAATACTGTGAAGAAAAATGGATTTCTGGCACGCGACGGCTTTGATGCATTAGCAGATTTCGACACCAACAACGACCATCAGATCGATGCCAATGATGCTGTCTTCACGCGGCTTCTGGTCTGGCGCGATCTCAACCAGGATGCAATATCGCAGGCCAACGAACTGATGTCCCTAGCTGCGCTGAAGATCAAGGCCATTCAGGTTCAAGCGGTCAGCCCAACCCAGTGGCTGGGCGACGGAAACAGCTTGAGCGCCAGCGCCAGTTTTTTTCGATTAGATGGTTCCGAAGGTACGGTAAGCAATCTTGAGCTTGCTACCGACGTTTTTCAACGCGTCTTCACCATGCCAATTGCTCGATCGAATGATGCAGCTTTTCTTCCCGAGCTGCGGGGCTCGGGACGCGTACGGGATCTGGCAGAGGCCATCAGTCTGTCGCCGGACCTTGCCAAGATCGTGAAAAGGTATGTCGCACTGTCTGGGCGCCAGGAGCAGATCGATTCTCTGGATGAATTCATCGAGAGCTGGGCAGCAACATCCGAGATGAAATCGCTGCGTATGCAGGCCAGCGAACATGCAGCGCATGGGACTACCCTGCAATACCGCTTCGACGGGATCCAAGACGATACGAACGAATTTGGTGTTTTTTTGAAAAAGCTAGGCGTCGTCGAACGATTCATGGGATTCACTTATAGAAGTGGACGCGGGCAGATCAGCACAGAAAACATAAGGGATGAAGAAAGGAATCTGATCATATCTTTTTCAGCTCGCCAGACAGAAAATATCGTGATGGCTTACGAGCGATTCAAGAGCGACATCTACGAATCGCTATTACCGATGACGCGGAAACGCAGGCAATGATCGACTAAGCGGTGCGGGCGGCAACGACACTCTGGACGGCGGCAGCGGTCGCGATAATCTGGTCGGCGGTGCCGGCAATGACCAACTGTACGGTGGCGAGGGAAGCGATTCACTCTATGGGGATTCGGGCGATGACCTGCTCGATGGGGGAAGCGGAAACGACTTCTTGAACGGAGGAACAGGCAACGACACTTATATTTTCAGCCGAGACAGCAATGCCGATGTCATCTCGCATAACCGCTACGGTGCAGATGAATTCGATACCGTCCTGTTCGGCGACGACATATCAGAAGACCACATCTGGCTAAAGCGCGCAGGCTACGACCTCGAATTACGTCTATTGGAGACCGACGACAAGCTCACCGTCCGTAACTGGTATCTCGGGAGCGCTTATCAAATAGACGCCTTCCAACTACAAAACGGCAAACAATTACGAGCCAATCAGGTAGAAAGCATGGTCGGCTCAATTGCGACCCTACTGCAGCCAGGAAGCCGCGTGAGCGACCTCTCTGCCGACCAGAAACTCACCCTGGCAGCAGTGGCCGGCGCCAACTGGCGTTGACACCCAAGCCAGCCCAGGCATGCGCCTCTCGCACGCCTGCAGCCAGCCAACGCCGTCTCGACGACGGCCCGATCACATCAAGCGCTGGTGCTGACGATGGTACCAATCATCTCGCCGTCGGAATTGCGCGAAATCTGGGCGCGCTCGTCGCGTTGCTGGCGGGCGGTATCGGCGCGTTGCTGGTCGGCCTGGATTTCTTCCAGGCGACGCTGTTCGGCCAATTGCTGGGCACGCGCTTCGTCGGCCTTGCGGACCTGGTCGGCATTGGGCGCGCCATAGGGCGTGCTGCTATCGGTGGGTGTGGGAACGACTGCGCTGACTGCGCTGGCAATATCGACGGGCACGATGGACTCCTGTTGCGATGACGGCGGTGTTGGTGTTTTGATACAGGCGATGCAGCAGATCCCCCGCTGCATACAGATGCCATCTTACGCCAGCGGTTGAACTCTGCGATTCAGGAATTTCACTAAATTTGGCGTTTGACGACAGTTTTGTTTTTATATTGACAACTAAATTCAAGCCGGCATTCTTCAATCGACAACTTAGTTGAATCGCTGGCAATCAATGGCAATCCGGGACGTTCTGGTCGAGATAGACCTCGAAGGCGACATCGTTGGCCCATTTCTTCTTCACGCCGGCCCAGTAGTCATCGCTCCAGCGGGCAGCAGCCTGGCGTAGGGCCGCCAGGTCGGCCGCATCGGCGCCGCGCACTTTCAATACCAGTTGCCGGCGACCGGTGGGCGCCAGTTGCGCAGAAAACTTCTTCCACTCGGGTAGCTTCAACAAGGTCTTCATCATGGCGTCGTCATGCACCGCCGCGTCGCATTCTCCCACCCTTACTGCCAGCAACGCATCGGCCGGGGCTCGCATGACTTTTTCGACGGCGCCGTAGCGGGATGCCAGCGAGCCGACATAAGGTCCACCTTCGGACATGCACACGGTGCGCCCCTTGAGGTCTTCCCATTTCTTGATGGTGGTGTCGGTACGCATGATGGCCATGCCGCCGGCGCTATAACCGGTCGGTATCACCACCGTGTCGGCAGTGGGCGCCTCACCGTCCCCGGCCAGCGTGAGCACCACATCGGCCCGAGCGCCCCTGAACGACCGCGCCGCGTCAGGGCCATTACCGACCAGGTCGGGCTTGAGCTTGAATTGCCCGGCCAGGTCCTCGGCCAGCACCGTGTCGATACGTTCGGGGGTACGAAACTTCATGCCGCCCTTGTACACCGGGGGGACGTAGTCCAGGCCCACCCGCAGTGCGCCCGCCTGACGCGCGTCATCGAGCACGCCGGCGCCGGCGGTGGCGGCGCACATCAGCAACAGCGGGATCAGCGCGGGCAAGCGCATGGTTCGGCTCACGGAGTTCAGACGTATTGATAGCGCAGCAGCCGCTGCCTCAGTTTTTCCAGGATCACCTGGTCGATCAACGCCGCCAGGATGGCAATAGTGAGGATGTTGGTCATCACGCCCACCATGTCGGCGGTCTCGCCCGAATAAGCCAGCGTGCGCCCCAGTCCCTTGCCGAAACCGACCAGCATCTCGGCCGAGATCAGTGCCCGCCAGGCATTGCCGAAGGCCAGTTGGGCGCCCGTGATCAATTCAGGCATCACTGCCGGCAGGTAGACCCGGCGCAGCAGGCCCATGCGCGAGGCCCCCATCACGCGGGCGGCCGACACATGCACCTGCTGCACGCTCTCGGTGGCGTTCATCACCGACAGCGCGGCCGGGAAGAAGGCGGCGATGGCCACCACCACGATCATGGGCAGGTTGCCGAAGCCCATCAGGATCAGGAACAACGGCACCCAGGCAATCGACGGAATCGACTGCAGGATCACGATGGCCGATTTGAGCACCTCGCGGAAGAAGAACAGCACCGCGCCGATCAGGCCGAAGCCGATCCCGAACAGCAGCGCCGAGCCATAGCCCAGACCCAATCGATACAGGCTGCCGAACAGCGCCAGCCGGAAGTTGTTGGATTGCACTTCTTCCCACAGCCGCACCACCACCGATGGCACGCCCGGCATCAAAAACGATGGCAACGACCACGCGGCGATCTGCCACATCAACAGGATGAATGCGATCGCCATGACCATGGCGAGCTTCTTGCGAATACCGGTAACGCGACGCTGGGAGCTCATGACTTGCTTATAAATGACATAAGCCGGAAACCGGCCAGGAATGAAGGAAACCACGTAGCGAGCAAAGCGATGCTACAACCAGCAACCATACCGACACAACGTAGCGAGCAACGCGATGCTACGAAAGGCGCTCAGATCACTTTGTGCGGTGAGTTGGGAAGTGGAGCGAGCGGCTCAAGCTCGTCTCGAGAAGCGCAGCCGTACGGATGTACGGCGAGCATCGCAGAGGCGTGATTGGGCTGCTCGCACCGCTTTACGACCACCGATTACAACTTGCGGGCGTTCTGCCACGACAGGTCGGTGATCGAATTGACGTCGAAAGGCTTGCCGTCCTTGGTCTTCAACGCACCCTGTTCTTGCAGGATGTTGGAGATTTCCTGCATGCGATCCTGCTCCTTCCTGGAAATCTTGGGGGTGAAGGTCTGGCTCTTGATGGCGTCGCGGATCACGTCTTCGCGCAGCAGTTCGCCCTGCTTCAAGGTCTTCAGGGTCGGCTCGGCGATGAAATAGCCGGCGATCAGCCTGGAGGCCTCGGCGGGCTTCTTCTGCAGCAGCGCGATGGCGTCACGCTGGGCATCGAGCGACTTCCAGACGGCGTCGCGACGCTTCTTGAGCGTTTCACCGGAGGTAATCACCACCATGCAAGGGAAAGGCCAGACTTCGCCGATTTCATAGATCTGCTTGACCGGGGCGATCAGTTGCGCAATGCGTGCCTGCGGCTCGAACAGGAAGGCCGCGTCGACCCGCTTGCCCACCAGCGACTGCACCGCCACCTGGGGCGACACGCCCATGACGTTGACGTCGTCGGGCTTGATGCCGGCGTCCTTCAACACCACGCCCTTGAGCACGGTGTCGGCGGTGCTGCCCTCGGCCTGCGAGGCCAGGGTCTTGCCCTTGAGGTCGGCCACCTTGTTGATGCCGGAGTCTTCACGCGCCACCAGCGCGTGGTAGCCCAGCTGCGCACCGCCCACCACCTTCAGGTCGGCGCCCTTGGAAGCCCATGCCACGGCATTGGAAAAGCCGAACACGCCACTGTCGAGTTGGCCGCCGACGATGGCCTTGACCAGGTCGGTGCCGGACTTGAATTCGATCAGTTCCACGTCCAGGCCGTACTTCTTGTACAGGCCGGCCTCGTAGGCTGCCATGGCCTGGGCGTCGTCCATCACGCGCAGGTAGCCGATCTTGAATTTTTCCAGTGCGAATGCGTGATTGGCAAATGCCAGCGCAACGAGCGCCGGAAACACGATACGTGCCAGTTTGAGCTTCATACTCCCACCCCTTCCAATGTTTTAGCTAACTCGTCCTGTTCGGCATGGATACCGAGCAGGCACAGGATCTCGCGGCGAATGGCCGCGAATTCGGACAGATCGTGCGTCTTTTCGTGATGCACGAGATTGAATTCCTTGAGCACCGTGGCCGGGCGCGGACTGAACACGAAGATGCGGTCGGCCAGGAACAAGGCCTCGTCCACGTCGTGCGTGACCAGCAATACGGTCGGCCCCTGCTGGCGGATCAGCTCGCGCAACGCATCCTGCAAGGTCATGCGCGTGAGGGCATCGAGCGCGCCGAAGGGTTCGTCCAGCAGCAGCGCGCGAGGCTGCGAGATGAAGGCGCGCGCCAGGGCCGCGCGCTGGCGCATGCCGCCCGAGACCTGGTGCGGATAGTACGCTTCGAAACCCTTGAGCTTGACCTTGGCCAGCCATTCGCGGGCGCGTACGGCGGCTTGCTTCTTGTCGATCTTCTGGAATTCGAGTGCCAGCGCCACGTTCTGCTCCAGCGTCAGCCAGGGATACAGGGCGTTTTCCTGGAACATCAGGGTGCGTTCGGGATGTGGGCCGCGGATGTCGACGCCGTCGCCGGTGACCACGCCGGAACTGGCGCGCTCTAGGCCGGCGGCGATATGCAGCAAGGTCGACTTGCCGCAGCCGGACGGACCGACCAGCGCCACCAGTTCACCGGATTCGATATCGCGTGAAAAATCCCCGATCACCTGCAGGCCGCCGAAATGCTTGGCGACGTTCTTAAAAGATAACTTCATGTCGTCCTGCGGCCCAGACCGCGTTGGTGGAAGTGCAAAAGAGTCGATGCAAGCAAGAAGGGAGAGGCTCCCCGCCTCCCCCTTACATTTTGTCAGGATGGACTTTACTGTTGCCGCCCAGGCAAGACAACGACTTTAAATTCTTATGCTTATTCAAATTCCGAATATAGAACATCGGAAAATTGCATAAGAATAAACTTGCACGGCGGCATCATTCCGGTAACGCGGCCAATAGCGACTGCACATCCGGCCATTGCAGCCGTACGCCCAGCTCCTCGCGCAGGCGGCGGTTGTCGAGCCGGCGCGATTCGGACATGAACGACAACATCATCGGCGACACGCTGGCGCCGATCTCGGCGCGCGGCATCCGCGGCGGGCGCGGCAAGCCGAGGGCGTCGGCCACTGCATCGAGGAAGTCGCCGGTGCGCAGGTCGGTATCGTCCACGGCATGGTAGATGCGACCGGGCGCGCCATGCCACAGGGCCGCCAAGGTCGCCTGTGCCAGGTCGTCGGCATGGATGTGATTGGTATAGACGTCGTCGGCCACGGCCAGCGCCGGCGTGCCCTGGCGCAGGCGCTCGGCGGGCAGGCGGTCGGCGGCATAGATGCCGGGCACGCGCAGGATCGCCAGCCGGCCACCGCGGCGCCGCGCCCAGGCCCGCAGCACGCTTTCGGCATCGACCCGGCGCACGGCGCGGGCCGTGCGCGGACGCACGGTGCGGGTCTCGTCGAAGAAGGCGCCGTCGCAATCGCCATACACACCGGTGGTACTGATATAAACCACGCGCGCGCCCTCGGGTAAAATGGCGGCCACATTGCGGGTGCGGCGGTCCAGTGGGCCGTCCGACGGCGGTGGTGCGAGATGGATGACGCGTTCGGCCAGCGGCCCCAGGCGGCCCAGCGAGAGCGGACGGTCGAGGTCGGCCACGATCGGCACGGCGCCGGCGGCACGCAGTTCGGCGCGACGTTGCGGATTGCTGGTCACGGCCAGCACCCGGTAGCGCGGGGTCAGCAGCGGCAACAGGCGCATGCCGACGTCGCCACAGCCAATCACCAGTACCCGCGGCAAGCCCAGTTTTTTCATGGTTTTCCAATCACCCTAGTTCAGTTCACGAATTGTATGAGTTTCCAAGTCACAGTCCAGCCCAGCGGTCGCCAGTTTTCCTGCGATGAAGGCGAAACCATCCTCACCGCCGCCATCCGGGCCGGTGTCGGCCTGCCCTACGGCTGCAAGAACGGCGCCTGCAGCTCGTGCAAAGGCAAGCTGATCTCCGGCGAGGTGGAGCATGGCCCGCATCAGGAGCGCGCCCTCCCCGCCAACGAAGAAAAGCTCGGATTCTCGTTGTTTTGCTGTGCCAAGCCAAGCTCGGACGTGGTGATCGAGGCCCGCGAAGTGGCCGGCGTGGGCGACTTCCCGGTGCGCAAGCTGCCGGTGCGGGTGGCCGCACTCGAGAAGAAGGCCGACGACGTGATCGTGCTGTCGCTGCAATTGCCGGCCAATGACCGCCTGCAGTACAAGGCCGGGCAATATGTCGAGTTCATGCTGCGCGATGGCAAGCGTCGCAGCTACAGCATGGCCAGCGCGCCGCATGTGGACGGCCCCATGACGCTGCACATCCGCCACCTGCCGGGCGGCTTGTTTACCGACCAGGTCTTCGGCACCATGAAGCAGCGCGACATCCTGCGCATCGAAGGGCCGCTGGGCACCTTCTTCCTGCGTGAGGATTCCGACAAGCCTATCGTGCTCCTGGCCTCCGGCACCGGCTTTGCGCCCATCAAGGCGATCGTCGAGCAGCTCGAACATGCCGGCTCGACCCGTCCGGTCACGCTGTACTGGGGCGGGCGCCGTCCGCAGGACCTGTACATGAGCCAGCTGTGCGAGCAATGGGCAGCCAGCCTGCCCGCCTTCACCTATGTGCCGGTGGTGTCGAACGCCGCGGCCGAGGATAACTGGAGCGGCCGCACCGGCTTCGTGCACCAGGCGGTGATGGCCGATTTCCCCGATCTGTCGGGCCACCAGGTCTACGCCTGCGGCGCCCCGATCGTGGTCGAATCGGCGCAACGCGACTTCGTCGCCCAGTGCCAGTTGCCGGCCGACGAGTTCTATGCCGACTCGTTCACCTCCGAAGCCGACCTGGCCACGACCGTCACCAGCGCCGTGTGAGCCCACGCCGGCGGTCATCCGGCGGTCATCCGGCGGTCATCGCGAGCTGCCATGATGACCGCCAGGGTGGCGGCGAAATGCAAGGCGACGCTATTTAGGGCAAAATCGGGTCGAATCTTTTTGACGCTAGTTGTAAAACGTCCTAATATTGACCGCATGATCGCCAACGCCACATTTTTACGACGTCGCAGCCACCCTCAACCAGGTTTGCCGCTGTGCGCGTGAAGTGAAACGAATCGCGAAGCCACAGGCGAACCCTGTGGCTTTTTTTTATTCGCCATCGGGATTGCCGTGCCTTTTGCGTAGCTGATCCGTCGCTGCCGAGCACCTTCCCCTCAACCTTATTTGCCCCAGGAGCCTTCGATGCAATACCAAGAGTTCGACGCCAACAAGCTGATGTACGTCACCAACCGCCCCGAACTGGTCTTCACCGAAGGCCAGGGCATGTGGCTGACCGATTACAAGGGCAAGCGCTACCTGGACTACCTGCAAGGCTGGGCGGTCAATGCCCTGGGCCATTCGCCCAAGTGCATCAGCGAGGCGCTGGCCGCGCAAGGCGGCAAGTTGCTCAACCCGTCGCCGGCTTTCTACAATGCGCCCTCGATCGAACTGGCCAACCTGCTCACGTCCAACTCGGTATTCGATCGCGTGTTCTTTGCCAACAGCGGCGCCGAGGCCAACGAAGGTGCCATCAAGCTGGCCCGCAAGTGGGGCAAGAAGAACCCGGCCTCCAATGGCGACGCCCGCTTCGAGATCATCACCTTCAAGCACAGCTTCCATGGCCGTACCCTGGCCACCATGTCGGCCAGCGGCAAGGACGGCTGGGATACCATGTTCGCGCCGCAGGTGCCGGGCTTCCCCAAGGCCACGCTCAACGACCTGGCCAGCGTCGAGGCGCTCATCACCAAGCACACCGTGGCCGTGATGCTGGAACCGGTGCAAGGCGAAGGCGGCGTGATCCCCGCCACCCGTGAGTTCATGCAGGGCCTGCGTCGCCTCACCAAGCAGGCCGGCCTGCTGCTGATCGTGGACGAAGTGCAAAGCGGCATGGGGCGCACCGGTGAATTGTTCGCCTACCAGCTGTCGGATGTCGAACCCGACATCATGACCCTGGGCAAGGGCATCGGCGGCGGCGTGCCGCTGGCGGCCCTGCTGGCGCGCGAAGAGATCGCCTGTTTCGAGCCGGGCGACCAGGGTGGCACCTACAACGGCAATCCCCTGATGACCGCCGTCGGCGTGGCGGTGATCAAGGAGCTGCTCAAGCCGGGCTTCATGCAGGGCGTGCGCGATCGTGCCGCGTACCTGCGTGCCGGTTCGCTCAAGCTGTCCGAAAAGCACGGGTTCGAGGGCGAGCGCGGCGAAGGCCTGCTGCGCGCGCTGCAACTGGGTCGCGACATCGGCCCCCAGATCGTCGAGGCCGCGCGCAACATGGAACCGGTCGGCTTGCTGCTCAACTCGCCCCGCCCCAACCTGCTGCGCTTCATGCCGGCGCTGAACGTGAGCAACGACGAGATCGACCAGATGTTCGCCATGCTGTCGGACGTGCTGGTCAAGCTGGGCCACTAAGCATATGCCGGTGTACGACGCAGTATCGTCGGCGCGCCGGCATGGCGCCGGCAGCATCGCCGCCTGGTGCGCGGCATTGCTGCTGGCCGCCTGCGGCAGCAATCCCGTGGCGCCCCCCATCGAGCGCCTGCCCGGCGCCGCGCCGTCCAGCCAGCCGGCATTGCCCGCCAGCGACGCCGGCAACGAGGTGGCCATCTATGCCCTGTCGCTGATCGATACCGGCTATCGCTTCGGCGGCAAGAACCCGTCGGCCGGGCTCGATTGCAGCGGCATGGTCGCGTACATCTTCGGGCAGGCCGCCAATTACCGCATCAGCGGCAGTGCCGCCGATATCGCCCGCCGCGGGCGCCAGATCGATCCGACGCAACTGCGGGCCGGCGACCTGGTGTTCTTCAATACGATGAACAAGCCCTTCTCGCACGTCGGCATCTACCTGGGCGACGGGCGCTTCGTGCATGCGCCCTCGACCAACGGCCGGGTGCACATCACGCGCATGGACAACCCCTACTTTTCGCGCCGCTTCGAAATGGCGCGCAGCTATTTCAACTAACCGCACTAGCGCACGCGGCGGATCCCGGCCTTGATGGCCGGCTTGGCCGCCAGCGTCGCCTTGTTCTTGGCCAGCAGCTTGGCCGCCCCCGCCTTGGCCGAGGCCACCGATGGCTTGCGCGCGCGCGGCGCCTTGCGCGCCCGGCCGGTAGGCGCGGCTTGCCCGGTCTCGCGCACCGCCTCGCGCAGGGTCAGGTTGGCCGAGTAGCGCTGGAACGAGATATCCATGTGACGCCGCATCGCCGCCCGTGCCGCCGCCGGGTCCCGCGCGCGCAAGGCCTGCATCACCAGGGCATGCTCGTCGATGGCCTCCAGCCACACCACCTTGCTGTCGAAGTGGCTGTGCAGGCGCTTGAACAGCGGACCCAGGCGTGCATCGAACAATTGCGTCACCAATCCCACCAGGACGCTGTTGCCGGTCGCCTCGGCGACCCGGATGTGAAACAGGCGGTCGGCCTGCAGCGGATTGATGCCGCCCTCGGTGTCGTCGATCATCGCCTGGAACGCTTGCTCGATGGCCGCGATCTGGGCCTCGCTGGCGTTGATGGCGGCGGCCTGGGCGACTTCGCCTTCGATCATCTCGCGCGCACGGATCAGCTCCAGCGGGCCCTCCTCGGTGGACAGGTCGATCTCGCCCTCGCCCGGCGGCGAGGGGCGTCGCACATAGATGCCCGACCCCATGTGAACCTCGATATGGCCCTCGACCTCGAGCGCGATGAGGGCCTCGCGCAGCGATGGCCGCGACACCCCCAGCTGCACCGCCAGGTCGCGTTCGGAAGGCAGGCGCGAGCCGACCTGGAATTCGCCGTCGACGATCAGCTTGCGCAGCTGGTCGCTGATCTGGCGGTACAGGCGCTGCGGCTCGATCGCTTCGATGGGCATGAAAGGTCCATTCCAAAATAGTTCGTCTTGCAGGACCGGACTGCGCAGCCCGGCCCTGCCCGTCACGTCGGCAGCGCGCCGGGGAAATCCAGGTCGTACGACGCCCCCGCCTCGCGCAGCGCCGGGGCGATGGTCGGATGCAAGGCCACCCCCTGCGCCAATTGCTGCGCCCGGCGTTGCATGCCGCGGTCGCCCGGCATGCGCACCTGCTCCACGCCCGGACGCGGCGGATTGGTGCGGCAGGCGTCGGCCACGAAGTCCATCTGGCGCAGGAAATCCCGGGTGCCGCCGAAGGCCGACGGATCGTAGAGCGACATGAACACGGTGGCGCCCCAGCCCGACGGCGGATCGGCCCGACCATACCCCGAAAGACCGCCGGTCAGCGCCTCGATCAGCACCGCCAGCCCGAAACCCTTGTGGCCTGCGGCCAGTCCCCCCAGTGGCAGGATGGTGCCGGGCGGGTCCTGGGCCAGCACGGCGGGATCGCGACTGGGATTGCCGTGGCCATCGATGAGCCACTGCTCGTCGAACTGGCGGCCTGCCTTGTGCAGGCGGTTGCTCATGCCATTGGTGGTGACCGAGGCCGAGATATCGATCAGGAAAGGCGTGCCCGAGGTGGGGATGCCGGCGGCGATCGGATTTGGCGTGAATACCGCACGGGTGCCGCCGAACGGCGCCACGCTCTGTACTGCCGGGTCGGAGCTGGCCAGGATCATCACGAAGCCTTCCTGCGTGGCACGCAACAGGTACGCCGCCAGGCAGGCGATGTGATGGCTGTGGTGAATGGTCAGCGAAGCCGTGCCGTAGTCGCGCGCCTTGGGGATCAGCGCATCGATGCCCTGGTGCACCAGCCAGGGGCCGGGCAGGCGGCGTCCGTCCCAGGCCAGCACGGCGGCCCGTTCGGACAGCACCTGCGGCGCCCCGGTCTTGGTCATGCTGCCCTTTTCGAGTTCCTTCACATACGGCGCCAGCAAGGCCAGGCCATGCGTATCGTGCCCCAGCAGGTCGCCGTCGACCAGGGTCGAGGCCACGCTGTCGGCCTTGGGCGCGTCCAGCCCCGCCTTTTGCAGCAGGGTGCTGGCGAAGCGGGTCAGTTCATCGGCGGAAAAACGTTCAGGTGAAGCCATGCAGACAACCATCCTTTCATTGAGGTGAATCGGGGACTAGACCGGTGTCGCCAGGCGCCGGCGCCAGGTCTTCAGCGCCAACGGCAGCAGCCAGGCGACGATGGTGATGACGCCCAGCGTACCAGCAATGGGGCGACTGAAGAAGGCCAGCAGTTCGCCGTCGGCCTTGATCATCGAGGTGACGAAATGCTCTTCGAGCATGCCGCCCAGCACCACGCCCAGCACCGTCGGGGCCACCGGGAAACCGTTTTCTTCCATGAAGTAGGCCAGCATGCCGAAGGCCAGCATGATCGCCACATCGGTCACGCTGTTGTTGGCGGCGTAGGAGCCGACCACGCAGAACAGCAGGATCAGCGGCATGAGCACACCGCGCGGGATGGTCAGGATGCGCTTGGACACCTTGATGCACCAGTAGCCCAGCGGCAGCATCAGCAGGTTGGCCAGCACGAAGACGATGAAGATGGCATACATCGAGACCGGGTTCTCGATGAAGATCATGGGGCCCGGATTGAGGTTCTTCATGTACAGCACGCCGATGACGATGGCGGTGATCGAATCGCCGGGGATGCCGAACACCAGCGCCGGGATCCAGGCCCCGGCCAGCGCCGAGTTGTTGGCCGCGCCTGATTCGACGATGCCCTCGGGATGGCCGGTGCCGAACTTCTCGGGTTCCCTGGAAAACTTCTTGCTCATCGCATACGACATCCAGGCCGCGATGTCGGCGCCGGCCCCCGGCAGCACCCCCACCAACGTACCCAGCACGCTGCCGCGCCAGACCGAGCGCGGGTATTTCAGGCATAGCGCCCACATGCCCTTGAACACATTGCCCACCTGGCCATCGACGATCCTGGCCTTGAAGTCCTTCGATACGGCGAAGCGCAGCACCTCGGACAGCGCGAACATGCCCACCATCAGCGGCACCAGCGAGACCCCGCCCAGCAGGTCGGGTTGATCGAAGGTGAAGCGCGGCACGCCGGCCGGGTTGCCCATGCCGACCGAGGCGATGAACATGCCCAGGAACAGCGAGACGAAGCCCTTGAGCGGATTGTCGGAGGCGATGAAGATAGCGCAGGTCAAGCCCAGCAGCACCAGCCAGAAGTACTCGAAGGACGAGAACTTGAGCGCCAGTTCGGCCAGCGCCGGGGCCGCCAGGATCAGCACGATGGTGCCGAACAGGCCACCGATGACCGAGAACACCAGGCTGGCGCCGAGCGCGATCTCGCCCTGCCCCTTCATGGTCATGGCATAGGCTTCGTCGGTGTAGGCCGCCGACGACGGGGTGCCAGGTATGCGCAGCAGGCAACCCGGGATGTCGCCCGAGAAGATGGCCATGGCGGTGGCCGAGACCATGGTCGCGATGGCCGGCACCGGCGGCATGAAAAAGGTCACCGGCACCAGCAGCGCCACGGCCATGGTGGCCGACAGGCCCGGAATGGCGCCCATGAACAGCCCGAAGATCGAGGCGCCCAGGATCACCGCCAGCACATACGGATCGAACACGATGGCGAAGGCGGCATGGATATTGGCAAGCATGCGATTCTCCTTACCAGGCCAGCGGTTGCAGGATGCCCCAGGGCAGCGGCACCTTGAGCAACTTGTAGAACAGGGCGTGGATCACCAGCGCACTCAGCGCCGCCACCGGCAAGGCCACCGCCACGCGGATGCGAAAGGTCAGAAACAACACCGTGAGCACGATGAAGGCGGTCGGCAGGAAGCCCAGCGGTTCGGAGACCAGGATGTAGAACACCAGCGACAGCGGGACCAGCAGGAAGGCAAATACCGCGCGCTTGCTGCCGATCCACGGCGGCAGCGAAAACCAGCGTGTGTCGCCCTCGTCCTGGTCGTGACCGACGGTCGCAATGCGCGTGCCATGCGAGGTATTGGCCGCGCCGCGGCGCAGGCTGCGCAGGCCACGCAGCACCAGCAGCGCGGCGCAGATCATGAAGCCGGCGGCCAACGCCTGGGGAAAGACATTGGGACCGATCTGCTGGCCCATGGCGGGCAGCGTGTCGGCATGGACGTAGATCGCGACGGCAAACAAGGCGACCAGCAATCCCGATAGGGCATCGTTGATTTTCATGGTGGCGAGGGTCCAAGGATTCGATAGGAACGGGCATTGGCAACGGGCGCAGCAAGCGACGACGCCCCGACTTGCCATGCCAGGGCATCGCGCATGCGCTGGCCGCTTACTTCGCCATGCCCAGGGTCTTGAGGATGGCGCCCATGTCGGCGTCGCTCTTGTCCATGAACTTGCCGAACTCGGCCGAATCAGCGTAGGTCACGCCAAAACCGCGCCCGTTCATGAAGTCCTTGTACTCGCGGCTGTCATAGATTTTCCTGAGGCTGGCCGAGAGCCTGGCCTGGACCTCGGCCGGCAGGCCCTTGGGCCCGACGATGCCGCGCCAGGCACCGTTGGTCCAATTGCTGCCGGTCAGGCTCTTGAGGGTCGGCACCTTGGGATACAGCGCGGCCGGTTCGTTGGCCATCACCACCAGGGCACGCGCACGGCCGGCATCGATCAGCGAACGCGCCTCGGGCAACGAGGCCGCCACGATATCGACCCCGCCGGCGGCCAGGTCGACCATGGCCGGCGCGGCGCCGTTGGAAGGCACGAAGCGTACATCCTTGGGATCCTGCTTCAGGTCCTTCAACATGCCCGACAATCCGAGGTGCCAGATGCCGCCCAGGCCGGTACCGGAAGCCTTGAGCTTGCCCTTGTTGGCCTGGATCGCCTTGAACAGGTCATCGAAGCTCTTGTAGGGCGAATCGGCCGCCACCGTCAGCGCGGCCGGGTCGAAATTCATCAGCGCCAGCGGGGTGAAGTCGCGCGGGTTGAGCTTGGTCAGGCCCTGGTGATGCATCATCGCGATCTCCACCGTGGCCATGCCGATGGTGTAGCCGTCGGGCGCCGCGCCGGCGATCGCCTGGTGGCCCACCACGCCATTGCCGCCGGTGCGGTTGACCACGTTGACCGGTTGCCCCAGGTCTTTCTCGAGCAAGGCGCCGATGATGCGTGCGGTGGCATCGGTGCCGCCGCCGGCACCCCATGGCACCACCAGCGTGACGGGCCGCTCCGGCCAGGCGGCATGGGCCGGCAATGCTGCGCCCAGGGCACAGCCGGCGGCCATCGCCACCATTGTCTTGATCAGCGTTCTGCGTGCAAACATCGTGTCTCCTCCGGTGTCAGGGGGCAGAAAGGCCTTGGCGTAGGACTTTGCGCTTTCTGCAGCTGTGACCTGCGTGGATTGTGATATCGGTATTGCGCAGGTTTCCGGTGCCTTGCAGCTTGTTGTTGTGCTTGTCTCGGTAGTGCTTTCTCATGTTTCCCGCGATGCCGGCCAGTGCCCGGACCCGGCATGCAACCGCCGTCATGATGCCGGACGCCACGGTGGAACAATGGCGGTCATGTGGTCAGACCAGCGCATTGAGAATTTCACATCCGATAGCGAGTGTCAAGGATGAAAAAAACCTGCGGCAAGTTTCATCGATACCGCGACGCAACAAATTGCATCGCACAAAAGTCCCGCCATACAGGCTTTCCCGACACACGCCGAATGACGAGACATGATGGGAAACGATGCTGCATCGACGCAATAATAAATGCGAGTCTCCAGGGCATTTCAAGCCCGCCCATCGGTTTTGGTATTACCACTTGACCAAACCGGAAAGCCTGCAATAGACTCGCTGCCAATCGAACAAAGTCCTGTCTGGCGCCCCGCAACGAGCGACGCCAGAACAGACGGCACCACGACCCAGCCGGGTGCGCAAGCCACCGGCATCAGGCATGGAGACAATCTTGGCAACTGCAGCAATGACCTCGCATTCGTGGTCGCATCGCAGCTCGACCCACGCTGTCGTGACGGCCTTGCCGACGACCACGCGCGCACGTCGGGCCTTGCACCGTGCCTGTTGCTTCGGTTCGTTGCTGGCGTTCATGCTGATCGACTTTTCCCGTTATTTCTTTGACCAGGGCAACAGGCCATCCCGAGCCCTGGGGCTGCCGTACGCACGCCCGGTAACCAACGACAGCACCGTTTAGCCCGTTTAGCGCGGCGAACGGCATATTGATGTGCACCAGATCGCGCCGGTGGGCGCGCTCGCACCCGTCATCGAGGCAATCCCAAATGACAGACGCAACGAAGAAAAACACCCGTCGCAGCCAGGCCTGGTTCGGCCGCCAGGACCGCGATGGTTTCATCTACCGCTCCTGGGTCAAGAACCGCGGCATCCCGCACGACCAGTTCGATGGCCGTCCGGTCGTCGGCATCTGCAATACGTACTCCGAGCTGACGCCCTGCAACTCACACTTCCGCGCGCTGGCCGAACAGGTCAAGATCGGCATCTGGGAAGCCGGCGGCTTTCCGCTGGAGTTTCCGGTGATGTCGCTGGGCGAGACCCTGCTGCGCCCTACCGCCATGCTGTATCGCAACCTGGCCAGCATGGACGTGGAGGAATCGATCCGCGCCAATCCGCTGGACGGCGTGGTGCTGCTCATGGGATGCGACAAGACCACCCCTGCGCTGCTGATGGGCGCGGCTTCGGTCGACGTGCCCACCATCGGCGTGTCGGGCGGGCCGATGCTGTCGGGCAAATACCGTGGACGCGAGATCGGCTCCGGCACCGGGGTGTGGCAGATGTCGGAAGACGTGCGCGGCGGCAGGATGACCCAGGAAGAATTCTTCGAGGCCGAGAGCTGCATGCACCGCTCGCACGGCCACTGCATGACCATGGGCACCGCCTCGACCATGGCCAGCATGGTCGAGGCGCTGGGCGTGGGCTTGCCGCACAATGCCGCCATCCCGGCCGTGGACGCGCGGCGTAACGTGCTGGCGCGCAGCGCCGGGCGCCGCATCGTCGACATGGTCAAGGAAGACCTGGTGCTGTCCAGGATCCTGACCCGCCAGGCCTTCGAGAACGCCATCCGCGTCAATGCCGCCATCGGCGGCTCGACCAATGCGGTGATCCACCTGCTGGCCATCGCCGGTCGCATCGGGGTCAAGCTGGACCTGAAGGACTGGGACCATATCGGCCAGCAACTGCCCTGCCTGGTCGACCTGCAACCGTCGGGCAAGTACCTGATGGAAGACTTCTACTACGCCGGTGGATTGCCGGCGGTGATCCGGCAGATGGAAAGCGTGATCGACAAGACCGCGCTCACCGCCAACGGCAATACCTTGTGGGATAACTGCAAGGATGCGCCCAACTGGAACGCCGATGTGATCCATCCCTTCGACGCCCCGTTCAAGCAAGCCGCCGGCATCGCCATCCTCAAGGGCAACCTGGCGCCCGACGGCGCCGTCATCAAGCCCTCGGCCGCCACCCCGGCCCTGCTCAAGCACCGGGGACGCGCGGTGGTGTTCGAAAACAGCGACGACCTGCATCGGCGCATCGACGACGAAGACCTGGACGTCGACGAGACCTGCGTGCTGGTATTGAAGAACTGCGGCCCCAAGGGTTACCCCGGCATGGGCGAGGCGGGCAACATGCCGTTGCCGCCCAAGGTGCTGCGAAAAGGCATCACCGACATGGTCCGGGTGTCGGACGCGCGCATGAGCGGTACCGCCTATGGCACCGTGGTGTTGCACGTGGCGCCGGAGGCCGCCGCCGCAGGCCCGCTGGCGCTGGTGCAGGACGGCGACTTCATCGAACTCGATGTCGACGCGCGGCGCTTGCACCTGGATGTGGGCGAGGACGAACTGGCCCGCCGCCGCGCCGCCTGGCAGCCCCCGCAGGCGCCCGCCACGCGCGGCTGGATCAAGCTCTACGTCGACCACGTGCAGCAGGCCAACCTGGGCGCCGACCTGGACTTCCTGGTCGGCAAGAGCGGCGCCTACGTACCGAAGGACAATCACTGAGCCAATGCGGCAGCAGTCGTACTGAAGTGCGCGGACCGGCCACAGAAAAGCCGGCCGCGCAGGGTGCAAACCAGACCCCCATCATGGAGACAGGCAATGAAAGTACTGATTACCGATTACGATTTTCCCGACGTCGACCTGGAACTGGCGCTTTACAAAGCCGCTGGCGTGGAGGTGGTGACGGCGCAATGCCGCACCGAGGACGAGGTCATCGCCGCCTCGGCAGGCTGCCAGGGCCTGCTGGTGCAATACGCGCCGGTCAACGCCAAGGTGTTCGCGGCACGCCCCGAGATTCGCATCGCCAGCCGCTACGGGGCCGGCTTCGACACCATCAATACCGATGACGCCGCCAAGTACGGCGTGTGGGTCGGCAATTCGCCCGACTATGGGGTGGGCGAGGTGTCGACCCACGCCTTGGCCATGGCGCTGGACCTGATTCGCAACATCACCGTCTACGACCGCGCGGTAAAGGCCGGCCAGTGGCACTACACCACCGCCGGCATCATCCCGCGTGCCTCGGAGATGACGCTCGGCCTGGTCGGCCTGGGCCGCATCGGCAAGCGCATGGCGCACATCAGCCGCAATGTGTTCAAGCGCGTCATCGCCTACGACCCCTATATCATCGACGGCGACTTCCCCGCCTACGTCGAGCGGGTCGGCCGCGAAGAGCTGTTCGGCCAGGCCGATGTGGTGTCGCTGCATACGCCGCTCAACGACGACACCCGCAACATGGTCGACGCCTCGCTGCTCAAGCTGCTCAAGCCCAACAGCTACCTGGTCAACTCGGCGCGCGGCGGCCTGGTCGACATCGACGACCTGCTGGCGGCGCTGGAATCGAACCGGCTCAAGGGCGCCGCGCTGGATGTATTGCCGGTCGAACCACCCGAGACCGCATCGGCTATCGTGCAGCACAAGCGTGTGCTATTGTCGCCCCACGCAGCCTTCTACTCCGACATCGCAGCGCAGGAACTGCGCCGCAAGGCGGCCCAGAACCTGATTGACTGGGACCGCACCGGACGCCCCTCCTACGTGGTGGTCGAGGGCAAGAAAAATAACTGACAGCACAGGCCAGCCCCTGACACGAGGGCAATCCGACACCGCCGGCGGCCACGCCGCCCGGCAGCAACACCAGGTGTAGAGGGGACGCCCGAGATCCCCGCATCCACAAACTGGAACTCATTTCGCCAATAGGCGTGAGACGCGTTCTAAAAAAAAGAGCCCGCGCCGGCCCCTGATCGGGACTGGCGCGCGGTATCAGACGAGGATACACACGAGGAGCATTTGCATGGCATCAGTACAGATTCGCGCAGTCAAGAAGCAATTCGGCAGCACCCAGGTCATTCGCGGGGTTGACATCGACATCGCCGACGGCGAATTCGCCGTCCTGGTGGGTCCCTCCGGGTGCGGCAAGTCGACCCTGCTGCGCATGCTGGCCGGGCTGGAGGAAATCAGCGACGGCGAGATCGTCATCGGCGGCACCGTGGTCAACAATGTGCAGCCCAAGGATCGCGACATCGCCATGGTGTTCCAGAACTATGCGCTGTACCCGCACATGACGGTCAAGGACAACATGGCCTTTTCGCTGATGCTGGCCAAGAAGGACAAGGCCTTCATCGAGGAACGGGTCAAGAAGGCAGCCGACATCCTGGGCTTGACCCAGCTGCTGGAACGCTTTCCACGCCAGCTCTCGGGTGGCCAGCGGCAGCGGGTGGCGATGGGCCGCGCCATCGTGCGCGATCCCCAGGTGTTCCTGTTCGACGAGCCGCTGTCGAACCTGGACGCCAAGCTGCGGGTGCAGATGCGCACCGAGATCAAGGAACTGCACCAGCGCCTGAAGACCACCTCGGTCTACGTCACCCATGACCAGATCGAGGCCATGACCATGGCCGACCAGATCGTGGTCATGCGCGATGGCCTGGTGGAGCAGCGCGGCCGTCCGCTGGACCTGTACGACTACCCGTCCAATATCTTCGTGGCCGGCTTCATCGGCTCGCCGTCGATGAACTTCGTCCCCGGCACCCTGCGCCGCAATGGCGAGCGCGCCGAGGTGGAATTTGCCGACGGCACCCGCCTGCCCGCTCCCTATGGCCAGCACCTGCTGGGCAACGACGGCCAGCGCGTGACCTATGGCGTGCGGCCCGAGCACCTGTCCATCGGCGCCGCCGGCGACGGCATTGCCACCAAGGTGATCGTGGTCGAGCCCACCGGTGCCGATACCGAAGTGTTCAGCCGCTTCAACGGCGCCAGCCTGACTTCGATCTTCCGCGAACGGCATGGCTTCGGCGCGGGCGACACGATCCACCTGGTGCCGGACCATGCCCGCACCCACCTGTTCGATACCGAATCCGGCCAGACACTGGTACGCCGCTGACCTGGCCGGTGTCATGTAGTACTTGCAGCACCTGCAGCACCTGCAGCAACAACAAGAAAAGCAAACCCGCAACATAGCGGTCCATTCGACTTTCAACCGAAGGAGTAGGAGACATGAACAAGCTGACAAGACGCGACTTCCTGGTGAGCAGCGCAGCCGCTGCCGCCGCATCGAGCATGGGGATGAACGCCTTCGCCGCACCGGCGGGAGCGGCCGCCGCCGACAGTATCAAGTACCCCATCGAACAGGGTGCGACCTTGCGCGTGCTGCGCTGGAAGCGTTTCGTGCAGGGCGACGAAGACCTGTGGAATGCCAACGTCAAGAAGTTCACCGAACTGACCGGCGTGGCCGTGCGCACCGACAGCGAGGGCTGGGAAGACGTGCGTCCCAAGGCGGCGGTGGCGGCCAACGTCGGCAGCGGCCCCGATATCGTGCTGGGCTGGTTCGACGACCCGCAGCAATATCCCACCAAGCTGCTGGACCTGACCGACCTGGCCGACTCGCTGGGCAAGCGCTACGGCGGCTGGTACGACGTCTGCCGCAAGTACGGCACCAAGGACAACAAGTGGATAGCCATGCCGCTGGGTGTGATCGGCAACGCGCTGGTGTACCGCGAGAGCCAGATCAAGGCCGCCGGCTTCGAAGCCATTCCCAAGGACACGGCCGGCTTCCTCAAGCTGTGCCAGGCGCTCAAGGCCAAGAATACCCCGGTCGGATTCGCGCTGGGCAAGGCCGTCGGCGACGCCAACAACTGGGCGCACTGGCTGCTGTGGTCGCACGGCGGCAAGCTGGTCGACAAGAAGGGCGTGGTGGCCATCAATTCACCCGAGACCAAGGCTGCCCTCGAATACGCCAAGCAGCTGTATGCGACCTTCGTGCCCGGCACGCTGTCGTGGCAGGATCCGTCCAACAACAAGGCCTACCTGGACGGCCAGATCAGCATGACCGCCAACGGCATCTCGGTGTACTACGCGGCCAAGAACTCGCCCGATCCGAAGATGCAGGAAATCGGCAAGGACACGCAGCACGCGCACTTCCCGATCGGGCCGGCCGGCAAGCCCACCGAGCTGATGCAGATCACGCAGATGATGGTCTTCAAGCACACCAAGTTCCCCAACGCCGCCAAGGCCTTCGTGCAATTCATGTACGAGCCGGACCAGTACAACCCATGGATGAAGGCGTCCATCGGCTACGTCAGCCAGCCGCTCAAGGCCTACGAGAAGAACCCGATCTGGACCGAGGACCCGAAGGCCACCGTGTATCGCGACTCGGCCTCGATCATGGTCGACCACGGTCACGAAGGCCCGCTGGGCCAGGCCTCGGCGGCCTGCATGGCCGACTACGTGGTGGTCGACATGGTGGCCGAAGCGGCCAGCGGCTCGAAGACGGTGCAGCAGGCCATCGACCGTGCCGCCGATCGCGCCAAGCGTTACTACAAGACCTGATGCGGTCCTGATGCAGCAGTCGCCGCGGCCGGTGGCGCTCGATGCACACCGGCCGCGCAACGCGCGTCATGCATTCCCTGCGGGGCGAATCGGGCCGGTTGTCAGGGCCGGCCGGTGCATGCGATGCATTGCAGGAAGAAATGAAAAAGGCATCCGCCGCCATGTCGCATGGCGGCATCAAACAGAGGCTAATCATGCTATCCCGTTTCCTGAATAACCGTAACGTACTGGGCATGCTGTTCATGGCCCCGGCCGTGATCCTGCTGGTGGTCTTCCTGACCTACCCGCTGGGGCTCGGCGTCTGGCTCGGCTTCACCGACACCAAGATCGGTGGCGAAGGCAACTTCGTGGGCCTGGACAACTATTCGTACCTGCTGGGCGACTCGCTGGCCCAGCTGTCGTTGTTCAATACGCTGTTCTACACCATCAGCGCCAGCATCCTGAAGTTTGCGCTGGGCCTGTGGCTGGCGATCCTGCTCAACAAGAACGTGCCGCTGAAGACCTTCTTCCGCGCCATCGTGCTGCTGCCCTGGATCGTCCCTACCGCGTTGTCGGCGCTGGCGTTCTGGTGGCTGTATGACGCCCAGTTCTCGGTCATCAGCTGGGCGCTGACCAAAATGGGCCTGATCGACCACTACATCGACTTCCTGGGCGATCCATGGAACGCGCGCTGGTCGACCGTGTTTGCCAACGTCTGGCGCGGCATCCCGTTCGTGGCGATCTCGCTGCTGGCGGGCCTGCAGACCATCTCGCCGTCGTTGTACGAGGCGGCCGCCATCGATGGCGCCAAGCCGTGGCAGCAGTTCCGCTACGTGACGCTGCCGCTGCTGACGCCGATCATCGCCGTGGTGATGACGTTCTCGGTGCTGTTTACGTTCACCGACTTCCAGCTGATCTATGTGCTCACACGCGGCGGCCCGCTCAATGCCACGCACCTGATGGCGACGCTGTCGTTCCAGCGCGCCATCCCCGGTGGCGCCCTGGGCGAAGGCGCGGCAATGGCAACCTACATGATCCCGTTCCTGCTGGCGGCAATCATGTTCTCGTATTTCGGCCTGCAACGTCGCGGCTGGCAACAAGGAGGTGACAAATAATGGCCAAGACCAAAGATGATGCAATCGAGAACCAGGGCATGGACTACCTGCAGTCCACCCCCCGCCGCTGGGTGACGATCTATATCCCGTTGTTGATCTTCCTGTTCGTGCTGCTGTTCCCGTTCTACTGGATGGTGATCACGGCCTTCAAGCCCGACAACGAGCTGCTGTCGCAAAGCGGCAACCCGTTCTGGGTGATCGCACCGACCCTGGCGCACTTCAAGAAGCTGCTGTTCGATACGCAGTATCCGGCCTGGCTGCTCAACACCGTGATCGTGTCGGTGGTCTCGACCTTCGTGTCGCTGGCCGCCAGCGTGTTTGCCGCCTATGCGATCGAGCGGCTGCGCTTCCAGGGATCCAAGCAGGTCGGCTTGGGGATCTTCCTGGCCTACCTGATCCCGCCGTCGATCCTGTTCATCCCGCTGGCAGCGATCGTGTTCAAGCTGGGACTGTTCGATACCCGCTGGGCCCTGATCCTGACCTATCCGACCTTCCTGATCCCGTTCTGCACCTGGCTGCTGATGGGTTACTTCCGCTCGATTCCGTATGAGCTGGAAGAATGCGCGTTGATCGATGGCGCCACGCGCTGGGAGATCCTGGTCAAGATCATCCTGCCCCTGGCGGTGCCGGGCCTGATCTCGGCCGGCATCTTCGCCTTCACGCTGTCGTGGAACGAGTTCATCTATGCGCTGACCTTCATCTCGTCGTCCGAGGTCAAGACGGTGCCGGTGGGCATCGTCACCGAACTGGTCGACGGCGACGTCTATCACTGGGGCGCGTTGATGGCCGGGGCCTTGCTGGGCTCGCTGCCGGTGGCCGTGGTGTATTCGTTCTTCGTCGAGTACTACGTCTCGGGGATGACGGGCGCGGTCAAGGAGTAGCGGCGCGGCCCACGAGCGGCGTGCCCCCGGCACGGTATCCGGGATGCCGCCCGATGCCGCGGCAGGACGTGAAAAAGGTCCTGGACAATGCTGTCCAGGACCTTTTTTTCGACGTGATGCAAGACCCGTGCGCCGTCGGGTTCGGCGCCGCCGGCCCCACCGCGCCGGGTGCTAGGTCCAGCTCGCGGCCAGCACCGCGTTGAGCGCCACCTGGTAGTGCGGCGGCAACACCGTGGTTCCTACCTGAGGCGGTGGCAGTGCCGACATTGCCGCCACCAGCACCTCGACCTTGTCCGAAGACAGGTAGCTGCAATTGGGAGCCATGCCATCGCTGGACAACTGGAACCGGTCGACGCGGTACTGTTCGCCGGCAAACCAGTGATACAGCGTGAGCGTGTCACCGGTCTCGGTCAACATCACTTCGAGGTTGCTGCCCAGGCGGCGCAACCACAATTGCCCGGGATCGATGCCGTTGCGGAACTGCACCCTGTCGTCGCCGTCGGCATCGTTGTTGAAGATGCGGTCGGCGCCGTCGGTCTTGCCGAAGAAATAGATGTCGTCGCCCGCACCACCGTTGAGTCGGTCGTTGCCGCCATCGCCGTGCAGCCGGTCGTTGCCGTCACCACCGAAGAGGCGATCGTCGCCACTGCCACCATTGAGCATGTCGTCGCCCAGCTCGCCGACCAGGCGGTCGTTGCCTGCTCCACCCAGCAAGTTGTCGTCGCCGGCGCCACCATACAACCAGTCGTCGCCACCGTCTCCGCTGAGGTAGTCGTCGCCGGCACCGGTGATGACCACGTCCTTGCCGTCGTCGACGCTGACGCTGACATCATGGTCATCGCTGACGACCACATCGTTGCCGGTGGTACCCAACGCCCAAAGCGGCCCGTCCGGCTCGGGATGATGTCGCAGCACGATATCGGTATTGATGGCGGCGATCATTTCGGCGATCTCGGCCGGATCGTCGTCGGCATCGAAGTAATGGCTCACGACGTGGTCCCGGACATACCAGCCCGGGCCGCCCTCGCTGAGCCGTACCAGCAGATCGCCGCGATAGGCTTGCAGCAGCGGCTGCAGCAGTTGCGGCGGGGTTGCATTGCTCATGGCAATTCCTTTCTAACGCACGCTACCGTGTCGGCAGCGGTAGGGTTCGATGCCGGCGGCACGAAGCGCCGACGGCACGCAGGCGAGCGCACCTGTGGTGGATTCATGTCCAGCTCGCGGCCAGCACCGGATCCAGCACCTGCCGGTAATCCTGCGGCAAGGCGGTCGTGCCGATGGGTGGCATCGCCAGGCCGGCCATGGCCTGCACCAGCGCATCGACGTTGTGCTTGTCGAGATGCTGGCCGTTGGGATGGAAGCCATCGTTGGATAACTGGAAGCGGTCGACCCGATGTTCATCGCCGTCGAACCACCAGTTCAGCCGCAAGGTGTCGCCGGTTTCCAGCAAGCTGACCTCCAGGGAGTCCCCCGCGCGTCGGAACCACAATTGCCCGGGCGCGATACCGGCCCGGAACTGGACCCGGTCGTCGCCGGCGGCGTCGTGATTGAAGATGATGTCGTGACCGTCGCCCTTGCCGAAATAATAGAGGTCGTTGCCGCTGCCTCCTTTGAGCCGGTCGTTACCTGCGGCACCATACAGGCGATCGTCGCCGGCCCCGCCGAACAACCGGTCGTCGCCCCGGCCGCCGCCGAGCAGGTCGCTGCCGGCGCCGCCGAAGAGATGATCGTCGCCGTTGCCGCCCTTGATTTCATCGTTGCCGCCCTGCCCGTACAGCCAGTCGTCGCCATCGTCGCCGCCCAGATAGTCGTCGCCATTGCCGGTAATGACCACATCCTTGCCATCACCGGCGGCAATGCTGACATCGAAGTCGCCACCCACCATCACATCCGGTCCATCGGTGCCCAGTCCCCATAATTCGCCATCGGAACGCGGATGGCGCTCCAGCACGGTGTGAACATTGAGATGGGCGAGCATGTCGCTGGCCAGGTCGGCATCGACGCCGGCAAAATACCCGGGAACCTGCCACCCCTGGCTGCCGTCGGCCAGTCGTACCAGCAGGTCGCCGTCGCGCTCTTCGAGCAGGGGCACCGCAAGTTGTGAAGTGTTTGCATTTGACATGGGAATTCCTTGTTCAACGAGATGAGACAAGCCCGCGCGCGCATGCCGCCGGCGCGCGGGCCGTTACGCGATGCCTACTGCCAGCTGGCGGCCAGTACCGGCTTGAGGACCGTCTGCAGTTCGGCCGGCAGGCCCGCCGTGCCTGGCGCCGGTGGCTCGAACGCCGACATGGCCTGCACCAGCGACTCGACCCGCCCCTCGACCAGGCGCTGGCCACCGGCCAGTTCGAGTTGGTCCAGGCGGCGGGCCGGATTGCTGTACCAGCCGCGCACGGTCAGGGTGTCGCCCGACTCCAGCAAGGTGAGCTTGAGATTCTTGCCGGCACGCTGCAGCCAGACCTGGTCGGCCGCGATGCCTTCGCCCAGCAGCACGCGATCACGGTCGGTGTTGTGCTTGTCGTGGTTGACGATCACGTCGTGTCCGTCGCCGCGGCCGAACAGGTAGGTGTCGTTGCCCGCCCCGCCATTGAGATGATCGCGGCCGGCCCCTCCATGCAGCACATCGTCGCCGGCACCCCCGAGCAGCCGGTCATCGCCCTTGCCGCCGTGCAGGGTATCGTTGCCGGCGCCACCGGCGAGCCGGTCGTTGCCGCTACCGCCGTCGAGCATGTCGTTGCCGGCCCCGCCGTCGAGACGGTCGTTGCCGGTGCCGCCATCGAGCTGGTCGTCGCCGGCGCCTCCCAGCAGCACATCGTTACCGGCCTTGCCATGCAGCGTATCGTCCTGGCGGCCACCGACCAGGCGGTCGGCGTTTCGCGTGCCATCGAGCCGCTTGCCCGGCTCGGCATGGGCAGGCGACGTCGATGCAGGTTCGTCCGCCACGGTCACTGCATCGGATGGGCGTTTCTTTCTGGACATGATCTATCCTTTCGTGTTGATGATAAATGCAGCCAGCGCATCGAGCGCCGGCCGGGGCCTTGCGGCACGCCACCGATGGTGCCGGCGTGCCTGTGAAATGGCGTTGACGCGCCCGCAGCGCATGCGGGTGCGGCAGCGCGCATCTATTGCCAGCTGTGGGCCAGCACCGGTTGCAGCGCGTGGTGCAATGCCGCCGGTATCGGGCCGGCTCCCACGGGCGGCATGGCCATCGTGGCCATTGCCGATACCAGCGCCTCGGCGCCGTCGGCCGACAGCTGGCTGCCATTGGCCAGGATGAATGTGTCGATACGAAATGCCGGAGACTGATACCAGCCGGTGATGGTCTGGCTATCGCCGGTATCGAGGTTGGTCACCGTGAGATCGGTACCGGCGCGCTGCCACCACAGCTGGTCGCTGGTGATCCCGGCGCCATAGAGCACCTGGTCGCGGTCGCCGCCGGCGTAGCCGTCGGGCATGTGCCGGTCGTAGTTGGAAATGATGTCGGCGCCGTCGCCACGGTCGAATTCGTAGGTATCGCTGCCGCCTTCGCCGCGAAGAAGATCATTGCCGCTGCCGCCCTTGAGAACGTCGTCGCCCATGCCGCCGGCCAATACGTCGGCACCTGGTCCGCCGTTCAATACGTCGGGACCGGGGCCCCCTTCCAGCTCGTCATCGTCATCCCCGCCCAGCAGGATGTCGCGCCCCTTGCCACCGTAGAGATAGTCGCGCCCGCGGTCACCATAGAGAATATCCTCGCCCTCTTCGCCGAATTCGCGGTCGTCGCCGGCCTTGCCGATGAGCACATCATCGCCATTGCCACCATTGAGCTGATCGGCCTCGCCGGCCCCGACCAGCATGTTGTCCTTGCCGTTCTCGGCAAACACCTCGTGCAGGCCGAAATGCGTCGCCTCGGACATCGCGACCCGGTGGAAGGCCGTATGGGAATCGGCTGGATCGCCCGGCTGCAGCATGAATTCATCGGTATCGTCTGCCTGATCGTCGACATCGATCCATGCTGCGCCGGGATGACCGGCGTGGCCTGCGCCACGCTCATCGGGAAAATACGAATGGGATGCTTGCTTTTCATCAGACATGGTTCAATCCTTCGAGTGATTGGATGGAGGAAGCCCGGACCTTGATCACAAGGTCAGCGCATGGATGCGACGAAGTGTCGACGCCGCGCAAGGATCATAGGTAGAAGATCCCGGGTTGCCGCAATACTGCGCCAGTGATGAAAGCCAACTTCGAAAAACTGGCAGGCGCACCTCCGATGGCGGCCATGGAATCGTCCTGGCCGGCCCGGTCTGCAGCGGGCGTTCCAGGGTTTGCCCTCGGCCCGGCGACCGGTCATTGCCAGCTTTGTACGATCAATGGCTGCAGCACCGCCAGCCTCGCCAGTAACGCCGGCGACGACAGCAGTGCGCTGCTGCCGCGGGGATCGAAGCACGCCATGGCCGCGACCAGGGGATCGACCCGGTCGGCTGCCAGGCTCCTGCCGGTAGACAGTTCGAATCGGTCCAGGCGACGCGACGCACCGTCATACCAGCCACGCATGGTCATGCTGTCGCCGCTGCCCAGCAGGATCAGCTGGAGGTCGCTGCCGCTGCGCCTGAACCAGACATCTTCACGCCGTACGCCCTGGCGCAGCAGCACACGATCGCGCCCACATGCACGGCCGCCGCCGTTGAGCACGGCGTCCTGGCCATCGCCCTTGCCGAAGATATAGACGTCAGCGCCGCCGCCGCCGTCGAGCAGGTCGTCGCCGGGGCCGCCGTCGAGGATGTCGTCCCCCTTCTCGCCGTACAGGCGGTCGGCGCCGCGCCCGCCGAACAACAGGTCGTTGCCGCTGCCGCCCATGACCTGGTCACGCCCGTTGCCGCCGCGCAGGGTATCGCGTCCCGGCCCGCCATACAGGAAATCGTCGCCGGGGCCGCCCAGCAACGTGTCGTCTCCCCCGCCGCCCTTGAGGATGTCGTTGCCGCAATCGCCCTGCAGGCGGTCGGCACCGGCGCGGCCGATGATCAGGTCGTTGCGCCGGGTGCCGGACACGGTCTGGCCATGGCCAGTGGCTACCAGTCTCTTGCCGGGCCGGCCCGAGCGGCATGGTGCCAGCTGGTCGGGCTCCATCGGTGCGCCGGACGACGAGGGCAGGCGCCGGTCCAGCACCGGGCTGGTCTTTTTCGGCAGCGATGGCGGACTGATGGTACTCATGCGAGCTCCTGCATGCCGCTCCAGCTGGCGGCGATCAACGCATCCAGTGGCCCGTCCCGGCGCAGCGCCGGCAGGCCGTCGATCGATGCCGGCATCGTCATGGCGGACATGGCTGCGACCAGGGCATCGACCTGCCGCGGCACGATCGAGCGCCCATCGGCCAGGTCGATGCCGGCAAATCCGCTCGCGGCCCCCTTGAACCAGTCCTTGATGGCGAGCCCATCATCGGTGCCGACGATGGCGATATCGAGGTCGTCACCGGCGCGCCGGAACCATACCCGGCGCGCGTCGACCTGTTCGCCCAGGTGGACCCGGTCGGCGTCGCCGGCGGCATTGCCATCGCTGACGACGAGGTCCCGGCCGAAGCCGGCCTCAAAGCAATAATGGTCGCTGCCCGCGCCACCGATGAGCCGATCATTGCCGCTGCCACCGATGAGCACGTCGGCGCCGTCGCCACCGTCGAGCCAGTCGTCGCCGTCGTCACCGGCCAGCCAGTCGCGCCCGCCGCGGCCTTCGATGACATCGTCACCGCCCTTGCCCTCGATCCGGTCCGCGGTGGCGTAGCCGACCAGGTGGTCGCCGTGCGCCAGGCCACGCAGCACCAGCGCCTTGACTGCCGCCACGTCCCACAGCGTGCCGTCATCGAAGCGCAACTGGGGGACCGCGTGCGCGGTGGCGCCATCGTCGAGGAAGTAGTCGATGACCCGCACCGAACTGCCGGCCAGCGGCAGCTCGACCACCAGGTCGTCGTCCTGGCGCGCCGGCACTGCCTGGCGCCAGGACACCTCCCTGGAAAACAGGATCACGTCGACCTCGCCCACCTGCGCACCAGCGGCCGCATTGTCGATCACGTCCCGGCTGCCCGGGCTGCCGACCAGGTAGATGTCGGCATCGGTACCGCCGCGCAGCAGGTTGTGCCCCTGGCCGCCGACCAGGAAATCCATCCCGGGGCCGCCGGAGAGGACGTCGTCGCCGTCCTGTCCATAAAGCTGGTCGTGGCCGACACCGCCGTCAAGCTCGTCGTTGCCCTGGCCACCATAAAGCGTATCGTCACCGCCGACGCCAGCCATCAGGTCGTGCTCGGGGCCGCCCAGCATCAGGTCGTCACGGTCGGTGCCGGTGGTCACCGGGGCATCGGCGGCAGCGCCGGTGTGGGGGTGGGTCGAAAGGTCGGTATGGGATGTGATCATGGCCATTGCTCCGCAGTGCTGTGAGTGCATCGGCAGCGCCATGGCGCTGCCATCGAACGCGCATCGCCCGAAGCGGCCTGGAAAAAAAAAGCGCGGACAACGGTGGTTGTCCGCGCTACGATGAAAAGCCGCATCGGTTGCGCAGCCAGAGGGTAGGCAGCACAGCAGATGTGCCGCGAAAATCCGGGTCAGCTGCCGGGCAATGTAGAAAAAACGCCAGCCGGGATCCCGGCCAACGCTCAGCTGAGCAGGTTGATACGCGGCGAGACGTCCTCGCTGCGCAGGCGGCTGCCGCGCAGCCAAGTGCCGATCAGCACCCGGTGACGCGGATACATGTCGCCCAGGTAACGCTCGACCTCCGCCCAATCGCGCATCTCCAGCCATTCGCCGATCTGGCGCAGGTCCTGGTGCGGCACCGGAAGTTCCATGTGAAATTCGAGCGCCGAATTCTTCTCGGGCGTGGCGTAGTCGCACAACATGTTGAAGTTGAGCCGGCCGGCATTCATGGGAGTTCTCCTAGGTGAAGTAGACCGATCCGGTACCACACCAGACGGCACGATCACTTTAGGAGACATCGCAGATCCAAGGCATCGTCGATGTTCGAACTATCGAATTATCTTTATGTTCGCCACCAGGCTTTTATGCCGAATCCGATAACTGGCACGTCGTGTCTCGCGGCTTGCCGCACCCTGTTCTGCCAACTGGCAGATCCGTTGATGCGACCGTGCATCGGCCGCCACCAGGCCGGGCCGCGCCAGGCCGCGTCCGCAGCAGGCGATCACCGATGCACGCCGCCAAAAAAAATGCGGCCACCCGCATCGGGTGGCCGCATCCGGCTACGTCCGTGCTGCGAGATTACTGCTTGGCCACCGGTGCGCTACCGATTTCCACGCTGTTTCGCGGCGGCAGGGTCTTGCGGACCTTGGCCACCGCACCCGCGTCCACGGCCGGTGCGCTATTGCCCCAGCTGCTGCGGATGAAGGTCACGACATCGGCCACTTCCTGGTCCGACAGGCGTGCACCGAAGGCCGGCATCGCGAACTGCGTCGGTGCGGTCTTGGTCCACGGCATCTCGGCGCCTTCGAGCACGATGCGGATCAACGAAGCAGGATCCTCGGCATTGACCGTGGGCGACAAGGCCAGTACCGGGAAGGTCTCTTCATAACCCCTGCCGCTGGTACGATGGCAAGCCGCGCAGTTGTTGAGGAAGGTCATCGCGCCGTTGCTCTGGTCGCTGCCGCGACGCAAGGCCTGGTGGGTCTTGTCGTCGTACGCCAGCGGTGCCATGCCGGGCTTGACCGGCGCCAGCGACTTGAGGTACTTGGCGATGGCCGACAGGTCCTCGTCGGTGAGGTGCTGGGTGCTGTTGGCGACCACATCGGCCATGCCGCCGAAGGCTGCGGAATGGCTGTTGCGACCGGTCTTGAGGAAGGCCACGATGTCGCCCTCGCTCCAGTTGCCCAGGCCATCACGCGGATCGCTGCGCAGGTTGTTGGCCAGGTAGCCGTCGATCACGCCGCCCGACAGGAACTGCGTGCTGTCGTCGCTCAATGCCTTCTCCTGCATGCCCACGCCACGCGGCGTATGGCAAGCGCCGCAATGGCCCAGGCCTTCCACCAGGTAGCGTCCACGCACGATCGGGCTGTTGTCGTCGGCGCCATCGACCGCCACGCCCGGCGCGAACACCTTGCGCCAGATCGACAGCGGCCAGCGCATCGACAGCGGCCAGACGATATCGACATTGCGATTGGGCGTCGGGTCGGCCTGCACGCCGTTCATGAAGTAAGCATACAGCGCTTTCACGTCGGCCGGCTTGACCTTGGCATACGATGGATAAGGCATGGCCGGGTACAGCGAAGCGCCATCCTTGCGGATGCCGTGACGCAATGCCTGGTCGAAGTCTGCCTCGCTGTAGTTGCCCAGCCCGTGTTGCTTGTCGGGCGTGATGTTGGACGAATACACGGTGCCGATCGGGGTGGCGATCGGCAAGCCGCCGGCGAAGGGCTTGCCGCCACGGGCGGTGTGGCAGGCCACGCAGTCGCCTGCACGGGCCAGGTATTCGCCACGCTTGACGAGCTGGGCGTCGACGTTCTGGGCCGATGCCACGGCGGCGGACAGGGTCATGACTGCCGCGCAGGCGGCGATGAAATAGTGCTTGATCATGTTCTTATCCTTATGCCTGGACCAACGGGCCTGGGTTCTTCAGATACTGCTCGCGGATCGCCTTGGCCGAGAAATAAGCCAGCGCCGTGACCAGGCCGGTGGGGTTGTAGCCCATGTTCTGCGGGAACGCCGAGGCGCCGTAGACGAACACGTTGGGTACATCCCAGCTTTGCAGGTAGCGATTGACCACGCTGTTCTTGGGCGTGGTGCCCATGATGGCGCCACCGGTCAGGTGAGTCGACTGGTACACCCGGGTATCCCAGGAAGAACCGGTCTTGCGCACCGCCTTGACCACCTTCTCGGGATTCATCGCGTGGCCGACCTTTTCCATCTGGTCGCCGATGTAGGTCAGCATCTTGCCTTCGTTTTCCTTCCAGTTCAGCGTCATGCGCAGCAGCGGCTGGCCGTTGGCGTCCTTGTAGGTCGGGTCGAGCGACAGGTAGCAATCGCGGTAGGCCATGACCGAACCGGACATGCCGATGGTCAGGGTGCGCTGGTAGGCGTCCTGCACGCTGCCCTTCCATTCCGTGCCCCAGTTGGGCACTTTCTCGCCCGGCATGGTGCCGGCCTGCTTGATCGGGCGACCGCCGTAACGGACGTGACGGATCGAGGCGCCGCCGATGAAGCCCAGCGGTCCGTGGTCGAACTGGTCGGCGTTGAGGTCGTCCATGCCCACGCCACCGGCGCCGGTGCCGATGAAGGGATTGAACTGAGTGCCCTTGGGCATGACCACGTTGATGCCACCGTTGTACTGGTAGGCGAAGTTCTTGCCCACCACGCCTTCGCCGCTGACCGGGTCATACGGCTTGCCGATGCCCGACAGCAGCAGCAGGCGCACGTTGTGCGTCTGGAATGCGGTCAGCAGCACCAGGTCGGCCGGTTGCTCGACCTCGCGCCCCTGGGCGTCGATATAGGTCACGCCGGTGGCCCGCTTGCCGGACGCGTCCAGGTTCACCTTGATCACCTGCGCCTTGGTACGCACTTCGAAATTCTTGCGCTTGAGCAGCACCGGCAGGATGGTGGTCTGCGGCGACGCCTTGGAATACATGTAGCAGCCGTAGTTTTCGCAGAAGCCGCAGTAGTTGCAAGGGCCGATGCGCACGCCATAGGGGTTGGTGAACGGCGCCGAGGCATTGGCCGCGGGCGCCGGGTACGGGTGGTAGCCGACTTCGCGCATGGCCTTCTCGACCAGCGAGGCGCTGTACTGGTATTGCAGCGGAGGGGTCGGGAATTCGCTGGTGCGCGCGCCTTCCAGCGGATTGCCGCCGGCGACGATCTTGCCATTGAGGTTACCGGCCTTGCCCGACACCGCCATCACCTTCTCCGAGAAATCGTAGAACGGTTCCAGTTCGGCATAGGTCACCCCGTGGTCCTGGATGGTCATGTCTTCGGGGATGAACTTCTTGCCGTAGCGCTGCTCGTGGTGCGAGCGCATCTCGAGCTCTTCGGGCAGGTTGCGGTACATCATGCCGTTCCAGTGGAAGCCGGCGCCGCCGACGCCATCGCCCAGCAGGAACGACCCGTGCTGGCGGTACGGCACGGCGACATCGGCCACGCCGTAGCGGATCGTCACGGTCTCGCGCGACAGGTCCTGGAACAGCGCGCCGCGCACCGAGTACTTGAGCTCGTCGACCGCCTTGGGATAGGGCGTGTCGGCGTTGGTGTCGCGCATGTCGCCGCGTTCCAGTGCCAGCACGTTCAGGCCGGCTTCGGTCAGTTCCATGCCCATGATCGAGCCGGTCCAGCCCAGGCCCACCATCACTACATCCACTTTGTCTTTTTTAATCGCCATGATCAGCCCTTCTCTCCCAGAATCGACACAGGGCCGTATGGATATTTCACGTTGTACTGGTCGACCCAGTCAGCAAAGTCGGCGCGCGCGCCCGGGAAGCCGACCATCTTCCAGCCCCCCATCTTCTGGTTGCCGCCGTACATCGGATCGGCAAAATAGCCTTCCTTGACATTACCCAGCATGAAGTTGAAGAACGTCTTGGCCGGCAGTGCGTCGAGTTCGATCTTGCCGCCCTCGAGCTGCTTGAGCACCTCGATCTGGGTCTTCTTGTCGAGCTCGGCGAACACCTTGCCATGGGTCTTCTGGCACCACGAGTTGACCGCGGCGATACCCTGGCGATAGATATCGCGTGGCACCAGCGACAGCTGGTAGCCCAGTTCGGGCACGCGGTCGGTATGGAAAGGCCCCTGCATGTACCAGAGCTTGCCGGCCCCGTACGGGGTTTCCATCTGGCGATCGATGAACTCGGGCACGCCGGTCTCGAGCGCGCCGGCACCGTACTGGTCGGAGGGAATCAGGGGATCGACTGCGGCATTGATGAAGGCCCATTCGGCCGCGGTGAAGAAGGTGGGGGTATAGGCGCGCGGCTTGCCGGGTTCGGACGAATCGGCGATTGCCGGCTGGCTGACTGCGACTGCACTGGCTCCACCTAGCGTTGACGCGGCTGGGACGATCGCCAATACCTGGCGCAAGAAGCGCCGCCTCGGCTCTTTGTCTTGTGACATGGACTTTCCTTTGGACTGTGGTTGAGGGTACTGCACGGGCACTGGGCAAACCGGCCGCCGCATGGTCGGCCACCGTTCGCTACGCATGCCTCTTGTAACCGCCCCGCTGCGACGTCATCAGGCGTGGCCGCGAAGCGGGAAATGCTAATTGCCAGCGGCAAGATACCGGTTACCCGGAATCCGCTCCGTTCCCAACAATAATGGCTAGATTTACATCGAATAATAACGAGAAGACCGGATCAAGCGATTCTTCGGCCCGCTCCCCATGCGTCAATGCATTACTTCACCGAAGAAATCCTGCAGCGCCAATGCGGCGCGCTCGGCGGTCTGGCGGTGATAGAAGAACCCGGGGTTGTTGGCATCGGGGTCGGTAAACGAATGCCCCGCCTGGCCATAATTGATCAGTTGCCAGTCGATGCCCGCGGCGCTGACCTCGTCGATGAAGTCGTTGACCTGCTCGCGCGGCACCGATGGGTCTTGCACGCCGTGCAACACCAACACGGCCCCCTTGAAACTGCTGGCGGCGGGCGCCGGCGTATCGAGCGCGCCATGCAGCGACACCACGCCGCGCAGGGCGGCGCCGTCGCGCGCCAGTTCCAGGGCGGCGGTGCCGCCGAAGCAGAACCCGCAGGCGCCGACATTGGCCGCATCGAGTGGCAGGGCCTGCTGCGCGGCAAACGCGTCCAACGCGGCGCGCATGCGGCGGCGCAGTTCGGCGCGATCGGCCTTCAACGGAGTGATGGCCGCCATCGCCTCGTCACCATTGGCGGGACGCACGGTCTTGCCGAACACATCGGCCACGAAGATGGCGTGTTCGTTACCGATGGTGGTGGCCGCGATCTCCAGTGCCTGCTGGCGAATGCCAAAATAATTAGGAACCGACAGCACGCCCGACACCGGCGGCTTGCTGCGATCGAACAGCAGCACGTTCTCGTATTCGATACCGTCGAGGCTGTGGACGATGGTTTCGATGGCCAGATCGGCGGCGGCGATGCCGAGCTTGTCGGCGATCGCAGCGGCGTTCCATGGATGGGACATGTGGGCTCCTTGGATGAGGGTGACCACGGCGGCAAAGCCATCGATCACGTCGGGAATTATTGGATTTCTTGATTGGCGCGGCAGGTGCAAGCGACGCAAAGCTCCTGCACTTGGGGCAGCATGTTCGCACAAACCGTGCATCTCTGCAGGAGAGCGCCTGGCCGCATCTCATCGAAATACGACCCAAATCCCTACGTAATCCGTACAACACCCTTCACAGCTGAGCTTGACTTGACTTTTTACTGCGAGCAATCGATTCTTGCGCTCACCTGTCCGGCAAGAAAATTCGACCAACACGTTTTCCGTGAAGCCTTCGCATGCCACCCATCCCCGATTCGAACCATCCTCCAGCGCCGGCTGGGCCGTCCTCGCCGGACGCCGCCGCCGTCTCCACCCCACCTGCCAGCGAGCGCTTCGTCTTCAGCGGCAGCGGGTCCGAATACTTCCGCATCTGGATCGTCAACCTGCTGCTGTCGGTGGTCACGCTGGGCATCTACTCGGCCTGGGCCAAGGTGCGTCGCCTGCGTTACTTCTACGACAACACCACGGTGGCCGGCACCAGCTTCGACTACCACGGCAAGCCGCTGGCCATCCTCAAGGGACGCGCCATGGCACTGCTGTTGTTCGCACTCTATAACGGCGCCTTCAAGATCAGCCCGCTCATCGGCCTGGCCGGCATGCTGGTCGTGGCGCTGGTCGCCCCGTGGCTGATCTGGCGCAGCCTGCAATTCAAGCTGTACAACTCCAGCTACCGGGGCATCCGTTTCGGCCTGCGCGGCAGCGCCGGCGGCGCCTACTTCAACTACCTGCTGCTGCCGCTGACCGCCTTCCTCACCTCGGGCCTGCTGTGGCCGCTGGTACACCAGCGCATCAAGCGCTTCCAGCACAACGAATCGCGCTTCGGCGCCACGCACTTCTCCTTCCACGCCACCGTCGGCGGTTTCTACAAGACCTATCTGCTGGGCATCGGCGTCTGGGTGGCCGGAATGATGCTGATCATGCTTACCTTCTGGGGCAGCCTGTTCGCCCTGTTCGGAGCCACCCACGAGCGCGACGGCCTGGCCGTGGCGTCGATGGGACTGCTGGTGCTGGTGCTCTACGTCTGGTCGTTCCTGGCGCTGCCGCTGTTCTTGACGCTGCTGCAGAACCTGATCTGGAACCACACCCGCCTCGGCCCGCACCGCTTCACCAGCAACATGCGCTGGGGTCGCATGTTCTTCATCATGCTCACCAACGTGATCGGCATCGTCTGCACGCTCGGCCTGTACACCCCGTTCGCCAAGATCCGCGCCATGCGCTACCGGATCGAATCGATGAGCCTGCTGCCGGCGGGCGATCTGGACCAATTCGTCACCAGCGCCGAGCCTGCCGGCTCAGCCACCGGCGAAGGCGTCACCGACCTGTTTGATTTCGACCTGTCCCTATGAGCCAGCCGCCGATTGCCGCCTGGTATTTCGACGGCCGCAGTTCGCGCCGCCACGCCGTCACGCTGGATGTGCGCGACGGCATGGCGTTGGTGACCGGCGAGGCCGAACGCAGTTGCCCCATCGATCAGTTGCGCGTCTCGGAGCGCCTGCGCCGGGCCGCGCGCAAGGTCACCTTCGCCGATGGCGCCTACCTGGAGATACGGGACGGCGCCGGCTTCGCCGCGCTGTTACGGGCCACCGGCCATCACGATGGCAGCGTAGTGCGCATCCAGCAGAGCTGGCGGTCCACGCTGATGGCGGCGGCGGCGCTGGTGGTGCTGGTGGCGCTGAGCTACCTGTACCTGTTGCCGCTGGCCGCCGGCCTGGCGGCCCGGGCCTTGCCGGTAGCGGTCGATCGCCAGGTCGGCCAGGGCACGCTGGCATTTCTCGACCAGCATGTGCTGGCGCCCAGCGCCCTGACGGCTACCCGGCGGCAAGCCATCGTCGACCGCTTCGCGGCGCTGGCCACGCCGCTGGCCGATGCCCCGCCCTACGACATCGTGTTTCGCAAGAGCCGCCTGGGACCCAATGCCTTCGCCCTGCCCTCCGGCACCATCGTCATCAGCGACGAACTGGTCGGCCTGATCGATGACGACGAGGCGCTCATGGGCGTGCTGGCGCACGAACTGGGGCACATCCACCAGCGCCATCTGATGCGAAGGCTGCTGCAGGGCTCGGCCGTCGGCGCGGTAGCCACCGTGTTGTTCGGTGATGTATCGGCGGTGCTGGCCAGCGCACCGGCGCTGCTGGTGGACATGAAGTATTCACGCGACTTCGAACGCGAGGCCGACGACTATGCCATCGCCATGTTCGGCGCCAACGGCTTGCCGCGCCAGAAGCTGGCCAGCGTGTTCGAGAAACTCGACCGCGCCAGTGCCGGCAAGCCGCAACCGGCGCCCTATCTGTCGAGCCATCCTTCCAACGAGCAACGCATCGCCCACATCCTCGGCCGGCGCTGACGACAGCTCAACCCGGCAGCGCCCGGGACGACGCCTGGCCGTCGAGCCCGCGCCACTGCGCCAGCCATGCCGGCGCCGACGACGCCAGGCCGGCCGCCGCCAGGCAAGCCACGAACTTGCGGTCGATCTCGTCATCGGCCAGCGGTTCGCGCGCGGCGCCCCGCGCGTGGTCCCGCACGCACTCCAGCGTCGATCCGTCGACCAGCGTCATGCGCACCCATGCCCCCTCGGGGGCGGCGGCCAGGCGCCGGGGGTCGTCCCACACGACGCTGCTGGTCATGCTGATGCGTTGCATCAGGCGCCGCAGGCGTACCTGCGCCAAGGTCGCCACACTCAAGTGATGCAACGCCAGGTCGCCATGCAACAGCGAGGCGGCAATCGCAAATGGCATGCTGAACTGGGCCTGCTGCGGTGTCACGGGCGCGTCATGCACCAGGTTGGCCATCACGATGGGCGGCACATCACACACGATGGACACGATGTCGTCGGCGGCAATGTCATGCCGTTGCTGCAATTGCATGACCGCGTCGACCGCGGCATGCGACGACAGGCACACGGGAATGCGCTTGACATCGATACCGGGCTGCTGCAACGACCAGCGCTGGCCCAGCGCATCGAATGCCGCCGCGTCGAACCGGCCACCATTGAACAGCGGGACAAACCCGTTGCGGTGCTCGCAGGCGTCATGCGGGCCGCTGGCACCGAGCTGGGCCATGAGGGCCGCGGTGACGCCGGCCTCGGCCGCCCGCCCGGCCAGGAAAGGCTTGGCGTCGCTGCCGAAGCAGGCCTTGAGGCCAGCCGCGCCCGCCACCGCCAGGCCCAGCGCGTTGGCGCTACTTCGCCAATCCAGGCGCAGCAGCCAGGCCGCCGCGGCACAGCTGCCCACCGGACCCAGCACGCCGGTGGTCCACCAACCCCGCTCGTAGAGCACGTTGGCGCTGGCCACGCCCAGCGCATATTCGCACTCGGCGCCGACGACGAACGCCGTCAGCAGGTCAGCGCCGCTGGCGTCGAGATGCTGTGCCACGGCCAATGCCGCCGGCGCGATCACGGCCGAGCCATGCACGAAGCCGGCGTAGCAGTTGTCATCGAAGTCCAGCGCATGGGCCGCCACGCCGTTGACGAAACAGGCATGGCGCACATCGAGCCAGGCCGCCTGCCCGATCGCCCGGCACGGGCCAGCGGTGCCCGGCAGCTGCGCCAGCGCCAGCGCATGCGCGGCCACCGGCGTGCGCGCGCCGGCGGCCATCACGCCCACCGTATCGATGAGGCAATTGCGGGCGATATCCTTGACCGCCGCTGGCACCGCCCCGGCGCCAAGGCCGGCGATCCAGCGCGCCATCCGCTCGATGGCGCCGTTCGACAGCGTGTGCAAGCCCTTACTCCGGCAGCGTACCGGCCGGGGCGCCCAGCCAGGTCTGCGACAGCTTGTCGATGGTGCCGTCGGTGCGCGCCTCGCGCACGATCATGTTGATCTTGGCCAGCAAGGTCGATTCGCCCTTGGGCATGGCGATGTAGCACGGCGCGTTGGCCAGGATCACCTTGAGCTCCATGTCCAGGGACGGGTTCATCTTCTGCAATGCCGCCGCCACGGTGGTGCCGGTGGCGAACATCTGGGTCTGGCCGGCCAGGAACGCCGACAGGGTCGAATTGTTGTCCTCGAAGCGCTTGACGTTGGCGCCCGGCGCCATCTGCTCGAGTTCCTGGTCTTGCATCGAGCCGCGGGTGACCGAGATGGTCTTGCCCTTCAGGTCGTCGAAACCGCTGACCTTGACCTTCTTGGTACCGAACACGGCATCGAAGAACGGCGCATAGGCAATGCTGAAATCGACCACCTTGGCCCGCTCGGCGGTCTTGCCCAGCGACGAGATGGTGATGTCGGCCTTGTTGGTCTGCAGGTAGGCGATGCGGTTGGGCGCGGTGACCGGGATCAGTTCGACCTTGACGCCGAGCTTCTTGCCGATCAGCGTCGCCATGTCGATGTCCAGACCGCGTGGCTGCATGTCGGTGCCGACCGAGCCATAGGGCGGGTAATCGGTCGGTACCGCCACGCGGATCGACTTGCGCGCCATGATGGTGCCGTACAGGTCGTCGGCATGGGCGGCCGGGATCGCGGCCAGGGCGGTGGCGAGGGTGATCAATGCGATGAACGGGCGGCGTTGCATGGAAGGTTCCTTTATGAAAGATGGCAAACATCGAGATAAGGTGCGCTTTGCGCTTGTTCAGTCGCATGTCTCGGGCATGCGCCGCTCCGGTAATACTTGTGTCGATGGCGATTCAGCGCCTGCGGCGCGCCTTGCCCGGCGCCGCCGCGCGCGGCTCGAGCGCGGGCGGCTGTTCGCTCTGCATGCCCCACCACTCGCCCACGCCCCACATCTTCTTTTCGGTGTCGGCGATGTGCGACCTGATGTTGATCTTCGAGGTGGCCGCCGTCAGCGCCAGCAGGATCTCGGCAATCAGGAACGCCGGCACCATGGTGTCGAAGAACGAGGCGCCCTTGTTGGGCACCAGGATGGTTTCGGCGGCCAGGCGCGCCAGGGGCGAGCTGGCGCTATCGGTGATCACCACCAGGCGTACGCCGGCCTGCTGCAAATGGGTGGCAATCGACATGGCCCGCCGCGAGTGGGGCGACATGCTGCAGATCAGCAGCACGTCGCGCGAGGAAGGCTGGTGCATGATCTTCATGATGCCGCTTTCGCCGGCGCCATCGATGAGGGTGACGTTGCGCGCGAAGTATTCGCTGACATGGGCAAACTGGAACGCCACCGGAAACGATCCGCGCAGGCCCAGGCAATAGATCTCGCGGGCGCCCGACAGCAGGCGCGCCGCGCGTACCACCGGGGCCATGGTATCGACGCTGCACAAGGACTGGATCTGGGCGCTGGCGTTGCTGGCCAGTTCCATTGCCAGCGCCTCTTCGCCGATGCGCTGGTTCAGCTCCACCAGGTCTTGCGCGCGCGAGCCGAACCCATTGCCGCGTTCGCGCAGGCCGCTCTTGAAGATGTCGCGAATGCTGTCGTAGCCGGGCAGGCCGAGCGCCTTGGCAAAGCGCGTCAGGGTCGATGCCGGCACTGCGATCAGGCGCGCCTGCTCGCGCATCGACAGCACCGCCACCTCGTGCGGATTGTCCAGCACGAAGGCAGCCGCCAGGCGCACCTGGCGCGGCAGGCTGTCAAAGCGTTGCTTGATCAGGGCGGTCAACTGGGGCTGGTTCACGATGGCTTCACTGGCGAGGATGACCTCCCCTCTCCAGCAACATATGTGCCAATCGCATGGCAAAACGATACAGATGAATCATTCCAGGGGTGATCACGGGCGTGCCGCCGCCTTCCCCTGCGGCCCCGCCCCATGGGGAAGGGATCGGCACGATCGAAACAAACGATACGAAAACGGCCCACCGGCGATCCGCGCCTGCGTCGGCGGGGTCGCTGCCCGGCAATGCCGTGGGGTAATGCCATGCCCCATCACGGCCCGTTGCCGGCCCGGCGCGCCCCTTTTTCGGGCGGGCTAGGTGGCGCGCCGCTGATGGAATTCGTCGAGCAGGCCGAGAAACAGGTCGGCGCGATGGGTGGACGGGCGCGACGGGTCGGTCACGGCGCAGATGGAATGGGAAAAACTGGGGCTGCCGCGACGCACGCGCAGCTCATAGCGCTTGCCGATCAGTTGCACGTAGTGACTGGGCAACAGGCCCACGTAGTCGCCGGTGGCGACCAGCAATGCGATGGCTTCCAGGCCGCCGGCCTCTGGTCCGCGCTCGTAGGCGCCCTCGGCCAGGACCGTATCGACATAGGGATGCGGCCGGTACACCAGCGGCAGGCGGCGACTGCGCGCCTCACCGCCGGCGGAGGCCTCGCGTCGCACCGCGCCGTAGATGCGATGGGTCTCGGCAAACAGCGGCAGGTAGTCGAATTCGTCGTCGCCCGGGTAGCGCCCGCGGATGGCGATGTCGACCCGTTGCTCGCGCAACGCCTGGTTCAAGTCGGGGAACGCCAGCACCTCGATACGCGGTTGCACATTGGGGGCGCGACGCTTGAGCATGGCCAGCGCCTGGGGCAGCCTGCAGTCGGGATGGCCCAGCGCGTGCTCGACCACCCCCACTGCCAGCGGCCCCGACAGCACGCCATGCACGGCGTCGATCTCGGGCCGGATGCGTTCCAGCGAACGCAACGCCGCCGTTGCCAGCTTGAGCGCCACCTCGCCTTCGGGGGTCAAGCCGAAACCGGCCGGACCACGCTCGCACAGCCTTACCCCCAGCCGCTGCTCGACCTCGCGCACATGGCGGCTGATCGATGCCTTGGACATGTGCAGCAGGCGTTCGGCAGCGGCAAAGCCACCGGCCTGGGCCACATTGCAAAACACCCGCAGCGAGCGCAGGTCGCGCTCGTCGAGGTCAAGTCGCACCATGATGGTCCTTTCCGTGGCCAGCGGGCAAAGTCTTGAAAAACAAGACTATACCTCCAAAAGAATCATTTTCCATTCCGGGGTCGACTGGCTACAGTGCATTGCAACGGCGGCGCTACCGACTGCCCGCCACTCCTCTCGCATCGAACCCAAGGACCCTCGCCATGGAAGCGCTCACCATCCCGCCACGCACCGGCCACAAGACCCTGCTCTATTCGGAGCTGGTCACCGACATGACCGACCTCAAGGCCGACATCGCCGTGCTTGGCATGCCCTTCGGTGCGGCCTACAGTGCGCGGCAATACAGCAACGACCAGACCAATGCGCCGCAGGCGCTGCGCGACCTGTCGGACCGCATGGTGCGTCATCCGACGCACTACGACTTCGACATCGATGGTCCCTTGCTGCAGGAGCGCGATGACATCCGCTTCGTCGATTGCGGCGACATCATGCCCGACCTCAGCCGCCCCGACGATCACAAGCGACGTGCCGAGATCGCGGTGCGCCAGATCGTGCGCGGCGGCGGCATGCCCATCGTGCTGGGCGGCGACCATGGCATCACCAACCCGGTGCTGCGCGGTTTCGACGAAGTCGGTCCGGTCACGCTGGTGCATATCGATGCCCACCTGGACTGGCGCGACGAAGTCAACGGCGTGCGCGACGGCTTGTCCAGCGTGATCCGTCGCGCCTCCGAACTGCCTTTCATCAAGCACATCGTGCAGATCGGCCTGCGCGCCCAGGGCAGTGGCCGCCCTGCCGACTACCAGGCGGCCCGGCAATGGGGTGCCGACCTGGTCACCGCCTATGAGCTGCATGACATCGGCATGGACGCGGTGCTGGCGCGCATTCCCGACGGCGGCAATTACTATCTGACCATCGACGCCGATGGCCTCGATTGCGCCATGATGCCGGCCGTCGATGGCCCGGCCCCGGGTGGCGTGACCTTCCTGCAGGCACGCAAGCTGATCCATGGCCTGGTCAGGAAGGGACGCGTGGTCGGCATGGACATCGTCGAGATCCAGCCGGCCAAGGACAATGCCAGCATGATCAGTTGCGTCACCGCCGGCCGCCTGATCGTCAATCTCATCGGCGCCACCATCCGCGCCGGCTATTTCGACAAGAAGTAAACCCCTCTCTCACTGACTGGAAGACAACATGGCCCACACCCGCATTCGCAAATTCAATACGCGCGCAACCTACCCCGAACAGACCATCGACAACGACCTGTGCCAGGCGGTGGTGGCGCGTGGCACCATGGTGTTCCTGCGCGGCCAGATCGGCCAGAACCTCGACACGTCCGAGAGTGTCTGCATCGGCGACGCGCGCGGCCAGACCGAACAGGCGATGCACAACATCGACATGCTGCTCAAGGAAGCCGGCAGCAAGCTGGAACACATCTGCAAGGTCACCATCTACATCTCGGACCCGCGTTACCGCGAAGACGTCTACCAGGTCGTGGGCAAATGGTTGAAGGGTGTGTTTCCGGTGTCGACCGGCATCGTGGTGACCGCCTTTGCCCGTCCCGAATACCTGGTCGAAGTCGACGCGACGGCGGTGATCCCTGACTGAACGCGCAACGCCCTGCCATCTCTGGTAAGTCCGTAGTATCTTTGGCCGCACTGCTTGTGCGGCCTTTTTTATGGCGCCATCGAAAACGGCGCCACAAGGGCGCCGCTGTGCGAGCTATGTGGCCCCGGTCAGGGGCGATGCTGGTCCGAACCGCCCTGCGACAGGCCCGAATACCAGCTGCTGCTGGGCGGCTGGCCGCGATGCGAACCGGTCGGCAGGTCACTCGAATCGTTCAGGTAATCGACCAACTTGCGATAAAGCATGGTGAGATATTGCATGACCTACCCCCATTTGTTGCGATTGAACGTGACTGCCTGGGCAGCGCCGCCGATGAAATTGTTTATACAATTAATTCTAGGGGAGGACGGCGCAGGCGTCTATCGGGTTTTTTCTGACAAGCGACCCGGGATCCGTTTCTTTACGATACTTCACGGCAATACGTGGCCTTTGCACCACGCCTGGCGCACCCCGGGGCTGAACATATGTTCACGACCATCGCAACAAGGCGCACATCGATCCGGCGACAACCGTCTCAGCCGGCGAAAGCCAGGCTGACATCGCCCAGCCCCGACAGGCTTGCCTGCACCCGCGCACCGGGCCGCGCGTGTTGCACGCCGCTACAGGAACCGGTGGTGATGATCTGTCCCTTCTTCCAGGGCAGGCCCCGCGCTGCACTGTGGTGCGCCAGCCAAGACAGCAGCGGCCAGATATCGCCAGCCGGATTGGCGCCGGTCATGTGCGCCACCTGCTGGCCGTCGATGGCGACGCTGGCGGTGATGCGCCGCACATCGGTGGCGGCCTCGTCGAACGCCACCGCCGGCCCCAGCACCAATGCGCCATGGCTGAGCAGGTCGGCCAGGCCCACCAGCGGGTTGCCGCAAGGCGGGTTGGCCAGCCGCGTCTCGACCACCTCGATGACCGGCAGCATGGCATCGAACACTGTCAGCATGGTGTGCCTGGCGGGTTGTTCCGGGCCCGGATCGAAGTCGCGGCCCACGCGCAGCGCCAGTTCCGCCTCCAACCCGCGGATGCGCCACTGCGGCCCGCCCAGCACCACGCCCGAGGGCAGCACCCCGGCCTGCGGCAGCGGCGCACAGCAGGGCAGGCCATCGGTGCCACGCCCCACCTTCCAGCCACCCACCGGCCCCCACTGGCGCAGGCCGGCGTCCTGCACCGCATAGGCCGCGGTGCTGTCGGGCAGCGAGAAATGGCGCCAGTCGACGGTGCTGTTGGTGATACGGGCGTCGCTCAACAGGCGCGCGGCAGAGGCGATATGCACGGACATGGGTGTAGGCTCGTGAGTATGATGACGGTCATTGTAATGGCCAGCGGCAGGGTCTCGCACGATGATGCCATGCGGGCAATAGCGATCCTCGATGGGCGCGCCGCCGATCGTGCTTGACCTAGAGTGCACTCCAACCCATAGACTCCATCCCATGACGACTTCCATGACCATTGCCCAGGCGGCCGAAGCGACCGGCCTGACGGTGCATACGCTGCGCTATTACGAGCGCATCGGCCTGCTCGACCCGGTCGGCCGCGGCGCCAACCGGCACCGCCGCTTTTGCCAGGAGGACCTGAACTGGATCGCCTTCCTGCAAAAGCTCAAGTCGACCGGCCTGCCGCTGCGGGCCATGCTGCACTACGCCCGGCTACGCCGCCAGGGCAACGGCATCGACAGTCTCGGCCAGCGCCGGGCGCTGTTGCAGGCGCACACGCTTGCGGTGCAGGCAACGTTGACCGAACTGCAGGGCAACCTGCTGGTATTGCAGCAAAAGATCGCGCTCTACGGCGAACTGGAACGACAGGCCGCTGTCGACCAGTACATGGCACACACTGCCCCCCAATGACGAACACGACAGGACGCCAAATGCCACAACCCATCCCACCTGATCAATTGCAACCCGACTCCCCGGTCGGTTCACGTCGCCTGGGCGACAACGGCCCGCTGGTATCGGCCATCGGCCTGGGCTGCATGGGCATGAGCGACTTCTATGCCAATCGCGACGATACCGAATCGCTGGCCACCATCGATCGCGCGCTGGAGCTGGGCGTGACCCTGCTCGATACGGCCGACATGTATGGTCCGTACACCAATGAAGAGCTGGTGGGACGAGCCATCAAGGGCCGCCGCGACAAGTTCTTCATCGCCACCAAGTTCGGCATCATACGCACCCCCGAGGATGGCGCCGCGCGCGGCGTCGACGGCAGCCCCTCCTATATCCGCCGCGCAGTCGAAGGCAGCCTGAAGCGTCTTGGCATCGAGACCATCGACCTGTACTACCAGCACCGTGTCGATCCCAACACCCCCATCGAGATCACGGTGGGGATCCTGTCGGACCTGGTCAAGGCAGGCAAGATCCGTCATATCGGCCTGTCGGAGGCATCGGTGGAGACCATCGAGCGCGCGCACCGGGTGCATCCGATCACGGCGTTGCAGAGCGAGTACTCGCTGTGGACGCGCGACCCCGAGCAGGACACGCTGGCCGCCTGCCGCCGCCTGGGCATCGGCTTCGTCGCCTACAGTCCGCTGGGACGAGGCTTCCTGACCGGGGCCATCGGCAAGCCCGACGAGCTGGCCGCCGACGACTTCCGGCGCAGCAATCCACGCTTTGCCGCCGACAACTTCGAGCGCAACATGGCGCTGGTGGAACAGGTCCGGCAACTGGCGCAGCGCAAGCAATGTACGCCGGCCCAGCTGGCGCTGGCCTGGGTATTGGCGCAGGACCCGCATATCGTGCCCATTCCCGGTACCAAGCGCCGGCGCTACCTGGAAGAAAACGCCGGCGCCGCCAGTGTCACGCTCGACCCCGCCGACCTGACGCAACTGGCCGAGGTGTTTGCCCCGGGCGCGGTGGCCGGCGAGCGCTATACCGCGGCCAGCATGAAGATGCTCAATCTCTGAGCGCTTCAGTGCACGGTGCGGTTGCGATGCTCCAGGCGTGACAGCCAGCGTACCAGCGGCCACAGCAGCATCAGGTACAGCAGCGCGGCCAACACGATCGGCGACGGGTTGTACACCAGCGACTGGGCGTCACGCGCCACCCGCAGCAGCTCCGGCAACGCCACCACGCTGGCGATGGTGGTCAGCTTGATGACCTCGATGCAATTGCCCAGCAGGTCCGGCAGGGCGTTGCGGGTGGCCTGCGGCACCACCACGTAGGCCAGCGCCTGCAGCCGCGACAGGCCGGTCGAGCGTGCCGCCTCCATCTGCCCACGCGGGATGCTTTCGATACCGGCGCGAAAGACCTCGGCGAAGTAGCTGGAGTTGTTGAACATGAAGCCGATGGCGACCGCCGCCAGCTTGGGCAGGTCCACACCCAGGAACGGCGCGCCGAAGTAGATCAGGATCAGCAACACCAGCGGCGGAAAGGAGCGGAAGAAATCGACGTACACCGCCACCGCCACGCGCACCGCGCGCGAACCGACCTGCGAGGCCAGCAAAGCCAGCGCCAGTCCCGACAGCACGCCGATCGGGATCACCAGCAGCGACAGCCATACGGTGGTCCACAACCCGCCCAGCAGGAACGGCAATACCTCGCGGTAGACCTGCAGGTTGAAGAAATTCTGTAGCAAGGCTTGCATCGGTTTCCCCTAGCGCTTCCAGCGCCAACGTGTTTCCACCCAGCGCGCAAACAGGACTACCGGCACGAAGATCGCCAGGTAGGCGGCCGCGCCCAGCATCAGCGGGGTCGGGTTGCCGGCATTGCTGCTGGCTGCCTGCGCCGTGTTGAGGATCTCGGACAGCGCCACTACCGAACCCAATGCGGTGTTCTTGGTAATCGAGATGACCCGGTTGGTCAGCGGCGGCACCGCCATGCGCAAGGCTTGCGGCAACACCACCCAGAGCATGGTCTGGCCCCACGAAAGCCCGGTCGAGCGGGCCGCTTCGCGCTGCCCGGGCGGCAGCGCCAGGATGCCGGCCCAGATGCTTTCCTCGGCATACGCCGCCAGCACCAGCGACAGCGCCAGCCAGGTGGCGGTGAAGGACGACATCGACAGGTCGATGTACGGAAACGCAAAGAACAGCACGATGATCAGGATCAGCGGCGGCAGCGAGCGCAGGATATCGGCAAAGGCGACCACCGCCAGGCCCAGCGCGCGTTGCCCGCTGGCGCGCAACACCGCCAGCAGCAACCCCAGCAGCAGGCCGGCGGCGATCACGGCCAGGCTCAGCACCACGGTCACGCCCATGCCGCGCAGGATGTCGGGCCAGTAGCGGCCGGCGACCTCGGCATTGAAGAAGGTGAAGATGAATTGCTGCATGCTGCGCCACGCCTAGTGGGTGGCCGCGTAACGCGACACGAAGGCCTTGGTGCGGGCCTGCTGCGGATCGCCGAAGACCTGTTCCGGCGCGCCCTCCTCGACGATCACCCCACCGTCCATGAACACCACCCGGTCGGCGGCGGCACGGGCAAAGGCCATCTCGTGGGTCACCACCAGCATGGTCATGCCGGCATCGCGCAGTTGGCGCATGACCTGCAATACGCTGCCCACCAGTTCCGGATCGAGCGCGCTGGTGGGTTCGTCGAACAACATCACCTTGGGTTCGAGCGCAATGCCGCGCGCGATGCCCACGCGCTGCTGCTGCCCGCCCGACAACTGGCCCGGATAGGCGTCGGCCTTCTCCAGCATGTCCACCTGCTGCAAGGCGCGGCGCGCCCGCGCCAGCGCCTCGGCGTGCGGGTGGCGCTGCACCTTCCTGAGCGCCAGCATCACATTGCCCAGCACCGTCAGGTGCGGATACAGGTTGAATTGCTGGAACACCATGCCGATCTTCTGGCGCACCCGGTTCAGGTCGGTGCGGGCGTGCATGATATCGACCCCGTCCACCACGATCTGCCCGGCGCCAGGCTGTTCGAGCCGGTTGCAACAGCGCAGCATGGTGCTCTTGCCCGAGCCCGATGGGCCGATCACGCACACCAGCTGGCCTGCGCGCACGCGCAGGTCGATGCCGCGCAGCACCGGGTTGCCGTCATAGGATTTATGCAGGCCGACGATTTCGAGCATGGGCGAGGCGTTCATCGTTGCACTCAGCTGCACTTGGGGGTGACCGGGGTCGGGTCGTAGCCGTCCAGCCCGGGCACGCCCTGCCCCACCCCGACCTTGACCACGGTGGCGTCGGCTGCCGGCGTATAGCCGAACCACTTCTGTGCGATCTTGCCCAGCGTGCCATCCTGCTTCATGCACTTGAGCGCATTGCCGGCGGCGTCACGCCCGGCCCGGTCGTCGAGGCGAAACGCCAACGCCCACACCAGGCCGGTCTTGATGGTGAGGGTGGTCTGCACCGCCGGGTTCTGCTTGGCGGCCCAGGCAGCCACGGTGCTGCCGGCCAGGTTGGCCTCGGCACGCCCCGACTGCACCGCCTGCACCGCATCGGCATTGTTGCCATAGACGTCGTACTTGAAGCCATACTTGCCGGCATTGTCCCGGGCCCACAGCTCGTAGGCCGAGCCCTTGTTGACCGAGATCGTCTTGCCCTTGAGGTCTTCCAGCGCATGGATCGGCGTGGCGCCCTTCTTGATGACGAAGGTGTAGTCGGTATCGAGATAGCCTTCGGTAAACAACATGCTCCTGGCGCGCTCCGGGGTGGCCGTGACCGGGGCCAGCACGAAGTCGTATTTCTTGGCATTGAGCCCCGGCACCAGTCCCGAGAACTCGGTACCTTCGATCTCGATCTTGCGGCCCAGGCGTCGCGCCAGTTCTTCGCCCAGGTCGATATTGAAGCCCTGCAGCCCACCGCCCAGCTTGACCATGGCGTGCGGTGCGAAGGTGGCGTCGACGCCGGTCTTGAGCGGGCCCGACTGCGCCATGGCACAGGTGGCAACCAGCGACACGACGGCCGCGGCCATCAGTTGCGAGCACTTCAGCGACAACTTGGACGAAATCATTTCTTCTCCTGGGTGGACAGATCGGACGGGGTTAGCGGTGCGCCGGCGCCGGTGCGCTCGACGATCAGGCGGTAATGCTCGGGACGGCGATGCTTGGCAAAATTGAAGACGTGTTCGAGGAAGGTCTCGCCCAGGCCGAGGTCGCAGTTGGCAAAGATCACTTCGTCCTGTTCGCCCTGGGCCTGGGCCACGATCTCGCCGGTGGGGGCGACGATGGCCGAGCCGCCGATCATGTGGAAGCCGTCCTCCGAACCGCACTTGGCGGCGGCCGCCACCCACAGGCCGTTCTGGTAGGCGTTGGCCTGCAGCGACAGCAGGTGGTGGAACATGCGCAGGTGCGGCGGCTCGCTCCAGTGGATATTCCAGGATGGCGTGTTGTAGCCCAGCACCACCAGGCGTGCGCTCTGCAGGCTCATGACGCGATAGGTCTCGGGCCAGCGGCGGTCGTTGCACAGGCATTGGCCGATGCGGGTGCCCAGCATGTCGGCCACGCCGAAGCCGTCGTTGCCAACCTCGAAGTACTTCTTCTCCAGGTGCTGGAACGGGGCATCGGGCTTGTGATCGCTGTGGCCTGGCAAGTGGATCTTGCGGTAGCGCGCCACGATCCGCGCATTCTCGTCGACCAGGATCGAGCTGTTGTAACGGTGGCCGTCGGGCGTCAGTTCGCCATAGCCCAGGTAGAAACCCACCTTCAGTTGCGCGGCCAGTTCGAACAGGACACGGGTGTCGGGCCCGGGCATCTCGGCTTCGAAGAAGCGCGCATCGACCTCGGCCTGGTCCTCCATCCAGTAGCGCGGGAAGAAGGTGGTCAATGCCAGCTCGGGAAACACCACCATGCGTGCGCCGCGCGCGGCGGCCTCGCGCATCATCTCGATCAGGCGCGCCACCACGCGGCGGCGATCGTCGGCCAGGTCGACCGGGCCCATCTGCGCCACGGCCAGGCCGAAGCGTTCTTTGCTTGCGTTGCTGTTCAATTGGCGTCCCATGCTTTTCCCTTGAGGCCGAGCAAGCCCGGCAGATGACTGCGCACCGGCTTGCGCGCGATACTGGCCGGCTCCGGACACTGGCGGGCGATGTAGCGGCCCGAGCCGCGCTCGGCCTGCAGCTGGTTGTCGCGCACCACCACGCGCCCGCGACTGAGCACAAGCTCAGGCCAGCCGGTGATCTGGCGCCCCTCGTACGGCGTGTAGCCGACGTTGTCGTGCAGCATGGTCGCGCTGACGGTCTGCCGGCGTTCGGGGTCCCACAGGACGATGTCGGCGTCCAGCCCTTCGGCCAGGTTGCCCTTGCAGTGCGACAGGCCGTACATGTGCGCGTGGTTGGTGGCGCTCAGTTGCACGAATTCGTTGATGCTGATGCGCCCGCCCAGGACGCCTTCGGAAAACAGCAGCGGCAGGCGCAACTCGATGCCGGGCACGCCATTGGCCATTTCCTTGAAGGTGGTGTCCTCGCCGCGCGGCAGCTTGCCGCTTTCATCGAAGCGATACGGCGCATGGTCCGACGAATACATGCCCAGCGTGCCATCCTTGAGTCCGGCCCATACCGCTTCCTGCGCATTGGCGTCGCGCGGCGGCGGGCTGCAGCAGTACTTGGCGCCCTCCACCCCGGGCAGGTCGATGTCCTCGGCGGTCAAAAACAGGTACTGCGGGCAGCTCTCGGCAAAGATCTGCGCGCCCAGCAGCTTGGCGGCGCGAATTGTCTGCACCGTCTCGGCCCCGGCCACGTGCACGATCAGCACCGGCACCCCGATCAGGCGCGACAGGGCAATGGCGCGGTGGCTGGCCTCGGCCTCGGCCAGCGCGTCGTGCGCCACGGCGTGGAACTTCGGTGCGGTGTGGCCCTGGTCCAGCAGGCGCGAGGCCAGCCAGCGGATCATGTCGTGGTTCTCGGCATGGATCATCACCAGCGCGCCTTCCCTGCCGGCCAGCGCCATTACGTCCAGCAACTGGTAGTCATCCAGCTTCAAGGCGTTATAGGTCATGTAGACCTTGAGCGAGGTGATGCCGTCACGGATCGCCTGCGGCAGGTCATGCTGCAGCGCCTGCTGGTCGGGATCGGCCAGGATCAGGTGAAAGCCGTAGTCGATCACGGCCTTTTCGCGGGCGCGCCGGGCGTAATCCGAGATGACGTCGGGGATCCGGTTGCCGCGATGCTGGGCGGCAAACGGAATGATGGTGGTGGTGCCGCCAAAGGCCGCCGAGACGGTGCCCGAATAGAAATCGTCGGCGCACATCATGCCCATGCCGGACAACTGCTCGATGTGGCAGTGGCTGTCGATGCCGCCCGGCAGCACCCAGCGGCCGGTAGCGTCGATGTCCTGGCGGGCCGGCGGCAAGTCGCGCGCGATCTTGACGATCACGCCATCCTTGACGCCGATGTCGGCCATGAAGGTATCGCGGTCGGTCGAGATGCGGCCACCACGAATGGTCAGGTCAAAGTCCATCGACATTCCTCAGAAGGTACCGGGATAGGCGCCGCCATCCATCAGCAGGTTCTGGCCGGTGACGAAGCCTGCGTGGGCGCTGCACAGCCAGGCACAGGCCGCGCCGAATTCGTCGGGATGGCCGAAGCGCCCGGCCGGATTGGCCGCGCGCCGCTCAGCCAGGATCTGGTCGACGCTCTTGCCGCTGGCGCGGGCGCTGGCGGCGGCAGTGGTGAGCAGGCGCTCGGTCTCGAACGGTCCCGGCAGCAGGTTGTTGATGGTGACGTTGCGTGCCACCGTGGTGCGCGCCAGCCCGGCCACGAATCCGGTCAGTCCGGAGCGTGCGCCGTTGGACAGGCCCAGGATATCGATGGGCGCCTTGACCGCACCCGAGGTGATATTGACGATACGCCCGAAGCCGCGCGCCATCATGCCGTCGACGGTGGCCTTGATCAGCGCGATGGGGGTGAGCATGTTGGCGTCGATGGCGGCAATCCAGTCCTCGCGCGACCATTCGCGAAAGTCGCCCGGCTTGGGTCCGCCGGCATTGGTGACCAGGATGTCGGGCTGCGGGCAAGCCGCCAGTGCCAGTGCGCGACCTTCGACGGTGGTGATGTCACCGACCACGGTCCGGATGGTGGCCCCGGTCTGTTCGCCAATGGCTCGCGCGGCCGCTTCCAGCAGCTCGCCGCCCCGTGCGGTCATGGTCACGGCCACGCCTTCGCGCGCCAGCGCGGTGGCACAGGCCAGGCCCAGGCCCTTGCTCGATGCGCACACCAGTGCGGTGCGTCCTGCGATACCGAGGTCCATGCCGGCTCCTTATTCGATCACCAGCGCGCCGCGCTGGTCCAGCGACAGGCCCACGCGGGCGATGACGGCTTCCAGTTCGCGCTCGGTCTCGGGATCGATGCGCATGCCGGGCGAGCGGATCGCGTCGCTGGAGATGACGCCGCGCTTGCGGTAGACATACTTGCGCAGCGACAGGCCGATCTTGGGCTGGAACTCATAGCGGATCAGCGGACAATACCTGTCGAACGTGGCGGCGGCGCCTTCGAGGTCACCGGCGGCGAATTTCTGGTGGATGCGCACCAGTATCTCCGGAAACGCAAAGCCGGTCATGGTGCCTACCGCGCCCCGCTGCAGTTCTTCCAGGAAGTACACCCCACCCAGGCCGCCGAAGATGCGCATGGAGCCGCCGGCCAGGTCGCGGATGCGGCTGATCTTCTGGCCCACCGGCGGCTCTTCCATCTTGATGAAATTGACGCCGCCCTCGCGGCCCAGGCGGGCAATGACTTCGGCCTTGATCTCGGTGCCGAACGAATCGGGAAAGTCGTGGATCACCACCGGAATGTCGAGGGCGGCGGCGAGCGCCTTGTAATAGTCGAACTGCACCGCATCCGAGGCGTTGTCGAGCGGTGCGGCAAATACCGCTGCCGCGCCGGCCTGGGCCGCCTCCTGCGCCTGTTCGATGGCGCCGGCCAGGCCCAGGGCGCGCACGCCGACCCACACCGGCACGCGATCGCCGGCGCAGCGCACGAAGGTCTCGGCCACCGCACGCCGTTCGGCATTGGACAACTTGTGCGCCTCGCCCAGGAAACCCAGGATGGCCAGGCCCGACACCCCAGCCTCGATCTGGAAGTCGACCAGCGTGGCGATGCTGCCGAGGTCGAGCGAACCGTCGGCAAGGAAGGGCGTGGGGCAGATGGTATAGACGCCACGCGCGGTGGACAGCGATGCGTTGGACTGGGACATGAAGTTTCCGTAATGACGATGACAAGATGAACCGGCGAGCGGTCAGGTTGAAATTCATTGTGGTGGAGGCCCGGGGTCCTGTCGCTTTCCTTTTTGTGCGCAATCCTTAACCTGCTGTTAATGCCCGGCCGGCTTCTCGGGCAACGGCAAGCCATAGCCCTGCGCCTGCACCAATTGGCGCAGTTCGCCGATGAAGGCCTGGGTCAGTTGCGACAACGGCTCCAGTCGCATATGCACCAAATTGGCTTGCAGGATCGGCGCGCGCGCCACCGGACGCACCACCATCTGGCTGCTGCCGGCCCAGCTGCGCACCGAGAATTCGTCCACCAGCGCCACCCCGGCGCCCATCTGCACCAGCGAACAGGCGTTCTGGGGCGAGCCCACTTCCATGAAGGGCCGCAGGGGTTCTTCCTCGGCCTGGTAGAAACGCCCGACGATACCGCCAAAAGGCGAATCGCGGTCGTAGGAAATCAGCGGGAAAGGCCGCAGGTCGGCCAGCGCCAGGGTGCCGCGCCGGGTCAGCTCATGGTTGTAGGGCAGCACGCAGACCAGGCGGTTGCTGCACAGCGGCGTGACGTCCAGGTTGGGGTGTTCCATGGGCAGAATGATGATGCCCAGGTCGGCCTGGCGATTGAGCAGGCGCTCCTTGAGGTAGCCGTAGCTGAGGCAATGGAAGCTCAGCTTGACCTCGGGATGACGATGGCGAAACAGCGTCAGGGCCTGTGGAATGAGCATCTGCCCGATGCTGGGGCTGGAGACGATGTTGAGGATGCCGCTGCGGTTCTCGGCCAGGTCGGTGGCCAGTTCGTTGACCCGCTGCACGGCCTGGTAGACGCTCTCGACCTCATGGAACAGTTTCTTGGCTTCGGGCGTGGCGTACAGCCGCCCCTTGATGCGCTCGAACAGGGCAAAGCCGACCCGCTGTTCGGTATGCGACAACAGGCGGCTGACGGCCGGCTGCGAGACGAACAGCAACTGCGACGCGCCACTGATGGAGCCGGTGATCATCACCGCGCGGAAGATTTCGATCTGACGCAGGTTCAATGCCATGAGTCTCCACCATGCATAACCGGATGTTAAGGGGAACCGACAAATGAGCAAGGAGCATGCCCGGCGGCGTGGGGTACAGTGGTCGTATCCCTTGGCCTTCCGCTTCCCGCCCACTGACCATGTCCAATCCTTCGTCCGCGCGCCAGACCATCTTCGTCATCAATCCCAACAGCACCCAGGGCGTCACCGACGGCATCGACGCTGCCATGGCGCCGCTGCGCATGGCCGGCGGCCCCGACATCGAATGCCTGTCGCTGCCCAGCGGGCCGGCTGGCATCCAGAGCCAACACGATGTCGAAGCGGTAGCCCTGCCGCTGGTGGCGCTGGCGCGCTCGCTGCAGGCGCGTGCGGCGGCCTTCGTCGTCGCCTGCTTTTCCGACCCCGGCCTGCACGTGCTGCGCGAAGCGGTCGAGGTGCCTGTGCTGGGCATCATGGAGAGCGGCCTGCTCACCGCCTTGACCCTAGGCCAGCGGGTGGGCGTGATCGCCATCCTCGAGCGCTCCATCCCGCGCCACCTGCGCGCCTACGGCGCCATGGGGCTGCAGGCGCGGGTGGCGGCAGAGCTGGCGATAGGCCTGAACGTGACCGAACTGTCGCAGGCCGAGCGCACGCTGGCACGCATGATCGAGGTCGGCCACCGCCTGCGCGACGAACACGGCGCCGATGTGATCGTCATGGGTTGCGCCGGCATGGCGCAATATCGCCAGGCGCTGCAACAGGCGCTGGGCGTGCCGGTGGTCGAGCCCAGCCAGGCCGCCGTCGCCATGGCCATCGGGCGGGTAAGGATGAACTGGCATGGAGCCTGAGATGAGCCACGATACCGAACAACTGCTGACACAGCTGCGCGCCATCGTCGGTGACGCCGGCCTGGTCACCGACCTCGATGCGCAAGCGCCCTACCTCAAGGATTGGCTGGGCAAATGGCAGGGGCGCGTCGCCGCCGTGGTGCGTCCGGCCAATACCGCCGAGACCGCCGAGGTGGTGCGGCTGTGCCATGTGACCCACACCCCGATCGTCACGCAAGGGGGCAACACCGGCATGAGCGGCGGCGCCACGCCCGACGACAGCGGCGCCCAGGTGATCCTGTCGACCACCCGCATGAACCGCATCCGCGAGGTCGATCCGATCAACAACACGATGACGGTCGACGCCGGCGTGATCCTGGCCAATGCGCAGCAGGCGGCGCAGGAGGTGGGCCGCTATTTTCCGTTGAGCCTGGGCGCCGAAGGCAGTTGTACGGTGGGCGGCAACCTCGCCACCAACGCCGGCGGCATCGCCGTGCTGCGCTTTGGCAACATGCGCGAGCTGGCGCTGGGACTGGAGGTGGTGTTGCCCGATGGCCGGATCTGGAATGGACTGCGTGCGCTGCGCAAGGACAACACCGGCTACGACCTGCGCGATCTGTTCATCGGTTCCGAAGGCACGCTGGGCATCATCACCGGCGCCGTGCTCAAGCTGTTCGCGCAGTCTCATGCGCGCGCCACCGCCTGGGTCGGCGCCGATTCGCTGGAACAACTGGTCGAGCTGCTGGCCCGCACCCGGGCGCGCTGCGGCGAGCGCCTGGTGGCGTTCGAGATGATGTCGGCCGCATCGCTGGCGCTGGTACTGGCGCAGGTAGACCAGACCCGCGCGCCGCTGGCGCAACCGACCGTATTCAATGCCCTGGTCGAACTGGCCGACACCGAGGACAGCGGCCTGCAGCGGATGCTGGAAGACGTACTGGGACAGGCGCTGGAAGACGGGCTGATCGCCGATGCCATGTTCTGCGCCAGCCAGGCCCAGAGCGCGGCGCTATGGAAACTGCGCGAAGGCATTTCGCAGGCGCAGGTACGCGCCGGCAAGGTGATCAAGCACGACATCGCACTGCCGATCTCGTCGCTGGCGCCGTTCACGCATGCGGCCGAAGAGGCAATCGCCGGTTCCGGCCTGGGCGGCTGCGAGATCATCAACTTCGGCCACCTGGGCGATGGCAACCTGCACTTCAATGTGATGATCGCGCTGTCGTCGACCTATGATGAGCTCAGGCACGCCACGCTGGTGCTGAACCGGCTGGTGCATGACCTGGTCGCGCGCCTGAACGGCAGTATCAGCGCCGAACACGGCGTGGGGCAACTGCGGCGCGACGAACTGAAGCACTACAAGCAGCCGCTGGAGATGGAATTGATGATGCGCATCAAGCAGGCCTTCGATCCCAACCTGATCATGAATCCAGGCAAGCTGGTGTGAGGGTCTGGGTCAGGTATCACAACTGAAATGGCTGGCCTGTCGAAGCGCTGGCGCGAGGCTGGCCTGTTCAGACGTGCCTGGGCCGGTTAGAAGGCCAGTCGCAGATCGTCGATCGTGCGTCCAATGTGCCCGCTCTGCGCTTGCGGCACGCCCGCATCCTTGCCAGTTCAGTCCACGAGGCCAACGCATGGGTCGCTTGCTCGACGGCTTCGTTGACCAGCCCGAGCAGTCCATAGTGGTGCGCGACATGCCTGACATCCCTTGCCGTCACCGCGGAGAATTTTCCGTTGACCGACATCCAGTGCTGGCGCAAGCACCTATTGTCCCGGTCGTAGGCAAACGTAATATCGTAGGCCGGCGCCCGTCGCCTTGGCGCACGCACCGCAGCCGACGTGCCGAGCTGGATGATAGTCGAAAAAAATGCCGCCCAGCCAACGACTGGGCGGCATTTCCGGCAGGCCGGATCCTGATGCCTACTTCTTGCGTACCGGTGGCAGGTCGGTACAAGAGCCTTCTGCCACTTCGGCGGCCATGCCGAGCGATTCGCCCAGCGTCGGGTGCGGGTGGATGGTCTTGCCGATGTCGACCGCGTCGGCGCCCATCTCGATGGCCAGGGCCACTTCGCCGATCATGTCGCCGGCATGGGTGCCGACGATGCCGCCACCGATGATGCGATGGGTCTCGGCGTCGAACAGCAGCTTGGTGAAGCCTTCGGCACGGCCATTGGCCACGGCCCGGCCCGAGGCGGCCCACGGGAAGTGACCCTTCTCGAACTTGATGCCACGCGCGCGGGCTTCGTCCTCGGTCACGCCGACCCACGCCACTTCCGGATCGGTGTAGGCCACCGACGGAATCACGCTGGCATCGAAATGGCTCTTCTGGCCGGCGGCGGCTTCGGCCGCCACGTGGCCTTCATGCACCGCCTTGTGGGCCAGCATCGGCTGTCCCACCAGGTCGCCGATGGCGAAGATGTTGGGCACGTTGGTGCGCATCTGGCTGTCGACCGGGATGAAACCGCGATCGCCGACGATCACGCCGGCCTTGTCGGCCGCCAGCTTCTTGCCGTTGGGGCTGCGACCGACGGCCACCAGCACCAGGTCGTACAGTTGCGGCTCGGGCGCCTTGGCACCGGCCTCGGCCGCCTCGAAGGTGACCTTGATGCCTTCCGGCAGCGCTTCCACGGCCACCGTCTTGGTCTTGACCATGACGTTGTCGAAGCGCTTCTCGTTGAACTTCTGCCACACCTTGACCATGTCGCGGTCGGCGCCCTGCATCAGGCCGTCGAGCATTTCGACCACGTCGATGCGCGCACCGAGGGTCGAATAGACGGTCGCCATCTCCAGGCCGATGATGCCACCACCGATGACCAGCATGCGCTTGGGCACCTGGCGCAACTCCAGCGCACCGGTCGAGTCGACGATGCGCGGGTCTTGCGGCACGAACGGCAGGTTCACCACCGACGAGCCGGCGGCGATGATGGCCTGCTTGAACTTGACCACCTGCTTGCTGCCGTCTTCCGCTGTGACTTCGATATGGTTGGGTCCGGCGAACTGGCCATTGCCGCGCACCACGGCGACCTTGCGGGCGCGGGCCATGCCGGCCAGGCCGCCGGTCATGGTGCCGATTACCTTGTCCTTGTAGCCGCGCAACTTGTCGATGTCGATCTCGGGCTTGCCGAAGGTCACGCCGTGCGATGCCATGTTGGCGGTCTCGTCGATCACCGAGGTCACGTGCAGCAAGGCCTTGGACGGGATGCAGCCGACGTTGAGGCAAACGCCGCCCAGCGTGGCGTCGCGCTCGACGATGACGGTGTTGAGGCCGAGATCGGCGCCACGAAACGCCGCCGAATAACCGCCTGGACCGCCGCCCAGCACCATCAGGTCGCATTCGACATCGGCATTGCCACCAAAGCTGGCGGCAACCGGTGCGGTGGCAGCCGGTGCCGCGGCAGGCGTCGCAGCCGGTGCCGGCGCCGCAGCCGGGGCCGCCGCGGGGGCGGCCGCAGCCGGCGCGTCACCGCTGGCTTCCACCAGCAGCAGGATGGAGCCTTCGGCGACCTTGTCGCCGACCTTGACCTTCAGTTCCTTGACCACGCCGGCACCCGCCGACGGGATTTCCATGCTGGCCTTGTCGGACTCGACCGTGACCAGCGACTGGTCGACCTTGATCGTGTCGCCCACCTTGACCAGCAGTTCGATTACTTCCACTTCCTTGAAGTCGCCGATATCGGGGACCTTGACTTCCGAGAGACTCATTGTCTTGACTCCGTTATGTTCTGTTGTCCATGCGCGTGCCGGCACTGGCCGGCACGCCTGGCACCGCTTACAGCAGCGACTTGCGCAGGTCGCCCAGCACTTCGGCCAGGTAGGCCGAGAAGCGGGCGCCCATGGCGCCGTCCACCACCCGGTGGTCGTAGGACAACGAAGTCGGCAGGATCAGGCGCGGCGCGAATTGCTTGCCGTCCCACACCGGCTTGATGGTCGACTTGGACAAGCCCAGGATCGCCACTTCGGGGGCGTTGATGATGGGCGTGAAGGCGGTGCCGCCAATGCCACCCAGGGACGAGATGGTGAACGTCGCGCCCTGCATGTCGGCCGGCTTGAGCTTGCCGTCACGCGCCTGCGCCGACAGCTCGCCCATCTCCTGGGCGATCTGGCCGATGCTCTTCTGGTCGGCGTTCTTGATCACCGGCACCACCAGGCCTTGCGGCGTGTCGGCCGCGAAGCCGATGTTGTAGTACTGCTTCAGGATCAGGTTTTCGCCCTTGGCATCCAGCGACGAATTGAAGGCCGGGAATTTCTTCAGGGCCGCGACACTGGCCTTGATGACGAACGCCAGCATGGTCAGCTTGACCGGCGACTTGGCCTTGGCATAGGCGTCGTTGGAGGTCTTGCGGAATTCTTCGAGCTCGGTGACATCGGCTTCGTCGAATTGCGTCACGTGCGGGATCATCACCCAGTTGCGGTGCAGGTTGGGACCGCTGATCTTCTTGATGCGCGACAGCGGCAGCAGCTCGGTGTTGCCGAACTTGCTGAAGTCCAGCGACGGCCACGGCAACAGGTCCATGCCGGCGCCACTGCCGTTCTTGCCCGGTGCGCCAGCGACTTGCGTGCTGCCGGCCATGACGCCCTTGACGAAGTTCTGCACGTCGATCTGCAGGATACGGCCCTTGGGGCCGGTCGCCGGCACGCGGCCCAGGTCCACTCCCAGTTCGCGCGCGAACTTGCGCACCGATGGCGACGCGTGCGCCTTGCCGCCGGTGTTGACGGCCGATGCACTGGCGATGACCGGAGCAGCCGGGGCGGCGGCCGGTGCCGCGGCAGGTGCGGGTGCCGAGGCCTGCGCTGCCGCCGGCGCGGCGGCAGCCTGCGCGGCCGGCGCCGCCGCAGGCGCACCGCCGGTGGTTTCCAGCGTGGCGATGATGCTGCCCTTGGCGACCTTGTCGCCCAGCTTGATCTTCAGTTCCTTGATGACGCCGGCATGGCTGGATGGAATCTCCATGCTGGCCTTGTCGGATTCGACGGTCAGCAACGACTGCTCGGCCTTGACCGTGTCGCCCACCTTGACCATCACCTCGATGACTTCGACTTCCTTGAAGTCGCCGATGTCCGGCACTTCGATCTCGACCACGCCACCGGCTGCGGCTGGTGCGGGCGCCGCAGCTGCCGTCGCCGCAGGTGCAGGTGCCGAAGCCTCGGCTGCAGCCGGGGCCGCCGCTGCGGCCTGGGGTGCCGGGGCGGCGCCGGCGCCATCGGCCTCGACGATCACCAGCAGCGAACCCTCGGCGATCTTGTCACCGACCTTGACCTTGATTTCCTTGATCACGCCCGCCTGGCTGGACGGGATTTCCATGCTGGCCTTGTCGGACTCGACCGTCACCAGCGACTGGTCGACCTTGACCGTGTCGCCCACCTTGACCATCACCTCGATGACTTCGACTTCCTTGAAATCGCCGATGTCCGGGACTTTTACTTCGACTTGACTCATCTGTTGCGCTCCATTGTTCTGTGGTCCCGCCATGGGCCGGGGACTGCTGTGTCGCGTTATGAAGGTCCTGCTGCCGCAGCCAGAGTATGGCATGACTGGCGCCGGCCTCCTGCTTTCGGGAGGTCTCGCACAAGACACATCCCCGCGGTCAGTTCGACTGAAGCGGGGATGGTCCTGGCCTGCGCAGACTTATACGGTCACCGGGTTGGGCTTGTTGGGGTCGATGCCATACTTGGCGATCGCCTCGGCCACCACGGAACCCTTGATCTTGCCTTCGTCGGCCAGCGACTTCAATGCCGCCACGGCCACGAAGTAACGGTTCACCTCGAAGAACTCGCGCAGCTTGGCGCGGGTGTCGGAGCGACCATAGCCGTCGGTGCCCAGCACCTTGTACGAACGGCCCTTCGGCACGAACGCGCGGACCTGCTCGGCATAGGTGCGCATGTAGTCGGTGGACACCACGATCGGGCCTTCGCTGCCTTCCAGCGATTGCTCGAAGTAGCTCTTCTTCGGGGCATCGGCCGGATGCAGCATGTTCCAGCGTTCCACGTCCTGGCCATCGCGGGCCAGCAGCGTGAAGGACGGCGCCGACCAGACATCGGCATCGACCTTCCAGTCCTCGCGCAGCAGGTCGGCCGCGGCGATGACCTCGCGCAGGATGGTGCCCGAACCCAGCAGCTGCACGCGCAGCTTGTTCTTCTTCTCGCTTTCGTTGAGCAGGTACAGGCCCTTGAGGATGCCCTCTTCCTGGCCCGGCTTGATGCCTGGATGACCGTAGTTCTCGTTCATCACGGTGATGTAGTAGAACACGTCTTCCTGGTTGGCCACCATGCGGCGCAGGCCGTCATGGATGATCACCGCGACTTCGTGGGCGAAGGTCGGGTCGTAAGGTACGCAGTTCGGGATCGCCGAGGCGAACACATGGCTGTGGCCGTCTTCATGCTGCAGGCCTTCACCGTTCAAGGTGGTACGACCGGCGGTGCCGCCGATCAGGAAGCCGCGCGCACGCATGTCGCCCGCTGCCCATGCCAGGTCGCCGATGCGCTGCAGGCCGAACATCGAGTAGTAGGTATAGAACGGGATCATCACCCGGTTGTTGGTCGAGTACGAGGTCGCCGCGGCGATCCACGAGCTCATGCCGCCGGCTTCGTTGATGCCCTCCTGCAGGATCTGGCCGGCCTTGTCTTCGCGGTAGTACATCACCTGGTCCTTGTCGACCGGTTCGTACAGCTGGCCGACCTGGCTGAAGATGCCGATCTGGCGGAACAGGCCTTCCATACCGAAGGTTCGCGATTCGTCGACCATGATCGGCACCACGCGCTGGCCCAGGTTGGGGTCGCGCAGCAGTGCGGTCAGCACGCGCGAATAGGCGGCCGTGGTCGAGATTTCGCGGCCTTCGGCGGTCGGTTCGAGCATCGCCTGGAACGCCGACAGCTCGGGCACCGGCAGCTTTTCGTCGGCTTGCGGACGGCGCTGCGGCAGGTAACCGCCCAGGGCCTTGCGGCGCTCGTGCAGGTACTGCATCTCGGGCGTGTCGTCGGATGGCTTGAAGAACGGGATATTGGGCAGATCGGCGTCCGAGATCGGCAGCTGGAAGCGGTCGCGCATGGCGCGGATGGCTTCGTCGTCCAGTTTCTTGGTGTTGTGCGCGGTGTTGCGCGCCTCGCCGGCCTTGCCGAAACCATAGCCCTTGATCGACTTGGCCAGGATCACGGTCGGTTGGTCGCGGCTGTCCTGCGCGACCTTGAAGGCGGCGTAGATCTTGTGCGGGTCGTGGCCGCCACGGGTCAGGCGCCAGATGTCGTCGTCCGACATCTTGCTGACCAGTTCCAGCAGCTTGGGGTGCTTGCCGAAGAAGTGCTTGCGCACGAAGGCGCCGTCCTTGGCCTTGTAGTTCTGATATTCACCGTCGACGGTTTCCATCATCACCTTCTGCAGGATGCCATCCTTGTCGCGCGCCAGCAGCTCGTCCCAGCCGCTGCCCCAGATGACCTTGACCACGTTCCAGCCGGCGCCACGGAAGTCGGATTCGAGTTCCTGGATGATCTTGCTATTGCCGCGCACCGGGCCATCCAGGCGTTGCAGGTTGCAGTTGACCACGATCACCAGGTTGTTGAGGCGTTCGCGACCGGCCATGCCGATGGCGCCCATCGATTCCGGCTCGTCCATCTCGCCGTCGCCACAGAAGGCCCACACCTTGCGGTTGTCGGTCTTGGCGATGCCACGTGCGTGCAGGTACTTCAGGAAGCGCGCCTGGTAGATGGCCATCAACGGTCCCAGACCCATCGAGACCGTCGGGAACTGCCAGAACTCGGGCATCAGCTTGGGGTGTGGATACGAAGACAGGCCCTTGCCATCGGCTTCGCGACGGAAATGGACCAGCTGGTCCTCGGTCAGGCGGCCTTCGAGGAAAGCACGCGCGTAGATGCCGGGCGAGGAGTGGCCCTGGATATACAGCAGGTCGCCGCCGTGGTCTTCGCTCGGGGCGTGCCAGAAATGGTTGAAACCGATGCCCAGCATGTTGGCCAGCGAGGCAAACGAGGACAGGTGGCCACCCAGGTCGCCATCGACGCGGTTGGCCTTGACCACCATGGCCATGGCGTTCCAGCGCATCCACGAACGCAGGCGCTCTTCATACTCGAGGTTGCCGGGGCAATGCTCGCCCTGGTCGGCGGGAATGGTGTTGACGTAGGCCGTGTTGCTGGAGAAGGGAATGTGGGCGCCGCGACGGCGAGCCAGGTCGACCATGCGTTCCATCAGGTAGTGGGCGCGGTCCGGGCCTTCCTTTTCGATCACGGCTTCGAGGGCGTCCAGCCACTCCTGGGTTTCCATCACGTCGGGATCGTTGGCGGCCTGCGCCAGGACTTGGTCGATTTGGGCTGACATGTCATGTCTCCTGTTTGTTGAAGGCTCCTGCCGGTCTGATGGACTCAGCGGGTCGGTCGGGTCGTTCAATGCGTTCGTTGTCTGTTGCCGCCGGCTATGTCGGCAAGACCATATCAACAGCTGATTCAACAGCTAATGTAAGGTCTTCCAGCCTTGAGGACGACGAATTCTAACAGGGAATTTTTGATTTTCAAATTACGATAAGTGATTTCATAATATGAAAATTTGCTGCAAAGCGGCATGAACAGGGGCGTTGCGGGCGATGATTTTCGAGGCGCGGATCGAATCGCAGGCCTCCGAGGGCGGTTTGCAGTGCGCAAAACTAACAGGCGGCCGGCGGCCGCCACCGCAGCGATGGCCATCGGGTCAAGCCGGGGAAGCTGCCGCTAGACGCTGATATTGCCCAGCGTGCTGGCGCGGTAGGCGGCGACGAAGGTATCGAAGTCCCCGATCTGGGTCCGTTCGATATCGTCCTGGGCTTGCAGCGACGCACGCACCATGGCCTCGAACTCGGCCGTACGGGCCGCATCGAGCGGTCGCGCCAGCATCTGCTCGGCCTGGCGGGTGCTGTTTTGCAGCGCGAAGGCGGCAAACGAATTGCCGGCGGCACCGATCTCGCGCAATACGCGGGCCGACGGCGTGGCGTCCGGATCGGCCAGCTTGATGCGTTGTGCCGCCAGGGCATCGCCGTGTTGGCTGCCGCCGGCATGCAGGTCGAGCAACTCGGCCACCGCCTGCATGCGATCGAGCAGTTGCCCGCCCCACTGGCTCAGGCCGATGGCTTGCCCCTTGAACTGCAATTGCAATCCGGGCTGGCGCCCTTGCTTGACGGTCGCCATGAAATTGGCGCGATTCTCGGCGCCTTCGGCGTCGGAGGTCAGGCAGCTCTGCTCCAGCGCCAGGAAGTGCAGGAACACATCCAGGAAACGCGCCGTCTGCAGGTTGATGCCCAGCGGATCGAAGGGATCGATGTCCATGCAGCGCACCTCGACGTACTGCACGCCACGTGCCGACAGCGCCTGCACCGGGCGCTCGCCGCTGTAGATCACGCGCTTGGGACGGATCGCCGAGTAGAACTCGTTCTCGATCTGCAGGATATTGGTATTGATCTGCACCCACTCGCCGTCGCGCTTGGTGCCGATCGCCTCGTACGGCGGATAGGGTTCGCTGACCGCATGCGAGAGGCTGCGAATATAGGCCGGCAGGTTGTTGTAGTGCGGCGTGATATTGGCCTGGGCATTGTTCTGGTAACCCAGGTCGCTCATGCGCAGGCTGGTGCCGTAGGGCAGGTACAGGGTATCGGCCGAGAGTGTCTCGAGCTGGTGCGGGCGGCCGCGCAGGAAATTGGTGGCCACCGCCGGCGAGGCACCGAACAGATACATCAACAGCCAACTGTAGCGACGGAAATTGCGGATCAGCGCGATATAGCGTTCCGACTGGTAATCACGGCGCGAGACCGAGACGTCGACCCGCTCGTCGCTCTCGTCGCCAGCCCGCAGCGCCTCCCACAGGCCCTCGTCGAGCGAGAAATTGTAGTGGATGCCGGCGATGCACTGCATGGTGCGGCCGTAGCGCAGCGCCAGGCCGCGCCTGTATACATGCTTGAGCATGCCGATGTGGGAACTGCCATACCAGGCCAGCGGGATCTCGTCCTCGGGCGGCAGCTCGCACGGCATCGAGGCGTTCCACAACACCTCGCCGCCCAGGCGCGGATAGGCAAAGCGATGGATCTCGTCGAGCCGTTGCAGGGCGATGGCAATGTCGGGCTCGGCCGGGGTGATGAATTCGACCAGCGACTCCGAATAATCGGTGGTGATCAATTCATTGGTGAGGGCCGAACCGAGCGCGGCGGGATGCGGCGTATGCGCCAGCTGGCCGGCCCGGTCCACGCGCAGGGTCTCGCGCTCCACGCCGCGCAAGCCGCCACCGAGCAAGCCCAGGTGTTGCTCGCTGGCAAGCAGTTGCAGGCGGCGGGTCAGCAGATCGGTCATGCGGTGGTCCTTGAAAATGGCGATTCAGCACAAGCCCTGCTACGGGGGCTCGCGATTTGGTTGCGGGAGCATAACCGAAAACGCCAATTGTCGCCGTTGGTCCCGAAAAACCGACCACGCCGGTGGCGGTGGACGGTTTTGTTATCTTCCCGACAACGTCGAACGGGCTGGCGCTGCCTGCGCGGGCGCGGCACGCTTTATAATTCCAGGTTGCGCCGCGCGCAGCCGGCCCCATGTGAGGCTGCCGCCCTCTCCTTTCAGCCTCTTTGCCTCTATATCTGCCATGCCAGCTCAACTGATCGATGGAAACCTGCTCTCCCAACAACTGCGCGCCGATGTCGCCCGCCGCGCCGCTGCCCTGACCGCACAGGGCAAGCAGCCCGGACTGGCGGTGATCCTGGTGGGCGACAGCCCGGCTTCGCAAGTCTATGTGCGCAACAAGGTCAAGGCCTGCGAAGACAACGGCCTGCATTCGGTGTTCGAGAAATACGACGCCACGCTGACCGAGGCCGACCTGCTGGCACGTATCGACGCACTCAACCACGACCCCAAGATCAACGGCATCCTGGTGCAACTGCCGCTGCCGGCGCATATCGACTCGCACAAGGTGATCGAGGCGATCGCCCCCGAGAAGGACGTCGACGGCTTTCATATCAGCAATGCCGGCCTGCTGATGACCGGCCAGCCGTTGTTCCGTCCGTGCACCCCCTACGGCGTCATGAAGATGCTCGAATCGATCGACTATCCCGTGCGCGGCGCCAATGCGGTGGTGGTGGGCGCGTCCAACATCGTGGGCAAGCCGCAGGCGATGTTGCTCTTGCAAGCCGGTGCCACCGTCACTATCTGTAACTCCAAGACCCGCGACCTGGGCCACCATACGCGTGGCGCCGACATCCTGGTGGTGGCCACCGGCCGGCGCAATATCGTCACCGCCGACATGGTCAAGCCGGGTGCGGTGGTGATCGACGTCGGCATGAACCGCGACGACAACGGCAAGCTGTGCGGCGACGTCGACTTCGCCAACGCACGCGAAGTGGCCGGCTGGATCACTCCGGTGCCGGGTGGCGTCGGTCCCATGACCATCACCATGCTGCTGGTCAACACGATCGAAGCCGCCGAACGGTCCTGATGTAATGAATGACGCCCCGCATGGTGCGGGGCGTACCCAACGAATCGAGAGCCCATGACCACACCCAACGACATCGCCGCCAACCCCCTGCTCGATTTCTCGGGCTATGCCCAGTTCGAGGCCATCAAGCCCGAGCACGTCACCCCGGCCGTGGACAAGCTGCTGGCCGACGCTGCCCGGCTGGTGACCGAACTGGAGGCACCGATGGCCGAGGTCACCTGGGACAACTTCGTCGAGCCGCTGGAATCGGCCACCGAAAAACTGGGACGCGCCTGGAGCGTGGTCGGGCACCTGAACTCGGTGATGGACACGCCCGAGCTGCGTGCGACCTACAACGAGAACCAGCCGCGCCTGGTGGAATTCTGGACCGATCTCGGCCAGAACCTGGCGCTGTTCGACAAGTACAAGGCGCTGCAGGCCAGCCCGGCCTTTGCCCGGCTATCGCCGGCGCGGCGCCGGGTGGTCGACAACGCCGTGCGCGACTTCCGCCTGTCCGGTGCCGAATTGCCGGCCGAGCAGAAGGAACGCTTTGCCGAGATCCAGGAGCAGCACGCTGCGCTGACCACCCGTTTCTCCGAAAACGTGCTCGACGCCACCAATGATTTCGCCCTGTTCGTGGACGACGAGGCCGAACTGGCCGGCTTGCCCGACGACGTCAGGCAGGCCGCGCGCGCGGGGGCCGAGAAGGACGGCAAGCCGGGCTTCAAGTTCACGCTGCATTTCCCTTCGTACTTCCCGGTACTGCAATATGCAGACAACCGGGCGCTGCGCGAGAAGATCTACCGCGCCAATGCGACCAAGGCGTCCGAACTGGGCGGCAAGCCCGACTGGGACAACAGCGCCAACATCGACGACATCCTGCGCCTGCGCAAGGAAGAAGCACAGCTGCTGGGCTATGCCAACTTCGCCGAGGTCTCGCTGGTGCCGAAGATGGCGCAGTCGCCGGCCGAGGTGATCGCGTTCCTGGAAGACCTGGGCCAGCGCGCCCGTCCGTTCGGCGAAAAGGACTACCAGGAGCTCAAGGACTTCGCCCGCGAAAAGCTGGGACTGGACACGCTGCAGGCCTGGGACAGCACCTATGCATCCGAAAAGCTGCGTGAGCAGCGCTATGCCTTCTCCGAGCAGGAACTGAAGCAGTACTTCCCCGAACCACGCGTGGTGGGCGGCCTGTTCCAGGTGGCGCAACAGTTGTTCGGCGTGAGCATCAAGGCCGATACGGCGCCGGTATGGCACAAGGACGTCAAGTTCTATCGCATCGAACGCGACGGCCAACTGGTCGGCCAGTTCTATCTCGACCTGTATGCGCGCAGCGGCAAGCGCGGCGGCGCCTGGATGGACGACGCCCGGGCCCGGCGCCTGACGGCCAGCGGTGTACAGACCCCGATCGCCTATCTGGTGTGCAACTTCACCGAACCGGTCGTGGTAGATGGAGTGGCGCGTGCGGCGCTGTTTACCCACGACGAAGTCATTACCCTGTTCCATGAGTTCGGACATGGCCTGCATCACATGCTGACCCAGGTTGACGAAGTGGGGGTTTCGGGCATTTCGGGCGTCGAATGGGACGCGGTCGAGTTGCCCTCGCAGTTCATGGAAAACTTCTGCTGGGAGTGGGACGTGCTGCAGCAGCTGACCTCGCACGCCGAGACCGGCGCCCAGCTGCCGCGCACGCTGTACGACAAGATGATTGCCGCCAAGAACTTCCAGTCCGGGCTGCAGACACTGCGCCAGGTCGAGTTCTCGCTGTTCGACATGCTGATCCACCACGAATATGAAGTCGGTGGCGGCCAGACCGTGCAGCAACTGCTCGATGCCGTGCGCGAGCGCATTGCCGTGATCCGGCCGCCCGAATTCAACCGCTTCCAGCATTCGTTCTCGCACATCTTCGCCGGCGGCTACGCGGCCGGTTACTACAGCTACAAGTGGGCCGAGGTGCTGTCTGCCGACGCCTATGGTGCCTTCGAGGAGGCCGCGGCCGAGAGTGGCAACGTGGTGTCGCTGGAAACCGGGCGCCGCTTCCAGCAAGAGATCCTGGCGGTCGGCGGCTCGCGCCCGGCAATCGAGTCGTTCAAGGCCTTCCGTGGGCGCGAGCCCAGCATCGATGCGTTGCTGCGCCACAGCGGCATGGCTGCCTGACCGGCTGCGGCACGCGGGGAGGCGCCCGGTCTTGGCGCCTCCCCGATCCGGGGCGCCGAACTTCATCGCCGCACCCCACGGCGGCGGCAGTGGCTTTATACTTCCGCCATGACCCGTATCGACTTCCATAGCAACGTCCCGCAGAAGATCGCCTATGTCTGCCGCCTGGTGCGCAAGGCCCATGCCGCCGGCAGCAAGATCGTGCTGCGCGCGACCGATGCGCAAGAGCTGCAGCAACTGGACCAGGCCCTGTGGACCTTTTCCGAGCAGGACTTCCTGCCCCACGTCGGCGCCGGCGATGCGCTTGCAGCGCAAACCCCGATCATCCTGACCGCCCGCGACGATCTCGAATTGCCGCACCACCAGGTGCTGATCAACCTGTCGGCGCAGACGCCGTCGAACTTCGCCCGCTTCGAACGCATGCTCGAGATCGTGGCCGACCAGGAAGCCGACCGCAGCGCCGGGCGCGAGCGCTACCGCTTCTATAAAGAACGCGGCTATCCGCTCAATCACTTCGTGGCCAGTTGAACCCGCCATGAACCACGACGACCACAACATTCCGCTGCTGACCGAGATCATCCCGGTGGCGCCCCAGGTGCTGCCGCAGCAGTCGATACCGATGCCCCCGGCCTATGTGGCGCAAGCCGACGCCGGCGCCCCCGATTACGCCTCTGCCCCCCAGCCCGGTGCTTTCTGGCAGGCGCCGGAAAGCGCCAATTACCAGCCGCCGGCACAATCGTTCGCGCCCGAGCCGTTCAGCCCGGTGGCCGAGCAATATCGCAACTGGGAACAGGAAATTCGCGAAAACGTGCTGCAGAACCTGCTGGCGCAAGCCGATACCGTGGTGCAGCAGCACTTGCGTGACCAACTGGCGCTGACGATGGACAACCTGGGCGACATACTGACGCAGCGCATCAAGGAAGGCCTGCGCCAGGCGCTGGCCGAAACCGTCACCCGCGCGGTGGCGGAAGAAATGGCCCGATTCACTTCTTCAAAAAACCAAAGCTGACTGCCTTTTTCTTTCATTTTTAAATAAAATCTGCCACTGCGCTTAATATATTCAAAATACACTGGCCGGAATTGGCGACATCGACAATCCGGATATTCTTACAATACCTGCACGCATTTCCATCGATGACGATGGAATGAACACAAGCATTCTGGCAACACGGCGCCGCCGTGATCCAGTTCACGCAGAGACCGGGAGAGTGAGATGAAAGTGATCGTATTGGGCGCAGGCATTATCGGGACCGCTTCCGCCTGGTTCCTCAGCAAGCAAGGGTACGACGTCACCGTCATCGAACGCCAACCGGGCGCCGCGCAGGAGACCAGCTTTGCCAACGGTTGCCAGATCTCGGTCTCGCATGCCGAACCCTGGGCCAACCCGGCGGCCCCGATGAAGGTATTGAAATGGCTGGGCAAGGAAGACGCGCCTCTGCTGTACCGCTTCCGCCCCGAATGGCTGCAGTGGAAATGGGCCGTGAGCTTCCTGCGCGAATGCACCGCCGCCCGCACCGACCGGAACATCCGCAACATCGTCGCGCTGTGTGAATACAGCCGCCAGACCCTGCAGGCCGTGCGGGCCGAGACCGGCATCGGTTACGACCATCTCACGCGTGGCATCCTGCATTTCTATACCGAGGAAAAGGAATTCGAAGAGTCGCTGCCGGCGGCCAAGCTGATGCGCGACCTCGGCTGCCCGCGCGAATCGATCAGCGCCGACGAAGTGGTGCGCATCGAGCCGGCACTGGCGTCGATTCGCAACAAGATCGTCGGCGGCGACTTCACCGCCACCGACGAATCGGGCGACGTCTACAAGCTCACCACCGGCCTGGCTGCCAGGAGCGCCGAGGCCGGCGTCGCGTTTCGCTATTCGACCTCGGTCACCCGCCTGATCACCACCGGCACCGGCGCCGCCGCCCGCGTCACGGGGGTCGAGGTGATCAATCCGGACGGCCGCCATGAGGTGTTGACGGCCGATATCTTCGTCGTCGCCATGGGCAGTTTTTCACAGCAGCTGGTCAAGCCATTGGGTATCGACCTGCTGCTGTACCCGGGCAAGGGCTACTCGGCCACCTACCGGGTCACCAATCCCGATGCCGCTCCCACCGTATCGCTCACCGACGACGGCTACAAGCTGGTGGTGTCGCGCCTGGGCGACCGGCTGCGGGTGGCCGGCACCTGCGAATTGAACGGCTACGGCCGCGAGCTCAACACCACCCGCTGCGAAGCCATCACGCGCCGCACCCGCGAGCTGTTCCCCGAGGGCTGCGACTATGAAAACCCGACCTACTGGACCGGCCTGCGCCCGCTCACGCCATCCAACGTGCCCTATGTCGGCAAGACCCGCATCGACAACCTGTTCCTCAATACCGGCCACGGCACCCTGGGCTGGACCATGGGCTGCGGCTCGGGCCGCGCCATTGCCGAGATCGTGGCCGGCCGGGTGCCCGAGATCGACTTCGCCTTCACCGGCCTGCCGCGCTGGAACCGGGGTCCGCACATCATCCAGCAGGCGGCCTGAAGCGACCCTTGCCGCAACATCGACGACGGACCGGGCGCCTGCGCCCGGTCCGTTTTTCCATCCGACCCTTGATATGGCGCAGGGCAGCAGCGCAAAGCCGGGGCGGGCCGGCTGCGTTGACATTTGCTTGCACGGCGTTGGTGTAGAATCCTTGGCTTGCCCAGCGCCTGGCGCCGGCACAAAGGGGAGCGAGCCTAACTCATCAGCGCGTATCTTTCGCCCTACGGCGGCGTTCTGCACTTGATCTCCCCCTATCCGAGACCATATGGCATCCATGCCAATGCCGCAGGCCACGCCGGCCTGCGGCCTGCACCATCAAGAGGACCATGCAATGAAGTGGGCGATCGTATTCATCTACCTGTTTTCCATTCTCTTCATCCACTTCCGCGGGCGCGTGCGGCTGCCGTTCCTGCGCCAGTTCTTCGATCATTCGTCGATCATGTCGCCGATCAACCTGTTCATGTACGCCTTCTCGCGCGTGCCGCCGGTGCCCTACCCGTCGGTCAGGCAGTTCGACGACCTGGCCCTCATCGACGCCAACTGGGAAATCATCCGTGACGAAGCCGTGGCGCTGCAGAACCTGGCCAAGATCAAGGCCGCCGAGAAGAACGACGATGCCGGCTTCAATTCATTCTTCAAGGCCGGCTGGAAACGCTTCTACCTGAAGTGGTACAACGCCAGCCACCCCTCGGCCGAGAAATTCTGCCCGCGCACGGTCGAGATCCTGCGCCGCATTCCCAGCGTCAAGGCCGCCATGTTTGCCGAGCTGGCCCCGGGCGGCACCCTCAATCCGCACCGCGATCCGTATGCCGGCTCGCTGCGCTATCACCTGGGCCTGGTGACGCCCAACGACGACCGCTGCTTCATCGAGGTCGACGGCCAGCGCTACAGCTGGCGCGACGGCAAGAGCGTGGTGTTCGACGAGACCTTCATCCACTGGGCCCAGAATGGCGCCGAGACGAACCGTATCATCCTGTTCTGCGACGTCGAGCGCCCGCTGCGTTATCGCTGGGCCGAGGCCATCAATCAATGGCTCGGTCGCACCATGATGACGGCGGCGGCGTCGCCCAATGAAACGGGCGACCAGACCGGGCGCGTCAACAAGCTGTTCCGCTTCGTCTGGCTGGCCGGGCAATATCGCCGCCGCTTCAAGAACTGGAACAAGACCGCCTATCGCATCACCAAGTTCGGTCTCATCATCGCGGTGGCCCTGCTGATCATCTACGCCTGACAACGAGCGGGCGTACCGCCCTCCCCTCTGAAAAAATCCGCCCGCCGCCCGCCGGGCGGTTTTTTTTCACGGCTCGCGCTGCGCCAGATGGAACTTCCCATGCGCCAGATGCATTTAGAAAGAGGGGCAGGACTCACCATCGCAACGTAACCGCTGCACGCGCTGCGACAACATTTCTGCACGGAAATGGAAACGGAACTTTCGGTTTCAAAGTAAAGAAACTGCTTCATCCTAGTGCGTGCGAACGTGTAAAATCATCTCGCTTCCTGGCTTGCTTGATGGCGTGATTCTTGCATGGTGCTGATACATTGCGTGAATGGTGAAGCCGACTCCGAGTACCGACCATACATAGAACAATGGGCTCATGCAGGACATCGACGACGAGATGAAAAAACCGCTGCTCAAGCATCTGGTAGAAATCACCGCCCACCGGGAACACTCCCGCCTGGCAGTTTCCGTCATCTCGGCGCTCTATCAGCTGACCAATGTCCAGGCCATCCGCATGCTGGAAATCTTCACCATGCGCGACGAGCACTATGTGCAGGAAAAAATGGTCATCCGCGATGGCGCCGTGCATACCATCGATGACCACACCAGCGAAGACCTGAAGGAGCCGCTGGCCAGCTTTCCGGCCATGATGGCGTGCATCCGCAACCACCTCAACGAATACCTCGAGACCGCCGACGACGGCTCGCACGTGCTATGGCTACCGGTCTGGCTGCATGGCAAGATGAATTCGTGCGTCGAGATCCGCAGCGACCGTCCGTTCGAGCAGCAGATAATGGACGTCATCCACGGCATCTTCCACGTCTACTGCAACTACCAGAGCCTGCTCGACTACAGCGAGCGTGACGCGCTCACGGGGCTGTTCAACCGCAAGACCTTCGACGAGCAGTTCACCCGTTATGCCTTCGCCATCGCACCGGCCGAATCGCATGCGCTGGACAAGGATGATCGCCGCCACGACGGCGAGGTCATCGACGAACCCAAGGGCCACTGGCTGGCGGTGGTCGACATCGACCATTTCAAGCAGGTCAACGATCGCTACGGCCATCTGTATGGCGATGAAGTGCTGATCCTGATGGCCAATATCCTGCGCGCGTCGTTTCGCAGCCACGACCGCATCTTCCGTTTTGGCGGCGAGGAATTCGTGATCCTGCTGCGCGCCACCACGCTGACCGACGCCCGCAAGATCTTCGACCGCTTCCGCCAGAACGTGCAGGAGTACGACTTCCCGCAGGTCGGCAAGGTCACGGTCAGCCTGGGCTTCGTGGGCATCTCCCGCGAAACCCCGGTGGTGATCCTGGGCCACGCCGACCAGGCGCTCTATCACGCCAAGAAAAGCGGCCGCAACCGCATCTGCTTCTATGAAGAACTGGTCGATTCGGGCGTCCTGACCTCCGGCATCACGACCAACGACACGGTCGAGTTCTTCTGACCGGGCGGGCGCACCGCGCCTGCCCGCCCTTGCCGCCCTTGCCGCCCTTGCCGCCCTTGCCGCCCTTGCCGGCATCGATTTCATCTCCCGCGATAAAGTTGTCGCCTACAGCGATAGGGTTATATGCGATCCAAGCTCATGCGTTTGCCGCATTCGCCCATGTCGTAAAAGCATGAGACAGGGTGCCGCGCGTTTCGTATGATCGTCGCCGTTGATGTCTCTCATACGATGCGAACCGTATCCTATGGCCGTCAACCCAACCAATAATCAAACAACGACGACGGGCACCGCTGGCGCCCGCTTGCTCGTGTCACCGGAGACCTTCAAGATGCAACACGCAACATTCAAGCAATTGGGCATGGTAATGGTGCTGTCGGCAGCGTTCGCGGCCGGCGTCCAGGCCCAGGACAAAAAACCCAACGTGGTCGTCATCGGCACCGGCGGCACCATTGCCGGCGCGGGCGCCTCCAGCGTCAACACCGCCGCCTACCAATCGGCGGTGGTACCGGTGGACAAGATCATCGCGGCGGTACCCGAAGTGAGCAAGATCGCCAATGTGCGCGGCGAGCAGATCTTCCAGATCGGCAGCGAGAGCTTCAACGACCAGCGCCTGCTGACGCTGGGCAAGCGGGTGTCGCAGTTGCTCAAGCAGGATGACGTGGACGGCATCGTGATCACCCATGGCACCGACACCATCGAAGAGACCGCCTACTTCCTCAACCTGGTGCTCAAGAGCGCCAAGCCGGTGGTGGTGGTGGGCTCGATGCGCCCCGGCACCGCGCTGGGCGCGGACGGCGCATTGAACCTGTATGACGCGGTGCTGGTGGCGGGCAGCAAGGAGGCGGCCGGCAAGGGTACGCTGGTGGTGATGAACGACGAGATCCATTCGGGACGCGACGTCACCAAGAGCAACAGCTTCAAGGTCGAGACCTTCCGCTCGCCCTATGGCCCGCTGGGCTACGTGGTCGAGAACAAGCTGAGCTTCTATCGCCTGCCGGCTCGCCCGCACACCACGCAGACCGAATTCGATATCGACAAGATCGACACCCTGCCGCGGGTGGACATCGCCTATAACTACGGCAACGTCAGTCGCGCCGCCTACGATGCGTTCGTCAACGCCGGCGCCCGCGCGATCATCCATGATGGTACCGGCAACGGTAGCGTGGCCGAGCAGATCGTGCCGGTGCTGCAGGAAGTGCGCAGCAAGGGCATACAGGTCATCCGCGCCAGTCGCACCGGCAGCGGCGTGGTCATTCGCAACGGCGAGCAGCCCGATGACAAGTATGACTGGGTGGTGACGGACGACCAGAACGCACAGAAGGCGCGCATCCTGGCCGAGCTGGCATTGACACGCACCAACGACAGCAAGCAACTGCAACAGATCATGTGGAAATACTGATCAGGTCGAAGGCAGGATGATGCACCGCCGCGCGAGCCGCCGACGAGCCAAGCCCGTCAGCGTTGCAACGGTGCAATAGCGCGATAGTGTCGTCCAGCAGCACGGGACGCCACTATCTGCGACACTATCCGGAACACGGCGCGCGACCTGCAGTGCGCCGCAGCGCGAGTTCGTGCTTGGCCGGAACGATGCACGGTCGCCCCGGTCAGAGCAGGCTAACGGTCAGGAGATCACCATGGACAAGAAACTCAGCTTGCTTACCAGCATCACCGAACTCAAGAGAACCCACGACGCGGCGTCGGTGCTGCTGTCGGGGTTGATGATGGAAGCGGTGCGCGCGGTGCGCAACGAGAATTCGGTACCGACGCTCAAGACCGTGCGCCAGTACCGTAAGGCGGTGAAAGACCTCAAACTGCAGTGCCTTCAGGTCGAGATGATCCTGGCCGAACTGGATATCGCGCAACACGTGCATTGAGACCCGGACGCTATGCCGTATCAGCGTCCACCGCCACCGCCGCCGGCGCCACCACCGGCCCCACCTCCGGCACCCGCACCCCCTGCGGCACCGCCGGCACCGCCGGTTGCGCCACCGCCACTGGACCCACCTGCGCCCGCGCCGAACCCGCCAGAACCCGTTGCGCCACCGGAGGTACCGCCAGAGGCGCCACCGATCGATCCTGCGCTACCGGTACCACCGGTGCCGGTCGACCCTGTCCCGGTGCCTGTACCACCGGTGCTCGATCCGGTAGGAACGGCCGTGCTGCCACTGGTGCCGGCAGTTCCGGTCCCCGCAGTGCCTGTCCCGTTAGTGCCGGTCCCGGTGGTGCCAGTGCCGGTCGCACCGGTGCCGGTGGTTCCCGACCCCGTAGTGCCGGTCGCACCCATGGTACCGGTTGCGGTGCCATTGCCGGCGTTATAGCCGCCGGCTCCGGTTCCGTTGGAGCTGCCGCCCACGCCGCCGGTCTGTGCCACCGCCGACAGGCTCAGCAGGGTTGCTGCCAGCAGGGTTGCAGATTTCTTCATTGTGCCGTGTTTCATGTTTTCTCCTCCTCGAGATGAATGGGATGCGGGGTGACGCACTTACTGTCATCCCGACCCATCCAGTCTAGGAAAGGCGAGCCCCGGGCGGCAGTCGGTGCGGCACCTGTTCGCAAGTGGGAATCGACCACCGACGACGTCGGCAGGATCGGACAATTGCGGGTTCAAACCACGACGGCTTCGGCCACGATGCGCACCGGTATCGACTTGGCGGCAGGCACCTTGCTCTCCTTGGCGTGATGAAACAGCGGCACCAGCGGATTGAGCTCGGGAAAGTACCCCATCACGCAGCCGACCGGGATATCGAACGGTTCCAGCCGCAGGCGCGCCACTCGCCGCTGCACGCCATCGTCGGACACCGTCTCGGCGGCCGCCATGGTGCCCGGGACCAATCCCAGCGTGTCCATGTCGGCACGGTTCATCAGCAACACGCGACGGGTACCGAACACGCCGCGGAAGCGGTCGTCGAGACCGTAGACGGTGGTGTTGAACTGGCTGTCCCCGCGCACCGTCATCAGGCGCAGCACGCCTGGCGCATCGGCCGGCATGTCGGGATCGGGATCGAGCCCTGCGGGCACGATGAAGTTGGCCAGCTGGTTGGGCGTCTTCCACTTGCGTTCACGCGCGGCCAGCGGCCGCGAAAAGCCGCCCGGTTTCCACATGCGTCGGTTGAAGTCACGAAAGATGTCCGGCCAGGTGGCCTCGATGGCGTCGCGCACGCGCCCATAGTCGGCCACCCAGGCGTCCCAGTCGACCTGGGGATTGGGTGGCAGGATGCGCTTGGCTACCTCGGCCACGATGGCCGCCTCCGACAACAGGTGCTCCGAAGCCGGATCGACCATGCCGCGCGAACCGTGCATGCAGCCGGTGCTGTCCTCGATCGATACCGCCTGCGCTCCGCTGGCTTGCCGGTCGATCTCGATGCGCCCCAGGCAAGGCAACAGGTAGGAGCATTTTCCGTGCACGATCACGCTGCGGTTGAGCTTGGTCACCACCTGCACTGTCAACGGTATCTCGCGCCAGGCCGGCTCGACCTGGTCATGGTCGGGAATGGCGCGTACGAAGTTACCACCCAGCATGAAGAAGGCCGAGATGTTGCCCTGCTGGACCTGCTCGCAGACCTCCACGGTATTGAGCCCCTTGTCCATCGGCGGCTCGAAATGGTAGAGCTCGCGCAGCCGGTCATTGGGCACCAATTCAGGCTTTTCGGTAATGCCCACGGTGCGCTGGCCCTGCACGTTGGAGTGGCCGCGAATGGGGCAGATGCCGGCACCGGGCTTGCCGATATTGCCGCGCATGAGCAGCAGGTTGGCCAACATGCCGATGGTGCGCACCGCCTCGCGATGCTGTGTCACGCCCATGCCGTACATCAGCATGGCGGCGTTGGCGCCGGCATAGGTAGCGGCTGCCGCTTCGAGCTCGGCGCGGGTGACGCCGCTGTGCAATTCGATGTCGTCCCATCCGGTGCTGCGCACGACCGCTTCGAACTGGGGAAAGCCGGCGGTGTGCTGCTTGATGAAATCGACGTCGAGGATGCGCGGGCGCCGCGCAGCCTGCGCCGCATCGTCCAGCGCCAGCAGGTGCTTGGCCATGCCGATGACCGCGGCGGTGTCGCCGCCGATCTTGATCTGTACGTATTGCGAGCTGATCGCGGTGCGCGCCGGGGTCAGCATCTCCAGCGCCGACTGCGGATTGACGAAACTGACCAGGCCGCGCTCGCGCAGTGGATTGAAGGTGATCACCGGCACCCCGCGCTTGCGTACCTCTTCCAGCGGATGCAACATGCGCGGCGCATTGGTGCCGGTGTTGTGACCGAAGAAGAGGATACAGTCGGTCTTCTCGAAGTCTTCCAGCCCGACCGTGCCGACCGGTACGCCGATGCTCTTGGGCAAGGCCACCGAGGTCGACTCGTGGCACATGTTGGAACTGTCAGGCAAGTTGTTGGTGCCGAACATGCGCGCCATCAACTGGTACATGTAGGACGTCTCCAGCGACGCCCGGCCCGAGGCATAGAACACCACCCGCTTGGGGTCCATGTCGCGCAACCTGGCGCCGATATCGTCGAAGGCTTCCTGCCACGACACCGGTACGTAGCGGTCGCTACCGGCGTCGTAGCGCATCGGATGCGTGAGACGTCCCGTGGCCTCCAGTTCGAGGTCGTTCCAGGACAGCATGTCCGATACGGTGTGCTGGGCGAACAGCTCGGGCGTGGCGCGGCGATCGGTGATTTCCCAGGCGGTGGCCCGGGCGCCGTTCTCGCAGAATTCGAACAGGTGCGGATCGGACGGCTTGGCCCAGGAGCAACTGACGCAGGCGAAGCCATCGGGCTTGTTCTGCTTCATCAACACCCGCGTGCCGCTGCCCACCACATGTTCGTGCATCAGGCTCGACGCCAGCGCCTTGACCGAGCCCCAGCCACCGGCCGAATTGTTATAGCTGTGGAAGGTGGCTTCTTCCGGGATGTCCTTGGTTTTCATTTGCGATGTTCCTGCTCGGTTGGTCTGAAGGTGTAGCGGTTCAATCGGGCAAGTCGTCCAGGCTGGCGGGCTCGTCGATGCTGCGGCCGTTATGGGCCGCGCGCAAGCGCTTGGACACCTCGTAGGCGGCCCGCCGTACCCGCATCACGGAACCCAATGGACGATGTTCGGCAATGCCGTGCCAGGGGCTGAACGACATGCCGTCGTCGACCGCGTACGAGCGCGGACCGCTCCAGGCCACCTGGCGTGGCACGGTAATGCGTGCCACCGGCAGGAAGGGACTGACGTCCTCGGGCCAGACGACGGCGGCATCCTCGATCGGCATCTTCTGCAGATCGGTGCACAGTTGCACCCGTACCTCCCATTGCGCCTCGCACGCGCCAAAGAACCCGATGACGGCATCGCGCAAGCCATCCGGGTTGTCCTTGAGATCGACCGGGCTGCCGTCGAGCGCCTGCAGCTCTGGCGACACCGGTGCCACCGAGATCTTGGCCATGTAGGGTCCGAACAGCACCGGCACCTGGCTGTAGTAGGTCTCGCCCAGCGGGTGGGTGATCGGGTGCCCGCCCAGCGCGATCAACTTGCTGCTCTCGATACCGGCCGACTCCAGCATGCTCTCGGCACCCCGCAGCACGGCCGACAGGACCTTCTTGAGTTCCGGCGCCTTGTCGGTGGTGGCGGCCAGCAGCTTCAGGTTGCCCAGGAACTTCTTCGCCCCCGACACCGAGAACGAAGGGCCGTTGATCAGCACCAGGTCCTGCGTGACGGCGCCTTCGCTGCCGGGCAGGCGGGCACCCTCGACGCCGACGATCTTGATGGCCATGCCGCGCGGCGTCGACACCTTGTCGTCCAGCACATCGCCGGGCGAAGTCGACAGCCGCATCAATACCGGATAACGCGCGGGCCGGGCGAAGACACCCTGCGCCAGCGCCGTCGGCAAGCCGGGCAGCACTTCGATCTCGCCGCGCAGCAAGCCATGGCTCTTGGCGTGGACCGCGCGCTGTGCATGTTCGGAATGACGGAAGACCGTCTCGGAAATCTTGGTCAGGGCATCGATCAGGCCGGCTTCGGTCTGCGGTTCATCGGGCTCCATGGTTTCGAAGGCGGGGTCATAGACGACGGGAGCATCAAGGTGGCGATCGGACGATTGCATGGCTGCCTCTATTCTGGAAAATGGACACGACAATGGAATGCGACATCACGGATGGGCATGCCCGATCATAGGCGGCGCCGGCCAGGCATGCGATCAGCCTCGACCTCAGCCGGCTGTCGGTGCTTTCCCACCTTCGGGCGCCACTTTCTTGATGAGCTTGGCCACTCGTGCGGCGCGTCAAAGTCCTACGTCAAACGCCGGGCCGCGCCGACATCCAACCGCCGGGCGGGCCCGCATACTGCCCATGTCCGGCGATCCGCCCCTGGCGACATCGCGACCAAACCAACAACAACCCCATTCGCCGGGAGCAGCATGAACAGCCACGCCAATCACCACCACCTGGGCCTGCCCGCCAGCATCGCGCAGCGCGTCACGGCGCCGCTGGCGCAGTGCAGCCAATCCGATTTGCCCGACCTGGTGGGCGAACTGCTGTGCCAGCTGGTCGACGACGGCCTGGATGCCTTGCCGCTACCCGGCGAAGGCGACACCCTGCACCGCTGGCGGGTGCTGGCGGCGGTGTCCGGGCTGGACCTGTCGCTGGCCAAGTTGTTCGAAGCCCATACCGATGCCCTGTCCATCCTCGCCCAGGCAGGTGAAGACGACCTGCCGCATCTGGCGGTATGGGGGGTATGGTGCGCGGAATCGCCCCAGGCCATGCTCAAGGTGCAGGCCCTGCCCAATGAAAACCGATTGCTGCTCAATGGCGAAAAGCACTGGTGCTCCGGTGCCCACGTCGTCAGCCATGGCCTGCTCAGCTATCGCGATGAACAGGGACGCTCGTGCCTGGCCGCGCTGGACCTGGACCAGGCTGGGGTGGAGATCATCGATGACGACTGGCTGGCCGTGGGCATGGCGGCCACCCGCACGGCCCGCCTGCGCCTGAAGAATGCATCCGCGCGCCCGGTGGGCACACCCGATTTCTACCTGCGGCGCCCCGGCTTCTGGCAAGGCGGTGCCGGCATTGCCGCCTGTTGGTTCGGTGCCGCCGCAGCGCTGGCCGACCATCTGCGCGGCCAGCTTGTCCAGCGCCATGACGAGCATGCGCTGGCGCGCCTGGGTAACACCGAATGCACCTTGCACGCTGCGGCGCAATGCCTGCGCACGGCCGCGCGCTGGATCGACAGCAACCCCACCGCCGACGCCATGCGCATGACGCTGCGTGCACGCCTGACGGTGGAAGCCGCCGCCCGGCAGACCATCGACGACATCGGCGCGGCATTGGGTCCGCGTCCGTATTGCGCCGAGCGTCGCAGCGCCCGGCTGCTGGCCGACCTGCCGGTGTTCCTGCGCCAGAGTCACGCCGGGCGTGACCTGGCCCAGCTTGGTACGACCTGTCTCGACACGGAGCAAACCCCATGGCAACTCTGAATCTACCGACCGCAGCACGTTTCATCGATATCGTCGGCGGCACCGCCGAACACGAATGGCAAGCCTGCCCCGCGCTGCAGGCGCTGCCCGAGCTGGAGCTGTGCCACCTGGTACCACCCCGTTCGCGCGCCGTGATACTGGCACCGCACCCGGACGACGAGACGCTGGGCTGCGGCGGGCTGATGGCCCGACTGGCCACGATGATGCGCAACATTACCGTCATTGCCGTGAGCGACGGCGAAGGCAGTCACCCGACCTCCTCCCCGCTGGCGCCCCAACTGCCACGGCTGCGCGCGGCAGAACGCCAGGATGCGCTGCGCTGCCTGGGAGCGGGACAGGCCGAAGTGCTGCGCGCCGGCATCGCCGATGGCCGCGTGCAACGCGATCGCGAACAGTTCAAGGCCTGGCTCAAGGCGCGCCTGCTGCCCACCGATATCGTGTTCGCCCCATGGCGCCTGGATGGCCATCCCGACCATGAAGCGGTGGGCAACGTCGCCGCCGAACTGGAGCATGAACTGGGTTGCAAGCTGATCGAAGTACCGATCTGGGGTTGGCATTGGGCCGATCCGCAGGGACGCTCCATCCCCTGGGGGCGCGCCCGCAAGCTGGCCCTCGATCCTGCCAGCGAATGGAAGAAGCGACGTGCGCTGCGCTGCTACCGCAGCCAGGTCGCACCCGACGGCGAGCGCGCCGAGGTCCTGCCGGCTGCCGTACTGGCGCACTTCGTGCGTCCCTATGAGGTGTTGTTCGTATGAACGCCGAAGATCCGCCGCTGTCGCTGCAGGTCGCTGGCGTGGCCGGCCCGGCCAGCCATTTCGACCAGTTGTATGCCGCCAGCAATGATCCCTGGCACTACGGCGACAGCTGGTACGAGCAGCGTAAGCGCGCCATCTTGTTGGGGATCCTGCCAAACCCGCGCTTCAAGGCGGTCTACGAACCCGGCTGCGGCAACGGCGAACTGACATTGGCCCTGGCGCCCCGCTGCGACCGCTTGATGGCATCGGATTTCTGCCAGCAGGCAGTCGATATCGCACGCGAGCGCACGCGTGATCTGCCACACGTCAGCGTACGGCGCGAGAGCTTGCCAGAGCAATGGCCGGCGTTGTCGTCGACTTCGCCGGCGTTCGACCTGGTACTACTATCGGAGCTTTGCTATTACTTCGATGCCATGCAACTGGTGGAGATATCGGCGCTGGCCGTGGCCAGCCTGGCGCCAGGCGGCCACCTGCTGGCTTGCCACTGGAAAAAGGAATTCGATGACCGCCTGCAGCCGACGCGCTCGATGCATCGGCTGTTGGACCGCAATGGCCGGCTGCGCCACAAGGCCTGCTACGAAGACGACGATTTCCTGCTCGACCTGTGGGAAAAACACTAAGAACGGCAAGGAGACCCGCCATGATCGGCATCGTGATTCCCGCACATAACGAAGAACAGTACCTGGCCGCCTGCCTGTGCGCAGCACGGGTGGCCGCGTCGCATCCACGACTGGACGCCGAACCGGTGCGCATCGTGGTGGCACTGGATGCCTGCACCGATGCATCGGGCCGCGTAGCGCAGCACCACGGCGCGGCCGTCACCCACCTGCAGGCGCGCAATGTCGGCATGGCGCGTGCGCATGGGGCACGCATGCTGCTTAACGAAGGTGCGCGCTGGCTGGCCTTTACCGACGCCGACAGCACCGTATGGCCGGACTGGCTGGCGGCGCAACTGATGCTGGGTGCCGACGCCGTCTGCGGCACCGTGGCGGTACACGACTGGGGCGCGCATACACCGAAGGTAGCGGCACACTTTGCCCAGACCTATCAGGATCGCGATGGCCACCGGCATATCCACGGCGCCAACTTCGGCATTTCTGCCAAGGCCTACGAGCAGGTGGGCGGTTTCAGTCCGCTCGCTTGTCACGAGGACGTGGCGATGGTCGAGGCGCTGATGGCGTCGGGGCTGCAGATCGCCTGGAGCGCCCAGCCGCGCGTGACCACCAGTGCGCGCATGGCAAGCAAGGCACCGGGCGGTTTCGGCGATACCCTGCGCGCCTGGGCCTGATAGCCTGATCGGTCATTGAAAACCCGTTCGGACCGGGCAGTTCCGCAGGGCTATCGACGACCGCCACCACACCGGCACCAGCGCCTCCGATACGCCGCCCGGGCAGCTACTCACCCCGGCCGGGAGATGGAAATGGACAAACGGCTGCCCCAAGACAATGAACGCCGCATAGCGGCGTTCATTTCTTCATATCTCCATATCTTCGTTACTTCTGCATCGCCTCGATCATGGCGGCAGATCACCCACCGACGGCATGCGGTTCTTCGGCGGATCGGCTTCGGGACTTTCATATGTCGGCACGCCGGTGGCCGAATGCAGCTTCGGCGACCAGCCCTTGACCAGCGAGTTGCCGAGATCGCCTAAGGTCGGCGTGCCACCTGCACGCAGGGTCTTGCGTACTTTCCAGGCGGCCAGTACGCCCAGTGTCAGACCCAGCATCTGGATTGCCTTGAGCTTCATGATGTTTCCCTTCCTAGGTTGATGAATCAGTGGCCGCTGCCCTGCACCTGCTGCACCGCGTCCTGCGCCTGCGCCAGGTTGCCCTGGTTGTCGTGCAGCGCACTGACCAGTTTCTGGCGCACGGCGCGCGAACCGAAGTTGTTGGCGTAGATCCAGGTGAATTCGGCGCCCAGCAGGAAGATCTGCGCCGAATAATAGATCCACACCAGCAGCAGCGCGAACGACCCGGCCGCGCCGAAGCCCGAGGTCATGCCGGTGCTGCCGAGATACAGGCCGATCAGGTACTTGCCGATGATGAACAGGATGGTGGTCGCCACCGCGCCGATCCAGACATCGCGCCATGACAGCGTCACGCGCGGCATGAACTTGTAGATCACCGAGAACAGCGTCGAGAACACCACGAACGACAACGCGAAGTTGAGCGCCTGCAATACCAGTTGCCACCCCTCGAACCAGCCGCCCCACCAGCGCCCGAGCGCCGCCAACCCGGCGCTGACGACCAGCGAAATGATCAGCATGAAACCCAGTCCCAGGATCAAGCCGAACGATAGCAGGCGCGTACGCAGCAATTGCCATATACCGCTCTTGCGGGCGACCGCCGGGATGCGCCAGATGCGGTCGAGCGCGCTTTGCAGTTCGGAAAACACCGCCGTCGCACCCACCGCCAGCGTGACCAGGCTGATGGCTGCCGCAATCATGCCTTCGCGCGGCTCGCTGGCCGACTTGACCAGCCCCTGAATGGCGATCGCGCCTTCGGTGCCGACGATGTCGCGGATCTGGTTGACGATCGCCCCTTGCGCGGCGTCGTGGCCGAATACCATGCCGGCCACGGCAATGGCGATCACCAGCATCGGCGCAATCGAGAAGATGGTGTAGTAGGCGATCGCCGCGCCCATGCTGGGGGCGAAATCATCGAGCCAGGCATTGACGGCGGCGACCGTCATTTGCCAGCCCTGCTGCAGGCGGGTGCCGCCCTTGAGCATCTTGACCTCGGCCGCAGGGTCGAGGTAGTCGGCGGGCGACGGTTCGATGTCGGCCTTGATGATGCCCATGCGCGTACTGGCGGCATGCACGCGCCTGGCTTGCTGGACCTCATCGTCGAGCTGGGCGCGGGGCGTATTGCTCTTGCGATAGGCCGCCACCAGCGGCAGCAACAAGGTGGCCAGGCGAATGGCACGTTCGATGCCGTGTGGCTTGCCGTCATCCTGCAGCCGGCTGTAGCGCACCGGCTTGACGCCCGACGCCGGCGGCGTGACCTCGACGGGCTTGGCCGCCCGGACCGGCTTGCCGGGGACCGCGCGATGGCGTCGGCGCGCCAGCCAGATACCCAGCCCGGCACTCAGCACCGAACCGGCCACCAAGCCGCCGACGCTCGGGTTGTCGTGCGGCGCATCGGGCTTGGCCGGGAGCGCTTGGGCATCGGGCGCGGCTTCACGCCGGCCGTGCAGAAAATCATAGGGTTGGCTGCTCATCATCGATCTCGCGCAATGCCTCCGCCAATGGAAGCTCACTTTGTGACCCAGCGCCACGGGGATTGTTCCGGCGGCCCTGGCACATGCGTGCACTAATGCCGCCACTTCCGTGGCCGCTGACAGCGCAGCACGCAGCTACCCTGTCAGCATTGCCGCCGCGGGCGCGATGTTGCGATGCATGGTATAAATATCGTCCGCTGCACGCCTGGCCATCGGCATGGTCGTTGCCAGCACGCCAACAACCAGATCAACCGATCGCGAGACGCACGCCCCAGTTCTTCGACCCCCACAGTGGCTGTCGCCGCGCAAGTGGCCCGGCAGCTTTTCGACACCCCTCCTACAAGGACCGCACATGTATAAGGACGTACAGCTTTTCATCAACGGTGAATGGACCGCCAGCGTTTCGGGCCGCACCATCGACGTGATCAACCCCGCCACCGAGGAAGTGGTCGGCAAGATCGCCCACGCCGGCCGCGAAGACCTGGACCGTGCGCTGGACGCCGCCCAGAAGGGCTTCGAGGTCTGGCGCAATACCTCGGCCTTCGAACGCTCCAAGATCATGCGCCGCGCCGCCAACCTGCTGCGCGAGCGCGCCGACGAGATCGCCCGCCTGATGACCATCGAACAGGGCAAGCCATTGGCCGAGGCCAAGATGGAAACCCTGGGTTCGGCCGACACCATCGACTGGTTCGCCGAGGAAGCACGCCGTACCTACGGCCGCCTGGTGCCCTCGCGCGTGCCGGGCGCCTACCAGATGGTGATCAAGGAACCGGTCGGCCCGGTGGCCGCCTTCACCCCCTGGAACTTCCCGATCAACCAGGTCGTGCGCAAGCTGTCGGCCGCCCTGGCCGCGGGCTGTTCGATCATCGTCAAGGCGCCCGAAGAGACCCCTGCCTCACCGGCCGAATTGATTCGTGCCTACGCCGACGCCGGTGTGCCCGCAGGCGTGATCAACCTGGTCTATGGCGTGCCGGCCGAGATTTCCGAATACCTGATCCCGCACCCGGTGATCAAGAAGATCTCCTTTACCGGCTCCACGCCGATCGGCAAGCAACTGGCGGCGCTGGCCGGCCAGCACATGAAACGCGCCACCATGGAACTGGGCGGTCACGCCCCGGCCATCGTGTTCGACGACGCCGACATCGACGCTGCCGTCAAGAACCTGGCCGGCGCCAAGTTCCGCAATGCCGGCCAGGTGTGCGTGGCGCCGACCCGCTTCCTGGTGCAGAAGAACGTGTTCAATGCCTTCGTCGACAAGTTCGTCACCTATGCCGAGCAACTGAAGGTCGGCAACGGCATCGACGCCGGCACCACCATGGGCCCGGTGGCCAACAAGCGCCGCATCCCGGCGCTGGAGGCACTGATCGAGGACGCCGTGGCGCAAGGTGCGCAGCTGCGCACCGGTGGCAAGCGCATCGGTGACAAGGGTTACTTCTTCCAGCCTACGGTACTGACCAACCTGCCGCTGACGGCGCGTGCCATGAACGAGGAACCGTTCGGCCCGCTGGCGCTGATCAACTCCTTCGACACGCTGGAAGAAGCCATCACCGAAGCCAACCGCCTGCCGTTCGGCCTGGCCGCATATGCCTTTGCCAAGTCGTCCCAGGTCAAGCATGCGCTGGCCTCGCGCGTGGAAAGCGGCATGCTGACCATCAACCACCTGGGCCTGGCGATTCCGGAAGTGCCGTTCGGCGGCATCAAGGATTCGGGCTACGGTTCGGAAGGCGGCACCGAGGCGATCGAAGCCTACGTCAACACCAAGTTCGTGTCGCAGCTGGACGTGTGAACGCCTGGGTGATCGAATGAAAAACGGCGAACCGGTCATCGGTTCGCCGTTTTTTTTCATGCCTGTGGCGACGGTGCGGCGTTCGACGCGCGACCGGCTACCGCTACGGCGCGCCTAGTCGTCCCCCGACGGCGGCACCAGGATGTCCCGGCTGCCATTGCGCGACATGGCCGACAACACGCCTGCCGTTTCCATCTGCTCCACCAGCCGCGCGGCGCGGTTATAGCCGATGCGCAATTGCCGCTGCACCGATGAGATCGAGGCACGGCGCGACTTGAGCACGAACGCCACCGCTTCGTCGTACAGCGGATCGGCTTCGGGATCGGCCGACTCGCCGCCGAACATGTCACCCTGGCTGGCGTCCTCGGGGATAGGCGGCGCCAGGATTTCTTCGATGTATTGCGGCGGGCCGAACGACTTGAGGTATTCGACCACCCGATGCACCTCTTCGTCCGAGACGAATGCGCCGTGCACGCGTTGCGGGTAACCCGAACCCGGCGGCAGGAACAGCATGTCGCCGTGCCCCAGCAGGGACTCGGCCCCCATCTGGTCGAGCACCGTGCGCGAATCGATCTTGGAGGACACCTGGAACGCCACCCGGGTCGGGATGTTGGCCTTGATCAGTCCGGTGATCACATCCACCGACGGCCGCTGGGTGGCCAGGATCAGGTGCACGCCGGCGGCCCGCGCCTTCTGTGCCAGGCGGGCGATCAGCTCTTCGACCTTCTTGCCGACCACCATCATCAGGTCGGCCAGCTCGTCGATGACGATGACGATGGTGGGCAGCTTGTCGAGCGGCTCGGGCGCGTCCGGCGTGAGGCTGAAGGGATTGGCGATCTTCTCGCCACGGGCGGCGGCGTCCTCGATCTTCTGGTTGTAGCCGGCCAGGTTGCGCACGCCCAGGCGCGACATCTTCTTGTAGCGCCGTTCCATTTCCTCGACCGCCCAGTTCAGCGCATGCGCGGCCTCGCGCATGTCGGTCACCACCGGCGCCAGCAGATGCGGGATACCTTCGTAGATCGACAGTTCCAGCATCTTGGGATCGATCATGATCAGCCGCACTTCGTCGGGCGTGGCCTTGTAGAGCAAGGACAGGATCATGGCGTTGATCGCCACCGACTTGCCCGAGCCGGTGGTGCCGGCCACCAGCATGTGCGGCGCGCGCGCCAGGTCGGTCACCACCGGGATGCCGGTGATGTCCTTGCCCATGGCCAAGGTCAACAGCGACGACGACTTGCGGTAGGGTTCGGAGCGCACGATCTCGGAGAGCTTGATCATCTGCCGCTTGGCATTGGGCAACTCCAGCCCCATGCAGGTCTTGCCGGGGATGGTCTCGACCACCCGGATCGATGTCAGCCCCAGCGCGCGTGAAAGATCCTTGACCAGGTTGACCACCTGGGCGCCGCGCACGCCCTGCGCCGGTTCGACCTCGAAGCGGGTGATCACCGGGCCGGCTTCTGCTCCCAGCACCGTCACGGGCACCTTGAATTCCTTGAGCCGCTGTTCGATCAGGCGGCCCGTCTCGGCCAGTTGCTCGGCATCGACTTCGATGGCGGCGTCCTGGCGCACGTCGAGCAACTCCAGCGCCGGCAACGGAATGTCGACCCGCGGGCCGTCGTCGATATCGTCGACGATCATCCGGGTCGGCGCCGCAGGCGTGGCGGCCTGGACCGCAAAAGCGGCCGGCGGCACGCTTGCCGGTGGCACCGACGGCGGTGGCGGGAACAATTCGAACGGCGTCAGCGGCTCGAGGTCCTGGTGCAAGGCGCCATCGGGCTCGAACGGCGCGTAGGGTGCGTGCTCTTCGTGCGCGGCTGCAGCGGGCGGCTGCGGGACAGGCGCCGGGATATCGTCCCAGGGCGACACGGCCACCGGCCGGAATGGCGGCACGACCACCGGTGCGGGTTCGATGGTCGGCTCGATGATGGGCTCGATGAGGGGCTCGATATGCGACGTATCGATCGGCTCGATGCGTGGCTGCGCTGTCGGCGGCGACGCTGGCACGGCGACTTCCGGCGTGACTTGCGGGTCGGCGCCTGGCGCGCGCATCGCTTCCTGCAGCGAGCGCATCAGGCGGGTCGGCACCACTTCGGCGCGGGCCCCGTCGACAGGCGGCGAGGCCTGGCGAGGATTGCGGCCTACGCTGCTGATGCGCATGCCGCGTGCGATCGAGGGTGGAATATGCTGCTGTGGCGCCGCCGGCGGCGCCGCTCGCGACAGGCTGGCGTTGGCGGCGGCACTGGCGGCGCTGATGGCGCTGCTGGCGGTGGCGCGCGCCAGCATGGCATCGGTCGGACGCAACGATTCGAAAGCCGCCCATTCCGACTCCGGACGGGCCTTGACCGCTTCGGCCGATGGCTTGATGGCCGGCCATTTGCTGACCCGCGCGGGCCCCTCTGCGGGGGCGGCGTGACGCGCACTGCCGCGCTGCAGCGACGACAGCCGTACTTGCCAGTCTTCACGCGGGGGCGCGTCGGTAGTGCGCGCCACCGGGCGCTGGGCGCCGGCAGCGGGGGTTGCGGCCGGGCGCGGCATGCGCCGCTCGGCCCGTTCGGGCCCGACGGCGCTGGCGGCATTGCGTTGCTGGGCCAGACGATTGCGTTCGCTTTCGATGCTGCCGCGCCGCGGCAGCATCGAGGTCGGCTCCAGTTCGGGCGAGTGCTCCAGGCCGCCGTCGCGCGAGGCGCCCAGCATGGCGCCCAATAGCCATTTCAGGCCAAAGCCGGCCAGCACCAGCAGCAGGATCACGGCCACGCCCTTGTTGATCTTGCCGGTCAGGCCTTCCATCAGCGCAAACCCCAGCAGGTCGCCGCGTTGGCCATCGTCGCCGGTGCCGAACTGGGCCCGCAGCAGCGACTCGATGGCGCAGCTGCCCAGCAGCAGCATCAGGGTACCGAGCCAGACACGGATCGCGCCGCGGCCACCGAGGATCGGCCTGCGCGTCAGCAGCGACACTGCCACGCGCAGCAGCAGCGGCAGTATCCACAACACCGACCAGCCAAACCATTTGATGAAAATCATGCTGTTGCACCGTTCATTGAAGCGTCCCTCACGATTCAGCCACCGATGTGCTGCCGACCATGGCGGTGGCAGTCGAGCACATGGTCGTCGATCACGCCGATGCCCTGCAGGTAGGCATAGATGATGGTGGAACCGACGAACTTGAATCCGCGCCGGGACAGGTCCTTGGAGATGGCGTCCGACAACGGGGTCTTGGCCGGACAATCGATCAGCGCCTGCCATCGATTGCGGATCGGCTCGCCGTCGACGAAACCCCACAGGTAGGGGTCGAGCCCGCCCACTTCCTCGCGCAGCTTCAGGTAGGCACGGGCGTTGCCTATGGTGGCGGCCACCTTGAGACGATTGCGCACGATGCCCGGGTCGGCCAGCAGCCTGGCCACCTTGCGCTCGTCGTACTGGGCGATCTTCTCGGGGTCCCAGTTATCGAAGGCGGCGCGATAGTTCTCGCGCTTGTTGAGCACGGTTTCCCATGACAGCCCGGCCTGTGCGCCTTCCAGGTTGAGCATTTCGAACAGGCGCGTCTCGTCGTGGCATGGTACGCCCCATTCGTCGTCGTGGTACTGCACATACAGCGCATTGTTGAGGTTGACCCAACCGCAGCGTGTCGTCATATTGTTCCTTGTCACTAGTGTCACGCCGGCCACAGCGGCGGCTCGTCCATCAGCGCGATCTGCTCGCGCAGCTCGAGGATGCGATCCTGCCAGTAGCGCTGGGTGTTGAACCAGGGGAAGGCCACCGGAAACGCGGGGTCGTCCCAGCGCCGGGCCAGCCAGGCGGAATAATGGATCAGGCGCAGCGTACGCAGCGCCTCGATCAGGTATAACTGGCGCGGCTCGAAATCGCAAAAGCTTTCGTAGCCGGCCAGCAGGTCCGACAATTGCCGCACCATGTCGCCGCGCTCGCCCGACAGCAGCATCCACAGGTCTTGCACGGCGGGACCGCTGCGGCTGTCGTCGAAGTCGACGAAGTGCGGCCCGGCGTCGGTCCACAGTACATTGCCGACATGGCAATCGCCGTGCAGGCGCAACTGGCACAGCTCACCGGCGCGGTCGAAGCTGCGCCGCACGCCATCGAGCGCGTGCTGCACGGTGGTGCTCCAGGATGCCTGCAGGTCCGGCGGGATGAATTCGTGGGCCAGCAACCAGTCGCGCGGCTCCTGGCCGAAGCTGGCCAGGTCGAGCGCCGGGCGCAGGTGGTACGGCTGTTGCGCGCCGATGGCATGGATGCGGCCGATGAAGCGCCCCATCCATTCCAGCGTATCGGGGTCATCCAGCTCGGGCGCCCGTCCGCCATGGCGGCGAAACACGGCAAAGCGAAACCCGGCGTGGTGTTGCAAGGTCCTGCCATCGGCCAGCGCCAGCGCCGGCACCACCGGGATCTCGGCATCGGCCAACTGTTGCGCGAACAGGTGTTCCTCCAGGATCTGCGCGTCGGTCCAGCGCAGCGGCCGGTAGAACTTGACCACCACCGGCGGACCTTCTTCCATGCCCACCTGGTAGACCCGGTTTTCGTAGCTGTTGAGCGCCAGCAGCCGGCCGTCGCCGCGCAGCTCGACGCTGTCGAGGGCATCCAGCACCAGGTCCGGCGACAGGGTTGCAAAGGAAGTAAGTCCGGCCTCGGCGCCGGCAGCTGCAGTTTGATCCATGGCCGCTATTGTACTGGCCTAGCGTGCTGCCAGTGCAGGTGAAACACGCTAGCGCTGCCGCCGAATGGAGTAAACTTGGCCTCCAATTGACAGCTTTTGCAAAGAACACCGCCATGCAACTCGACCAGCCCCTTTCCGAGCAGGAATTCGAAGAACTCGACGATTTCCTGCTGTCCGACCGTTGTGCCGACGACGTCATGACCATGGACACCCTCAACGGTTACCTGACCGCACTGGTGATCGGCCCGCAGGAGGTCCTGATGGCTGAATGGCTACCGCGCGTATGGGGCAGCCGTGCCGAGGACACGCCCAAGTTCAAGTCGGGCAAGGAAGCCGAGCGCATCACCAGCCTCATCGCACGCAGCATGAACGAGATCGCCATCACCTTCGAGGTCGCCCCCAAGGAATACGAACCGCTGTTCTGCGAGCGCGAGCACGAAGGCAAGCCGCTGCTCGACGCCGAGGCCTGGGCCTGGGGCTTCTGGGAAGGTATCCAACTGCGTGCGGCCCAGTGGGACGAGATCTTCCATTCGGACCTGGCCGAGCTGATGCGCCCGATCTACCTGCTGGGGTCGGACGAACTCGAAGAAGAAGAGACCCGGCTCATCGATGATCCGCTCAAGACCCACAAGCTGGCCATCGAGATCGAATCGGCGATCCCGCACATCCAGCGCTACTGGGCACCCAAGCGCAAGTCGGCGGTGCAACAGGTGCAGCGCGACGCGCCCAAGACCGGCCGCAACGATCCCTGCCCGTGCGGCAGCGGCAAGAAATACAAGAAGTGCTGCGGCGCCGACGGCGAAGAATAAGGCAGCGGCACCGGTAGACATGAAAAAACGGCCCTGAAGCGATCTTCAGGGCCGTTTTCCTGGTGCCTGTCAGCGCGCTTGGCCGCGCACCGCGCGTGGCCCGTAGCGCAAGGTCAGCAAGGTGCCCAGCGTCAAGGCAATGGTCGCGAAGATCGGTCCACCGAGGGCGCCGACATGGTCCACCATCACGCCGCCGCCGATGGCACCACTGGCGATGGCGACCTGGAACGCCGCCACCATCAGGCCACCTGCGCCCTCTGCATGGTCCGGCGCGGCACGCACGATCCAGGTCTGGAAACCGACCGGAAACGCGCCGAAGGCAAAGCCCCACAGGGTAATGGCCACGGCCGCCACCACCGCCGAGCTGCCCGCCACCCACAGCGCAGCCGCGAGCACGGCGATCATCGCGCCACCGCACACGACGGCATAGCGCTCGCTGCGTTCGGCGATGAACCCGCCGGCGAAATTACCGAGGAAACCACCGACGCCATACCCCAGCAGGATCGCCGAGATGGTATTGACCGACAGATGGGTGATGTTTTCCATCAGGGGACGGATATAGGTGAAGCCGGCGAAGTGGCCCGAAATCACCAGCAGCACCGCCAGCAACGCCACCCGCACGTCACCCCGGCCCAGCAGTTCGAACAGCACCTTGAGGTTGGGATGGTCGCGCGGCGGCAACCTGGGAATGGCCAGCACCTGCACCGCCAGCGTCACCACGCTCAGCACGCCGGCGGCGATGAAGGCGCTGCGCCAGCCCCACAGGTTGCCCATGTAGGCGCCGATGGGCGCAGCGCATACGGTGGCCACCGAGACCCCGGTCAGGATCGCCGACATGGCACGCGCAAACAGCTTTTCGGGCACCAGGCGCATGGCCAGGGCCGCAGCCATCGACCAGAAGCCACCCAGCGCCACGCCCAGCATCACGCGCGACACCAGCAGCACCGGCAGGTTGGCCGCGCTCACGGCCAATACGTTGGACAACACCAGCAGCAGGGTCAGGGCCAGGATGACCTGCTTGCGGTCGAAGTTGCGGGTGAGCACGGGGATGGTAGGCGCGGCAATGGCGCCGACGATGGCCGTGGCGGTTACTGCCTGGCCGGCGGCGCCGTCGGAGACGCCGAGGTCGATGGCCATGGCGGTCAACAGGCTGGCTGGCAGGAATTCGGCCGTCACCAGGCCGAACACCCCCAGCGCCAGGCTGGCAATGCCGAGCCAGTTGGCGCGGTCGGGGGACGGAAAGCCGTGGCTTTCAACAGAAGGAGCGTTGTGCATGCAAACCCTTGGAACGGAAGTCAAGCCGGCAGTGTATGATTGCGGGATCGGACTTTCAATGCCGGTAAAATCTTAATTCATGCCTTTTCGTCCCAAGTTCAAGGAACAGCCATGTCGCTCGATGCCTGCCCGCAAGTCCGCGCTGCAGTGGACACTCCAGATACCTTGACCGAGATCCTGCTCGGGTTGCGCCTGGACGGCGTCGAATACGGCCGTTGCGAGATGCATGAGCCGTGGGCGCTGGCGTTCGGTCCCAGTCACGAGGCGCGGTTTCACTTTATCGCCCAGGGCACCTGCTGGATGCGTACCGACGACACCGACTGGGAACGGCTCAATGCCGGCGATGCACTGCTCATGCCGCGCGGCACCTACCATGAACTGGCCAGTTCGCCCGAGGTGCCGGCGGTCGAGATCGACGCCCTGGCACGGCGGCGGCTGGCGGACAACCTGTACCTGGTCAAGGACGATGGCGATGCCGCCAGCGCCCACGATGGCGCCCTGGCCGCGCCCTCGCATGTGATGTTCTGCGGCAGCATGCGCTTCAACCTGGACCCGCTGCATCCGCTGTTGATGATGATGCCCGACGTCATGCGCGCCTGCGACCTGGCGCAACGCGACCCGGCCGTGCCGACCCTGATCGAGGCCATGGAACGCGAGGTGACGATGGACCGCATCGGCGCCTGCGGCATCATGGCGCGCCTGGCCGACGTGCTCGCCGCGACCATCATCCGGGCCTGGGTCGAGTGCGCCTGCAGCGATGCCAGCGGCTGGATCGCCGCCGTGCGCTGCCCCCAGATCGGACGCGTGCTGGCGGCGGTACACCGCCAGCCCGAGCGCGACTGGAACGTGGCCGAGCTGGCCGAGGTGATGGGCGCGTCGCGCTCGCGCTTCATCGAAAAATTCACCGCCGCGGTGGGTGAGACACCGGCCCGATACGTGGCACGGGTCAAGATGTTCCAGGCACGCCAGTGGATTGCCCGCGAAGGCCTGCGGGTGGCAGTGGTGGCCAACCGCCTGGGCTACGATTCGGAAGCCTCGTTCAGCCGCGCCTTCAAGCGCATCATCGGCCACCCGCCAAGCCAGGCGCGACTGGGCTAGCGGGGCCTGCAAAAGCAAAACGCGCCAAGCGGCGCGTCCCGGGTATGGCAGTTGCGGCCCGCAGCCGCGGTCACTCCTTGATGAAGTGCTCGCGGTAGTACTTCAGCTCTTCGATCGATTCCAGGATGTCGGCCAGCGCGGTATGCATCTGGCGCTTCTTGAAACCGCTGGCCAGTTCCGGCTTCCAGCGCTTGCACAGCTCCTTGAGGGTGGACACGTCGAGGTTGCGGTAGTGGAAGAACTCTTCCAGCTTGGGCATGCCGCGCACCATGAAGCGACGGTCCTGGCAGATCGAATTGCCGCACATCGGCGACTTGCCGGCCGGCACGTACTTGCGCAGGAACTCGACCAGCACCGCTTCGGCCTCGGCTTCGGTCACGGTCGACGCCTTGACCCGGTCGATCAGGCCGGAGCGGCCGTGAGTGCCCTTGTTCCAGGCATCCATGCCGTCGAGCAACTCGTCGCTCTGGTGCACCACGATCACCGGCCCCTGGCCGATCACGTTGAGCTGGGAGTCGGTGACCACCACCGCCACTTCGATGATGCGATCATGATCGGGGTCGAGCCCGGTCATTTCCATGTCGACCCAGACAAGGTTCAGCTCGTTCGGACGGGCCGGCACGGCGTTGACGGGCGCGCCGGTTGCGTTGTCGGCTTGTGACATAATTCTTCCTTATCGATGAAAGCGGCAGATGTCGCCACTTTCAGGTTGTTCCAGGTTATTCGGTTGTTCGTGGCGCGCATCCAGGTATCCGCAAGGGCACCGAACTTCCGCCATTTTCGCACAGGGAAAGCATGTCTTCACTTACGTTTTCGGTTTTGTTCGTCGCGTTTCTAGGCCTGAGCCTGGTGGTGCGTTTCTGGCTGGCGTCGCGCCACATCCGCCATGTGCTGGCCCACCGTGCTGCAGTTCCTGCCGAATTTTCCGAAAAGATTCCGCTGGCGGCCCACCAGAAGGCGGCCGACTACACGGTCGCGCGCACCAAGTTCGGCCTGGTGACCTTGCTGGTCAATGCCGCGGTATTGATCGCCTTTACGCTGCTGGGTGGCCTGCAATGGCTGTCGAGCCTGCTGCTGGGTTGGACCGGCGGCCCGGACATGTGGTACCAGGTGGGGCTGGTGGCGGTGTTCGGATGCATCTCGGGGCTGGTCGACCTGCCCTTCGATTACTACCGCCAGTTCAAGCTCGAGACCCGCTTCGGCTTCAACAAGATGACGCGCGCCCTGTTCTTCGGTGACCTGGCCAAGCAGACCGTGCTGGGCATGGCGCTGGGCCTGCCGCTGCTGTGGGTGGTGCTGGCCCTGATGGAACGGGCCGGCGCGCTGTGGTGGTTCTATACCTGGCTGGTGCTGTGCGCCTTCCAGTTGTTGATGCTGGTGCTGTACCCGAGCGTGATCGCGCCACTGTTCAACAAGTTCACCGCACTCGACGATGACGGACTGCGCCAGCGTATCGAGTCGTTGATGCAACGTGTCGGTTTCGCGTCCAAGGGCTTGTTCGTGATGGATGGCTCCAAGCGCAGCGCGCATGGCAATGCGTATTTCTCGGGCTTCGGCGCCGGCAAGCGCATCGTCTTCTTCGACACCCTGCTGGCGCGCCTGGCACCACACGAGATCGAAGCGGTGCTGGCGCACGAACTGGGCCACTTCAAGCTCAAGCACATCACCAAGCGCATCGTGGTCATGTTTGCCGTTTCGCTGGGATTTCTGGCACTGCTGGGCTACCTGAAGGGCCAGGTATGGTTCTATACCGGCCTGGGCGTGAACCCGCTGCTGTTCGGCAGCAACGACGCCATGGCGCTGATCCTGTTCATGCTGGTGCTGCCGATCTTCACCTTCCTGCTCTCGCCGCTGTCGTCGCTCAGTTCGCGCAAGCACGAATTCGAGGCCGACGCCTTCGCCGCCCGCCACACCGATGCGCAGGACCTGGTGTCGGCGCTGGTCAAGCTGTACGAAGACAACGCCTCTACCCTCACCCCGGATCCGCTGCATTCGGCTTTCTACGATTCGCATCCGCCGGCCTCGTTGCGCATCACCCATTTGAACCAGGCGCCGCGCCCCGCGGCCCAATGAACAACACCATGAGCCTCTCTATTTCCGAACTCGCCGCTGCCCACTGCAGCCACCAGACCGACGCCATGAGCGATGCCGACATCGCGTCGCACCTGGCGCTGCTGGCCGGATGGCAACTTGACGATGGCAAGCTGGCGCGCCGTTTCGACTTCAAGGATTATTACCAGACGCTGGCCTTCGTCAACGCCATCGCCTGGGTGATCCACGCCGAAGACCATCATCCGGAGCTGGTAGTGAGCTATAACCGCTGCAGCGTGAAGTTCGACACCCACAGTGTCAACCAGGGGCGCGGCGGCCTGTCGATCAACGACTTCATCTGCGCCGCCAAGATCGACGCCCTGTTCGCCCAGCGCGCCCACTGATGGCTTCCAGACGACCCCAAGCGGCACGCCAGGCGGCCGAACTCGAGGCAGGCGTGGTCATCGCCGCCCACGGACGGCATTACCTGGTGCAGGCCGGCGACCAGAAACTGCAATGCGTCACGCGCGGCAAGAGGAGCGACGTGTCGGTCGGCGACCGTATCCGCTTTGCCCGCACCTCGCCCAACCAGGGCGTGGTCGAGTCGATCGACGAACGCAGCACCTTGCTGTACCGCTCGGACCAATACAAGTCCAAGCTGCTGGCGGCCAACGTGACGCAATTGTTCATCGTGGTGGCGACCGAACCCAGCTTCACCGACGACCTGGTGTCAAGGTCGCTGGTGGCGGCCGAATCGGCCGGGGTGGACGCCCACCTGATCCTCAACAAGACCGACATCACCGAAGCCCTGCCGCGCACCCGCGAGCGGCTGCAGGTGTATTCGCGGCTGGGCTACCCGGTACACGAGGTCTCGGCCACCGCCGCGCCGCAGGACACGCGGGCCTTGTTCATGCCCTTGCTGGCCGGCCAGAGCACCATCCTGATCGGTCAATCCGGCATGGGCAAGTCGTCGATCATCAACTTGATCATCCCCGATGCCGACATCGCCGTGCGCGAGATCTCGGCCGCCCTCGACACCGGCAAGCACACCACCACCTTCACCCGGCTGTACCAGATGGAGCAAGGCGCCAGCATCATCGATTCGCCCGGCTTCCAGGAGTTCGGCCTGTACCAGTTGAGCGAAGGCATGCTGGAGCGCGCCTTCCGCGACTTTCGCCCACATCTGGGCCATTGCCGCTTCTATAACTGCCACCACCTCACCGAACCCGATTGCGCGGTGCTGGCGGCGGTCAGGACGGGCGAGATCGCGCCCATGCGACACCAGTTGTATGCGCAACTGGTGCACGAGTCGTCGCAAACCCTCTATTGAGCCCTAGAACCGGTAGGCCACCGTCAGCGTGAAGCTGCGCGGCGTGCCCGGCATCACCTGCCCCAGTCCGGTGGCGCTGGCATGGTAGCCCCGGTTGGCAAGGTTGAGCGCGGCCAGCGTGATCTCGGCCTGGCGCAGGCGATAACCGATCTTGCCATCCCAGCGCACATAGCCTGGCAGCTCCAGCATGTTGTCGCGGTCGGCATAGCGCGCCCCTTCGTGCACCAGCCCGCTCTCGGCGAACAGCCCCAAGGGCGGCGCATAGGCGATGAACAGGCTGCCGCCGCTGCCCGATACCCCGGCCGAGCGCTTGCCGGCAAAGCGCGGCTCGGCGTCGACCACGCGCGCGTTCTGGCGTGTGACCCCACCACGGATGAACCAGTGGCGCGCCAATTCGCCCTTCACACTCAGTTCCACCCCGCGATTGCGTTCCAGGCCGGTCAGGTAGAACATGGCCGGCACCACCGGATCGGCCACCGCCCGGTTGTACAGGTCCAGCTGGAACAACGACAGGGTCGAACTCAGGCGGCCTGCCAGCCAATCGCTCTTGATCCCGGTTTCCAGCTGCCGCGAATATTGCGGTCCGAGATCGTTGGCGTTGCCCCGGGCGTCCGGCGTGATACCGATGGTGTCGCCGCCGACCGGCGCGAAATTCTTGCTGTAGGACGCGTACAGGCTGTGCCCGGCAAGCGCTTCCCACACCACGCCGACGCGCGGACTGAGGGCCGAGGATGAACGTTGCGAGCGCAGGCCGCGCAGCCGGTTGGTCGAATCGATCTCGAACCGGTCCCAGCGCAGGCCCGCCAGCAGCTTCCATTGCTGGCCCAGGCTCAGCTGGTCCTGCACATACAACGCCTGGCCGCTGGCGCGGTGGCTGTTGTGGGCAAAGGGCGTGTTGGCCACCCCGGTGCCGGCGCGGGTATCGGGACCATGGAAGGCCACCGGCGCGGCCACCCCCGACCACAACCTGGGTTGGCGCTTCTGCCAGCTGTATTCCGCTCCCAGCAACAGGTCGTGGCCGACCGCGCCACTACTGAGCTGGCCCAGCAGTTCGAGGTTGGTCTGCAGGTTGCGCTGCTGCATGTCCTGCACGAAACGGGCGCGCTGGACGCGATTGAAGTCGCGCGGGGTCGACAAGAAGGGCTGGGTGACAAAGGTGTTGTCGAAGCTGCTGTCGAGATCGAGCAGGCTCATCGTATGGCGCACCTGCCAATGCGCATCGAGCCGGTGCGCAAAGGTCGAGCGCAGGTTGAGGGTCGTGTCGCGCACGAAGTCGCGACCGGCCGCGCCATAGAAGGTATCGGGCGCGGCCGGCGGCAGCC